>NZ_JACYMK010000006.1:0-340535 GCF_020858135.1 Janthinobacterium sp. FW305-128 | reverse complement strand
ATCTGGAGCGGGAGAAGAGTCTCGAACTCTCGACCTCAACCTTGGCAAGGTTGCGCTCTACCAACTGAGCTACTCCCGCGTCATCAACAACAGGCCAGCATTATAGAGGGATTACAGGGGCTGTCAACGGGCAATATCTGGTCTTTTGCAAAATATTTGGGGTCAGACCCTTTGGGTCTGACCCCAGCTCTTGCGTTTGGGTTAAAAAGACGCCAGCCCAATGCTATCGGCGTCCATCACCTCAATGCAAATTGCCCGCTTTTTCCTTGATGAGCGGCCATGCCAGGCGCAAGTAATAGAACATCGACCACACCGTCAGCACGCAGGCGATCCACAGCAGCTTCTCGCCCCACACATGGGTGTCGATCGCGCCGAAGATCACTTCGTGGTACAGCAGCAAGGGAATGGCCGTCATTTGCGCGGCCGTCTTGATCTTGCCGATCGAGCTGACGGCCACCGATTTCGACGCGCCGATCTGCGCCATCCATTCGCGCAAGGCGGAAATCGTGATTTCACGGCCGATGATGATGAAGGCCAGCACGGCATTGACACGGTCCAGCTGCACCAGCACCAGCAAGGCGCCCGCCACCATCAGCTTGTCGGCGACCGGGTCGAGGAAGGCGCCGAAGGCGGACGTCTGGTTCCAGCGCCGCGCAAGGAAACCATCGAACCAGTCGGTCACGGCCGCAACGATGAAGACCAGGGTGGCAACGAGGTTCTGGTCGCCATGCAGCAGCATCGACGGCGGCAGGTAAAACACGCCGACGACGAGCGGGATCAGGGCCACGCGCAGCCAGGTCAAAAGGATGGGAATATTAAAAGGCATAAGAGAGCAATCGGCCGACGGGTAAATTGAACATGAAGAAAGCGTGAAGAAAGCGCCACTAGTCTACATGGCCCGGCAACATTAGCCTAGTCCGGTTGCCGCAGCGCCGGACCAGGCCCCCATCCATTAATGCAGCTGCTTGTAGATCTCTTCCGCCAGTTGCGTGGAAATCCCCTCCACCGACATCAGATCCTCGACGCTGGCGTCGACCACGCCGCGCAAGCCGCCAAAGCGCGACAGCAGTTTCTGGCGGCGCTTGGCGCCGATTCCTTCGATTTCTTCCAGGCGCGACGTCTGGCGCGTCTTGGCCCGCTTGGCGCGCATGCCGGTAATGGCAAAGCGGTGCGCCTCGTCGCGGATCTGCGCGATCAGCATCAGGGCCGCCGATTCCTTGCCCAGTTCCTGCGCCGCGCGGCCATCGACGAACAGCAGGGTTTCCAGGCCCACCTTGCGCCCTTCCCCCTTGGCCACGCCGACAATCAAGCTGATATCGAGTCCCAGCTCGGCGAACACCTGGCGCGCCATTTCGATCTGGCCCTTGCCGCCGTCGATCAGCACCACGTCGGGCATCACGCCGTCGCCATTGGCCACCTTATCGTAGCGGCGCATCAAGACCTGGCGCATGGCCGCGTAATCGTCGCCGGGCGTGATGTCGTTGATGTTGTAGCGCCGGTATTCGCCATTCTGCATGGCGTGGTGGTGGAATACGACGCACGAGGCCTGCGTCGCTTCGCCCTGCGTGTGGCTGATGTCGAAACATTCGACGCGCAGGCTATCGAGATCCTCCGTTTCCAGGCGCAGCGCCTCGGCCAGCGCCCGCGTGCGCGACTGCTGCGAGCCCTGCTCGGACAACAATCGCGCCAGCGAAATCCCGGCGCCCTTCTGCGCCATTTCCAGCCACTGGCGACGCTGACCCTGCGGCTGGAAGATCAGGTTGATGCGGTGGCCGCACTGCTCCATCAGGGCCACCATCAGGGCCGGCTGGTCGAACTCGATATTCAGGATCAAGGTGCCGGGAATGAATTTTTCCGTGTAGTGCTGGGCCAGGAAGGCGGCCAGCACTTCCACCTCGATCGGCTCTTCGGCAATCGCCGCCGCATCGCTGAGCTGGCTGGGGAAATAGGCGCGGTCGCCCAGGTGGCGCCCGCCCCGCACCATGGCCAGGTTGACGCAGGCGCGCCCGCCCTGCACCAGCACGGCGATGATGTCGACGTCGGCGTCGCCCGTCGTTTCCATGCTCTGCTGGTGCAGCACGCGCGACAGCGAGGCGATCTGGTTGCGCACCACCACGGCTTGCTCGAATTTCAGTTCGGCGGCAAACGCGTGCATCTTCTTTTCCAGGTCGGCCAGCACTTCGCTCTGGCGCCCGCGCAGGAAGCGCGCCGCGTTTTCCACGTCGTTCTTGTAGTCTTCCTTGCTGATCAGGTCCACGCAGGGTGCGCTGCAGCGGCCGATCTGGTGCAGCAGGCAGGGCCGCGTGCGGTTGGCGTACACGCTGTCCTCGCAGGTGCGGATGAGAAAAACCTTTTGCAGGATCTGCATCGATTCCTTGACGGCCCAGGAACTGGGGAACGGCCCGAAATACTGGTTTTTCTTGTCCACCGCGCCCCGGTAATACACCATGCGCGGCGCATCGCCATTGGTGATTTTCAGATACGGATACGATTTATCATCGCGGAACAGGATGTTGTAACGCGGCTGCAGCGCCTTGATCAGGTTGTTTTCCAGGATCAGCGCTTCCGCCTCGCTGTGCGTGACCGTCGTTTCCAGGCGCGCGATGCGCTCGACCATCATGGCGATGCGGGGGCTGGCCAGGTTTTTCTGGAAATAGCTGGACACGCGCTTTTTCAGGTCGCGCGCCTTGCCGACGTACAGCACCTTGTCGGCGGCGTCGAAATAGCGGTACACGCCGGGCAGGTTCGGCAGCTTGGCGACGGTGGCCAGCACCTGCGCGCGCGGGTCGGGCGGCGTTTCCGTGGAATTGAGGTCGGGTATTGCTTCGGTCATTGCTGGCTCTTAAATGGGGTCAGACCCGCCGGGGGAATACGTCCCAGTGGGACGCATTCCGATCGAAAAGACTGACCCCAGCAGTCGTCTGCATTACGGCGCTTGCTCCACAATCACAAACGCCACGGCATACTCTTCTTCATCGCTGATCGTCACTTGCGCGCTCAAGCGATTCTTTTCCATGAAGTCGGCCAGCACGCCGCTGCAGACGATCATCGGCTTGCCGCTGGGGTGGTTCAGCATTTGCGCGGCGGGCCACGTCATCGGCATGCGCAAGCCCAGGCCGATGGCCTTGGAAAACGCCTCCTTGGCCGCAAAACGGGTGGCGAGAAAACGCACGCCGCGCACGGCGTTCTTGGCGCTGCGGGCGCGGAACTTGTCCAGCTCCTGCGGTCCCAGTATCTTTTTGGCGAAACGCTCGCCGTGGCGCGCCAGAGCCGCCTCGATGCGGGGAATCTTGCAGATGTCGGTGCCGATGCCGTAGATCATGGCGCTCTCCCTTGTGCGCGTTTATGCTTTGCCAGCGAGGCGCGTCGCCACCATGATGGCCTTCATTTCGCGCACGGCGTTTTCCCAGCCGACAAACACGGCATGAGCGACGATGGCGTGGCCGATGTTCAGTTCGGCAATATCGGGAATCGCGGCGATCGCCTGCACATTGGTGTAATGCAAGCCGTGGCCCGCGTTGACCTTCAAGCCGCGGCCCACGCCGAACAGCACGCCCGCCTTGATGCGTTCCAGTTCCGCCAGCTGTTCCGCGCCTTGCGTATCGGCGTAGCGCCCCGTGTGCAGTTCGATCACGGGCGCACCGAGTTCGGCGGCGGCGGCGATCTGCTGTTCGTCCGCGTCGATGAACAGGCTCACGCGGATGCCCTCGCCCTGCAATTGCTTGACGGCAGCCTGCACTTCCTTGAAATAGCGCACCACGTCCAGGCCACCCTCGGTCGTCACTTCCGTGCGTTTTTCCGGTACCAGGCACACGTCGGCCGGGCGGATGCCGCAGGCGAAGTCGATCATTTCCTGCGTCACGGCCGCTTCCAGGTTCATGCGCGTGAGCAACTGCGGCGCGATGGCGATCACGTCCGCATCCTTGATGTGACGGCGGTCTTCGCGCAGGTGCAGGGTGATGGCGTCGGCGCCCGCCTGTTCGGCCAGCAAGGCCGCGCGGATCGGGTCCGGATACGCGGTGCCGCGCGCATTGCGCAAGGTGGCCACGTGGTCGATATTGACGCCCAGGTCGATGACGGGGCCGGAAGGCTGCAAAAAGCTCATAGTGATGGTATCCGTAAAGTGCTGTAGCGCAACCGCTACAACTGCATTAAATCGATCAGTATCTGGCGCGTGTTCAAGGTGGCGCCCCCCAGTTGATGGGCCAGCAAAAATCGCATCAGCAGCTTGCTTTGCGCCTGCGTGGCCACGTCAAGGTAATCTTCGCGCTCCATGTCGAGCAGGGTCTTGCCCGTGATCTTGGGCCAGGCGTCGGCGGCGCGCGCCGGGCGCGGTCCCCGTTCCGGGTCGACCACGTACACCTGCCCCGCTTCGACGGCCTGGCGCGTGCCCGTGCAGCGCGTCAAGTCGGCCGCCACGCCCGTTTCCTTGAGCAGCGCGCGCTCGAACTTGCGCAGCACGATGGGCGGCGGCTCATTGTGCGCCAGTTGATTCAAGGTGGCAACGTAGTGGTCGAACAGCACGGGATGCGGGTCATCGCGCGCCAGCAGTTTGACGAGCAATTCGTTCAGATAGAAGCCGCACAGCAGGGCCGTCTTTTCCAGCGGCAGCATGCCGCCCACCCATTCCGCGCCCGTCAGGATGCGCAGTTCGGACTTGCCCGCCCAGCCCGCCTGCAGCGGCTGGAACGTCTGCAGCACGCCGCGCAACTGCGAATGGGGCCGCTTGGCGCCCTTGGCGACGAGCGCGATGCGGCCGTACTCGCGCGTAAACACGTCGACGATGAGGCTGGTCTCTTTATGCGGATAGCTGTGCAGCACGAAGGCTGGCTGGCCCGTGATGCGGCCGTCGCGCGCGGGCGGACGGCTGCGCCGGGGTGCTGCGGAAGGTGCGGCCGGCGGCGCGATGGCCGCCGGCGCGGGGACAACGGGTGAGGCTGGCGCGGGATCGTGCAGCGCTGGCGTGGTGGTGCTCATGCGTGTGGTGTCGCCCCCGGGTTGCGGATTACTCGTAGCCGTAGGCGCGCAAGCCCGCCTCGTTGTCGGCCCAGCCCGACTTGACCTTGACCCAGATTTCCAGGTACACGGGGCCGCCGAACAGTTTTTCCATATCCAGGCGGGCCTGGGTGGAGACTTCCTTCAGGCGCGCGCCCTTGTTGCCGATGATCATGGATTTATGCGTATCGCGCTCGACCAGGATGGCGGCGAACACGCGGCGCAAATCGCCTTCCTGCTCGAATTTCTCGATCAGCACGGTGCTCGTGTACGGCAGTTCGTCGCCGACGAAGCGGAACAGTTTTTCGCGCACGATTTCCGAGGCGAGGAATTTCTCGCTGCGGTCCGTGATGTCGTCCGGGCCAAAGATAGGCTGGTTTTCCGGCAAGAAGCGCTTGATCTCGTTCTGCAGGCCTTCCAGCTGGAAATGCAGCTTGGCGGACACAGGAACAATGGCGGCGAAGTCGCGCATGGCGGCGATCTTTTGCGCGAACGGCAGCAGCACGGCCTTGTCCTTGACCCTGTCCGATTTATTGATGACGAGGATGCACGGCACTTCCTTCGGCAGCAGGTCCATCACTTGCTGGTCGGCCGGGCCGAACGTGCCCGCCTCGATCACGTATAAGATCACGTCCGAGGAAATCAGGGTGTTCGTGACGGTCTTGTTCAGCGTCTTGTTCAGCGCGTTCGAGTGGCGCGTCTGGAAGCCAGGCGTGTCGACGTAGATGAATTGCGCGTCCGGCACCGTCTGGATGCCCGTGATGCGGTGGCGCGTGGTTTGCGCCTTGCGCGAAGTGATGCTGACCTTCGCGCCGATCAGCACGTTCATCAGGGTCGATTTGCCCACGTTGGGGCGGCCCACGATGGCGATATAGCCACAGCGGAAGTTGTCGGGCATTTTGGTGGCTGTCATGCTAGTGTCGATTCTGTTTAGTGTGAGCGGCGATCGCCGGGGCAGCCGGGGCTGGCGCGTCGTCGCTCTGGATGGTGGCAATGCCGGCCAGCTTGAGCTGGGCGGCGCGCGGTTTGGGCTTGCGGCTGGCGGCAGGCGACTTCAACAGCGCCTGCTCGGCCACGTCCAGCGCCAGTTTGGCGGCGGCTTGCTCACCGGCGCGGCGGCTTCCGCCACGGCCGTAAACCTGGATGTTCAATTTCGGCACCAGGCATTCGATCTCGAATTCCTGGCTGTGGGCGGCGCCATGGGTAGCCACCACGTTGTACTGTGGCAGCGAAATTTTCTTGCTTTGCAAAAACTCCTGCAGCAGGGTCTTGGCATCCTTGCCCAGGGTTTGCGGATCGACCGAGTCGAGGATGGGAATGTAGAAGGCGCGGATCACCGTGCTGGCGGCGTCGAAGCCCGTGTCGAGGAAGATGGCGCCCAGCAAGGCTTCCAGCGTGTCGGCGAGGATCGACGGACGGCGGAAGCCGCCCGATTTGAGCTCGCCTTCGCCCAGGCGCAAAAATTGCGACAATTCCAGCTTTTGCGCGATTTCATACAGCGACTGCTGCTTGACCAGGTTGGCACGCAGGCGCGACAGGTCGCCTTCGTCGATGGTCTTGAAACGTTCGTACAGGATGGAAGCGACCACGCAGTTGAGGATGGAGTCGCCGAGGAATTCCAGCCGCTCGTTATGCAAACTGCTGTGGCTACGGTGCGTCAAGGCTTGCTGCAACAGGCCAGCATCCTGGAACGTATAGCCTAAACGGGTTTGCAATAGCTGAAGATTCATTGTTGTTTCTGTGTCATCTGAGTAATTCGGCTGGCCGCCGCGCGGGGAGTCGGCGCGGCAGCCATGGTTGGTCCATTACAGACCAGGCCGGCTTAGTGTATGCCGCCCACGCGTTTCGGATTGCTGAAGTTCATCCACACCAGGAAAGCCTTGCCGACGATATTCTCGTTCGGCACGAAACCCCAGTAGCGGCTGTCCGCGCTATTGTCGCGGTTATCGCCCATCATGAAGTAATTGCCTTGTGGCACCACACACGTGAAGCCGTCTTCGTTGTAGTTGCACGCCTCCTTGTGCGGGAAATCCTTCACTTCGCGCAAGTTCAACGTGGGAGCGGGCTCGTCGTTGAGGATGCGGTGGCTCACGCCCGTCAGGTTTTCTTCCAGCTGCTTGTGGTAGACCGTGCTTTCGTCATCGAGGTAGTCGTCCAGCGGGGTGTACGCCACTTCCTTGCCGTTGACCGTCAAGCGCTTGTTTTCATAGGTGATTTTATCACCGGGCACCCCGATCACGCGCTTGATATAGTCTTGCGACATATCTTTCGGATACTTGAACACCATCACGTCGCCGCGCTGCGGATCATTGACTTCAATGATGCGCTTGTTGACGATCGGCAAACGAATGCCATAGGTGAACTTGTTTACCAGGATCAAATCGCCGACCAGCAAGGTCGGCACCATCGAGCTCGACGGGATCTTGAACGGCTCGTACAGGAACGAACGCAGGCAAAACACGAGGGCGATGACGGGAAAGAAGCTGCCCGAATACTCGACCCAGGTCGGCTGGCGCAACAGATCTGCCTCGATGGCGGCGCGGCGGCTGCTGCTACTACCATCGGACTTGATGCCTTCAGCCAACGACTTCGCTTGACGCTCATCGAACTCGGCCAGGGCACGGTCGGCCGCCTTGCGGCGCTGCTTGGACAGATAAAATACATCCAGGCACCAGACCAGGCCCGTCAACACCATCAGCACGAACAGGATTAAAGCGAAATTTCCTAAAATCACTTGCAGGTTCATTGATTAACCATCCACTTGTAAAATTGCCAGGAATGCCTCTTGCGGGATCTCCACGGAACCCACTTGCTTCATGCGTTTCTTGCCCGCTTTTTGTTTTTCCAGCAATTTCTTCTTGCGGCTGATGTCGCCGCCGTAGCACTTGGCCAGGACGTTCTTGCGCAAGGCTTTTACGTTCTCGCGCGAAATGATGTTCGCGCCGATGGTCGCCTGGATGGCCACGTCGAACATCTGGCGCGGAATCAGTTCGCGCATCTTGGCAGCCACCTGACGGCCACGGTACTGGCTGTTCGAACGGTGAACGATGATGGCCAGCGCATCGACTTTTTCGCTGTTGATCAGCATGTCAACCTTGACCACGTCGGCCGCGCGGTATTCCTTGAACTCGTAATCCATCGAGGCATAGCCGCGCGACGTCGATTTCAGGCGGTCGAAGAAGTCCAGCACGATCTCGGCCATCGGCATTTCATACACGAGCTTGACCTGGCGGCCGTGGTAGCTCATGTCCATCTGGATGCCGCGCTTGCCGATACACAGGGTGATCACGGAGCCCACGTATTCCTGCGGCATGTACAGATTGACCGTGACGATAGGCTCGCGCACTTCCTCGATGCGCGACGGATCGGGCATCTTCGACGGATTGTCGACGTTGATCATGGTGCCGTCGCGCTGGATCACTTCGTACACGACGGTCGGCGCCGTGGTGATCAGGTCCATGTCGAATTCGCGTTCGAGGCGCTCCTGCACGATTTCCATGTGCAGCAAGCCCAGGAAGCCGCAGCGGAAGCCGAAGCCCAGCGCCTGTGACACTTCCGGCTCGTACATCAGGGCCGCATCGTTCAGTTTCAGCTTTTCCAGCGAGTCGCGCAGCGCGTCGTACTGGTTCGCTTCCACGGGGAACAGGCCCGCGAACACTTGCGGCTGCACTTCCTTGAAGCCAGGCAATGGCGCGGCGGCAGGACGGTTGGCCAGGGTGACGGTATCGCCCACTTTCGCCGCTTTCAATTCCTTGATGCCGGCGATGATGAAGCCCACCTGGCCTGCCGACAACTGCGGCAAGGATTGCGAACGGGGCGAAAACACGCCGATGTCTTCCACCAGCTGCACCGAATCGGTGGCCATCAGGCGGATCTTGTCTTTCGGTTTCAGGGTACCGTTGATCACGCGCACCAGCATGACCACGCCCACATAGGCGTCATACCAGGAGTCGACGATCAGCGCCTGCAGCGGTGCATCGGGGTCGCCCTTCGGTGGCGGCACCTTGACGATCAGCTGCTCGAGCACGTCCAGCACGCCGAAGCCCGTCTTGGCCGAGCAATGCACGGCGTCGCCCGCGTCGATGCCGATCACGTCTTCGATCTCGGCAATCGCGCTCGGCGGATCCGCGTTCGGCAAATCGATCTTGTTCAGGACGGGCACCACTTCCACGCCCAGATCCAGCGCCGTGTAGCAGTTGGCGACCGTTTGCGCTTCCACGCCTTGCGATGCATCCACCACCAGCAGCGCGCCTTCGCACGCCGACAGCGAGCGCGACACTTCATAGCTGAAGTCGACGTGGCCGGGCGTATCGATCAGGTTCAGGTTGTAGATCTGGCCATCGCGCGCCTTGTAGTGCAGGGCCGCCGTTTGCGCCTTGATGGTAATGCCGCGCTCGCGCTCCAGATCCATCGAATCGAGCACCTGCGCCTCCATCTCGCGGTCGGACAAGCCGCCGCACAATTGAATGATGCGGTCAGCCAGGGTCGATTTACCGTGGTCAATATGGGCGATGATGGAGAAGTTGCGTATGTTGTTCATTAACTAATATAAGTGCGAAGTTGACGACACTGCTTTAACAGGAATCAGGGGGATCATGTCCGGGCCAAACAGGGCCAAAACCAGGCGCCCCACTCATGATGAAAAAAGCGCTCCGAGCAGGACATCTGCATGCCCAGGCGAGCGCTTTTGAAGCGACAGAAGCTGCTGCCTCGGACAGTAGCTTTTTCGACCTCCCCATTTTACCGGATTTCAGAGTAGAAAGCCCGTCTTATGAGGCCGGCACCGGGGCAAGCCGATATTTTCGGCTGTTTTCAGCACCAGAATGGTGCAATGCAGTGTCAATATTGACAGTTAAACTACATCAGGCTGCGCCGCACGGCCGCCTCGTCGAGAAAATAATGGCAGAGCTCGGGCTGCGCCAGGTCGCCGAACAGCACCGGCACCAGCTCGTCGAAACGGGCCAGCAGGGAGGCGTCGGGCGAGGCGTCGATGTCGATCACCTCCACCGTGAACGGTTTGCCGGGCGGCTGCAGCAGGAGCAAGGCGTCGAGCATGTCCTGGCAAAGGTGGCAATAACTGCGGGAATAGAGCGTGAAGTGCATGGAAAAGAGAAAAAGGCATCCCGGCCACAGCCGGGATGCAGGTGAATCAGAACCTTACTTCGCCGACGGGCGCAGCGAAACGAATTGCGCTACGTCGCCACGGCGCACCAGCACGGCCGACGTCTTTTTCGGATCGAGCTTGGCCACGAGGGCGTTGAACTGCTTGGCGTCTTTCACGGCAACGTTATTCAGCTGCAAGATCACGTCGCCAGGCTGCAGGCCGGCCAGAGCCGCCACGCCATCGGCCTCGTCAACCTGCACGCCGGCGTCGATCTTCAATTCCTGTTTCTTCGCGGCCGGCACGTCGCTGACCTTCAGCCCCAGTGCATTGACGGCTTGCGCTTCCGGCTCCCTGGCGCCCTTCTTCGCCGTTTTCTCGCTTTCCAGCTCGACGACGGTGACGGGAATGTCCTGCTGCGCACCCTTGCGCCAGACGGTGAGCGTGGACTTGCCGTTGACGGGAGCGCCGCCCACCAGACGCGGCAGGTCGGACGAACGCTCGATCGGCGCGCCGTTGAATTTCAGGATGATGTCGCCCGGCTTGATGCCCGCCTTGTCGGCCGGACCGCCCGGCTCCACCATCGACACTTGCGCGCCCTTGGCATTCGGCAAGCCCAGCGATCCCGCCACGTCCTTGCTCACTTCGCCGATCTGCACACCGATGCGGCCGCGCACGACCTTGCCCGTCTTTTTCAGCTGCTCGCCTACGCGCATGGCTTCATCGATGGGCACGGCAAATGAAATGCCGTTGTAGGCGCCGGACAGGGTAGCGATCTGCGAATTGATGCCGATCACTTCGCCGCGCATATTGATCAGGGGACCGCCCGAGTTGCCGGGATTGACGGCAACGTCGCTCTGGATCAACGGCAGGTAGTCGCCCGTGTCGCGCGACTTGGCGGAAATAATGCCGGCCGTCACCGTGTTTTCCAGGTTGAACGGCGAGCCGATGGCGATCACCCATTCGCCCACGCGGATCTTGTTCGAATCGCCGATAGTCAGGCGCGGCAGGTTGCCGCCCTCGATTTTCAGCAGGGCTACGTCGGTGCGCGCATCGGCGCCGATCACCTTGGCCTTGAATTCGCGCTTGTCCGTCAGCGTCACGTAAACCTCGTCGGCGCCATCGACCACGTGGGCATTGCTCAGCACGTAGCCATCGGCCGAGATGATGAAGCCGGAACCGACACCGCGCTGCACTTCCTGTTCCTGCGGCACGGCGCGGCGGCCGCCACGCGGCGCCTGCTGGCGCGGCGTCGGCATGGTGCCGCCGAAGAAGCGGCGCAGGAATTCCTGCATTTCCTGCTCATCCTGACTGCCGGCGCCGGCGCCGCCCATTCTCAGGCGTTCGGTGGTGCGGATATTCACCACGGCCGGGCCAACGGCGTCGACCAGGTCCGAGAAATCAGGCAGTTTCACTGCCGGCACGGCGGCCTGCGCCTGTGGCGCCAGGCCCAGCATGGTGGGAGCCAGAAACACGCCAGCGGTACCGAACAATAAGGCGGAAAGCGTCTTTACTGAAAACGACTTGCTGGCGGCACACATGTTTTTTTTCATGGAAAGGATCTCTTCGAATATATAAACGGATCAAAACGCGAATCAGGCGATTGCCTGCGTGCACGATTGGCCGTCATGACGGCGTCCCCGGGGCAAACCCATCCGGTAGCGCGCATGGCAGCAACAATATATCGCAAAAGCAAGATATTGCCTGCACACAGTGTCAATCGTACCGAAGGCCAGTGTCAAGAGGGCGACAGGAACGTTAAGCCTGGCATAAGATGGCGAAACGCCCTAGCGCTGCGCCAGCGGCCCCGCCTCCAGCGGCTCGGCTGCACCCGGCGGCACGATGGCGGCGGACAGGGGCAGCAGCGGTTCCGCATGGGCAGGCGCCGACTCGGCGGCCAGGCGGCTGGCCAGGCGTGCATCGAACTGGGCGCTCAGTGCATGGCCGCACTGCTCCGAGCGCAGCACGTCACCGATATGGCGATAGACATTCCAGGCTTGCCTCCCCTCATCCGTGTCGAGGGCGGCAAAAGCCAGTTCGAGTTCGCTCGCCGCCAGCTCGCCATCGGCCAGGGCGGAAATAGTCTCGTGCAATCGTGTGTGCGTATCCATGATGGGTCCTGCCATTTCAAGAGGATCGGTGCGAAAACCGGGCGCAGCCATGCCAACCTCATACTCTTCAGATTACCAGCGCTTGTCAATTGGCATGTCCAGCAACGGTTTCAATTTTTCCGCAATCACTTCGCGCGCGCGAAAAATCCGGCTGCGCACGGTGCCGATGGGGCACGCCATGATCTCCGATATTTCTTCATAGCTCAGGCCCTCGATCTCGCGCAGCACGATGGCAGTGCGCAATTCGATGGGCAGCACATCCATGGCCGCATTGACGGTGGCCGCAATCTGCTTGCTCGCCAGCACCGATTCCGGTGTATTGTTGTCACGCAATTTATTGCCATCATCGAAGGACTCGGCCTGCTCGGCGTCGGCATCGCTGGACGTGGCGGCGCGCCTCCCCTGCGTGACGAGATAATTCTTGGCCGTATTGATGCCGATGCGGTACAGCCAGGTATAAAAGGCGGCATCGCCGCGAAAATGGCGCAGCGCCCGGTATGCCTTGATAAAGGTTTCCTGCACCACATCTTCGGCCTCCGCCGGGTCGTGCACCAGGCGCGACACGAGGCGCATCAAGCGGCGCTGGTATTTCGATACCAGCACATCGAATGCCCTTTTGTCGCCAGCCTGCACCCGCTCGACCAGTAACTGATCATACTCGCGCTCTGTCCTCACGCCCAATGTCCCTGTAGTCATGCAGCGTGGGCGCCTGTATGGATATAGAGTTGGCCCGCTGCAAGAAGTTCAGTGTTCGCCCCACTTTTATTCGTCCCCACTCCGCGCCGCAATGGCCCGGCACGCCACGGCCAGCGGGCGGAAGGCGGGGCAGCCGCCGCCGCGCTGCACCAGCACCTGCGTGCGCCGCCCTGCGGCATCGGCCAGGCACAGCACCAGCAGCGACGGCCACAGGGTCGAGCCCGGCAACAGGCGCAGTCCTGACGGCGGCGACGGCCCCGGGCCGGGCGGCGCCGCCACCCCGCCGGCATCCGCCCCTGGCGCTCCGCCATGCTCCAGATATACCGCCAGCCGCAATTGGCCAACCGGCGAAATATCAAGCGTCTGCGGCTTTCTGCGCCTGCGCAGCAAAGCGAGCAACAACACGCCGCCAGCCGTGCTCAGCAACGCACCGGGCCAGCCCAGCGCATAGCCGCCCACCAGTTGGCCAGGCACCGCCGCAGCGCGCCACGCACCGCTCAGGGGCCAGGCGGCCAGCAAGGCGCACAGTCCCAGCACCGCTTGCAACAGACGCAAACAGACAGGCGTGCGAATGACAGCCGCTACTGCGATTGACATACTTCATGGGAAAAAAAAGGCGCGCCGGCAACATGCCGGGCAAATTCAGGCGCCAACGAACGTTGGCGCCGAATCAGCGCTCACTACGATTTGACCGTAGCGAGCGCTTGAAAGTTCCTGCTTATTTCGCTTTACCGAAAATCAGTGTGCCATTCGTGCCGCCGAAGCCGAACGAATTCTTCACTGCATAATCGATCTTCATATCCCGCGCCGTGTTGGCACAGAAATCGAGATCGCAAGCCGGATCCTGGTTGAAGATGTTGATGGTCGGTGGCGACACCTGATGGTGCAATGCCAGGACCGTAAACACCGCTTCCAGACCGCCCGCGCCGCCCAGCAAATGGCCCGTCATCGACTTGGTCGAGTTGACAACCAGATTCTTGGCGTGCTCGCCGAAGGTGCGTTTGATGCCCATCACTTCCGCCACGTCGCCTTGCGGGGTCGACGTGCCGTGCGCGTTCAGGTACTGAATCTGATCCGCGTTCAAGCCGGCGTTGTTGAGGGCCGCGATCACCGATTTGCTGCCGCCGCTGCCATCTTCCAGCGGCGAGGTCATGTGATAAGCATCTGCGCTCATCCCGAAACCATGCACTTCGGCATAGATCTTGGCACCACGGGCCACCGCGTGCTCGTAGTCTTCCAGCACCATGACGCCAGCGCCCTCGCCCAGCACGAAGCCGTCGCGGTCGGTATCCCACGGACGCGATGCCGTTGCCGGATCGTCGTTGCGGGTCGACAAGGCGCGCGCCGAGGCGAAACCGCCCAGGCCCAGCGGCGACACGGTCGATTCAGCGCCACCGGCGATCATGACGTCGGCATCGCCGTACTCGATCATGCGCGCTGCGGCACCGATGCTGTGCAAACCGGTGGTACACGCCGTCACGATCGCCAGATTCGGGCCCTTCAGACCATATTTGATCGAAAGGTTGCCAGAGATCATGTTAATGATCGAGGCAGGCACGAAAAAGGGCGAGATACGGCGCGGACCGCGCTTTTCGTACTCGGACTTGGTTTCCTCGATCAGCGGCAAGCCGCCGATACCGGAACCGATGATCACGCCGATGCGCTCGGCGTTTTCTTCGGTCACTTCCAGGCCGGAGTCCTGCATCGCCTGGATGCCGGCAGCCATGCCGTAATGGATAAAGGTATCCATGTGGCGTGCTTCCTTACCGGAGATATACTCTTCGATATTGAAGCCTTTGACTTCACCGGCAAAATGCGTGGTGAATGGCTGTGCATCAAACTTGGTAATCGTGGCAATGCCGGATTTACCTTCAATGATTGCGCCCCACGCCTCGGCAATAGTATTGCCGACAGGTGAAACGCAGCCCAGGCCGGTGACAACAACACGACGGTTTTTAGAACGGCTCAAGCGATTCTCCTGAAGTCGGTCAGACAGGCTTAGGCCTTGACGTGTGCGGTGGCGTAGTCGATCGCCTGTTGCACGGTGGTGATTTTTTCAGCTTGTTCGTCAGGGATTTCCATTTCGAATTCGTCTTCCAGGGCCATGACCAGTTCCACGGTGTCCAGGGAATCGGCGCCGAGATCGTCGACGAAGGAGGATTCGATTTTGATGTCTGCTTCTGCAACGCCCAGTTGCTCAGCGACGATTTTCTTAACGCGTTGTTCGATATCCGACATGTTATGGCTCCAAAGTGTGTGTTACGGAAAGTGCGCGCATTTTATCAGGTTTGCGCGTCCGAATACTAATTTCGGTGTCTGCTGCTAATTCGACCGAAGCTGCTGCTAAAAGATGCGATTATAGACAAAAACGGCCATTGAATGATGCCACAAACGCCCGCCCCGTCTAGCTTTCACATCAATTCATGTACATACCGCCGTTCACGTGCAGGGTGGTGCCCGTGATGTAGGCCGCTTGCGGCGAGGCCAAAAAGGCCACCGCCGCCGCCACGTCTTCCGGTTTGCCCAGGCGGGAAAGGGGAATTTGCGTCAACAGGGCCGCGTGCTGCTCTTCGCTCAGGGCCTTGGTCATGTCGGTATCGATGAAGCCAGGGGCGATGCAGTTCACGGTAATGTTGCGGCTGCCGATTTCGCGCGCCAGGGCGCGGCTCATGCCTTCCACGCCGGCCTTGGCCGCCGCGTAATTCATTTGCCCCGGATTGCCCGACGACGCCACCACCGACGTGATATTAATGATACGCCCAGTTTTGGCTTTCATCATCCCGCGCAGTACGGCGCGCGACAGGCGGCCGACGGCCGACAGGTTCGTGGAAATCACGCTGTCCCACTCTTCATCCTTCATGCGCATGGCCAGCTGGTCTTGCGTAATGCCCGCGTTATTGACGAGGATGGACAGGCTGCCGTAGGCTTTCTGCACTTCATCGACGACGGCTGCGCAGCGCGCCGCATCGGTCACGTTCAGGACCAGGCCCTTGCCCGTGACGCCTTCGGCGGCCAGGTAATCGGTGATCGCTTGCGCACCGCTTTCCGAGGTGGCGGTGCCAACCACGGTAGCACCCTGTTTGCCCAGTTCGGTGGCGATGGCGCGGCCGATGCCGCGCGAGGCGCCCGTGACCAGCACGACTTGATTTGCTAAATTCATGAGTATCCTTAAAAGCAAGCGCGGCAGGCAGGCTGCCGCGATCTGATGTTTATTTGAGCTGCGTCAAAATGCGTTCCAGCGAAGCCTGGTCGACGATGGCGTCGCCCACCAGCACGGGATCGATGCGCTTGGCCAGGCCCATCAGGACCTTGCCCGGGCCGCATTCGATCACTTGCGTGATGCCGTCTGCCGCCACTTTTTGCATGGTTTCCACCCAGCGCACGGGACTGGCTGCCTGGCGCACGAGCGCATCCTTGATGCCGGCGACGTCGTTGACGATGGCCACGTCGACGTTGTTGATCAGGGCGATCTGCGGCGCGGCGAACGTCAGGCCGGCCATGTACTCGCGCAAGCGGTCCGATGCCGGTTTCAGCAGCGACGAGTGGAATGGCGCGGAAACGGGCAGCTTCATGGCGCGTTTGGCGCCCTTGGCCTTGGCCAGTTCGCAGGCGCGCTCAACGGCCGCCGTGTGGCCGGCGATGACCACTTGCGCCGGCGCATTGAAATTGACGGGCTCGACCACCAAGGCCGGGTTTTCCGCCGCCGCTTCCGCACAGGCGGCGCGCACGTCATCATCCGACAGGCCCAGCACGACAGCCATCGTGCCCTGCCCTACCGGTACGGCTTCCTGCATGGCTTGCGCGCGGAAACGCACGAGCGGCACGGCATCCTTGAACGAGATCACGCCGGCGGCGACCAGCGCCGAATATTCACCGAGGCTGTGGCCGGCCACGACCGTCGGCACGGGGCCGCCGGCCGCCAGCCAGGCGCGGTAGAAGGCCACGGCCGCCGTCAGCATCACCGGTTGCGTATTGGTGGTCAGGTCCAGCTCTTCCTTCGGACCTTCGGCGATCAGCTTGCCCAGGTCGCATTGCAGGGCATCCGACGCTTCGGCGACGGTTTGCGCAACCACGGGGTTGCCGGCGAAACCATCGAGCATCGCAATCGCTTGCGAGCCTTGGCCTGGGAAAACAAATGCAAATTGTGTCATGTCGACTCCGTTTTTTTACTATTTAGAGAATCAGAGACCCAAAGGCAACTGCTGGGGTACGTCCCTGCGGGATCGGAATGCATTCCATTGGAATGTATTCCCCCGACGGGTCGGACCCCAAAGTCAGCCTTCGGCTATCACATCCTTGCCAGCACGGCGCCCCAGGTAAAGCCGCCGCCCACGCCTTCCATCATGACGTTGTCGCCCTTCTTGACCCGGCCGTCGCGCACGGCGATGTCGAGCGCCAGCGGGATCGAGGCGGCCGAAGTGTTGCCATGCTGGTCGACGGTGACGACCATCTTGTCCAGCGGCAAGCCCAGTTTCTTCGCCGTGCTGTTCATGATGCGGATATTTGCCTGGTGCGGGATCAGCCAGTCGATCTGGTCCGACGTCATGTTGGCGTGTTCGAGGGCTTCGTGTGCGACCTTTTCCAGCACGGACACGGCCAGCTTGAAGACGGCGGGGCCATCCATGTACAGGAAGGCGCTGCCGTCCAGCGCGCCGCCAGCCAGGCTGCCCGGCACGCTGAGGATGTTCGAGTGGCGGCCGTCCGCGTGCAGCTTGGTGGCCAGAATGCCGGGGTCTTTCGACGCCGTCATGACGATGGCGCCGGCGCCGTCCCCGAACAGCACGCAAGTGCCGCGATCGTCGAAATTGAGGATGCGCGAAAACACTTCGGCGCCGATCACCAGCACGTTTTTATGCATGCCCGATTGAATAAAACTGTCGGCCGTGGCCACCGCATACACGAAACCGCTGCAGACGGCTTGCACGTCGACGGCGGCGCAATTGTTCGTGATGCCCAGCTTGTTTTGCACGATGCAGGCGGTGCTGGGGAAGCTGCCGAAGAAGTCGGGGGTCGAGCTGGCGACGATGATGAGGTCGAGGTCGTTGCCGTTCAGGCCAGCCATCTCCAAGGCCTTTTTGGCCGCTTCCACGCCCAGGTCCGAGGAGTTTTGCGTTGGCGCCGCGTAATGGCGCGCCGAGATGCCGCTGCGCGAGACGATCCATTCATCCGACGTCTCGATGCCCTTGGCGGCCAGCTGTTCGGTCAAGTCCTGGTTGGTGACGCGCTTCTCCGGCAGGTAGCTGCCGGTACCGATAATTTTGCTGTAAGTTTTGCTAAAAATAGTCATGCAAGTACCCGTCCACTAAATGGTAGAGCTTGTTGATGTAGGTTCATCTGGAACTGGCGTGCGCGGCATCAACTCGGCGATCATGCTGGCCAAGTGCGCTTGCACGTCATTTTTTGCCGCATCAAAGGCGCGGCGCAAGGCCCATTCGAAGGAATAAGCATCGGCGCTGCCATGGCTCTTGAAGACGAGGCCACGCAAGCCCAGCAGGCTGGCGCCGTTGTAACGCGATGGATTCAAGCGGTTGCCGATGGCTTTCAGGGCTCCGCGGGCGATCAGCGCGCCCAGCATGGTAATCGGATTGCGCTTGAATTCGGAAGTGAGCACGTCTTTCATGAAGCGCGCCAGGCCTTCGATGGCTTTCAGGGTCACATTGCCGACAAAACCGTCGCAGACGACGATATCGGTCGTGCCTTTGAAGATATCGTTGCCTTCCACGTTGCCGTAGAAGTTCAGCGCGCCACGCTCGTGGTCGGCCTGCAGCAGCTTCGAGGTGAGTTTCACCACTTCATTGCCCTTGATATCTTCCGTGCCCACGTTCAGCAAGCCGATCGTCGGGCGTTCGATACCCTCCATGGCGGACACGAGCACGGAGCCCATGATGGCGAACTGGTGCAAGTGATGCGGTTCGCAATCGACGTTGGCGCCCAGGTCCAGCATGTAGGTCGGGCCGTTCTTTTGATTCGGCAAGATGCTGCAGATGGCCGGGCGGTCGACGCCGGACATGGTTTTCAATACGTAGCGCGACACGGCCATCAAGGCTGCCGTATTACCGGCGGAAACGGAGGCTTGCGCCACGCCGCTCTTGACTTGTTCGATGGCCACGCGCATGGAGGAATCCTTCTTGCGGCGCAGGGCCACTTCCAGGGGATCGTCCATGGTAACTTGTTCGGAGGCATGCAATACCGACAGGCGCGGATGCGTGTCGGCTTTATGTTTCTTCAGTTCGGCACGAATCACATCTTCCAATCCAACAAGGATCAGTTCGGCTTCAGGCTCATGTTTTACGAAGGAAATTGCTGCGGGGATAGTGACTGAGGGACCGTGATCTCCGCCCATGCAGTCGATAGAAATTTTGATTGTCATTTGTGTTGATTCAATACCGCTGCGGGCGTGCGGCAAGATGTGAATCGGACTGGAGCATATGCAGGGCGCAGCATGTCATGCACAGGCCTGGACAGCGTGATTCAAAATGACGGGTGTGCAAGATGAATTGCAGCCGATAAAAAAGAAGAAGCGGCGCCACGCCGAATAACCACGCAACACCGCTTTCATCTTACCCAACAAAAACGTCGATTACTCGTCGTTTTTGGTCTTCAACACTTTACGGCCACGATAGAAGCCGTTAGGGCTGATATGGTGACGCATGTGTGTTTCGCCGGTAACTGGCTCGACGCTCAATTGCGGCGCGACCAGGAAGTCGTGCGAACGGTGCATGCCGCGCTTGGAAGGGGTTTTCTTGTTCTGTTGAACTGCCATGATGACTCCTAATACATAAGTTCTAAAATTTTAGCACAATCGATTGGCAAATACATGCGAATCGAGTATCCCAGCGGCAAAGACTACCCGAAAATAGCCCGGACCGACATCGTTTATTACAATTACATTTCACTACACTTGCCATACTCGATTACTACACGCGTTTGACACGTTCTCTAAAAGGGACCTCACAAACCTACTGCGCTTCCCACTATCGCCTTGGCGGCGCTCAGTACTTCCGTACGCTTGCGCTACTCAAGACGATATTGGGCCGCTCGCTACGGTTTTTGAGGCCCCCTACAAACTACCACTACTACTTAACTTATTCTGGCTTCAAGTCTTTCAGTGCCGCGAACGGCGACTTCTTTTCAGACTTGAGAGCATCGAGCTGCGCCGTATCGGGGCAGACGTCGTGTTTGGGTACCTGCGGCAGGGCCAGCAAGGCTTCATCTTCGATCAGGGCCGCGGCATCCATGCTGCGGCTGCCGACGATCACGTCGATCGATTCATCGTTGATGATTTCTTCGATCTCGTCCGCGTGCTCGTCATCCTTGCCCAGCATCAGAGTGGTCGTCGAATCAATTGCGTAAGCATACGGAGTCAGGCAGCGCTGGCAAACCAGCTGAACGGTGCCGTTGACCGACAAGGTCAGTTGTGGGTAGCCCAGCTTGCTGGTGCCGCCGACGATCTTCCAGGCAATCTCGCCGGAATTATCTGCACAATCCTTGGTCAACCGGGTCATTTCAGCGACAGGAGTTACACCCTCGCGGCTCCCGCTGATACGACAAAAATCAAAGGCGTCGATCACAAAAGCATTCATTGGTAGAAAATTTCCCCGGAAAACCTGCGATAATAACAGGGTTTTTAGCACGGAGTCAAAGGCTAAGCATCTTTTTTGACGCAATCATTGCCATCAACATGACAACTTCATCAACACCGTCATGCCGCATGGAGCCTCAGTTATGGGCTCTGCGCCCTGGAATTTGCGTGAAATCCCACTGACATCGACCTGCGCGGCCATGCCGGCCGCCATCCACTACCGAATGATACCAACTTCCGCCCCATTGCGCTTGATTCTTGCATCGAGCTCGACCTACCGCAAGGAATTGCTGCAACGCCTGCGCCTGCCTTTCGAGGTGGCCGTGCCCGATCTCGACGAAAGCCCCCTGCCAGGCGAAAGCCCCAGCGCCACGGCCTTGCGCCTGGCGCAGGCCAAGGCGCAGGCCGTGCTCGACCGCTATCCTGGCAGTCTCGTCATTGGCTCCGACCAGGTCGCCACCCTGGACGGCGCGCAGATCGGCAAGCCAGGCAGCCATGCGAACGCCCTGCGCCAGCTGCAAACCATGCGCGGGCGCCAGACCGTGTTCCACACGGCCCTGTGCCTGCTCGATGGCCGCCAGACGCCGGCAGTGGCGCAGGTGGAAGATATCCAGACCCTCGTCACCGTGCGCGACTTGCCCGACGCGGAACTGGACGCCTACCTGCGCATCGAGCAGCCGTACGACTGCGCCGGCAGCGCCAAGAACGAAGGCCTGGGCATCGCCCTGCTTGAACGCATCGACAGCACCGACCCGACCGCCCTCACCGGCTTGCCGCTGATCGCCCTCACCGGCATGCTGCGCAAGGCGGGCGTGGCGTTTTTTAAAATTTAAAATACCCCTAACGGCAACATCTGGGGTCAGACCCGACGGGGGAGTGCGCTCCAATGGAGCACACTCCGATCCCGAAGGGACTGCCCCCGGCAGTTTGACGTTGGGGTACTAACATGACTGACTAAAATCCATGACCGGCACCCTGTACCTGATCCCCAACCACCTCGGCCTGTCCGATGGCGCCATCGACCCGCTGGCCCGCATCATTCCCGAGCAGGTGCGGCAGATCACCTCGCAACTCGATTATTTCGTTGCGGAAAACGCCAAGACGGCGCGTGCCTTCCTGAAATTGATCGGCAACCAGCATCCGCTGGCCAAGCCGCTGCAGGAAATCACGATTTCCGAACTCAACGTCAATACCCCGGCGCAAGCGCTGGCCGGCTTGCTGGCACCGCTGCTGGCGGGACGCGATGCGGGCCTCGTGTCGGAGGCGGGCGTGCCCGCCGTGGCCGACCCCGGCGCCGACCTGGTACACCTGGCGCATCAGCACGGCATTAAAGTGCGTCCGCTGGTGGGCCCGTCGTCGATCCTGCTGGCCGTGATGGCCAGCGGCTTGAACGGCCAGAGCTTCGCCTTCAACGGCTACCTGCCCACGGACGCGGCCCTGCGCGCCAAGCGCATCAAGGAACTGGAAAGCCGTTCGCGCAATGAAAAGCAAACTCAGCTGTTCATCGAAACGCCATACCGCAACGCCGCCATGCTCGAAGCCCTCGTGGCACAATGCGCGCCGTCAACCCTGATCTGCGTCGCCACGGACCTGAGCCTGGACTCGGAAAACGTGCAGACGTGGAATGGCGGACAGTGGAAGAAACAATTGGCCGCCGGCAAGGCACCTGACTTCCACAAGAAACCGACCGTGTTCTTGCTGTTGGGGCAGTAAACACAAACGCCACGGGCAATTACCCGTGGCGTTTTTTATTGCAGCACTAACCGAGGACGACTATACGCGCCGTGTACCGGTGTTCTTTTGACCGCCCTTGCCCGTCTCCAGCACAAACTTCGCGCCATCGTCGCGGCCCAGCACCTTGACCAGGTAGGGCATGACTTCGCGCAGCATCGGCTCCAGGGTGTACGGCGGGTTCAAGATGAACATGCCGCTGCTGTGCAAGCCGAAGCCGTCCGGCGACGGCGTATTGACGGTCAGGGTCACGTGCAGCCAGTCCGAGCTGGGCAATTGCTTGAGCTTGTCGGCGAACTGGCGCGATTCCATGCGCTGCAGCACCGGGTACCAGACGGCGTAGATGCCGGACGGGAAGCGCACGAGGGCGTCGGCCAGGGTGTCCTTGACCTTGCGGTAATCCATCTTGTCTTCGTATGGCGGGTCGATCAGCACCAGCGCGCGGCGCGATGGCGGCGGCAGCAGGGCTTTCAGGCTCTGGAAACCGTCCGCCTTGGTGATGAGCACGCGCTTGCCGCGCACGGTCGGACGCTCGCCCTGGGCCAGCGCATGCGCCTCGACCTTGCGGAAGTTGTCAGCCAGAATCTTGGCATCGGCAGGATGCAGTTCGAACAGGCGCAGACGGTCTTGCTCGCGGCTGACCTTGTCGGCGCAGTACGGCGAACCCGGGTAGTAGCGCATCTTGCCGCTCGGATTCATTTCCTTGATCAGCTTCATGTACTCGGCCAGCGAGGCCGGCCAGTCCGTACGGTCCCACAGGGGCGCGATGCCCGTTTCGTACTCGGCATTTTTCGAGGCATAACCGCCGTCGAGCGCATACACGCCCGCGCCGGAATGGGTATCGATATAACTATAGGCGGTATCTTTTTGATTCAGGTATTGCAATAACTGAATCTGCACATAATGTTTCAACACATCGGCGTGATTACCCGCGTGAAAGGCGTGGCGGTAACTCAACATAAGCTGGCTAATTCCATAATAAAAATAAACAAAGGCGGGAGCGCTGACACCGGGCAGGGCATGAAAACAGACTGGAGGGGGTCAGGCTGCGGGGCCAGGAAACAGCATGGACCAGCGTAATCAGCGCGCAATTATCAGCATTATCCACCAGAAAGGTGTATTGCATCAAAAAACACCCATAAACAAGCTCATGCATTCTCGGGACTGAGGGGGCCGGGCGCGGTAGAATACGCGCATCGGGCGCCCGCGCCCATCCGCCTACTGATCTGATACGACCATGCACAGCCTGACCCTCACGACCGATAACCGCGCCGACGTCGCGGCAGCCCTGGCCGGCCCGCGCTGGACGGTGGCCTGCCTGTGCGCGCTGTGGTGCGGCACTTGCGGCAGCTACCGCGCCACGTTCGAGGAACTGGCCGCGCGCCATCCGGACACCGTCTTCGTCTGGATCGACATCGAAGACCAGGCCGACGTGGTGGGCGACCTCGACATCGACAACTTCCCCACCCTGCTGATCCAGCACGAAGACAACGTGGCCTTCTTCGGCACCGTGCTGCCCGACGGCGGCCTGGCGCACCGCATGGTGCAGGCGCAGCAGGCGCTCAGCGCCGAGGAACTGGCGGCGCTGGCCACCAGCACGCAGGAACGGCGCGACTGGCAGCGCGACTGCAATCTGCGCCATTTACTGGCTACCACGCTGGCCTGATCCGCATCAAGCCAGGCGCAGCGGCAAGCTGCGCAGGCGTTTGCCCGTCAGAGTGAACACGGCGTTGGCGACGGCCGGCGCGATCGGCGGCGTGCCCGGTTCGCCCACGCCTTCCGGATGCTCGGCGCTGGCGATGATGATGGTTTCAACCTCGGGCGTTTGCCCCATGCGCAGCACCGGATAGTCGTGGAAGTTGCCTTGCTCGACCTTCCCTTCCTGGAACGTGATCTCGCCGCCCAGCGCCGCCGACAGGCCGAACAGCACGGCTGACTCCATCTGCTGGGCGATGATGTTCGGATTGACGGCGATGCCGCAATCGATGGCGCACACGACGCGCTGCACGCGGATCTCGCCGTTTTCCACGGACACTTGCGCCACTTGCGCGACGATGCTGCCGAACGACTGGTGCAGGGCCACGCCATGCGCATGGCCGGGCGGAGCACTGCCCGCCCTGGCGACGGCTGCATCGAGCACGGCCAGGTGGCGCGGATGCTGCGTCAGCATGGCGCGGCGGAAGGCGATGCCGTCCTGCCCCGCAGCATGCGCGAGTTCGTCGATAAAGCTTTCCTTGAAGAATGCATTATGCGAATGCCCGACGGAGCGCCAGTAGCCGACCGGCACGGCACTGTCGGCGATCACGTGGGCGATGCGCTGGTTGGCGATTTCATACGGCATGTCGAATTCGCCTTCCGCCGTGGTCTTGTCCGGCCCCGCGCCGGGCAGGCCGAAATTGCGCTGCAGGTACTGGTGCGTGATGGAGCCGCTGACGGATTTATTGTCCCAGGAAGCGATGCGGCCATGCTCGTCGAGCCGGGCCGCGAAGCGGGCCAGCGCGGCGGGACGGTACATATCGTGCTTGGTGTCCTGTTCGCGCGTCCACACCAGCTGCACGGGCGCGCCATCGCACTGCAGCGCGATGGCCACGGCCTGCGCCACCATGTCCACTTCCAGGCGGCGGCCGAAACCGCCGCCGAGCAGCAGCACTTCAATGCTGACATCCTGCGCATCGACGCCGGCCACTTTCGCCGCCACGTCGACGGCGATGCCGGGCGCCTGCGTCGACACCCACAGCATCACCTTGCCATTTTTCACCTGCGCGGTGCAGTTGACGGGTTCCATGGCGGCGTGCGCGAGGAACGGCGCGCGGTATTCGGCCTTGACGCTGCGCAAACCTTGCACGGCTTTACTTTCCACCTCGCCGCTGGCGTGGTAGGCGTAACCGGCTTCGCTGTCCAGCAGGCGGGCAAATTCCGCATACACGCCCGCGCTGGACAAGTTCGCCTGCGGGCCTGCCTTCCACTGCGTCGGCAAGGCGGCCGCCGCCTGTCTGGCGCGCCACCAGGTGTCGGCCACCACGGCCGCGCAAGACACGCTGCGCTGGGCCAGCTGCGGCGTCAGGTCCAGCACTTTCTTTACGCCGGGCATGGCCAGGATGGGCGCCGCATCGAACGCGGACAAGGTATCGCCCAGGCGCGGCGGCAGATGCAGGGCAGCATACAGCATGCCGGGCGGACGCGCATCGATGCCGAAACGCGCGCTGCCGTTGACTTTGGACGGCGTGTCGCGGCGCGGCGCCGGCTGGCCGATCAGTTTGAAATCCTTGGGCAGTTTCAGCACGGGCGTGCCCGGATCGATGGCGGCGGCGCGCTGCGCCAGGCTGGCGTAGCTGGCGCGCCGGCCATCGGGGTGGAGCACGTCGCCATTTTCCGTGCGGCATTGCGCGGCCGGCACCTGCCACAACGCGGCGGCGGCCTGCAGCAGCATGGCGCGCGCGGACGCCCCCGCCTCGCGCATCGGACCCCAGCCATCCTTCACGCTCGACGAGCCGCCCGTGACGATCACGCCCAGTTCGCGCGCCGCCTTGGCCACCGTCCACTGCGCCAGCGCTTTTAAGCGGCCCTGGTCATCGGGGTGGAACGGCAGGCTGTCCTTGAGCATGGCGACGTTGCCGAAGATCTTGTCCATGGGCGCCTGGATCAGCTTGACGCTGTTCAAAGGCACGTCGAGCTCCTCGGCCACCAGCATGGGCAAGGCCGTGTGCACGCCCTGCCCCATCTCGCTGCGCGGCATGGCCAGCAGCACCGTGCCGTCCGATTGAATCGCCAGCCAGCCGTTCAGGGCCACGGCGCCATCGTGCAGCGGCAGCGGCGCGCTGCCGTGCAGGCGCTGGCGCGGCGGCAGCACGCCCCAGCCCAGCACCAGGGCGCCCACGCCGGCCACGCCGAGGCCAAGGCCGCCGAGCAGGAAACGGCGGCGCGACGGGGAGGATTGTGCGGCCATGGGCTGTCCTTTATAGTAGTGAGTGATCGATCCAGCGCTCCAGCATATCCTGTGCCAGCACCGGACGGCTATAAAAATAACCTTGCGCCAGCTTGCAGCCATGGCGCAGCAGGAAGGCCGCCTGCTCTTCCGTCTCCACGCCTTCGGCGATCACCGACAATTGCATGCTCTTGCCCAGCTGGATGATGGCAATCGCAATCGCTTCGTCATTGACGTCCGTCGAGATATCCTTGATGAAGGAGCGGTCGATCTTCAAGGTCTGCACGGGCAGCTGTTTCAGATACGCGAGCGAGGAATAGCCGGTGCCGAAATCGTCGATGGCCAGGCCCACGCCGATGGCGTGCAAATCATTGATGAAACCGAGGGCGTCGCCCGTGTTCATGATGACGGACTCCGTCACTTCCAGCTGCAGCCGCTGCGGCTCGAGACCCGTTTCCTGCAAGATGGCGGCCACCATGCCGGCAATGCTGCCCCGTTCGAACTGCTTGACGGACAGGTTGACGGCCATCTTCGGCACGTGCAAGCCCTGCGCCTGCCAGCGCATCATCTGGCGGCACGCTTCGTCGAGCACCCATTTTCCCAACTGGTTGATGAAACCGCTGTCTTCGGCCAGCGGGATGAAACGCGCGGGCGGCACCAGGCCCAGTTCCGGGTGGTTCCAGCGCACCAGCGCCTCGACGCCGACCAGGCGGCCCGTGTCGATTTCCACCTGCGGCTGGTAATTGAGGAACATCTCGTGCTTTTCCAGCGAACGGCGCAGGAACGTTTCCAGGCGCAGCCGCTCGACGCCCTCGCCCGTCATCGACGGCGCATAGAAGCGGTAGCCGTTGCGCCCACGCGCCTTGGCCTGGTACATGGCCACGTCGGCATTACGTATCAGCATGTTCAAGTCCAGCGCATCGTCCGGATACAGGCTGATGCCCACGCTGCAGGTGACGAACAGTTCGTGGTCGGCCACCGTGAACGGCTGGTCGAACATGGTCATCAGCTTTTCCGCCACCTGCGTCGCGCCGTACTCGCCGTCGATACCCTCGAGCAGCACGATGAACTCGTCGCCGCCCAGGCGCGCCAGGGTGTCGCCTTCGCGCAGGCGGGCCGCCAGCTGGCCGGCCACCTTCTGCAGCAATTCGTCGCCCACGTGGTGGCCCAGGGTGTCGTTGACGTTCTTGAAGCGGTCCAGGTCGATGAACAGCACGGCCAGCTGCTCCTGGTCGCGCGCGGCGCGCAGCAGCGCGTGCTGCAGGCGGTCGTGGAACAGCAGCCGGTTCGGCAGCGCCGTCAGCGGATCGTGGTGGGCCATGTGGTCGAGCTTTTCCTGCGACTCCTTGACCAGCGTGATATCGCTGAACACGCCCACGTAATGCGTGGTGCCGGCGCGCGCGTCGCGCACGGCGCTGATCGTCAGCCACTCCAGATACAGCTCGCCGTTCTTGCGCTGGTGCCAGATCTCGCCGCGCCAGAAACCGCTGGCCTTCAATTCGTCCCACATGGCCTGGTAGAACGCAGAGTCGTGGCGCGCCGAGCGTGTCAGCGAGGAATGCTGGCCCACCGCCTCGGCCTCGGTATAGCCGGTGATCTGCGTGAAGGCGGGATTGACGGTGACGATGATGCCGCCCGCATCGACCACCATCACGCCGTCGGCGATATGTTCGAGCACGGTGGCCGACAGGCGCAGCTTTTCCTCGGCTTCCTTGCGCGCCGTGATATCGGCATACACCCAGATGCTGCCCTCGTTGGGGCGCAGGGGATCGAGCGCGCAACCGCTGACCAGCGCCCAGAACAGACTGCCGTCGCGGCGCTTGTACTGGCGCTCCTCGCTGAAATCGCCGCCCGCGGCCATTGCCGGATACTGGCGCTCGCCCGCCTCCTCGAAGTCATATGAGGTCATGAACACGATGGCGGTGGAACTGCCCGTCATCTCGGCATGGCCGTAGCCGAACAGTTCCTCGCAGCGGCGGTTGACGGAAATGATGCGGCGGTGGCGCACGAACATCACGCCGAACATCACGTTGTCGAGGATCGCGCTCTGCTCCGTGAGCAGCGCCTCGATGCGCATCTCGTGGTGCTTGCGCTGGCTGATGTCGGCAATGATGCCGTCGATCCAGATGACGCCCTGCTCGCCCGCCTGCGGCTGGCCATTCTCGGCCACCCAGCGCTCGATGCCGAAAGCGTCGATGATGCGGTATTCGAGCGCATACGGCCGTTCGTCGGCCACCGCCTGGCGCACGGCGCGGCGGTGCTCGCGCCGGTCTTCCGGACAGATCAGGTCGGCCCAGGCATGCGTGGTGCCGCGCATGAACTGGTGCGCCGAATAGCCGGCGATCTCTTCGATGGCGTCGCTGACGAAGTCGATGGGGCCGTCGGGCCGGTAGCGGAAAACGGCACCCGGCACCTGCGTGACGATGGTGCGGAAACGCTCTTCGCGCTGGCCCACATCCTCGAACAGCTGGCCGATGGCCGCGCGCATTTGCTCGAGCTGGGCCGTCAGGCGACCCAGTTCATCATTGCTGTGCGACGTCAGCGGCGTGTCGAAATCGCCGTGCGACAGGCGGTCGGAAAAGCGCGTCAGGCGGCGCAGGGGTTTGAGCAGGCGGCGGTTCAGGAACAGCACGATCAGCGCCATCGACACGGCCAGCTGGGCGCCCAGCACGAAAATATAGGACATCTGCTTTTCGCGCAGCTCCTGCTGGCTGCGCGCGTCGTCCATCTCGACGACGATGTGGCCGATGCGTTCGCCGCGCACGAGAATGTCGCGTTCGGCGCGGTACAGATTGCCCACGGGCCGCTGCGGCGCCTGCAGACGGATGAATTCCGTGTCGCCCTGCCCCAGCACCTTCACCAGCAGCACGGCGCGGTCGCGCATCACCGATTCGACCAGCGAATGGGCCGATTCCGCATTCATGTTCCACAGCGACTCCTGCATGCCCAGCGCCAGGATGTCGGCATTGCGCTGCAAGGCTTCGTTCAGGCTGGTCCGCGCCGACTGGCGCTCATGCACGCCGACCAGCACATAGCTGCCGAAAATGGCGGGCACGACCAGGCCGCCGAACACCACCAGCAGCAGGGCGCCATAGATCGATGAGCCGTACAGCACGCGCAGGCTGGCGCGCAGGCGCTGGTAAGGTGAATTAAACATGCGGCAACAGGGCAACAGGGATCAGGCGGGCGATCATCGAACTTTACAGGGGAATTCAGGTGACAAGGCGGGAAGAAACTTTTTCAAAAGCAATTATGCATGGAAAAAGCGGGAAAAGTCACCAATAAACACGTGTCAGCATCCAGGTCATGCTATATAGACAGGCTTGAAAAACCACACGTGGGCCGGCGCGCCCGGGCGGCGCCAGCAAAAAAGCGCGCGGCTTGCTATCATCGCGCCACTTTACCTAGAGGAACCACCATGACCTTCTCCATCTACTCCGCTTCGATCCCCGTCTTCAAACAGATCCTGGGCAGCCTGGCCGCCATCCTGGACAAGGCGGAAACGCACGCGCAAGACAAGAAAATCGACCCGAACGCCCTGCTGCAATTCCGCTTGTTCCCGGACATGCTGCCGTTCGTGCGCCAGATCCAGATCGCCACCGACTTCGCCAAGGGCTGCGGCGCGCGTCTGGCCGGCGTGGCCGTGCCGCCGTATGAAGACAGCGAACAGAGCTTTGCAGAGCTGAAAGCGCGCATCGTGAAAACCATCGCCTTCCTGGAAAGCCTGCCGCAAGCGGACATCGACGGCAGCGAAACGCGCGCCATCACCACCGGCAGCGGCGAAAAGACCAAGCACTTCACGGGCCAGACCTATCTGTTCCACTACGCACTGCCGCACTTCTTCTTCCACGCAACGACGGCGTACGACATCCTGCGTCACAATGGCATCGAAGTCGGCAAGAAGGATTTTATCGGTAGTTATTAATAGTTGACGCCAAAAGTACCGGGGTCAGACCCTCGCGGCCGCCAACGCTGAGCTCTGCGTTGGCGTCCTTGGGGGTCTGACCCCAGCAGTTGCATTTGGGTTTGGCAATACAAACGTCAAGTATTCCGGCGCGGATACCCCTGCGCCAGGATGCGCACCCACACCACTTCCTTCTCCTCGTCCGTCATCGACACCCAGTGGGCCACTTCCACCACGGTGCGGCCGCAGCCGCGGCAAATTTCATCGAACGTCGTCGAGCACACGGCCACGCAAGGTGTGTCTGGACGCGGCGGCAATTCCTTGTCAGCCATCAGGATACCTTCGGCAAGCCGAGCTTTTCCCAGCCTTCGACGCCCAGCGCTTCCAGGGTGGCGATATTCTTGTCGAAGATTTCCGACGCTTCCGGGAAGGCCTCGACGGCGCGCTCGATGCTGTCTTCGCGCAGAAGGTGCAGGGTCGGGTACGGCGAGCGGTTGGTGTAGTTGCTGATGTCGTCCTCGAACGTCTCGGCAAACTGGTAGTGCGGGTGGAAACTGGCCACTTGCAGTTCGCCGGCCAGGTGCATGTCTTCCACGGCCGCGTCGGCCACATCGAGGAACTCGTTGTAGTCGAGGAAATCGTTCAGGGTGTACGGGTGGATCAGCAAGGTCGTGTCGATCTGCTCGGGGTCCGTGTCGGCCAGGGTTTGCAGCTCGTCCATCAGCATCGCCAGCAAATCTTCCGGGTTCTCCGACTCGCATACCACATAGCGGATCTGCTTCTTGACGTGCACGGCCTTGGCGAACGGGCACAGGTTCAGGCCGATCACGGCCTTTTCCAGCCAGGCAACGGTATTGGCGATGATGACGGCGTTGTCGTCGTCGTGGCGCGGCGGGGTGTTCATATACTTGACTCTCTATCAATAAGGCGGCCGGCAGCCGAATGGCCGGCCAAAGCCAAATTGTACGCACTCTTTGCGCAGTCTCATACCGGACGGGCGCCAAGCTTGCGCCAGCCTCGTCGCCATGTATGCTATAACAGCGGCCGAATCGCACATCTGGCAAATTAAATTTGTAATAATTGCATTATTAGCGACTGGAAACATCGCTATTGACGCCTATGTGCTGTCATCATGCTGACATAATTCTTGACTCCGGCATGTGGATATACGTACACTCGCAACTTGATCATGGGTCTGTCCGATGTTTCTCCGACGACAACAATGGAACACTATGCACGAAAACTCCTTTAAATCTACCGTCCTGGCGGCGTTGGCCCTGGCGCTTGCGCCCGCCCTCAGCCAGGCGTACGAAGCCGGTGTTGAGAGCGATAACGCGCCAGTCGCCGCCGCCGCACCTGCCCTGATCCCGATGACCGCCCAGGTCACGGCGAAACTCCCCACCCTCGACAACCGCCTGCAAAAGACCGACCGTCTGCTGAAAAATCTCAGCGACAATTCCGATCCGCTGCGCGAAGCCGACGTCTGGGGCCGCATTCGCAGCGGCTATGCGATTCCCGATATCAACAACCAGCTGGTGGCGAATCACGTCAACTGGTACGCCACCCGCCCCGACTACATCGCCCGCACCACGGCACGCGCCTCGCGCTACATCTTCCACGTGGTGCAGGAACTAGAAAAGCGCGGCATGCCGACGGAACTGGCCTTGCTGCCGTTCATCGAGTCCGCCTTCAACCCGCAGGCATTCTCCAGCGCCAATGCGGCCGGCATGTGGCAATTCGTGCCCGCCACCGGGCGCGATTTCAACCTCAAGCAAAACATGTTCAAGGACGAGCGCCGCGGCGTGCTGGCCTCGACCGATGCGGCCCTGACATACCTGCAGCGCCTGTATGACATGTTTGGCGACTGGCAACTGGCCCTGGCTGCCTACAACTGGGGCGAAGGTTCGGTGCAGCGCGCCATCAAGAAAAATCAGGCACTGGGCAAGCCGACCGATTTCGAAAGCCTGGCCGACCTGATGCCGGCCGAAACGCGCAACTACGTGCCGAAACTGCAAGCTGTCAAAAACATCATCGCCAATCCGGCCCAGTTCGGCCTGACCCTGCCGGTGGTCGACAACCAGCCGTATTTCACGGCCATCGACAAGACCAGCGACATCGACATCACCGTCGCCGCCCAGCTGGCCGAACTGTCGATGGATGAATTCAAGGCCTTGAATCCGCAATTTAACCGCCCCGTCATCATCGGCGGCGAAAAGACCAAGATTCTGTTGCCGCAGGAAAACGCCGCCAAGTTCACCACCAACCTGGCGCAATGGGGCCATGCCTTGTCGAGCTGGACCACGCACAAGATCACCAATGCGCGCGAACGCATCGAAACCCTGGCGTCGAAATTCGGCACCACGGCCGACGTGCTGCGCCAGGCCAACAATATTCCCCAGCGCACCAGCCTGCGCGCCGGTTCCACCATCCTCGTGCCGAAAACCTCGGCCACGATGAACAGCGACATCACCCAGGAAATCGCCGACAGCGCCACCATGCTGCTGGAAGCGGACCGTCCTGAACGGGCCGCCAAAGCGCTGCGCCGCGTCGCCAAGGGCGGCAAGGCGCAAACGGCACCGATCTCGCTGGTGAAGCCGCGCATCCAGCGTGGCGGCGGTAACAGTCGGGCAAAAGCGCGTCACTGATCGCCTGAGTTGTATTGACGCACTTCACCGGCCGCCACAGCTTTGCTGTCGCGGCCGGTTGTACATCCGCCCGACCCACCACCCCAGACAGGAGTCGTCATGGCTTTCTTGCAAGGCAAAAAAATCCTCATCACGGGCTTGCTGTCGAACCGCTCCATCGCCTATGGCATCGCCAAGGCTTGCCACCGCGAAGGCGCCACCCTCGCCTTCACCTATGTGGGCGAACGCTTCAAGGAGCGCATCACGGAATTTGCGGCCGAATTCGGCAGCGAACTGGTGTTCGACTGCGACGTGTCCAGCGATGAACAGATCGCCGCCGTCTTCCGCGACCTGGCACGCCACTGGGATCAATTGGGCGGCCTCGTGCACGCCATCGGCTTCGCGCCGCGCGAGGCGATCGCGGGCGACTTCCTCGACGGCCTGTCGCGCGACAGCTTCCGCATCGCCCACGACATTTCCGCCTACAGTTTTCCCGCCATGGCCAAGGCGGCCCTGCCCCTGCTGCATCCGGGCGCGTCGGTCCTGACCCTGACCTACCTGGGCGCCGTGCGCGCCGTGCCCTACTACAACACCATGGGCCTGGCCAAGGCGTCGCTGGAAGCGTCCGTGCGCTACCTGGCCGAATCGCTAGGCCCGCGCGGCATCCGCGCCAACGGCATCTCCGCCGGCCCCATCAAGACACTGGCCGCTTCCGGCATCAAGGATTTCAGCAAGTTGCTGGGCTTCGTGGCCGAGCACGCCCCGCTGCGCCGCAACGTCACCATCGAAGAGGTCGGCAACACGGCCGCCTTTCTGCTGTCCGACCTCGCGTCGGGCATCACGGGCGAGATTACCTACGTCGATGGCGGCTTTTCACAAGTGATGGCCGTCAATCCCGAAGTAGAGTAAGCGGTGACGTGTGCCGACCTGGCGGCATGCCAAGGGAATGTATCAGCTGGAGCCCGGCCTGCACGGCAGGCACCGCCGCTGCCCGCCGACATCGTGGCCATGCTCAATTAAACGGGCGAAATCTACGTATTCCTACTGATTTCAGATAGGAAACATCTTCAAAACGTGGTAGGACTTGCGTTTCTTCCCATTTAGCCCGTGCAAAACGGCGGCAAATACGGTATAGTGTCGTTGTGCGCTGCAATATGTTCCCTTGAAGCGATGGCAACACCGCAGTCATGCACTACAAACTTAGCAGCTTCGCAAGCCTTAGCGCATCCACAGGATGCCGCTTATAAAGCCCTCCCGCCTTGTGTGTCGCACCTGACACCGTCCCGGCGCAAAGCTTTTGTGCCGAAATTTCTTTTTAGTTGAGTCATTTCGTTTTGGTTGGCGTTGCTATTTTGCGTTCTGCTTTTTGCAAGAACGCTGATTTTTACGAAAGAAAAGAATGACATTTGAATCCTTAGGCCTGCATCCGTCCATCATCGCCGCTCTGACCGAATCGGGCTACACCGCGCCAACCGCGGTACAGTCGCAAGCGATTCCAGCCGCGATCGAAGGCCGTGACCTGCTGGTCTCGTCGCAGACCGGTTCGGGCAAGACCGCAGCTTTCATGCTGCCGTCGCTGCACAAACTGGCCAGCGCCGAACAAAGTGCCGCCGGCAAGACGCCGAACCAGGAAATGCAAGCATCGCGCGCCCGCGGCGAGCGTCCACGCTTCAAGGCTGCCCAGCCAAAAATGCTGGTACTGACGCCAACGCGCGAACTGGCCCTGCAAGTGACCACCAACACAGACAAGTACAGCACCGGCATCCGCCGCATCAAGGCTGTGTCGATTCTGGGCGGCATGCCTTACCCTAAACAGATGCAATTGCTGGCCAAGAATCCTGAGATCCTGGTCGCCACCCCTGGCCGTCTGATCGACCACATGGATTCGGGCAAGATCGACTTCTCGCAACTGGAAATCCTGGTGCTGGACGAAGCCGACCGCATGCTGGACATGGGTTTCATCGACGACATCGAAAAAATCGTGGAAGCGACGCCGGAAGGCCGTCAAACCATGCTGTTCTCGGCAACCTTGGACGGCGTCGTCGGCAACATGGCCCGCCGCATCACGAAAAACCCGCTGGTCATCCAGGTGGCAAGCTCGAGCAACAAGCATGAAAACATCACCCAGCGCGTGCACTTCGTCGACGATCTGTCGCACAAGAATCGCCTGCTGGACCACCTGCTGCGCGACGAATCGCTGGACCAGGCTGTTGTGTTCACCGCCACCAAGCGTGACGCCGACACCATCGCCGACCGCCTGAACATCGCCGGTTTCTCGGCTGCCGCCTTGCACGGCGACATGCATCAGGGCGCGCGTAACCGCACCCTGGACGGCATGCGCCGCGGCCAAGTCAAAGTGCTGGTTGCCACCGACGTTGCCGCCCGCGGTATCGACGTGCCGACGATCACCCACGTGTTCAACTACGATCTGCCGAAGTTCCCGGAAGACTACGTCCACCGCATCGGCCGTACCGGCCGCGCTGGCCGCAATGGCCTGGCCATCTCGCTGGTGAACCACGCTGAAGGCATGAACGTCAAACGCATCGAACGCTTCACCAAGCAATTGATCCCGGTCAATGTCATCGAAGGTTTCGAGCCGAAGAAAACGGCATCGGCACCACGTTCGAGCGCCCGTCCAGGCGGCTGGAAACCAGGCGACAACCGTGGCGGCGCGAAGCCAGGCCAACGCACGTTCAGCAAGCCGGGCGCACCACGCAAGGACGGCGCGCCGAGCACCGGCGGCGGCTACAAGGGTTCCAACCCGCGCAGCACCGACGGCGCACGCCGCAGCTACGGCGACCGTTAATCACGGCGCCATGCCGCCAGCAGGCGGCAGGCAATAAAAAAAACGGCCACCAGATTGCTCTGGCGGCCGTTTTTTTATGCCGATTGCCTTTACTTCTTCGACACCTTCTGGCGCGACAGCTTGCGCAGCTTGGCTTGCTCGAAGCGCGCATGCTGCTCCGGCGTCTCGAGCACCAGTGGCGGCACGGCCACCGGCTTGCGGTTGGCGTCCACGGCCACCATCGTGAAATAGCAGCTGTTGGCGTGGCGCACCAGGCGCTGCTGGATGTTTTCCGTCACCACGCGGATACCCACTTCCATCGACGTCGTGCCCGTGTAATTGATCGAGGCGAGGAACGTCACCAGCTCACCCACGTGTATAGGCTGCAAAAACATCACCTGGTCCACGGACAGGGTCACCACATAGCTGCCCGAATAGCGGCTGGCGCAGGCGTAGGCGACGCTGTCGAGGTATTTCAGGATGGTGCCGCCATGCACGTTACCGGAAAAGTTGGCCATATCGGGCGTCATCAAGACCGTCATCGTCAGTTCGTGGGCCGACCAGTTCATCGCGCTGTCCAAAGTGTTCTCCAAAGGGGAAATAAAAGTGAGGGGGATGTGAAAACCGGCCCCAGGGGCCGGTTGCCGGGACAGGCTGTTACAGTCCCAGGTTGTCGATGTCGGCCAGCGATTCGCGGCCCTTGTCGGAAATGTCGTGGCCCTCGCCTTCGGCGCGCGCCACGATGTGGGCTTTCTTGCCCAGGAAGTATGCCACTTCCGTGTCCAGCTTGGTCAGCGGATCGGCGGCGACGGCGCGCAGCCCCATGATGCAGCGGCGCAGGAACAGCAGTTGCTGCGCCTTATCGGTGATGGACAGACGGCCATCGCGTGCATAGCTGAGCAGCTTCAGGCCGGACAGGCGCTTGGCATTGCGGGCAACGCAAGCACTGGGGCGCTCGGTCTTGATGCCGCGTGCAACTTGCTCCAGCGCGTCATATTCATCGGTTGTTAATTTCTCGTTCTTCATTACTTTTCCATAAAAGGCCAGGTGTTCGGCCCCCATGGTACGCGCCCCGCTGCGCATCGGCAACAGGCAACGTGCATCTACCGCCGCCGGCCAGGCGGCCAGGCGGCGGAAACACGCGTGTGATGAGCGTTATTTGTAGCTGCGCAGCAGCAGCCATGCGAGGCCGCAACCAGCAACGGCACCCGCCAGGGCCAGCGCCACGAGGTGTTTGCTGGTGATCACAGGCCGCCGGCCCAGGTAGATTTTGTTATGCAAGGAATTGCCCACGATGGTCTCCTGTACAAGAATTTTTATGATGTCTCATTATAAGAACAGAATCGTGACGGCCGCATGACACTCGACAGTTGGGGCTTGATTTGTATCCACTCGGCAACATTTGTGGGCATTTTTGTTGTTTAAATGGCGTACCTCCGGCGAGGCCCGCGCCTTCCATTTCTGACTGGAAATAAACACGGCGCGCGCCTGCCCACCGCAGGCCTTGGCGCGGCGCCATGGCACGAAAACCGCTCAATGCATTTTCACGGGCGGTGGCGGCGGCGTTGGCTCCTCGACCGGCACGGGGTCGATGTGCGGCGGCTGTTCCGGCGGCGGCGTGAGGGGATCGCCTTCCGGCGGTGGCGGCATATCGGGTTCGGGCGTGCTGTGTGCACGCAGCGGGGAAAAATGGAATTGTGGCTGCATGGTGGCCTCCTTTGCCCCACTCTAGCCGATGCGGCCAAATCCTGGCGCCCGCCAGTGGCACGCTGCAGGGGAACTAAACGGCGTGGCGCCACTCCAACTTGGCAGGCATCCCCTACAGCACGAGTGCAAGCGACCCTATGGCGCGCAAGAAAATCCTCTTTATGGCCGAGGCAGTGACCCTGGCCCATGTTGGCCGCCCACTGAGCCTGGCCCAGGGCCTGGACGAGGAAGCGTACGAAGTGCACTTTGCCTGCGCCGATGGGTATGACTTTTGTTTCAGGCAAGCCCACTTCCGCCGCTGGCGCATCGACAGCATTTCATCATTGCAATTTCTGCAGGCGCTGGCCCACGGCAAGCCCGTCTATACGGAAAGCACCTTGCACGCGTACGTGGAAGATGACTTACGCCTGCTCAATGCCGCCCAGCCCGATCTCGTGATCGGCGACTTTCGCCTGTCGCTCTCCGTCAGCGCGCGCCTGCAGCACATTCCCTACATTACCGTCAGCAACGCCTACTGGAGTCCCTGGGTGCGCCAGCATTACACGGTGCCCAGCCTGCCCCTGACGGGCGTGCTGCCCATCTGGCTGGCCGATCCCCTGTTCCGCCTGATCCGCCCGCTGGCCTTCGCCTCGCATGCCGTCCCCCTGAACCGCGTGCGCCGACGCCATGGCCTGCCATCGCTGGGCAGCGACCTGCGGCGCATCTATACGGATGCCGACCGCACCTTGTACGCCGATATTCCCCAGCTGTTCCCGCCGCATGGCATGCCACCCACGCACGACTACCTGGGCCCCATCATCTGGGCGCCGCCGCTCGACTTGCCGGACTGGTGGCAGCGACCGGAACTGAGCAGCGGACGGCCGATCGTCTATGTCACGCTGGGCAGCTCGGGCCAGGGGCAATTGCTGCCGCGCGTGCTGCGCGCGCTGGCGCCCCTGCCCGTCACCGTGCTGGCGGCCACGGCCGGCACCATCCGCGTCGATGCCGTGCCGCCGAATGCCTATGTCGCGCCCTTTCTGCCGGGCGACGCGGCCGCCCGCCGCGCCAGCCTGGTGATCTGCAACGGCGGCAGCCCCACCAGCCAGCAGGCGCTGACGGCAGGCGTACCCGTCATCGGCATCGCCGGCAACCTCGACCAATTCCTCAACATGCACGGCATCGCGGGCGCCGGCGCCGGCCTGCTGCTGCGCGCCGACCGTTTCCAGGAAACCGCCCTGCGCCATGCCGCCACTCGCATGCTCGACGATGGCCGCGCCAGGCTGGCGGCGCGTCAACTGGCCACGGCCATGCGCGACTATGTGCCAGGGCAACGCTTGCTGCCCCATCTGCACGCCCTGCTGGGCTCGTCGCCCCGTGGTAGCCAGCCTTGACGGGCGCCGTCGGTTTTTCTTACAACGCGTCCGGCAACACCTGCACTGTGTCAACAAAAGCACGCCAAGTCATTGATTTCAAAAGAACCTCATGCGTTGGCATGGAAGTCGCTTAAGTCTGGCCATGAGCACCTGCCGACAGGACTCAGGCAAGACTTCCAGACTCACTCAACCACGAGGTGAATGACATGAAACTTTCTAAACTGAAACTGCTCCCGGCGGCAGCGACACTGGCCATGCTGTGCGCGGCCGGTAGCGCACAAGCGGGCGCCTACGGCTATTCCTACAACAACATCTTCGGCCTGGTCATCGCCGTGCCGACGGGCCAGATCACGGTGGCCAACAGCACCACGATTTCGCGCAGCACGGCCACCCTGAACGGCGTGAGCGTCATCAACGGCGGCGCCGGTTCGCTCGACGCGCCGCGCGCCAACGTCGGTGCCGTCACCAAGGGCGAAAACGACTTCACCCAGCAAGGCCCCACTGGCACCTATTCGCGCGGCGATGCGCAGATCGTCAGCACGCAGTTCCCTTCGTTCCCGCCCGGCTCCACCTCCACCCAGGTGGTGAACGTGGCCGAAGCCCATCTGGGCGGCCCTGCCGGTACGGCCGATGCCTCCGGGCGCAATGGCTCGACCACGGGTTTTTCCGTCGATTTCGTCGTCGGTTCGCCCACGGCGACGCTGAGCTTTGACTTCCTGGCGTCGCCCTTCATGCAGGTCTTCCTGCAAAGCACGGTCGGCCAGTTGTCCACGGCCACGGCCAACCTGGTCGTCACCTTCACCATCACGGATGCGGCGGGCCTGACGGTGTTCAACTGGACGCCCGATGGCGTGATCGGCTCGGGCATCTTCGGTGGCACGGAAAACGCCGACGGCGCCAACCTGAACACCAGTCTGGCGACCAATTTCCTGACGCGCGGCAACCTGTTCACCTACGACCCTTCCGGCTGCGGCACGCCCACGGGCACGGGCGTCGGTACGGGCTGCGGCAGCAACTTCAGCTCCGTCAGCAATGCTTTAACGGCCGGCAACTACACCTTGACCTTGAATGCGGTGGAAAGCGTGGACCTGGTGAAACAGGCGGTGCCGGAACCTGGCACTCTGGCACTGCTGGGTCTGGGCCTGGCTGGCCTGGGCTATGCCCGCCGCCGCAAGGTTGCCGCCTGAACCAGGCAACAGGGGGGATTTACAGGCGAGGGAGTCTCCTCGCCTTTTTTTATGTGGCAAGCCTGTCGGTTTTCCTTACAACGCGGCCGACCGGCAGATGAGGATTTTCATGACTACATTTTCTTGTACCCGCTTGCCAACGGCCTTGCTGGCCTTGCTGTTGCTGGCCAGCAGCGGCACTGCCGGCGCCGCCGCCTATGGCTATTCGTACACCAGCGTCTTTGGCCTCGTCATCAGCAACCCCACCGGCTCCACCACCTTGGTCAGCAATATCGACCTGTCGCGCACCACCGCCACGCTCAATGGCAGCAGCGTCATCCACGGCGGCAGCAACGAGATCGATGCGCAGCAAGCGACACGCGGCGCCGTCACCAAGGGGGAAAATGATTTTACGCAACAAGGCATGGGCACGGCCTCGTTTGCGCGCGGCGAGGCGCAGATCGTCACCTCGCAAATCCCCCCCTTTCCGCCAGGCTCGACCAGTACGCACACGGTGAATGCGGCGGAAACCTTCCTCACGGGCGGCGGCAGCGCCGACGCCTCGGGACGCAACGGTTCCAGTACCGCGATGACCGTCAATTTCGTCGTCGGCCAACCGGGCGCGACCCTGGCCTTCGACTTCCAGGCCCTGCCTTTCATGCAGTTGTACCTCGATGCCCTGGCCGGCACGGGCTCGGCGGCCACGACGAATATGGCGATGACGTTTACCATCATCGATGAACATGGCCAGATCGTCTTCAACTGGGCCCCCGACGGCAACCTGGGCTCCGGCATCCTGGGCGGCACCGAACTGGCCGACGCCGCCAGCCTCAATACAGGGTACGCGCAAACGCCGCTGACCAGCGGCAGCGTGTTCACCTACGATCCCGGCGGCTGCGGCGCGCCCACGGGCACGGGCATCGGCACGACGTGCGGCGGGCAGTATGGCGCCGTCACGGACAATCTGGTGGCAGGCAGCTATACCCTGGTATTGAACATGCTGAACAGTTCCGAACTGGCCTATGTGCCGACGGACACGCCGATACCGCTACCTGGCACCTTGCCGCTGCTGGTGGCGGGTCTGGCGGCGCTGGCTGCCCTGGCGCCACGGCGGCGGCGCTGACCGCGCAGGGAGTCACGCCTCACGGCCCAGCCGTGGGCGCCACCAGCAAGTCTTGCAGCGGACGGCGCAGCGAGCGCGCACTCGCCGCCGGCCCGGCGCCGATGCGCCCGAGGAACACGGCCCGCTCGACCGCCGCCTCCCCCAGCACGCCCTGGCATTGCACGGCCAGCTCCTGCGCCATGTCCTGCATGCCATCGGTGCGCGAAAAGGCGCGCCGTTCGCGCACGTAGCGGGCAAAGATCAGCGGCGTCAGTTCCGGCTGCAATTGCAGTCCCAGTTGCGTGGCCGTCAGCCAGAAGCGCTGCATGGCGCGGCCGGCCGCCACGTAATCGTCGATATGGCGCGGCGGCGCATCGGCCAGCAGCACGAAATGCGCGGCACAATACAGGCCCGGCAGCAAGTCCATCTGCAGCCGCGGAGCAATCGTGCCGCCCAGCCAAGTATTGAAAAAATCCACGCGGCGCCAGCTGTGCATGACCCAGCGCATCAGCCGCGCCGTCATGGCATCGACGCCGAGCGCCTGCTCCGGGATGCGGTCGGCACTGAAGCGCGCCCCCCATTCGATCACGTCGCGGTGCACCTTGTGCGCTTCGGGCATGGTCAGGCGCAGCTTCGCATTGTCGAACATCAGCCGCGCGCAGGCCAGGCGCGCGCGCCCGCCTTCGAACCACTGCACGCCGTAGCCGGGCGGCAAGCTGGCCGCCAATGCCGCCTTTTCGCTGGCGCGCAGGCTGCGCGTGCTGAGCCGGCGCCGCTGCACGCTGCGGCGGGGCAGGAAGGCCGCCAGCGGATCGGGCAGCATGCCCGGGCTGTCGACCAGCCGTACATCGAAGGTGGGCAAGGTGTCGGGCATGGACAAACGCCGGCGCGCTTCCATGCGCAAGCCGTGACAGCTGGCCGCCAGTGCCATGCTTTCAAGCAAGGCACCCAGCGACAGCTGGCTGGGATGGCCGTCGAGGTCATACACGCAATGGCTGCGCGTATCGAAACCATGCACGACCACGTGCCGCTGGTCGACGACTTCAAAGCGCCACGGCTGCGTATTGTCGCCGCTGGGCGCCCAGCGCGCCTGCTCGAGGATGTTTTCCAGCACGGGATCGTTCAGCAATGCTTGCGCCATTTATGCCCCCTGTGCGGCGCGGCGCCGCTTGATGATGGCCATCGTCAGGCGCTGCAGCGGATGACGGTTGCCGCCTGGACGCCAAGTATGCACGAGCTTGTTGCGGTAGGCGTCGAAATGCACGCCGTGCGGCGCCGCCATCACCTTGCCCCGTTTTAACAGGATTTTCAAGGCTTCCGTGGCGGCCGCGCCCGCGCACAGCTGGCAGCCCATGATGGTCGACGGCCCGCGCCGCTCCTTCAGGTTGATGGCGGACGGGTCGACCAGATACGGGCCGTGCAAGCCGGACGGCGCCAGCCCGACGAGGAAGCGCAGGGCCTTCTCTTCTTCGGGCAAGTCGCCCCAGCCAAAATACTCTTCGAACGTCATGCCGCCCGGCATGAAGCTGAGCACGGCCGTGCCCATGCCCAGCGGCGCGGCCGTGATGGCGGGAATGCCCAGGCGCGCGCACGTGGCGAAGGTGGCCTGGCGCGCGGGGAAGGCAAAGAAATCGAGGCCATCCACGTACAGGTCGACACCGGCAAAGAACTCGGCCAGGTTGCTGTCGTGTATGCCGTCGGGAAATTGTTTAATCTCCAGCTCGGGATTGATGTCCTTCGCCATCTGCGCCAATACGGCCACCTTGGGCTGGCCCAGGGTCGACATCATGGCGCCGGCTTGGCGGTTGAAGTTGGCGATATCGAAGGTGTCGAAATCGGCGATGTGGAAGGCACCGATCCCCAGCCGCGCCAGGGTCAGCAAGTGTACGCCGCCCACGCCGCCCATGCCCGCGATGGCCACGCGCTTGCCGCGCAAGCTGTTTTGCTCCGCCTGCGTGACCCAGCCCAGGTTGCGGGCAAATGCCGCGTGATAGGAAAAACCTTCTGTCATGCTCACCTCTTCTGTGCATCCATTGCGGACGAAAAAGTTTGGACAGGTGAGCCCGGGATAAGTTCCCCCGTGACAGATAAAAAGCGGCTAGCGCGTCAGGCGCCGCTGCGCCGCGGCCGGCGCCACGGCGCCCACCTTGAATACGCTGACGATCTGCGCCAGCCCGGCCGCCTGCTCGTTCATGGCCTGCGCTGCCGCCGATGCCTGCTCGACCAGGGCCGAGTTTTGCTGCGTCATGTTATCCATCTCGACGATGGCCTGGTTGATCTGCTCGATGCCGGCGCTCTGCTCGGCGCTGGCCGAGGAAATCTCAGCCACGATATCGGTCACGTGCTGCACGCTGGAGACGACTTTTTCCATCGTTTCGCCCGCCAGCGCCACCAGTTTTTCACCGGCGCCCACCTGTTCGGCGGAGCTGTCGATCAATTGCTTGATCTCCTTGGCGGCACTGGCCGAGCGCTGAGCCAGGTTGCGCACCTCGCTGGCCACGACGGCGAAACCACGGCCCTGCTCGCCCGCGCGCGCCGCTTCCACGGCGGCGTTCAGGGCCAGGATATTCGTCTGGAAGGCGATGCCGTCAATGACGGCGATGATGTCGCCGATTTTCTTCGACGAGGCATTGATGGCGCCCATGGTGTCGACCACCTGGCTCACCACGCCGCCGGCCTGGCTCGCCACTTGCGAGGCAGAAATGGCCAGCTGGTTGGCCTGGCGCGCATTGTCCGCATTCTGGCGCACGGTCGAGGTCATCTCTTCCATGGTCGATGCCGTTTCTTCCAACGATCCCGCCTGCTGCTCCGTGCGCGCCGACAGGTCGTGGTTGCCCGAGGCGATCTCGCCCGATGCCGTGGAAATCGATTCCGCATCGCTGCGCACCTGGCTCACCAGATGCGCCAGGTTGTCGCGCATGGCCTTGATGGCCATCAACAGACTGGACGTATCACCGGGGCGCGTGTCGATCTGCGTGGTCAGGTCGCCCTGCGCGATTTGTGCCACGATGGCGGCGGCATAGTCGGGTTCGCCGCCGAGCTGGGCCAGGATGCGGCGCAGCATCAGGGCCGCCAGCGCGCCCACCACCAGCATCAGCGCACCGCCGATGGCCAGCAGCACGCCCGCCTGGGCCCAGAATTTGTGGTTGATGTCATCGATATACGTGCCCGTGCCGATCAGCCAGTCCCACGGTGCAAATTTCACCACGGCATACATCTTCGCCACGGGGTCGGGCACGCCCGGACGCGTGCCGTCCGCCTGCACGAGGCCGATGCGGCTGTTGGCCAGCGCGGCGCGGTAGCGGTCGCCCGACTGCTTCATGTTCTTTTGCGGCGTGCCGATGCGCGACGCATTCGGATGCACGTACAGCAAGTCCGTGCTGAAATCGCGCACAAAGTAATACATTTCGTCCTTGACGAAGCTGCCGATAGCCAGCTTGGCCTGCTGCTGGGCCTGCTCCCGCGTGAGCTTGCCCGACTGTTCCAGCGCGTACGCCTTTTCCACGGATGCGTTGGCCAATTCGACCAGCACCGTCAATTGCTCGACGCGCTCGGCCATCATGGTCTGGCGCAGGGAATACAGGGAGAAGGAAGCGATGAGGACGATGCCCAGCAAGGTGCTGAAACACAGGAGGAGAATGCGTGAACGGAGTGTCATGGGTGCCTGGAGTGAATAGGAAATTTAATTGCCCGATGGAAATCTTTTCAGAAAAGCAAAACGGGCGGCGCTACCGGGCTGTGCCCGGCAGGCACCGCCCGCTGTAAGTCGTGTTTAAAAGGTCAGGCCAAGGCTTCCTTGGCCGCCTCTTCCGGCGTCAAGCCGTCGTAGAACTGGTCGGTAAACCACTCGACCTGCTCTTCGATGTGGTCCTGCGCCTGCGCCACGGTGGCGCCGCCGGCCACGAGGAAGCCTTCGACCTCGATACACCAGTTGATCAACTCCAGGGTTTCCGGATCGAGCTCTTCTTTCTTAGCCATCGTATTTCCTTGCTTGTTAAATTGCGATATCACATCAATAAGCGGCAGTTTAACAGCTTCGCCACGCTGCCGCCCATGCAGATCAAACACGAGGATTACTTGGCTGCAACATTTTTACGTTCCGGATACAGCACCACCTGCACATAATTATGCATGTCCAGGTAGCGCTGCGCCGCCAGTTTGACGGCTTGCGGCGTGATGGCGCGCACGCGCTGCTCGTACTTCAGGATGTGCGCGGGATCGCGCCCCTGCGTCACCGAACCCATCAGCTGGTTCATCCAGTAGTTGTTTTCGCGCAGGGATTTCTGCTGGCGCGTGATCCAGTTCAGCTTGACCTTTTCCAGGTCGGCCACGGATGGCCCGTCCGCCTTCATCTTGTTGATTTCGGCAAAGGCGGCGGCGATCACCTTGTCCACGTTTTCCGGTCCCGTCGGCAAGTTCAAGGCCACCGAATAATGGCCGTACGGATGCTGGCCCATCGAGGTTTCAAAGCCGCCGCCATAGATCATGCTCATCTTTTCGCGCAGCACTTCGATGACTTTCAGGTTCAGCACCTCGCCCAGCGCCTGCAGGGTCAGCTTTTGCTCGTCCGAATACGCGACGTCGCCATTGAAGGTGATGGAAATCGTACTCTTGGGCTCGCTGCCCATATAGATATCCTTCTTGACGACGCCGGTCACCGGGCGCATGCCCACGTCGCGGTAGGCGTGCGCCACCTCGCCCACGGGCAAGGTGCCCAGGTAGCTGGCGATCAGCGGCTTGATCTTGTCGAGCTCGAAGCTGCCCGCAAAGATGAAGGTCATGTCGCGCGCGCTGGAAAAACGCTGGCGGAAGATGTCCAATGAGCGGTCCAGGCCCACCTTGTCGAAGTCGGCCGCACGCGGCACGCCATCGACACGGGGGTTGTCGCCATACATGGCGTGCTGGATGGCATCGTAAAACACGGCTTCCGGCTGCGCCATGCTGTTTTTCGCCAGGTCTTGCTGCTTGCCGATGAAGGACTGGTACAGGCCCGCATCCTTGCGCACGTCGTTGAAATACAAATACACGAGCTGCAACATGGCTTCCACGTCGGCGCTGCTGGCCGAGCCGCCAAAGCCTTCGCTCAGTTCGCCCAGCGAAGCGCCCACATTGACCGTTTTGCCGGCCAATACTTTTTGCAAGTCCAGCGGCGCCAAATCCTTCAACCCCATGCTGCCGACCACGGCGCTGGCGTAGCGGGCGTTGTAGATGTCGGCGTCGCCAAACAGCGACTGGCCGCCGAAGCGCGTCGAGCCCATCAGCACCTGGTCATTCTTGAAGTCCGTCGGCTTGAGCAGCACGCGCACGCCATTGCCCAAGGTCAGTTCCGTCACGCCGATGGCGCTGTTCAACTTTTCCGAAACGATGCTGCCGCCGGCCGGCGGACCGTCCATCAGCTTGCTGGCGAGCACTTTCTCCGTGCGCGGCTCGACCTTCTGCTGCTCGGCCTTCGCCACGGCGTCGAGCAATTGCTGCTGCGTCGGCACGCTGGACGTCGCATCGCCCGCTTTCGGTTCGGCCCCCATGAAGACCACCAGCTTCTTTTGCTGGTCGGGAATCACCTTGGCCACCGTTTCGTTGATTTCCTGCAAGGTTACCTGCGGCAAGAGTTCCTTCGCGTACAGCAATTCATTGGCGATGCCGGGAATGGCTTCCTGCTCCAGGAAGTTGCGCGAATACTCGGCCACGAAGCCGGCCGAATCGGATTTGTCGCGTTCGCTGTAGGCGCGCTCGTAATTGCGCAACATGTCCTTGCGCGCGCGGTCCAGTTCATCCTGGCTGAAACCGAAGCGGCGCGCCCGCTCGTCTTCCTGCACCAGCGCATCGACGGCCGGCTGCACGCCGCCCTTGCCCAGCAAGGCATAGGCGCTAAACGATTCATAGCCGCGCACCAGCTTGCCCATGCTGCTGCCGCCCTGGATGAACGGCGGGTTGGCCTGCTGCGTCAATTCCTGCATGCGCGCGCTGAGCATTTGCCCATACAGGTTTTCGATCATCTGGCGGCGGTAGTCGGCAATGGTGACGGGCTCCTGCGCGGCGCGGATCGGGTAGCGGATGAAGACGCTGTCGTCCGGTGCTTCCTTGTCCGTGATCACCAGCGCTTCCGTCTGCGAGCGCTGCGGCACTTCCGCATACAGGCGCGGACGCGGTTTCGCGGGGTTTTTCAGCTTGCCGAAATGCTGGCGTATCATCGCTTCAGCCTGTTTCGGCTCCACGTCGCCGACCACCATCACGGCCATCAGGTCGGGACGGTACCAATCCTTGTAGAAACGCTTGATGGCTTCCGGCTTGAAGGTTTTCAACACGGATTCCTTGCCGATCGGCATGCGTTCCGCATAGCGCGAACCGTTCAGCAGCTTCGGATACAGCACCTTGTTCATGCGGTCGCTGGCGCCCTTGCCCAGGCGCGCCTCTTCCAGCACGATGCCGCGCTCGCTATTGATGTCGGCCGGATTGAATTTCAAGCCGTGCGCCCAGTCTTCCAGCACGAGAAAACCCTTTTCCAGGTTTTCCTTCTTGTTCGTGGGAATCGGCAGCACGTAGACGGTTTCATCGAAGCTCGTGTAAGCATTCAGGTCGGCGCCGAACTTCACGCCGATCGATTGCAAGTAGGAAATCAGCTCATTGCGCTTGAAATGCGTGGAGCCATTGAAGGCCATGTGCTCCGTGAAATGGGCCAGGCCTTGCTGGTCGTCATCTTCCAGAATGGAGCCGGCTTTCACCACCAGGCGCAATTCCACTTTCTGCGCGGGACGGGCATTTTTCTTGATGTAGTAGGTCAAGCCGTTCGGCAGTTTTCCGACGGTAACTTCTGGTGCCAGCGGCAGGGGATCGGTCAAACGGATTTCCGCCTGGGCCATGCAGGCGCACGCCAGCAAGACGGCGCCCGAGATCAGGCGTAATTTACTCAGCTTCATGTATTCTCAACGGTAAAATTCAGTAGCCATACCTTACACTGAAATTCTGTTTCCGCCATTAAAAACAGCTTAGGAAAAACCGCTTTTCCCAGGCAACTTTGCCGAATGACAAACTCAACGGTGTCCTGCCAGCTTTTTTCAATTGTGCTAAAGTATTGCCGCCGGTCATGTGGACCGGCACAACAATACGTCTTCGGGGCGGGGTGCGATTCCCCACCGGCGGTAAGACCGGCAACGGTCAAGCCCGCGAGCGCTTTCCAGGCACCGCTTGGCGAGGTCAGCAGATCCGGTGTGATTCCGGGGCCGACGGTATAGTCCGGATGAAAGAAGATGTGCAGTAGTGTGATGTCCCGTCGCCACGGCGATGCGGCCAGTTGCGTCTATTCGCTTGCCCTGCAGCGTTTTTCGCCTATGCGAGGAGCGTTTCACCATGTTAGTCAACAGCTATACCCTGCTTTCCAACGACCTGGAAGGTCGCATCCAGTCCGCCCTGGCCGCCATGCGCGCCGGCATCCCCGTCATCCTGCTCGACGATTTCGACCGTGAAAACGAAGCCGACCTGATCCTGTCTGCCGAAAAATTGACGAACGAAACCATGGCTTTGCTGATCCGCGAATGCAGCGGCATCGTCTGCCTGTGCCTGCCGGCAGATGTCGTCAGCGCGCTGGAATTGCCGCCCATGTCGTCCGACAACGGCAGCCGCTACGGCACGCCGTTTACCGTCTCCATCGAGGCGCGCGACGGCGTCACGACGGGCGTGTCGGCCGCCGACCGGGTCACCACCATCCGCGCCGCCATCGCGCCGGACGCCAGGCCCGCCGACCTGGTGCGCCCCGGCCACGTCTTCCCCCTGCGCGCCGCGCCTGGCGGCGTGCTCGAGCGCCGTGGCCACACGGAAGGCTCCGTCGACCTGTCGCGCATGGCGGGCCTGAACCCGGCCGCCGTGCTGTGCGAGCTGATGAACCCGGACGGCACCATGATGCGCGGCGATGATATCGAGCGCTTCGCCGAGCTGCATGGCATGCCGATCCTCACCATCGAAGAACTGGTGGAATGGCGCAGCACGCGCGAACAGTAAGCCTGCTTCAGGCGGCCACGGCCTTCGGCACATGCACATGCCGGTAGACGAGGCCCGCCGCCAGGCCATACGCGGCGGCAATCGTCGCGTAGGCCAGCGGCAGGCGCAGCGACCATTCGGGCAACATGTGCAGGATGCTGCCGATCAGGGCCACGCCCACCAGGGCGCCGATCTGGCGGTTGGCATTCAGGGCGGCCGCCGCGCTGTTCGCATGCGGCTTGCCGGCCACCCGCATCACGGTGGCCGTCATGGCGGGAATGGCGATGCCGATGGCCACATTCATGACGGCCGTGCCCAGCGCCAGCCAGCCATACGGCGTGCCCGGACGCAAGCCCATCAGCAGCAAGGCCATGACGGCGCCCACCAGCAAGCCGGCCAGCATGGGCCTACGCGTGCCATGGCGCGCCGCAATACTTCCCGCCATGAAATTGCCCACCGTATAGGCCGCCATCATGGGCAGCAGGCGCAAGCCCGACTGCAGGGCGTCGGCGCCGCCCGACTGCTGCAGGAACAGGCTCAATAAGAACAGCTGGCCGAATACGCAGAAATTGATCAAAAAACCCACGCCATTGGCCGCGCCGAAGCTGCTGCTGTGAAACAGCGCGCGCGGCAACAGCGGATGGCTGCCGCTGCGCTCGCGCCGCAGCAATTGCCAGGCCGACAGCAAGGTCAATGCCCCCGCCGCCACGACATCCGGCGACAGCCAGCCCAGCACGGGCCCTTCGATCAGCACGAAACTGAGGCCCGCCAGCGCCGCCACGCCCAGTGCATGGCTGAACAGCGACAAATCGCGCGGCTGACGCGCCGGCGCGACCAGCAACAGCTGCGCCATGACGATGGCCAGCACGCCCAGCGGCACGTTCACCCAGAACACGCTGCGCCAGCCGAACTGGTGCACGAGGATACCGCCGATCAAGGGGCCGGATGCACCGGCCACGCCCACCAGCGCCGACCAGGTGCCGAGCATGCGCGTGCGTTCGCGCTCGTCGTCAAAACTGTGCGTGAGCAAACTCAGCGAACTGGGCATGAACAGGGCCGCGCCCGCCCCCTGCAGCAGGCGCGCCGCCGTCAGGAAATGCCCGTCGGGCGCGGCGCCGCACAGCACCGAGCCGAGCAGGAAGACGCCGAGGCCGCCCTGGTACACGGCTTTCGCCCCGTAGCGGTCGGCCAGCGCGCCGCCGGCCAGCAGCAGCGCGGCAAACGTCAAGGTGTAGCCGTCGACCACCCAGACCAGGCCCGTCAGCGGGATATGCAAGTCCAGCGCGATATCGGACAGCGCCACGTTGACGGCCGTGACGTCGAGCATCGCCATGACGAAGCCGAAGGCCAGGGTCAGCAGGATCAAGCCGTTGGCGCGGCGCGGTGTGGGGGCAGACATGGTACTCCTTGCAGTAACAGGGGGGGACGGCCATTATGCAAGCGTTGCATGATGCAGTAAACAGGCATAAACTCGGCGCATTGATGCAAAAATGCATCACAAAAAAAGGAAAATACAATGGACTGGGATAACGCGCGCATCTTTCTCGCCATCGGGCGGGCCGGCACCCTGCGCGGCGCGGCCGCCCTGCTGGGCATCGACCAGGCCACGTGCGGGCGCCGCCTGGCCGCGCTGGAAAGCTCGCTGGGCGCCACCCTGTTCCTGCGCACGCCATCGGGCTACGTGCCCACGCCGGCCGGCGAGCTGGCGCTGACGGCGGCCGAAGCGATGGAGCGGGCGGCCGACAAGCTGCAGCGCGAGATGCAGGGCGTCGACAACCGTTTAAGCGGCCTGGTGCGCGTGGCCACCACGGACACCATGGCCAGCCATTTCGTCATCCGCGCCATGCAGCGGCTGCACGCGGCCCACCCGGACATCCGCATCGTGCTCAACGTGGCGCCCGCGCTGGCCAGCCTGACGCGGCGCGAAGCGGACCTGGCCGTGCGCGGCGTGCGCCCCACCGACCCGGACCTGATCTCGCGCCACCTGGTCAAACGCAGCCTTGGCCTGTACGCCTCGAAAACCTATCTGGCCGAACGGGGCGAACCCGTGCGCGGCACGGCGCTGGCCGGCCACGACATCGTCATCTACCACCAGTCCGTGACGCCGCGCCATGGAGAGAAAATCGCCGGCGAATCCGTCGCCAACGCCCGGGTCGCCATGGAAGTGAACTCGGCGGCCATGCTGCAGGAAGCCACGCGCGCGGGCCTGGGCGTGGCCGAGCTGGCGACTCATCTAGGCGACATCGACCCGCAGCTCGTGCGCATCTGGCCCGAGCGGGCGGAAAGCTACGACGTGTGGCTGGTCATGCACGCGGACCTGAACCGCTCGGCCCGCGTGCGGGCGGCGGCCGACGCCATCATTGCCAGCGTGGCCGGCCCGGCGCACTAGGCGCAAGTCCATCCTCAAAAAAATCATTCCCAAAAGAAACTTTATCTCTTGCGAATCTGATAAAATTCCTCCCCCCGCCGCGCACAGCCGCCGCCAATCGCCGCGGGATCCCTCAATCCCCCTGGAGAATTTTTATGCTTATCTGGCAAGGCTTCGGCATACTTGGCCCCCTTATCTGTTTGATCGTCGTACTGGCCGCACAGGCGCTGTTTGACGCCACCCTGGGCGAGGCCTATACAAAGAGCCACACATGGACCCTGGCCCTGGCCTTCCTGCTGGCAGCTGCCGCCAGCTGGTATGCGGGCGTACGCCTGAACAGCGCGCCAGGACGCGAACTGATCGACCCGGCCACGCAGGAGCGCGTGATCCTGCGCCAGCGCCACACCCTGTTCTGGATTCCGATGCAATACATCGCCGTGCTGATGGTCGTCATGGCCGGCTTCGCCCTGTTTGAGTAAGTAGGTCGTGGGAAATTATTGTGAAGTTATGACGAACAGAACCGGATGCGCTGCAAGGCGCCCGTTGCGACGCAGTGCAGGCACTGCTAGCAGCGGGTAACGCCGCAGAGCGCCGGTTATGGAAGTCAGAAATAACAATAATTTATTACGACCTACTTCAGCCCGCACGCTAGCCGTGCTTGCCGGGGCGGGCAGATGTTAAGATGCCATGATGACCCTATCCGTCTCCCTCATCATCAGCCTGCGCCGCCTGCACCGGGCCACCATGGCCTGGCTGGTCAGCTGGTGGCGCATGCTGCATTTCGCCATCCTCGTGTTTTCGCTGGCCCTGTCGCCATCGAGCTATAACCGCGACAACCGCCCCATCCTCGCGCACCGCCTGGTGACGAACACGGCGCCCAATCTCGTGTGGTTCAGCGTGGCCTGCGCGCTCGTCAGCCTGGTGCTGATCCGCATCGTCGTCGTCAGCGCCCAAAGCTACGGCCTGTCGCGCTATGCGCTGGAAATGGTGGTGCGCGTGCTGGTGCTGGAATTGATACCGCTGACGGCCGCCCTGTTCGTGGCCCTGCGCCTGACCCTGCCCGACGGCATTGCTTTCGCGCAAATGCGCTCGTCCGGCATGCTCGATACCATGCAGCGCCAGGGCGTCGACCTGCTGCGCCGCGAATATTTTCCACGTGTCATGTCGGGCATCTTCGCCGTGTGGATGCTGGCCATCGTCAGCTGCGTCACCTCGCTGATCCTCGCCTATCTCACCATCTACGGTTTCACGCCGTGGGCGCTGCAAGGCTACACGCGCGTGGTGGGGCAGATCTTCAATCCGGCCGTGGCCCTGATCCTGATGCTCAAGGTGATCTTCTTCAGCTTTGCCGTGGCCCTGATCCCGCTGGCCTCCTCGTACTATCCGGAAGACCCGCACGGCCGGCGCAACCGCCTGTGGGCCGCGCACGGCCTGTCCGAAATGCTGCGCCTGTTTTCCGTCATCCTGCTGATCGAAGTGGCTTCGCTGATGGGCAATTACTACTGATGCCCCGCCCGCCACCGCCAGCGATCCCGAACCACCCATACGAGAGCCAGAAGCCATGAGCCAACCGCAAAATCCCGACCAGGTCGACGTCACGGCGCCCGCCGGTCTCGCGCAAGATAGTGTCCTGCCCGCCCCGCCGCCCGTGCGCCACGCCGAACTGAAGGCGGCCATCCTGCTCATCTTCATGTTCGTGCTGGTGGTCGGCTCCGTCGTCTACCTGATGTATGCGCGCGGCGCCTTCGAAGCCACGCAAACCCTGGTGCTGACGGCCGACGATTCCGACGGCGTGGGCGTGGGCGCCGACCTGACCTTTTCCGGCTTTCCCATCGGCCGCGTGCAGCGCATCGAACTGGCACCGGACGGCCGCGCGCGCGTCATCGTCGACGTGCCGCGCAAGGACGCGCACTGGCTGCGCAGCAGCTCCATCTTCACGCTGGAGCGGGGCATCGTGGGCGGCGCCAAGCTGCGCGCCTACAGCGGCATCCTGACGGACCCGCCGCTGCCCGACGACGCCACGCGCGACTTGCTGGTGGGCGACATGGCGGCGGAAATCCCCCGTCTGCTGGCCGCCGCCAAGGATTTGCTGAACAATGTGGCGACCCTGACGGGCAGCGATTCCGCGCTCGACGGCACCTTGCGCAATGTGCAGGCCGTGACGGGCAAGCTGAGCGGCCCGGGCGGCGCCATGGGCTTGCTGACGGGCGACGACAAGCAGTCGCGCCTGCTCGTCGAGCGGGCCAACGCCCTGCTGGTCACGGCCGACCAGCTGGCGCGCCGCACGGATGGTCTGGTGGCCAATGCCGATACGCGCGTGTTTGGCGACAAGGGCGTGATGACGGATGCGCAAGCGACCATCGTGCAGCTGAACGCGCTGCTGGCCGACACCCGCGCCAGCCTGAAAAAAGTCGACGCCGTGCTGGTCGAGGCGCAAGCCGTGGGCGCCAACGCCAGGGCGGCCACGGCCGACCTGGGCCCGCTGCGCGCCGATGTGGAAAGCAATCTGCGCAAGGTCGAGCAGCTGGTCAATGAAATCAACCGCAAATGGCCGTTCAAACGCAATCCGGAGATCAAACTGCCATGAAAATGTCCCGCCCCGCCCTCGCCGCCCTGCTGTCCACCTTGCTCGCCGCCTGCTCCAGCGGCCCGCCCGTGCCCGACTGGAAAATGAATGCGCAAAGTTCCGTCGAACGGTTTCAAGCGGCCTACCTGGGCGGCAACGCCCTCGTCGAACAGACGGAATTCCGGCGCGCCCGCAGCCAGGTGGCGGGCACGGGCAAGCTCGAACTGGTGGCGCGCATCGAACTGCTGCGCTGCGCCGCGCGCGTGGCCAGCCTGACCTTCGAGGACTGCACGGGCTTCGATGCGCTGCAAGCGGACGCGAACGACGCCGACCGCGCCTATGCGGCTTACCTGGCCGGCAAGGCGCAAGGGGCCGATGTCGCCCTGCTGCCGGAAGCGCAGCGGGCGGCAGCAGGCGCCGCATCCGACACGGCCGCCGCCAGCGCCGTGGCGGCCATCGATGACCCGCTGTCGCGGCTGGTGGCGGCCGGCGTGCTGCTGCGCTCGGGCCGTGCCACGCCGGCGCTGCTCGACACGGCCGTCGCCACCGCCTCGGACCAGGGCTGGCGCCGTCCGCTGCTGGCCTGGCTGGGCGTGCAGCGCCTGCGCGCCGAACAGGCGGGCGACACGCAAGCGGCGCAGCGCATCGCGCGGCGCATGGCGGTCGTCGAGCAGCCGCCGGCCCCCTGAGCGCGCCGATGGCGGCCCAAGGCAGGCGGAATCAGGCATAATTCAGCCAGGATGACAGCTATGCCGTGCAGGCAGCGAGGTGTGACGATGCAGTTCGAGGATTTCGACCTTTCCACTCCCGATACCGGCCGGCATGCCGGGGCGGCGCCTGGCGATGACACATCGGCGGCAACTGCCGTGCGCCTGCAATACCTGCTCGACAATACACCCTCCATCATCTATTGCACCGTGCCCAGCGGCGACTTCAAGATGACTTTTGTCAGCAACAATGCCTTGAACGTGCTGGGCTACCAGCCCGAGGACATGGTCGCCGATCCCAATTTCTGGTTCGACCACATCCACCCGGACGATGCGCCCGGTATTTTTTCCAGCCTGGCGCAGATCTTTGTCGAAGGCGCCCGCGCCTATGAATACCGTTTCCGCGTGCGCGACGGCAGCTATCTGTGGATGCACGACAGCCTGCGCCTCGTGCGCGACGAGCACGGCGTGCCGTTCGAGGTGATCGGCTCGCTGACGGACATCACCGAACGCAAGGGCATGGAAGCGATGCTGCAGGCGCGCGGCGAAGAGCAGCAACTACTGATCAGCAAGTTACAGGAAGCGCACGACCAGCTGCTGCAATCGGAAAAGATGGCGTCCATCGGCCAGCTGGCGGCCGGCATCGCGCACGAAATCAATAACCCGATCGGCTTCGTCAACTCCAACATGAGTTCCCTGCAAGGCTATGTCGGCACCCTGTTCGGCGTGATCGGGCAATACGAAGCGGCGATGCGTGAGACGCCCGACGGCCCGGCCCTGGCCGCCCGCGTGGCCGAGGTGCGCGCGCAGGCCGACCTGGCCTTCCTGCAGGACGACATGGTCGATCTGGTGCGCGAATCGATGGATGGCTTGAAACGCGTGCGCGACATCGTGCAGGCGCTGAAGGATTTTTCTCACGTGGGCGAGACGGACTGGCAAGTGGCCAGCCTGCATGCGGGCCTGGACAGCACCCTCAATATCGTCGCCAACGAGTTGAAATACAAGGCGCGCATCGAGAAGCACTATGGCGAGCTGCCGCCGATCCTGTGCCTGGCCTCGCAGCTGAACCAGGTCTTCATGAACCTGCTCGTCAACGCGGGCCAGGCCATCAGCAGCGACGGCGTGATCAGCATCCGCACGGGCCACGCGGGCGACTGGGTGTGGGTGGAAATCGGCGACACGGGCGCCGGCATCGCGCCCGAGCACCTGAACCGCATCTTCGAGCCGTTCTTCACCACCAAGGCCGTGGGCAGCGGCACGGGTCTGGGCCTGTCGCTCTCGTACGGCATCGTCAACAAGCACGGCGGACGCATCGAGGTGGCCTCGGAAGTGGGCCAGGGCACGCGCTTTACCGTGCACCTGCCGCTGCAGCCGCCCACCGCCGCCGCGAACGCCTAGGCGTCCTTCACTGGCGCATACACGCGGATGCTGAGGCGCCCGCCATTCTTGCCTTCGAAATCGAGCAGCTGGGCGATCACGCGGGCCGTCAGCACGTGTTCGGCCGCCAGCAGCATCAGGCCGTCGCGGCTGATCAGGTCGCGCGACAGCACCATGCCCGGTTCCAGCTGGCCCGACAGCACGGTCAGGTCGCGCGCCGGCGGCTCCGTCTCCTCCATGATGCTGCGGAAAGCGGCCACCACGGCCGGGTCGTAGCGCTTGCCGATGCTGTCGTAGATCAGGGTGCGCGCTTCGTCGGCGCGCAGGCTGCGCTGCACCATGGCGCCGATCTGCAAGCCGTCGTAGTCCGACGCCAGCGCCAGGATGCGCGCGCCCATGGGAATGGCCAGGCCCACCAGGCCATCGGGAAAGCCGCCGCCGTCGAAGCGCTCGAGCTGCGAGCGCAGGATCACGGAAACGGCGCGCAGCTCGTCGAGCGCCATCAGCAACTGTTCGGCGCGCAGCGGATGCTTGCGGAAGGCGGCCAGCTGCTCGCCCGTCCAGGCACTGGCCGGCAGTTCCAGCACGTCGTCGCTGAGGCTGAGCTTGCCGATATCCTTGAGCAAGGCCGCGATGAACACGTCGCGCGCCTCCTGCCCTTCCAGGCCCAGCGCCTGCGCCAGCTTGCGCGCCAGCTCGGCCACCCGCCGCGCATGGCCGGCCAGCTTGCCGCCGCGCATCTCGATCAGGTTGGAAAACACCTTGATCGTCGTCACGAACGTGGCTTTCAGGCGCTCGTTGGCCGCCTGCACCTCGTCGTGGGACTGCTTCAGCTGCTGCGTGCGCGTGGCCACCTTCGCTTCCAGGCTGGCGTTGAGCGCCTGCAGCTCCACGTTCTGGCTGGCTGTCAGCGCTTCCAGGCGCCGTTTTTCCTGCTCCAGCGCGCGCCGTTCCAGCGCGTGGCGCACCACCAGCACGATATCGTTCTCGTCCCACGGCTTGGTCACGTAGCGGTAGATTTCACCCTGGTTGATGGCGTCGAGGATGGACTGGATATCGGCATAGCCGGTCAGCAGCAGGCGGATGGTGCCGGGCCAGCGCTGGCGCACCTGGGCCAGGAACTGCGCGCCGTCCATGTGCGGCATGCGCATGTCGGAGATGACCAGGTCCACCGTTTCGCTCTCGAGCAGGGCCAGGCCGGCCGCGCCGCCGTCGGCCGTCAGCACGCGGTAGCCGTGCGGGCGGAACAGCCGCCGCAGCGACGACAGGATATTCGGTTCGTCGTCGACGCACAGGATGGTGGGCGGCGCGGCCGCGGTGCTGGCGCTGGTACTAGTGCTCGTGCTCGTGCTCGTGCTCATGCTGTCCTGTTCGTTCATGGTGTGACGGGCTGCGCCTGGCGCACGGGCAAGGTGATGCGGAAGGTGGTGCCGCGGCCGATGATGCTGCGCACGTCGATGCGGCCATGGTGTTTCTGCACCGTCGTGTAGGCCAGCGACAGGCCCAGTCCCGTGCCCTTGCCGACCGCCTTGGTGGTAAAGAACGGGTCGAAGATGCGCGACAGGTGTTCGGGCGCGATGCCGCCGCCCGTGTCCTCGACCTCGATCCACACTTCCGTGGCGTTGTCGCTGCCCGTGCGCAGGGTGATGCGTCCGCGCGCCTCGCCCATGGCGTGGGCCGCGTTGACGACGAGGTTCATGATCACCTGGTTCAGTTCGGAAGGCTGGCATTCGATATCGGGAATGTCGCCATATTCGCGCACCACGTCGGCCTTGTACTTGACCTCGTTGTTCACGATGTTGAGCGTGGTATCGATGCCCTGGCGCAGGTCGGCCCAGACCCACTCCTGGTGCGCATCCGTGCGCGAAAAATCCTTCAGGTCCTGCACGATGCGGCGCACGCGCGAAATGCCTTCCTTCGACTCGCCCATCAGCATGGGAATGTCGGTGCGCAGGAAATCGAGGTCGATCTGTTCGCGCAGCGCGCGCAGGCGCGCCGCCACCACGGGGTCGGCGACGGCCGGCTCGGCGTCCTCGTAGGCGTCGAGCATGCTGAACAGGTCATCCAGATAACCTTCCAGGGTGCCGACATTGGAAAACACATAGCCGATGGGATTGTTGATCTCGTGCGCCACGCCGGCGGCCAGCTGGCCGATCGACGCCAGTTTTTCCGACTGCAGCAGCTTTTGCTGGGCCAGCGACAGCTTGCTGTTCAATTCCGTCAGGGCCAGGTTGCGCTCGCGCAGTTCCAGATCGGCGATCTGGCGCTGGCGGATATCGTCGGCCAGGCGTTCGTTCATTTCCGCCAGCTGGGCCGTGCGCTTGGCCACCAGGTGTTCCAGATTGTCGTGCGCCTTGCGCAGCGCCAGTTCCGCCAGGCGCCGCTCGCTCACGTCGCGCAGGGTTTCGATGGCGCCCACCAGGCGTCCCTGGCGGTCTCGCAGGGGCGCCGCCGTGAAATGCAGCCAGTGGCCGTCGGGCCCGATATCGGCAAAGAAATCCTCGGCCTCGAAGGCGCCGGGGATCACGGGAGAACGCTTCAGCTTGCCAAGGTAAAGGTCATTTTCGCCGAGCGCGATATCGTCGGCCACCAGCAGGTCGGCCAGGCAGGCGCGCGGCTGCGGATAAAACGCCTTCCAGTGGTCGCGCGTGCCGACCATTTCGGCGGCCGTAAAGCCCAGCAACTGTTCGCAGGCGCTGTTCCAGTGCGTCACCACGTGGTTCGTATCGATGGCGAAAGTGGCCACGGGATGGCCGTCGAAAAATGCCGACAGCGCGATGGTGTCGCCCTGGCGGCGTTCCGGCATGGCGGGCAGCGCCTGTCCTGCATCTGTTTCCATGGCCTCTATCCTGTTCATGCCAGCATGATCCGCGACATTTCATCGAAGGTGTGTTCCGTTTGCGCCAGCAGCGCCAGCCAGGCCTGCTCGTCCAGCGCGATGCTGCGCCAGCCCGCCGGCGACAGCGGCGGCACCAGCGCATCGTCGACGCCGGCCAGGTCGAGCGCCAGGGCGACGGCATTGGCCATGTGCACGGCCAGCGGCAGGCCGCCCGCTTCCAGCCGGTCGATGGCATGGTGGTCGGCCACCGCCTGCTGTATTGCCTCGGGAAACTTCCAGTAGGCGGCCAGAGCGCGGCCCACCTGCGCGTGATCGATGCCGATGACGGCCAGTTCCGCCTCGGCCATCTGGCAGTCGTGCGCCTGGCGGTAGCTGCGCACGAGCGCGTGCTCGGCCGGGAAGCGCGTCACCAGCACCAGGGTGCCCAGGTCGTGCAGCAGGCCGGCCGTGAATGCCGTTTCGGGATTGACGCGCAAGTGCGGCGCCAGCAGGCGCGCGGCGATGGCCGTAGCCAGCGAATGGCGCCAGAACGCCTGGAAATCGAAGCCGCCGTTCACGGGCGCGAAGCTGCCCGTCAAGGCGCAGGCCGTGACGACGGTGCGGATGCTGTGAAAGCCCAGCACGGATACGGCTTGCGGAATGCTGGTGACCTTCGATTGCATGCCGTAGAACGAGGAATTGGCGATACGCAGGGTCTTCGCCGCCAGGCCCTGGTCCAGCTCGATCTTTTGCGCCAGCACGTGCACGTCCGTGTCGTCCTGATCCATGCTCGACAGCAGTTCCAGCACGACCACCGGCAGCGAAGGCAGTTCCTGTATCTGGCGGATGATATGTTCAAAGCTGAGCCGTGTCATGCCGCGCCCCCTTGCCGGTAGCGCTGCACCAGCGCCAGCAGTTCGGCCCCGGCGGAATCGGGCGGCGTGGCGCGGAACAGCACGGCCAGCCGTTCCAGGCGGCGCAAGCGTTCCTGCTCGGCGTGCGCCTGCGCGGCGGGGTCGGGCGCCTCATCCATGACGACGTGACAGCGTTCCACATTGCGCCGGCGCAAAGCCGCCAGGTTCGCCGCCGTCAGGGTGGCGCCCTGGGCCAGCAGCACGGCGCCGCTGGCGTCGTTCAAGGCCTGCGCCAGCACCATGCCTTCCTGCGCCTGCTCCATGGAAATTTCGCGTCCGCTTTCACTCATGTATCCGCTCCATGACGACTCAGGGTGACCAGGCTGCCGCGCGAGCGCGAATGCAGGCCCATCGGATGGACCGCCACGGTATACGGCTGGCCATCGATGGCTGCCAGGCAAGGCGCGCCCTGCCCGTCGAACAATTGCGGCAAGACGATCGCCGCCTCGTTGCCCAGCAGGGCCGCACCCCGTTCGAACAGGTTGGCCGCCGCCGCGTTGATGAAGGCGATCATGCCGTCCTCATCGAGGCCGATCACGGGCAGCGGCAGAAATTGCAGCAATTCGCGCGCGATGCCGAGGCTGACCTCGTCGCGGCTGATCTGATGCTGCTGCTGGCGCACCAGCGCCTGCATGGCGGCATTGGCCGCCGCCAGCGCCTGGTTGGCGTCGCGCAGCTGCGCATTGAGGCGCACATTGTCGTCGTCGATGCCCTTCAGGCGAAAGGCTTCGGCGATATGCTCGCGCAGCTGATGGTCTTCCCAGGGCTTGGTGAGAAACTTGAAGATGGCGCCCTCGTTGACGGCGTCCGTGACGGCCTGCAACTCGGTATAACCGGACAGCATGATGCGGATGGTTTGCGGACACAGCAGCTTGGCCTTGCGCAGGAAGTCGGCGCCCAGCATGCCCGGCATGCGCTGGTCCGACACGATCACGTCGACGGCATGGCTGGCCAGCACGTCCAGCCCTTCCTGGCCGCTGTTGGCCGTAATGATATAGTAGCCATCGCGCCGCAGCAGGCGCTTGAGGGAAGCGAGGATATTGGGCTCGTCATCGACCAGCAGCAAGGTGCGCGGCGCCGCCGCAGGCTGCTGCCCGGCGTCTGCCGCCAGCGCCGCCATACCCGGCATGCCATGCTCGTCGTGCACATCCATCGGACCATCCTCTCATCGCCATGGCGATATCGGAGCTTGCCTGGAGGGGAATCTGCCGCGCGAGACAGTCTTGCGAGTCTTGCGCGGCAGCCAGCTTGCGTTGAAATTATACGACTAAATATTCCTTCATTGCACTTATCCTGCACTTATCCGCGCCGCGCCGGACAAGGCGTGTTGCGGTAGAACACAAAGCCGCCCAGGCCGATGGCCTGCGTGTCGGCTTTCACGGCGTACACCAGCGTGTTCCTGGCCGCATCGACCCTCAGCAGATTCTTGTGCAGCACCGTTTGCGCGTGCGACAGTTCCAATGATGGGGTCGGCGCCAATGCCAGACTTAGTTCGGACGTGGCTGCGTCATACGTCCAGCGGCCCGGGTTGAAAAAGGCGAAGCCGCCGTCGAAACGCAGGCTGCCATCCTTGAACTGGGTCAGGCAAATGCCGGGAAATTCGCTGGGCGGGTTGTACCAGGTGGCGGCCACGGCGGCATCGGCCGGCGTCTTGCCCGGCATCTGCATGCCGGTGCTGTCAGTTTTGCCGCCCAGGCCGGCGCAACCGGCCAGCGCCAGCGCGCCCGCCAGCACGCCCGCGCGTATGGTGTATATCATGTGCATTGCCGTCCCCTTGCTTTATAGAAACACAATCTTAAAGCGGGATGGCTGGCCGTTCAAGCGGCCAGCGCACATAAGGCCAATTTAATTGTCCCCGGCCGCCTTCGCCGCCATGGCAGCCGCTTCGCGCAATTTGTCCTTCTTGCTCTTGCGCGCGCCCTTCACGCCGCCGTTCACCGTGTCCGTGACGGGATGCACGGGCGCAGGCAGTTCCGTCGGCTCGAAACCGGCCACCACTTCGCGCACGATGCGCAAGTCATTGCGGTTTTCGATCAGGCGGAAATGCGCTTCCGTGTCGGCCGTGACGAAACTGATGGCCGTGCCGCTTTCGCCGGCGCGGCCCGTGCGGCCGATGCGGTGCGTGTAGTCGACGGCCGAACGGGGCAAGTCGTAGTTGACGACGGCGGGCAGGCCTGCGATGTCGATGCCGCGCGCGGCCACGTCGGTGGCCACCAGCACCTGCAGCCGGCAGGCCTTGAAGTCGGCCAGCAACTGGCTGCGCGTGCCCTGGCTGAATTCGCCGTGGAAGGCGCCCACGTGCAGTCCCGCGCGCTGCAGCTTGTCGGCCACATGTTCGGCCGCGTACTTGGTGGCGACGAACACCAGCACGCGCTCCCACTGCTGCTGCAGGATCAGGTAGCGCAGCAGCTGCGTGCGACGCGGCACGTCGACCGTGATGGCGCGCTGCACGATATCGGGCTTGTCCTGCGCTTCGGACGCCACCTCAATGCGCACGGGGTCCCGGAGCAGGCTGTCGGCCAGCGCCTGCACGCTGTCGGGGAAGGTGGCGGAAAAGAACAGGTTTTGCCGCTGTTTGGGCAGCAGCGCCAGGATGGCGTTGATCTCGTCGCTGAAACCCATGTCCAGCAGGCGGTCGGCTTCATCGAGCACGCACAGCGACACGCCGCCCAGCTTCACGGCGTTCTGGCGCACCAGGTCCAGCAAGCGGCCCGGCGTGGCGACGACGATATCGGCGCCGCCGCGCAAGTCCATCATCTGCGGATTGATCGACACGCCGCCGAACAGCACGGAAATCTTCAGTTTCACGGGCAGCGGCTTGGCCAGCGCGTGCACCGTCTGCCCCACTTGCGCGGCCAGCTCGCGCGTGGGCACGAGGATCAGCGCGCGCACCTGGCGCGGGCCGGAAGCGGGCGCCATCAGCGCCTGCAGCAGCGGCAGCGCGTAGGCGGCCGTCTTGCCGGAACCCGTCTGGGCCGCGCCCAGCACGTCGCTGCCGCGCAGGATGGCGGGAATGGCGGCCGCCTGGATGGCCGTCGGCGCGGCATAGCCGGCCTTGTCGACGGCACGGACCAGGGCGGGAATCAGACCCAGGGAGGAAAATGGCATAGCGGGCCTTCTTTATTCGTAAAGTGAGACCGGCCGCAATGTGCGGCCGGTCGGAATAGCGACAGTATAAGGCAATGACCGTTAACGCCCAACCAAACCTACTGCGCGTCGGCATAGGCGGCCTGCGATGCTCACTGTACTATTCGTACAGTTCCGCTTCTCGGCCACCTCTTCCTTCCGCTCGCTACGGTTTGATTGAGCGTCGTTGCGACAGTAGATCATTGCTTGGGCATTTGCAGCGTCGGATGACCCGCGTCATCGTAGCCCGGCATGCCGCGCCGGATCGTATGCGAAAAGTCCGCATCGTCGTTGGCGGCCCGCGCGCGCGCCGTGATGTGACCGCCATCGCGCAACTGCTGGAAGGTCTGGCCAGGTACCAGGCCCTTGACGTCGAACAGATAGCGGTCGAGGTAGCCCGAGGCCATCAGCCGGTAATCGAGCGGCAGGCCCGGCACGATGCGGCGCACCATCTCGAAGACGATGGTGGTGCAGTTGGCCGTCAGGGTGTTGTAGAACTGCGGCTGGGCCTTCAGCGCCTGCGCCTCGTCCAGGTAGGCGAGGAACAGCGAGCGCATGGCCGCTTTTGGCATCATCACGCGGTACAGATGCATGTCCTCGCCGCGCGCATTCGTGCGCACGCGCAGGATGTCGCGCTCGTCGGCGGCGATCAGGCTCATTTCAAAATGCTTGAAAAAGCCGCCGATGGCGGAAAAGCTCTCGCCCTTCTCCTTGCGGATCTCGATGGAAAACGTCAGAAAGCGGCCGTCGGCGAAGCCGAAGGAAATGAGGGTGTGCGCGATGTACGGCCCCGTCCAGTACGACAGCGCCGTATCCACCGTGCGCAGCTCGTCGAGGTCGTAGCTGCGCTGCTCCCACTTGACCGTGTAATCGTCGTCGCTGCGCCAGTCGAAATTGCGCACATTGTCCAGCGTGACGAGATTGCCCTTGAGCGTGCCCGTGACATTGCGCGCCACGTCGTCGGCCCACACGCGCTGCTGTTTCGGCGCGATCAGGCTCCACCACACAAGCAGCAGGATGAAACCGGCCGCATACGGCAACAGCACGCGCGCGTCGCCGCGCGTCCACCACAGCGCGATGCTGGCCACGCCCAGCGCGGCCCACAGCAAGGCGCCGATGGCTTGCGCCGCCGTGCCGCCGGACAGCTGGTACCACAGCGCCAGCGCACCCCACAGTGCGGTCAACAGGATAATCAGGGAAACGGCCATTTTGCCAATGCTGGCCAGCACGGAGCGGGCATGGTGTGATAAGAAAGTCATGCCCTGATTATAAGGGCAAGCGCAGGAAGAGGTGCGTCCGAGCAAGTACAGCCGAACAACAGGCACTGGCCGCACATCATTGCTTGCCTGCTAATTTATTTCATGAGAGCATATTGCAAAAATAAAATGTATAGACAAGGCATCCTGTCACCACAGTGCGGCCTTGCCGATTTCCGGAGACACCTTTGCAAGCCCCTTCCCTCTACGCCCTCGCCGGCAGCCTCAATTCCCTGTTCATCATCGTCAGCCTGTTCGGCCTGTGGTCGCAGCTGCAAAAAATCTGGCGGCGCAAGCGCGATGCGGGCATCGGCGCCGGCAAGACGACGGACATCCTGTCGATCAACCAGTTCACCGTCAGCTTCCTCGCCTACTGCGCCTTCTTCGTCTACGGTTATTCGATCACGCCGTTCAACCACTACATCGTCTGGCCCCGTTTGCTCGCTTCCCTGATCGCGCTGGCCATCCTGTATGAAATCGACCGCGACCGCCGCAGCCGGGCATCGCGCCATGCGCTGCTGGCCTGCGCGCTGCTGCTGTGCGCGGGCGTGGCGGGGCTGGCCTTCGGCCCCACGTTCAGCGATGAAAAGCGCGTGATCTCGCAAAGCCTGATCGTCGCCGTCACCGTGATGCTGGCGCAGGGCTATGCGCACCAGATCCGCCTGATCTGGCGCTCTGGCAGGACGGGCGCCGTATCCCTGAAAATGAGCCAGTTCATCCTGGCGATGGATGTCAGCACCATCTTCTTTGCCTGCGTCATGGGCCTGTCGACGGGCTGGCCATTGCTGCTGCTCGCCAGCGTCAGCGCCACGACCAAGCTGATCATCATGTGGCTGTTCCGCTGGGAGAAGAGCAGCCGCGCCGCGCAGGTCAAACGGCAGGCGCCAGCCTGACGCTAGAATGGCGGCATCGCCACCGATTGAAAGCGCCGCCATGCACCTATCCCCTGCCATCCCCATCCTGCGCATCTTCTCGGAAAAAAAGGCGCGCGAGTTCTACCTCGGCTTCCTCGGCTTTACCCTGGACTGGGAGCATCGCTTCGAGCCCACGGCGCCGCTGTACCTGCAAGTGACGCGGGGCGACCTGGTGCTGCACCTGAGCGAGCACTACGGCGACGCCACGCCGGGGTCGGCGCTGTTGATTCCCGTCGACGACGTCGCCGCCCTGCAAGCGGAACTGCAGGCCAGGGATTATCCGTATGCGCGGCCCGGCATCCGTGACGAGGACTGGGGCCGCATCCTGGAAGTGGCGGACCCGTTCGGCAACCGGCTGCGCTTCTGGCAGCGTAGCGAGTAACCCTATTGGCCACTCAGCGCACGCATTTCCGCATACAGGTTCGCCTTGCCCTCGAAGCCGATGCCGACCAGATCCGGCATGGTGATGTGGCCATTTTCGACGCGCACGCCGTCGGGAAAGCCGCCGAACGGCTGGAATAAATCCGGGTACGATTCATTGCCGCCCAGGCCCAGGCCCGCCGCGATATTCAAGGACATCTGGTGGCCGCCGTGCGGGATGCAGCGGCTGCGCGACCAGCCGTGCTGGTGCAGCATGTCCAGGGTGCGCAAATATTCCACCAGGCCGTAGCTGAGGGCGCAGTCGAACTGCAGCCAGTCGCGGTCGGCGCGCATGCCGCCGTAGCGGATCAGGTTGCGCGCATCCTGCATGGAAAACAGGTTTTCGCCCGTCGCCATGGGCTTGTCGTAATAGCTGCGCAAGGTCGCTTGCAGCTCGAAGTCGAGCGGATCGCCCGCCTCTTCATACCAGAACAGATCGTACTGGCGCAGCGCCTTGGCGTAGGCGATCGACGTGTCGAGGTTGAAGCGCCCGTTCGCATCCACGCACAGCTTCTGCCCATCCTGCAGCACCTCCATGATGGCGTCGATGCGGCGCAAGTCCTCGTCCAGCGAAGCGCCGCCGATCTTTTTCTTGACCACCGTGTAGCCGCGGTCGACATAGCTGCGCATCTCGTCCTGCAGGGCGGACAGGCTCTGGCCCGGGTAGTAATAGCCGCCCGCCGCGTACACGAACACCTGTTTGTCGGGCACGCCCGTGCCGTGGCGCTCGGCCAGCAGCTGGAACAGCGGTTTGTTCTCGATCTTCGCCACGGCATCCCAGATGGCCATGTCGATGGTGCCGATGGCCACCGAGCGTTCGCCGTGGCCGCCCGGCTTTTCATTGGTGTACATGCAATCCCACACCTTGTGCGGATCGAGGTTGGCGCCGTCGTCCGTGACGAGCGAGGCGGGATCTGCGTCGAGGATGCGGGGAATGAAACGCTCGCGCATCAGCATGCCCTGGCCGTAGCGGCCGTTCGAATTGAAGCCGTAGCCGACGACGGGCTTGCCGTCGCGCATCACGTCGGTGACGACGGCCACCAGGCTCAAGGTCATCTTCGTGAAATCGATGTAGGCGTTGCGGATGGGGGAAGAGATGGGGATGGTCTTTTCGCGGATCTCGACGATTTTCATGCGGCTCTCCTATGGATGAAAACAATGACGCCAGCTTACCGCGATACAAAGCCATATAATCGATCTCAATTTAAAGCATTATTCACTTGAAGTGAAAGATGAACCATGAAAACGGATGCCACCACGGAAATGGCCTTCTTTGTGCTGCTGGCCAAGCTGGGCAGCCTGTCGGCCACGGCGCGCGAGCTGGGCATCACGCCGCCCGCCGTCAGCAAGCGATTGGTACTGATGGAGCAGCGCCTGGGCGTGCGTTTGCTCAACCGCAGCACGCGGCGCATCAGCCTGACGGGCGACGGCGAAAGCTATCTGCGGCAGGCGCGGCAGATCCTCGACGATATCCGCGCCATGGAGGAGTCGCTGGCCAGCGGCGGCGCGGAGCCGCGCGGACTGCTGCGCGTGAATGCCACCCTGGGCTTCGGGCGCACGGTGATCGCGCCCCTGCTGTCGCAATTCGCGCTGCGCCACCCGCAGCTGGAAGTGCAGCTGCAGCTGACGGACAGCCCCATCAATCTCGTCGAGCAGGCGTACGACCTGGGCATCCGTTTCGGCGAGCTGCCCGACACGCGTTTGTCGGCGCGCAAGATCATGTCGAACCGGCGCTTCCTGTGCGCCTCACCCGCCTACCTGCAGGCGCACGGCACGCCGCGGACACCGGACGACCTGGCGCAGCACCGCTGCATCGTGCACCGGCAGAACGACGACGCCTACGGCATCTGGCGTTTGAGCCGTGGCCGCGCCAGCCACACGGTGAAGGTGCGCGGCACGGTGGCCAGCAACGATGGCGACGTGGTGCTGGGCTGGGCGCTGGACGGGCACGGCATCCTGCTGCGTTCGGAATGGGACCTGGCGCGCTACCTCGACAGCGGCCGCCTGCGCGTGGTGCTGGCCGACTATACGCTGGCGCCGGCCGACCTGTACGCCTACTACCCGAGCCGCCATCAATTGCCCGCCAAAGTGCGCGCTTTTATCAATTTTCTCATCCAGCAATTGCAGCCGGAAGCGGCCACAGCGGCAGAATCAGGTTAAACTATAATATTGCGATATGGCAATATTATGAAGGAGTAGGTTTTGCTAGTCATACTCGGATTTCTCGTCGTGCTGTTTTCCGTCTTCGGCGGCTTCGCCATGCAGGGGGGACACTTGGGCGCCCTGTTCCAGCCGCTGGAACTGCTGATGATCGGCGGCGCCGCGCTGGGCACCTTCTTTGTCGGCAATGACGCCAAGGCCATCCGCGCCACGTTCGCCGCCCTGCCCACCCTGTTCCACGGCTCGCAATACACGAAGGCGCGCTACATGGAGCTGATGGGGCTGATGTATGAAATCCTCAGCAAGATCCGCAAGGAAGGCTTGATGTCGGTCGAGGACGATATCGACGACCCCTACCGCAGCGCCATCTTCGTGAAGTACCCGTACACGCTCGGTGACGAGCACATCCTGGAATTCATCACCGATTATCTGCGCCTGATGGTGTCGGGCAATATGGACGCCTACCAGATCGAAAATCTGATGGATAACGAGATCGAGACGCACCATGAAGACGCGGAAATGCCGATCCAGACAATTTCGCAGCTGGCCGACGCCATGCCGGCCTTCGGCATCGTGGCCGCCGTGATGGGCGTGGTGCACACGATGGCCTCCGTCGGCTTGCCGCCGGCCGAGCTGGGCGTGCTGATCGCACAGGCGCTGGTGGGCACCTTCATCGGCATTTTGCTGGCCTACGGCTTCATCGCGCCGCTGGCCAGCTTGCTGCGCCGCAAGCACCATGAAACGGCGAAGATGTACCAGTGCGTGAAAGTGACGTTATTGGCCAGCCTGAATGGCTACGCGCCGGCGCTGGCCGTGGAATTCGGCCGCAAGGTCATTTCCGCCACGGAACGCCCCTCGTTCAGCGAACTGGAAAACCACGTGCGCCAGGTGCGCACGAAGAACTGATCCCGCCTGTCTGCTTACCCGGCGCGTCAGGCTTGCGGCGCCGTCCAGACCAGGTTCCACAGGTGGCCGTCGATATCCTCGAAGCCCTGGTCATACATGAAGCCATGGTCTTCGGGCGGATGCGGTATGCGGCCGCCCGCGGCGGCGGCCTTGGCGATCAGGCTGTCCACCTCTTCCCGGCTTTCGCAACTGAGGCAAATGACGACTTCATTGGCTTGCCGGGCATCCGCGAGCGGCTTGTCGATCAGGGACTGGAAGAACGGTTCGGTCGTCAGCATGGCCTCGATGCTGCCTTCGACGATGTTCATGAACGCCGCGTTCTCGCCGCTGAAGCGGGAATTGAAGGTGAAGCCGAGCGCGGAAAAGAAGGCCCTGGATTTATCCAGGTCTTTTACGGGCAGGTTGAGGATGATCTGTTTGTTCATGGCGGTTCCTTGCTTCCTTGGTGAAGGTGGGATGGGCAAGCGGTGCGCCTTCCCTGCGACGGGGGACGGCATACCAAATTGACACGCTTACGAAAAAAGCGTTCCTCCAGAATATCAATAAATACTGAAGAAAGGCGCGGACTATGCTCAGGACTTGCCCTCGATGCTGGCGGCGGCGCGGGCGCGGGCCAGGCTTGAGCACGCGCCAGCCACCGCGCGCAGGCGTTCTTCCAGGTAGGCGCTCACGCGCGGATGCTGGCTGAAGGCGACGTTGAAGCGGATGTGCTGGTCTGGCGTGTCGTTGGCCGAGAACGCGGCGCCGCGCATCAGCAGGATCTTGTTGCGGTAGGCGTCCTGCACCAGCAAGTCCACGTCCAGCCCTTCGGGCATGGAGCCCCACAGGAAAATGCCTGCGTCGCCGGGCTGCTCGAACAGCACGCCGGCCGCGCTCAGCTGACGCGCGCTGGCGTTGCGCGCCACCATGATCTTGCGTTGCAGCCGCTCCAGGTGCTTGCGCAGATTGCCGGCCTTGAGCACTTCCAGCAGCACGTATTCGTTCAGCGCAGGCAAGGTCATGATGGAATGGATCTTGGTGCGCATCAAGGGCTTGAGCAGGGAAGGCGCCGCGGCCAGGTAGCCCATGCGCAGGGCCGGGCTCAGCGCCTTGCACAGGCTGGAATAGTAGATCACGCCATCCAGTCCGGACAGCGAAGCCAGCCGCGTGCTGTGGCCCGGCTGGAAATGGCCGTGCACGTCGTCTTCGGCGATCAGGAAGCCGTACTGCTGCGCCATGATCAGCACCTTGTGCAGGTTGGCGGCGCTGCTGCTCCACCCGGTGGGATTGTGCAGCGCCGTCTGCATGAACAGCAGGCGCGGACGGTGCGTGCGGCAGGCCGCCTCCAGCTCGTCCAGGTCGAGGCCATCGGGGCGGCGCCGGATGGGCACCAGGCGCACGCCGTCCTGGCGCAGCCTGCCGAACATCAGGAAGTATCCGGGGTCTTCCACCAGCACCGTATCGCCGGGCTGCAGGAACGTGCGGCAGATCAGATCGATGGCATGGGTGCCGCCGAACGTGGTGAGGATGTGGCTGGCGTCCGCCGCGATGCCGATGCCGCGCAACAGCAGCGCGATCTGCTCGCGCAGTTCGGCCAGCCCTTGCGGCGGGCAGCGCGAGGCCATGCCGGCCGCGCTGCGCGCCAGACCGCGTTGCACGGCGGCCGCCGGCAGCGCGTCCTGCAGCCAGGTGGGCGGCAAGGCGCCGCTGCTGGCCAGCAGCACGCCCGGCCGCTGGTCGTTCACTTGCTGGCTCAGCCAGACCGGCTCCTGCTCCTGTCCCGCTTCCAGCGCCACCTCGTCGGGAATGGCGCGGCCGGCGTCGGCCGGTGCGCAGACGAAGAAGCCTGTCGTACCTTGCGTATCGATGACGCCTGCAGCCACCAGCCGGTCATACGCGACCACCACGGTGTTGGTGCTCACCGCAAGCTGCGTGGCGAGCTGGCGGATCGACGGCAGCCTGGTCCCGCCAGGCAGCACGCGCTGCGCGATCTGCTGGCGCAGTGCGGCCTCGATCTGCTTGAACAGGGGAATGGGTGAGGAGCGGTCGATGGCGAACATGGCGCAAGTCTAGCGTAAAAACGTCAGGGCGAGGACCAGCAGGATGGCGCCCATCGCCAGATTGAAGATGCGCTGGTTGCGCGGTGCTTTCAGCACGCTGCGGATCGACACGCCGAACAGCGCCCACATGGCGTTGCACGGCATGCCCACCACGGTGCCGGTCACGGACACCAGCAGCGCGCTGGCGAGCATGTTGCCGTGCGCCGGCATGAAGACCGACGCCATGGTGATCGCCTTGAGCCAGCTCTTGGGGTTCAGCGCCTGAAACAGCGCCGCCTGCGCAAACGACACGGCCTTCGGTGCGCTGCTTCCCGCCACCGAGGCGCCGGCCAGCTTCCACGCCAAAAACACCAGATACAGCGCGCCCGCGATGCGCAGCAGCTGCTGCGCCATCGGATACGCAACGAACACGCTGCCCAGCCCCACGCACATGAGCATGGTCTGCACAAAGATGCCGGCCTGGATGCCGAGGATCACCGGCAGCGCCCCCCGATAGCCGAAATTGGCTCCCGTGGTGGCCAGCATGACGTTATTCGGCCCGGGGGTGGCGGACATCACAAAGCAATAGCTCATCAGGGGCAGGAGTTCGGTCATGGCAGGCAGTCGCAGCGTGGAGAAGGCCCCAGTCTAGAAGCGCGGTACGGCGGCGACAAGGCACAAGGCGGCGTGTACAGGCACATGCTGTATCAGCCGGACGACTGCTACAGCGGCGATACGAAAGTCAGGATTTTTGCGGCAACATCAGGCCGCTTTGAAACGCCAGCTTGATGTCGCTTTCGTTCGAGTAGGCAGAAGATGCCCACACCTCGCCTGCTTGAAGCCTGGTGAATGTCTGGATGATATTGCGCCGCCATGGGGATGGCCTGGAAGAAAAGTATCCAGTGAAAAAACGCTGCGCCTGTTCCTGCGTCCCGAAGCACAACAGGAATGACAAAGGGGTAGACGATGGATCGCAAATGGCGGGAAAACCGCCCCCATGCGACGCAAGATGTTCAAGCGCCCGCGGACGATCGGCGAACAAGGAGAACAGCGGCAGCGCGCGTTCGGCAAGCAAGTGGCACATCTGCTCAATCGAGGAACGCGCCGTCGAACCCGCCACCTGCCAGATCATGGCGCTGGCATCTTTTTCGGATCGAAGCAGGCCGCCGAACAGAACGGCGCCATCGTAACCAGCTCCGCCGCCCTTCTCCGCAAGCCACTTCTTGAGGGCCTTGCTGGCGATGGAAAGGTCGACCTTCATGCGGACATCGCTGCGGGAATTATAGCGCTCGGGCTCGAACGACACCTCGAAAACGGTGTCCTTATCGGCAGCCACCTTCTTCCAAACGGTTCCTGCCTTGTTGGGCTTAAAGCCATGGGGCGCGAGAAATTTCCCGACTTCCTGGCAAGCGTGAAGAAACTGGGCTTTTGGATCGCCATGACGGTTGACGGGATCGGCCGACCACGCTTGCCATTGGCTGTAGCGCTGGTCGAGGATGGGTTTCAGTTGATCGAATTTCTCCCAGGTATTCTCGACGTGATAGACGCTCGGATACTCAAAGCCGTGCGCGGCGGCGTGACGGTTGAACACGTCGCAATAGTCTTGCAGAAAACTGCCATGCTGTCGGGCAAATGCCGACTTTGCGTCGTAATAGTCAACGGCGAAAGCATTGCCCTGATCGTTGAGATCTTCTTCCCATAGTTTGCCATCGCAAGCATCAATCAGAAATTGTAGTCCGGTAATTTCCCGACTGAGCAGGCGCCTTAACTCCCCGGCGGAATCCGTGCGGTGGAAATTGCTCGCCATGTCCTGGTGAACCAGCCAGGCCAGGAACATGCCGATATGGATGCCGCCATGCTCTTCCGGCAAATCATCGGGATATTTTCCACCAGAATGCCAATCAATCCTGTCATATGCCATTGTGCAAACCTATAAGAATATCGAAATAATCACCTTGAGCGACTCCAGCATCATGACCAGCGTGCTTGCCAACGGCCTGACCTGGATGGCCATTCAGGGACCCGGCGCCGTCTCCTCCGGGCAGCTGACCTCGTCCTCTGGCGTATACAAGGTCATCGGTACGCGCTGGCCGTCGACTTCCAGCTCGCGCACTTTCGGCGGCACCAGCTGGAACTCGCCCGCCTGCAGTTTTTCGCGCAGGGGCTTGCAGCGCAGGGCGTCGGTGGGGATTTGCCCGCGCGCGGTCCAGCTGCCGTCGTCCTTCTCGGCCAGCAAGACGGATGAGGCCCGCGGGTCATTGCTGATCAGCAGCACGTCCTGCTTGCCGTCGCCATCGAAATCGAGCAGGTAGGCGTCGCACTGGGGTCCTGCCCGCTTCAGGCAGGCAGGCAGGCGCCAGGCCGGGCTCACTTGCGTCCAGTCCTGGCGCAGGAAACTCTGCGGCAGCTTGGCCGTGGCCGGGCGCAGGGTCAGGTTGATCGACACGTCGCTCAGCGCGCCCGTCTCGTCGAGACGGTTCTGGCGCTTGAGCATGGCCTCGGCACGGGCCCGCACGATGGCGGCATCCGGGCCCGTCGTGCGCGTCTTGAGTTCCTGCAAGGCGGCCTGGCCGTAGCGGGCGCCCTGGAAGCGCAGGTATTCGAAATCGAACTTGTCCACGCCAACCTTGCCGCTTTCCAGGCGCGCCATCTGGCTGGCCACGGAAATGCGCGCCGGGTCGGCCAGCGGCGAGAACAGGGCGAACAACACCAGCAGGGTAACAAAGGCGGTCGCCACGTTGACGTTGGCGATCAGGTGCAGCCAGTCGCCGTACTTGCTGGCCGCCCAGGCATAGCCGGCGGCGTAGCAGGTGGCGATCAGCAGGCAGGCGGCGGCGATCAAGCGGTCGGACGTCCAGCCATGCGACATCACGCGCAGGGTCAGCGCATAGATGGCGATGCCCACCACCCACGGCAGCAGCAAACATGCCAGGCGCGTGCCGAGGCGGATGCCGCGCGCCACGCCATGGCCCACTTCGCCATTCTGGAAGGCGGCATTGATCAGCACCACCAGCACGCCGGCCATGCCCAGCAACACGGACGCCGCATGGCGCGTGGCCCACAGGCGCTCGAAGCCGATGAATGGCAAGGTCAGCAGGAAGCCGGAGACGAGCACGGCGGCAATCGGCACCAGCCACGACAGCAGCACCAGCAGCAAGGTGCGGATGCCGCGCACGATGGATGGGCGCACGTCCGTGATGTGGATGGCGAACGAGAACGCGAAGCAGATGACGGGAATCACGAACCAGGCCTGGCCCAGCAGCTTTTTCAGGAAACTGAGCTTGATCAGCAGAAACAGCTGCCCGCCCAGCCACAGCACCAGCCACAGGCCCAGCACGAACAGCAGGGAGAACAGCAACTGGATGCCCAGCTTCCAGGCGATTTCAAAGTAGGTCGGATAGCGGGCGATGCGCTGGCCATCCTGGGCGCTGGCCAGCACCAGCGCGTGGGCGATATACAAGCCGACGACGCAGAAACCGAACAGCTGGGCGGAAATGACGCGCAGGGGCGCGCCCGGCTTGTAATTGCCCCAGATCACGTGTTCAGCGCCGCGCGCCACGTCATGCCAGGCCAGCACGGCCAGCACGACGGCCGCGCCCGCCATCCACAGCGCGATGCGCTTCACCGACATATGGCCCAGGCTGGACACCAGCAGGATGGGCAGCAGCAAGCTGATCAGCATCAGCGGCCCCAGCAGGTAGGCTTCCGTGGCGGGCCACACCTTGTCCTGCGCGGTGCTGTACAGCCAGTACAGCAGCAAGCCTTGCAGCAGGCCCGTCACCAGGCGCGTTAACGCGATGCGCGGCGCCACCACCGGATCGAGCAACGCCATGTTTTTTCCTGCGGCATCCTGCTGCATAGTCATTCCTTTAATAGTCGTTTATTGCTGTAAAGCACGCCCATTATTGCATTTCGTTATATTCATCTCAACAGCGATTCGTGCGCGCGCCCTTCCCGCCCATCCCCGGCGCGGTGCAATGGCAGGCTCTGCGCGAGGCCCCAGGCCAGTTCCGGCACGAGGAACAGCCACAACAAAGGCTGGCCCGTCTCCAGCAAGGCCCACGCCATCCAGGTGGAAAACAGGTAGCGCGCCGCCGCGTCGTAGCGGCCGAAGCGCGGCTGCGGGTCAAGCATGCGCAGCACGGACCAGACCATCACCACGCTGCCAAACAAGCTGCTGATCAGCAGATGCAAGGGCTCGAAGAGAGGCAGCGGCGCGCCGCCCAGGCCCACATTGAGGACGTTCAAGTGCTCGCGCAGCAGCAAAAACGTCCACGGCGTGAGAAACGGGGCCGTCATGAGCACATCATAAATGGCGCTGGCGCGCACCACGCGGCGGAAGGCGGAAAGGGACAACATGGGAACTCCTGTCAGTGGAAAGCGCCCATGATCGAGGCTGGAGTACACTCCAGGGTCAAGCATTTTATGAAAGAAAAGAACCATGCAGATCGGCGAAATGGCGCAGGCGACGGGCTTGAGCCGCGATACCCTGCGCTTCTATGAAAAACGGGGCTTGCTGCGCGCGCGGCGCGGCGCGAATGGCTACCGCGACTACCCGCCCGAAGCGGCCGACTGGCTGCGCTACCTGCGCACGGCGCAGCAGCTGGGCTTTACCCTGGCGGAAATCGAAGCCGACATGCCGCTGCTGGCGGCCGCCGGCGATCCCGCCACGGCGGACCTGCTGCGCGCGGCGCTGGCGCGCAAGCTCGGTGAAATCGATGCGCGCATCGATGGACTGACGCAGTTGCGTGGCGAACTGGTGCGGCGTATGGGGGCGGCAGCGGCGGCGTGCCCGTTGCGCGGCGATGCCGGTGCGAATCCCTGAACTGCTGCCGTGGATGTTCCTGCTGGGCGCGGGCAACGCGCAAGACCCCTGACGTCAAAAAACCGCCTGTGCATGGCAGCAGGCGGTTTGATGTCGGGCAACCCCGGCTTACTTGGCAGCCTTGCGGCGGCGCAGGAAACCCATCAGGCCCAGGCCGGCCAGCAGCATGGCGTAGGTTTCCGGTTCCGGCACGGCGGCCATCACGGACACGTTGTCGATGACGGCGCCCGAGTAATTATCGAATGACGTGCCGGCCTTGGCGGCACTGGCAAACGACAGGGTCGCCAGGCCGGTGGAAGCGGCAGTGAAACTCAGGGTGTTGCTGTACAAGGTGTTGGACGCGGCAGCGGTCGAGTAGAAATTACCGGCCGCGCCACCGAAATTGACGCTCACGCCCTGGCCTGCGGGGCCGCCGGAATTGCGCGCCATGTCAAAGCTCAGATTGTAAGTCTGGCCGGCAACGACATTGAAATTTTGCGACAGGAAACCAGGACCAGGCGTGCCCAGCATATCGATGCTGTAGCCATCGATGGCGTTATACGCATTGCGGATCAGGTCGACGGAGCTGGCGCCCACGGTCCAGCCCGTGATGGCCGAAGAACCGCTGTTGACGACTTTAAAACCGCTGTCGAAGGTGTAGCCGGAAGCGACCGTGTCAAAATTGCCGTTCGTAATCAGGTTGACGGGGCTGGCGCTGGCGGTACCTGCGGCAAACAGGGCGACAACTGCTGCGATGGTGGCGATTTTCATGATCTGATTTCCTTGCCTTATTAATATTAAAGTTTCCTTAAGTGAAATCATATCTCAGCCTTGATGAAAATCAAAGAACTTTACAGAAATATATTGAATGTAGATAATTTGCAACGCTTTCAGGCGCGCTGCGCCGTCAATCGAGTTCCTGCCGCGCTACCAGGATGCCGTCCGCATCGGCATAGATCCAGTCGCCCGGATGCACGGCCACGCCGCTGAGCTGCACACGCACGTCGCGCTGGCCGGCGCCCGTCTTGTTGCTCTTGCGCGGATGCGTGGCCAGGGCGCGCACGCCGATCTGGCAGACATTGATTTCCTCGCTGTCGCGAATGCAGCCATCGACAACGATGCCGGCCCAGCCATTGCTTTCGGCCAGCACGCCCAGTTGACCACCCACCAGCGCGCGGCGCAGGCTGCCGCCGCCATCGATGACCAGCACGTGGCCCTGGCCCGGCGTTTCCAGCGTGCTGCGCACGAGGGCGTTGTCCTCGAACACTTGCAAGGTGGTGGCGGGCCCGCTGAAACGCACGCGCTGGCCGAAAGCGCGGTACACGGGCGGCAGCACGGCCAGAGTGCCGTCGTCGAGCATGGCCGCATAGTCGTCGCACAGGTCGGTGGTAGCAAAGGTCATGGGGATTCCTTTCGTAGCAGATGGCAACGATTCTATGCTTTTTGCAGCGCGGCGGCACGTGTTTTGCCGCCCACTCCCACGGCCGTGGCAATCGCCAGCGCCTGGAACAGGCCGATGAACACGAACAACAGAGCCGGATGGTCGCCATCCATCAGCGCGCCAAAGAACAGCGGACCGACGGCCAGGCCGCTGTCGAGGCCCGAATACACGACGCCATACACGCGCCCGGTGGCATTCTTCGGCGCCGCCGCGCGTATCATCAGGTCGCGCGACGGCCCCGCCACGCCCGAGGTCAAGCCGATGGCGCCCATCAGCACCACCGCGCCCCAGGCCGGCACGACGGCCATGGACAGCAGCACGGCCAGCAGCGCGGCGGCGGAAAAGGCGATCGCCACGTTGCGGTCCGGCTGCTTGCTGCGCGCGCCCACCACGCCGCCGGCCAGCATGCCCACGGCCGAGGCCAGCATATAGGCCGTGTAGGCGCTGGTGGCCAACGCCAGGCTCATGCCGTACAGCTTGACGAGGGCCACGCTGGCAAAGCTCTGGATGCCGCCCAGGGCGATGGCGGTAATGAAGAAGAAGGCAAAGCACATCCACACGGCGGGCAGGCGCAGGAAATCCAGGGTGCCTTCGCCGCCAGCCGGCTGACCCGCTGCGGCCTTCTTGACAGGCTCGGGGCGGATGGCATGACGGTTCAGGAACAGGATCAGCAGCACGCCGAACGGCAGCACGGCCGCGCATTGCAGCGCGATTCGCCAGTCATAATGGGTGGCGACATAGGTCATGAACAGCGGTGCCAGGGCCCAGCCGATGTTGCCGCTGATGCCATGCACGGAAAAACCGTAGGCCACGCGGGCCGCCGAAACGCGCTGGTTGAGGATGGTATAGTCGGCCGGATGGAACACGCTGTTACCCATGCCGGCCAGCATGGCGCCCAGCATCAGCGCCGCATAGCTGTGCGCGGTGGACAGGGCCAGCGCCGACACGCCCAGCAGAAAGACGCCGGAAAACAGCACGGCGCGGGCGCCGAAGCGATCGACGACAAAGCCGGCCAGCGCCTGCCCCACGCCCGAGATGATGAAAAACACCGTCATCAGCAGGCCCAGCTCCGCATACGACAGGTCGAATGCGGGTTTCAGCCAGACGAACAGGGCCGCGAGGATCAGATGGTAGAAGTGCGACACGCCATGCGCCAGCCCCACCAGGGCGATGACGCGCGCATCGCTGCGCAAGGTTGGAAGTTCGGATGCTGAGTTAGTTGTTATCATGTCATACCCTGTCTTATACTGGTGAAGCTCAAGTGTATGCAAAATATCATCGTCTGTTTTCCGACAGGATGACATAATTTATCGAATTAAGGCCAAGCTGATGGGTGTACCTATCCTCCACCATACCCGCATGTGTCCGCCGCGGGAAGCGCCCAGCGCGACCATCCCCGTGACGATGATCGCGCGCGACCTGCAACCCGATGAATTCTTGTTACCGCATACCCACCCCTGGGGCCAGGTCACGATGGCGCTCGAAGGCGTGCTGCGCATCACTGCCAACAACAGCAGCTGGGTGCTGCCGCCCATGCGCGCCATCTGGATCGCGCCCAACGTGGAGCATGCCGTCACGATACTGGAAAAAACCCGCTTGCGCCCCCTGTGCATCCACGCCGCACGCGCGCCGTTCGCGGGCCAGGATTGCAAGGTGCTGGAAGTGTCGAACCTGCTGCGCCAGCTGATCATGGCACTGGAACAGCTGGACCCGGGCCAGGAACCGGCGCGCGAAGCGCTGCTGGCCGAACTGATCCTCGATGAATTGAAACGCTCGGCCACGCGCCCCATCCGCGTCCCCTTGCCCAGCGACAAGCGCCTGAAGACCCTGTGCGACAGCCTGATCGAGAAACCGGGTCTGAATCAGACCCTGGAACACTGGGCACAGCTGGTCGGCGCCTCGGAACGCACCCTGGCGCGGCTGTTCGAACGCGAATTGGGCATGAGTTTTGGCCAGTGGCGCCAGCAGGTGCGCCTGGCGCACGCGGCGCCCCTGATCGCGCGCGGCGTGCCGCTGTCGCAGGTGGCCGAAGAACTGGGCTACGCCAGCCAGTCGGCCTTTTCCGCCATGTTCAAGAAAACCTTCGGCAGTTCGCCATCGGCCTTCTTTGCGCAGGGCGAACGAATATAGCAAGCGCGCCGATATCGTGCTCAGGGCAAGGCGGTGCAACACCGCCATGGGCGCTTTAGCGGTGCGCCCTCAGGCCATGAAGTCGAAGAGGGAATTCTTGCCCGTATAGCCCGGCAAGGCCGAGTTCGTTCCCATCTGTTCCTGGGCCGAATAGGCTTTGATCAGCGCCTGCGCCTGGGCCGTCAGCGCCTTGGCCAGCACGGCTTTCTTGTTGGTCAGCGTGGTGATGTCCTTGCCGACCGTCTGCACTTCCTTGCGGATGATGCTCGTTTCACCTGTCAGCTCGCCGATCTTGCTGGAAAACTGGTCGGCCACGCCCTTGCCGTTATTCGTAAACAACTTGCTGACGGCATCCGGATCGGCCGCGATGGCGGCCTTGAGTTTTTTATCGTCGAGCACCAGTTCTCCGCTTTTGCCCAAGGTCACGCCAGCACTGCTGAGGATGGAGGCGGGCACGCCCGTGCTGGCCGTGCGCAGCACTTGCTCCATCTGCGAACGCACCTGACCCAGGGCCGTGTCGGATTTCAAGTCGCCCTGCTGCAGGCTTTGCAGCTTGCTGTTGAGTTCATTGTAGGCCGTGACGAAGCTGGCCACATTGGTCGCGATCTGGCTGCTGTCCTTGGCGATGACGAGATCGGTCGTGCCCTTTTTCTTCAATTCGATGGTGGCGCCCTCGACCGCCGTCGTCAAGGTATTCGTGGCGCTCTTGATCTCCTTGCCGTCGACGGTGAGCAGCGCATCCTGCGCGGCGGCCGTCTGCTGCAGGCCCTTGCCGGCGCCGGGTGCATAGCTGAGCAGGTTGCTGACGGCAGCGTCGCCGGACACGCTGATGCGCATGCTGCTGTCGGCGCCGCTCTTGCCATTGATGGCCAGCGAATAGCCATCGGCGCCCTTCACCACGCTGGCATCGACGCCCTGCTGCTTGAGCGCGGCGGCGATACCGTCAAGGCTATTGTTGCTGCTGTCTATCGTCAGCGAAATGACCTTGCCGCTGCCGGGCGTAAATTGCTTGCCGTCGGCCGTGCCCACTTCGATTTTGACCAGCGCCGGCGCCCCCGTGCCGATGGCCGCGCTCGACGATTTCTGCGCGCCGCTGAGCAGGGTCTGTCCCTGCGCGAGTTGTTTGACGTTCAGCTCATGGCTGCCGCTGACGGCCTTGTCGGTGGTGGTGGCGCTCAGCACATCCTTGGTGCTCGACGTGGCCGACGTGGCCAGGCCGCTGCCGGCCATGTTCTTGGCCACGGTCTGGAATTTTGCCAGCGCCGATTGCAGCTGGCCCAGGCCCGAGAATTTGGCCTGGTCGCGCGCCAGGCTGGCGTTGAGCTTGACGACGCCCGTGTTCTGCGACTGCATCTGGCGCTCCACCTTCGCATACACATCGGCCGAGATATTGCCCTGCGTCGTCTGCTGCGTGTTGTTGGTGTAAGCCCTGCTGTTGATGGTCGAATTAAACATGGTAGGCATTCCCGTCGGGTGTATGGTCATGGCACACGGTTCAGGTCTTGACCGTGCTGCGCTGGAAACGGACGGCAGGCGCGCGTGGCGCGGCAAGGTCCCTCTTCTGGTTGATAATTATGCAGTATTACCGGAATATCAAAACAGCGAACAGAACAGGTTTTTCCTGACTGCAAACCCATATGCACCATTTTAGCGCATTTCATTTGCAGCCGATCTTGTCTTGTTTCAGCGCATGAATCTCGAAATGGCGCTGCTGACAGCCATGTCCAGCTGCGGGAAAGTGAGTCCCACCTTGAAACCTGCACTGCTGAAAATGCAGTGCGAGACGGACACGCGCGCCTCAATGATGTGCGCCGCGCCATCGTAAAACAGCTCGAACAGCACCTTGCCCTGCTTGCCTGTCGGCAGCGGTTCCGCGATGACGGCCGTCATGCCGCCCGGCCCCACGTCAAGGGTGCGCGCCGCCACGGGGTCCGCGCCGTCCATCACCAACATTGCCTTGGCACGCAATATCTTGCGTGCGCCCTGCCTTTGCTCAACTAACACTATATTCCGCTTCTCTATCAATTCATTGTCGACGCGAACTCGCTACGCGAATTCATCGGACAAATATTATAGTTCCAAACGGAAACTTTGTTTGACTTACCTCAAGCTTGGCATTTAAACCATACCAACTCTTACTCCAGGTCGCGCAATTTATTGAACGCTTCGTCAATGCGCTCGACGCCGATGACCTTGAGGCCTTCGATGACTTGCTTCGGCAGGTTGGACTTGGGCACCACGGCCAGGGTAAAGCCCAGCTTGGCCGCTTCGCGCAAGCGCTCCTGGCCCCGCGGCGCGGGGCGGATTTCGCCGGCCAGCCCCACTTCGCCAAACACCACGAGTCCCCGCGGCAGGGGCTTGTTGCGCATCGACGAGTTAATCGCCAACAATACGGCCAGGTCGGCCGCCGGTTCCGTGATTTTGACGCCGCCGACGGCGTTGATGAACACATCCTGGTCGAAGGCGGCGATGCCCGCATGGCGGTGCGCCACGGCCAGCAGCATGGCCAGGCGGTTCTGTTCCAGGCCGACGGACAGCCGGCGCGCATTCGGCAAGTGACTCGTGTCGACGAGGGCCTGGATTTCCACCAGCAAGGGGCGCGTGCCTTCCTGCGTCACCATCACGCACGAGCCAGGCACCTGGTTGTCGTGCTGCGACAGGAACAGCGCGGACGGGTTCGACACCCCTTTCAAGCCCTTTTCCGTCATGGCGAACACCCCCAGCTCATTGACGGCGCCGAAACGGTTCTTGATGGCGCGCACGAGGCGGAAACTGGAATGGGCGTCGCCCTCGAAATACAGCACCGTGTCGACGATATGCTCGAGCACGCGGGGGCCGGCCAGCGCGCCCTCTTTCGTCACGTGGCCGACCAGAATGATCGTCACGCCCGTCTGCTTGGCCGCCCGCGTCAGCTGCGCCGCGCATTCGCGCACTTGCGCCACGGAACCGGGCGCCGAGCTGAGGGCGTCCGAATACACGGTCTGGATCGAGTCGATGACCACCACTTCCGGCTTCAGGTCGTTCAAGGTGGAGAGAATTTTTTCCAGCTGGATCTCCGCCTGCAATTTGAGTTCCTTGGCGTCGATGACGAGGCGCTTGGCGCGCAGGGCGATCTGCGCGCCCGATTCCTCGCCGCTGACGTACAGCACGCGCTTGTGGTGCGACATGTTCGCCAGCGCCTGCAGCAGCAGGGTCGACTTGCCGATGCCGGGGTCGCCGCCGATCAGCACGACGCCGCCCGCCACCATGCCGCCACCGAGCACGCGGTCGAATTCCTCGATGCCCGTGCCGAAGCGGGGCACGTCGATGGCGTCGATATCGTCGAGCGACAGCACGGGCGCCGTCTGCGCCAGCGACATGTGCTGCGGATTCGAATAGCGGTTGTTGCCGCCCGTCTCGGGCAGAGTTTCCACCATGGTATTCCACTGGTTGCACGAGGTGCATTGCCCCATCCATTTGTTGCTGATGGCGCCGCAATCGCTGCAGGTGTAGATGGTCTTGACTTTTGCCATGGTGTACTTTGCCCGGGTAAATGAAATAACTGGTTATATATACAGTATATACAAACCGCGCTTCCGCGTCACCCTACGCTTTGATCACGGGCACGCGCGGCGCCAGTGCGCACATGAGCTCGTAGCCGATGGTGCCGGCGGCCAGCGCCACCTCGTCGATCGGCATGCCCTGCCCCCACAAGGTGACGCTGCTGCCGACCTTGGCGCCCGGCACGTGGGTCAGGTCGACCATCAGCATGTCCATCGACACCCGGCCGATCAGCCCCGTGCGCACGCCGTCGACCAGCACGGGCGTGCCTTCGGGGGCGTGGCGCGGGTAGCCGTCCGCGTAGCCGCAGGCCACCACGCCCACCTTGACGTTGCCGGCCGCTTCATAGCGGCTGCCGTAGCCGACCACGTCGCCGGCGGCGATGTCCTGGATGCCGATAATGCTGCTGCGCAAGGTCATCGTGGGCAGCAAGCCGAACGCCTGCGCGGACGTGCCGCCCGGGGCGCCGCTGGGCGTGCCGCCATACAGCATGATGCCGGGGCGCACCCAGTCGCTGTCCAGATGGTGCATCAGCACGCCGGCCGAATTGCACAGGCTGCGCGGCAGCGGCGTACCGATGCTGGAGGCGCCCGCCTCAAAACGCAGCATCTGCTGTTCCAACGGCAAGCGCGTGGGACCCGCCTCGTCCGCATTGGCGAAATGCGTCATCAGGGTGATCGTGCCGATATGCGGCATGGCGCGCAAGCGCGCATACGCGGCGGCGATGGCGTGCGGTGTGAAGCCCAGGCGGTTCATGCCCGTATTCATTTTCAGGTGCACGTCGATGGCGTGCGGCAGGCGGGCCGCTGCCAGCATGGCGATCTGTTCTTCGCAATGCACGCTGCCATTCAATCCATATTGCGCCATGACAGGCAAATCGCTGGCGTCGAAAAACCCTTCCAGCAGCAGGATGGGTTTGGTCCAGCCCAGTTCGCGCAAACGCACGGCGTAATCGACCTCGACCAGCGCCAGGCCATCGGCGTCGGCAAAGCCCCGCATGGCCCGTTCCAGGCCGTGGCCATAGGCATTCGCCTTGACGACGGCCCACACTTTGGCGCCGCGGGCGCCGGCACGGGCGCGCGCCAGATTGTGTTGCATGGCATCGAGATGGATGGTGGCGAAGAGGGGCCTGGGCATATGCGTCGTTCACGGCAGGTGGGAAAGCCGTATTTTACCGGATGGGCCGCAAGCGGGAGCCGCAAGCAGGTCCGCAGCGCGCCCGAGACCGGCGCGCAGGACACCATGTATAAAATGCTCACATATATGTGTATTTTTCTACGGCAGAAAAATTAAGCTTCGCTTAGGCAAGACTATGCAAAGCAGCCCCTGCCAAACTTGGGGTTTGCTGTTTTTTCGTGGTATAAAGCAAGCCAGATATGATTTCAGGCAATCCAGAATGAATCGTGGTTTTTATACCATCATGGCGGCGCAGTTCTTTTCCTCGCTGGCAGATAACGCCCTCTTTTTTGTCGCCGTCGATTTATTGGTGTCCATGAAATCCCCGGCGTGGATCACGCCGCTGCTCAAATTGTCGTTCGTGCTGTTTTACGTGCTGTTGGCCGCTTTTGTCGGCGCCTTCGCGGATGCTCTGCCGAAAGGCAAGGTCATGTTCATCGCCAACATGGTCAAGATCTTCGGCTGCGCCCTCGTCTTCTTCCACGTGCATCCGCTGCTGGCCTACGCCGTCGTCGGTTTCGGCGCGGCCGTGTACTCGCCCGCCAAGTACGGCATCCTGACGGAACTGCTGCCGCCGGAAAAGCTCGTGGCGGCGAATGGCTGGATCGAAGGCTTGACCGTCACTTCCATCATCCTCGGCACCGTCATGGGCGGCGCGCTCGTCAGCGGCCACGTGTCCGACATGCTGCTGTCGATCGACATTCCGCTGATCGACACGGGCATCACCAGCAAGACGGAAGCGGCCTTGTGCGTCGTGGTGGGCATCTATGCGCTGGCGACCCTGGCCAACCTGAAGATTCCCGACACGGGCTGCGTGTATCCGCACCAGGAACGCAATCCTATCAAACTGATTACCGATTTTGCCAATTGCTATTCCATCCTGTGGAAAGACAAGCTGGGCCAGATCACCCTGGCCGTGACGACCCTGTTCTGGGGCGCCGGCGCCACCTTGCAGCTGATCGTGCTGGAATGGGCCAAGCAGTCGCTGAACATGCCGTTCGACAAGGCGACCAGCCTGGTGGGCGTGGTCGCCATCGGCGTGGCCGCCGGCGCCGTGCTGTCGGCACGCTTCATTCCGCTGCGCAAATCGCTGACCGTCATTCCGCTCGGTATCGCCATGGGCGTGATCGTCATGATGATGACGCAAGTACACTCCGTGTGGATCGCCTACCCGCTACTGATCCTGATCGGCGCCCTGTCCGGCTTCTTCGTCGTTCCCATGAATGCCCTGCTGCAACACCGCGGCCACGTGCTGATGAGTGCAGGCCATTCCATCGCCGTGCAGAACTTCAATGAAAACCTGTCGATTCTCACCATGCTGGCCGTGTATTCGATCATGATCCGTTTGCACCTGCCGCTCAATATCATCATCACCCTGTTCGGTCTGTTTGTTGCCGGCACCATGTACGCCATCATGCGCAAGCACAAGCTGAACCAGGCTGAGCATGACAACTTGTCATTGATTGGCGAGCAGAAGCATTAACTTCCGGGGTCAGACCCGCCGGGTCTGACCCCAACATTACGCAGGTAGCGCACCCGCTATCCGCCGCGCGGCAGCCTGCTGCGTCCAGTCATGCGGCACGGCAAAACCGCGCGTGCGCTCCACTTCCCAGCCTTCGATAGTATCCACGGTGGCGACCATCACCGGTTGCGCCAGATCAAACAACTGCGTGCGCAGGGCCTCCACGTCGAGCACTTCCACGTCGCGGCCCTTGAACGGCGCCAGCCATTGCAGGCGCGGCAGCACAACGTAGCGCTGCTCGGGCAGTTGGGCCGGCGTACACCAGAAACCGTGACCGTGTTCGGGGGAAATACCGTCCATGGCCAGCGTGGCGCCTGCCGCATAGAATAGCCAGCCCTTGACCAGCGCGTGCGCCGCGCGCACGGGCTGCGCCAGCAGGCTTTGCGCGGCCGGATGGCGGGACAAGGCCAGTTGCTTGTCGAGAATCTTACGCATCTTCAAGCCCAGGGTGTCAGCCAGGTTGGGGCCGATCAAATGGTTGAAGTCGCCGGGATCGGACGCGCCTTCGAGCAGGTAGAACTTGGTGGCAAATTCCCAGTGCAGCAGGTCATTTCCGTCATGCAACAGGAAATCGAACTCGCCCACCGTGTCGTTGCGGTTGACCTGCACTTGCAAGCCATGCGCTTGCAATACTCCATGCTGCTCAAAATAAAAGGCCAGCAGCTTTTCAGCGTACAGGCCCAGGCGGGAATAGAATCGGGGCCCCAGCGCCGCATCGAGCGGTGACGGGTCATCCTGCAGCGCCCCCAGCCACGCCGCCACGGCAGGCGTGACGGGGGGCAAGCTGGCGATGCGCCCGCCCCAGTAGGGGCTGGCAGGATCGAGCAAGTCGGGCGAATCGAGCAGCCAGGCCAGCGCCCGCACGCGGGGGTGCGTCAGATGGCCCCAGCGGCGTTCGAAGCGGGCTTGGAAGGTAGAGACGGCCGTATCAACCACCGTGCGTGCTTTTCGCCAGGCACAGGTCGGCCCAGGCACGCGCCTTGGCCTTGCCCGTCCCGTCCTGCAACAGTTGCTCTGGGTGGAAGGTGGCCACGACGGACGCACTGCCCAGCTGGCGCACCTTGCCCCGTACGGGTTTTTCGCCGGGATTGATGCCGGCGGCGGCCATCGAACCGAGGGTGACGATGGTGCGCGGCTGCAGCAGGGCCAGTTCGCGGTCAAAATACGGACGGCAGGCGGCCGACTCGGCCTCGGTGGGCAAGCGTTCCTGGCCCGTCTCGTCAAGCGGACGGCATTTCAGCAGGTGCGTGATGTACACGTCGCGCCCCGCGTCGACGTCGATGGCTTTCAACATATTGTCGAGCAATTTGCCCTGCTCGCCCGGCAAGGCGCGCCCTTCGCGTTCTTCCAGGCGCGAAGGGCTGCTGGCCAGCATCAGCCACGCACCCTGGCGGTCGCCACGGCCCATGACGACGCCCTTGCGCGTCTTGCACAAGTCGCAGCGCGCGCACTTGGCGACCGCCGACGTCAAGCCTTCCCAGTCGAGGGCGGCGATGTCAATATCGCTCAGCTGTCTGGCAGGCGGCGGCGGGGGCGCATCGTCGAACCAGGCCGTGTCGTCAGGCGCGGCGGCAGGCACTGGCGTAGCGGCAACGACGACGGGCGCCTCGGCCTCCACGACTGCCACCTCGGCCAGCACTTCGACCACAGGTGCAGCCATCTCAGCCACGGGCTCCGCCACGACGACTTCCACCTCCACGGCAGCCTCGACGACAATATCCACGACCTCGGGCGCGGCGCCCTGGCGCAAGCGCCACAAGGGGCCGACGCCCATTTCATCGAGAAAAACGGCGCTGCGGCTCATAAGGTATAACGCATCACGATGGCGTCCTCACGTTGCGAGTTGCTGGCAGGATAGTATCCCTTGCGCCGGCCTATCTGTTCAAATCCAAAACGCTGGTAAATATCGAGCGCGCGGACATTCGACGGACGCACTTCCAGCAGCATCGATTCCATGCCCAGCTGGCGCGCGCAGGCGCAGGACTGGTTCAGCAGGAAGCGGCCCAGCCCCTGGCCCTGGATGGCGCCCTCGACGGCAACGTTGAGCAAGTGCGCCTCGTCGACGACCAGCATCAGCAAGAAATAGCCAAGCAAGGTGCCGTCCACGTCGCGCAGCACCCAGGCCGGGTAGCCGCTCTTGAGGGAATCGACAAAGTTGCCGTGCGTCCAGGGATGCGGGTAGACGCGCTGTTCCAGCGCCAGCACCTCAATCAAGTCCGCTTCCTGCATCGGCTGATAGTCGAGGCGCAGCAAGTCCCAGCCTGCAGCATTGTCCTGGCCCGCTACGCTCATTGCGCCGACTCCGCAGCGGCCTTGGCCTGTTGCATGTCGAGGCGCTCGGCACTGGTATAAGCGATCTTGTTGCGCAAGTACAAAGGCTGCGCATCGGCCGCCGTCACGCACTGGCCGGCCGCAAAGGCGATGCGCGCCAGCTGCGCCACTTGCACGGCGTGCGGCATGATGGCGGCGTCGGCCGTGGCGGCGCACGGCAACGCGGCCAGCGCTTCGGCGTAGGCACCAAAGCCGTTGCCGCAGCCGGTCACGTCGCCTTGCGGCGCCACGCCGGCCGGCGCGCTCAAGGCCGGCGGCAAGACGGCTTGCAAGCCATCTTGATAGTCATATTGCGCCCAGTACACTTCGCCCATGCGGGCGTCGAGCACGGTCACGATGCGCTGTGAGCCATGCTGCTGGTGGCACGCGAGGGCCATGGCGTCGAGCGTGACGACGGGCACGACAGGCAAATTGGCGCCATAGGCCAGACCCTGCGCGATGCCGCAGGCCGTGCGCACGCCCGTAAACGAGCCGGGGCCGGAGCCGTAGGCGATGGCGTCGACGTCGGCCAGGGTCACGCCCGCTTCGGCCAGCAATTCCTGCACCATGGGCAGAATCGACTGGGAATGGGTGCGCACGCCCGACGAGGCGCGGGACAGGACGACATCGCCGCGCAACAAGGCGCAGGACGCGAGTTCGGACGATGTTTCAATGGCAAGCAGGGTGGGAAGTAAGATAGGCATGCCGTATTTTACCTTGCCAAGCCCGGGAGCGACATGCCGTACAGGTCAACAACAGCCCACTTGCACAGCCCGCGCCCGAGGACGGCTATAATAAAAGGCTAAGCTGATTGCTTGACCGGCGTCATTGCGCCATGCCAGGCAATCCATACGCGACACTATCACCCCACTCTTGCCCTGGTCCGCTCCGTGAATCCACTTCTTGCTAAACTGCAACCATATCCATTCGAAAAGCTGCGCCAGCTGTTTGCCGGCGTGACGGTCAATCCCGAGTATGCGCCCATCAGCCTGGGCATGGGCGAACCCAAGCACCCGACGCCGGCCTTCATCGAGCAGGCGCTGGTCGACAATATCCACGGCCTGGCCAGCTATCCGACCACCATCGGTTCGGAAGCCTTGCGCAGCGCGATTGCCGGCTGGCTGGAACGCCGCTACGGCATCCCCAAGCTCAATCCTGCCACGCAAATCCTGCCCGTGAACGGTTCGCGCGAAGCGCTGTTTGCGCTGGCGCAAACGGTGATCGATCCGGCAGCCGGTTCGCTCGTGATCAGCCCGAATCCGTTTTACCAGATCTATGAAGGCGCGGCCTACCTGGCCGGCGCCGAACCATATTTCGTCAATTCCGACCCGGCGCGCAATTTCGGCTGCGACTACGACAGCGTACCGGCCAGCGTGTGGGAAAAGGTCAAGCTGCTGTTCCTGTGTTCGCCGGGCAACCCGACGGGCGCCGTGCTGACCCTGACGGACTGGGAACACCTGTTCGCCCTGTCCGAGCGCTACGATTTCGTCATCGCCGCCGACGAATGCTATTCCGAGATCTACCACGGCGACACGCCCCCGCTGGGCGCGCTGCAGGCGGCCCACATGCTGGGCCTGTCCACCATCGAGCGCCCGTATGCGCGCCTGGTGGTGTTTTCCAGCCTGTCGAAGCGCTCGAACGTGCCGGGCATGCGCTCGGGCTTCGTTGCCGGCGACGCGGAAGTACTGAAAAAATTCCTGCTCTACCGAACCTACCACGGCGGCGCCATGAGCCCTGCCGTGCAGGCGGCCTCCGTCGCGGCCTGGAACGACGAAACCCATGTCGAGGAAAATCGCGCCAAGTACCGCGCCAAGTTCGACGCCATCACGCCGCTGCTGCAATCGGTGATGGACGTGCAATTGCCGGACGCCGGCTTCTACCTGTGGGCCGACGTCAGCCGCACGGGACTGTCCGACACCGAATTCGCGCAACGCCTGTACGCCGAATATAATGTCACGGTATTGCCTGGCAGCTATCTGGCGCGCGACGCGCACGGCATCAATCCCGGCCGCAACCGTATCCGCATGGCCCTGGTGGCCGAAACGGCCGAAGGGCTGGAAGCGGCGTTGCGCATAGTAAAATTCTGCCAGCAGCTTTCCGCATCCGCATCAACCAACTAAATGAATAAGACATCATCATGAGCCAACAACTGCAAACCATCATCGACCAGGCCTGGGAAAACCGCGCCGAGATCAATCCGCGCAACGGCACGGCCGAACTGCGCGACGCCGTCTCCCACGTCATCAATGGCCTGGACAACGGCAGCATCCGCGTGGCGGAAAAAACCTCGGGCGACTGGGTCGTCAACCAGTGGGTCAAGAAAGCCGTGCTGCTGTCGTTCCGCCTGGAAGACAACGTCGTCCTGCCGTCCGACGGCACGATGCAGTTCTACGACAAGGTGCCGACCAAGTTCGCCAACTACACGGCCGAAGACTTCGCCAAAGGCGGTTTCCGCGTGGTGCCGCCAGCCGTTGCCCGCCGCGGCAGCTTCATCGCCAAGAACGTCGTGCTGATGCCGTCCTACGTCAACATCGGCGCCTACGTCGATGAAGGCGCCATGGTCGACACCTGGGCCACCGTCGGTTCCTGCGCGCAGATCGGCAAGAACGTCCACCTGTCCGGCGGCGTCGGCATCGGCGGCGTGCTGGAACCGATGCAAGCGAACCCGACCATCATCGAAGACAACTGCTTCATCGGCGCCCGTTCGGAAATCGTCGAAGGCGTGATCGTCGAAGAAAATTCCGTCATCTCGATGGGCGTGTACATCGGCCAGTCGACCAAGATCTACGACCGCGCCACGGGCGAAGTGACCTACGGCCGCGTGCCGGCCGGTTCCGTCGTGGTCTCGGGCAACCTGCCTTCGGAAGATGGCAAGTACTCGCTGTACTGCGCCGTGATCGTCAAGCGCGTGGATGCAAAAACCCGCGCCAAGACCGGCATCAACGAACTCCTGCGCGGCATTTAATTAATGCGCCGCAAGGCGCACGCAATACCCTGAATGTCCCGCTCCGGCGGGACATTGTCGTTTCTGTCCACGCCAGTGCAACACTTGTTAAAGGTAAAGCATGTCCAGAGTCGATTACGAAGCGTTGGAACCATCAAAGGATTTCCTGCTGATGTGCTACGCCGGCAAGCCGTTTAGCGGCATGGCATTTGAAAACGATGCCGATGGCGTATTAATGACAGAAACCAGTTTTATCGATGGCCAGAAAAGCGGGATCTCCCGGCAATGGTCGGCTGCGAGCAGACTTATTCGCGAAGAATGGTTTGCTCTGAACATACTACACGGCCCGGCCCGTGAATGGCATGATAATGGCGCATGCAAATCCGATGGCCGCTATGAACTCGGAATATGTATCCAGGAACAAGTGTGGGACGCGCAGGGCACTCAGCTCAAGAACTATCGGATAGATGAAGCAGGCGCGCAATTTGCAACGCTGAAAAAACTGCGAAGCAGTCAGATTGGCGCCATTGCAGGCGCCGCGCATCTCCTGAACAGCGCCTGAGCACCGTCTCCAATCGTCCCGCAGCCTTACGCCATCCTGTCCTATACTGGATGGCATGAATACTCCTCCCGTATTGATCGTCGGCGCCGGTCCTACCGGCCTCATGCTTGCCTTGCGCCTCGCGCGCCATGGCGTCGATTGCCGCATCATCGATAAAGACAGCGGCCCCGGGCAGGCGTCGCGGGCCATGGCCGTGCATGCGCGCACCCTGGAGTTTTACCAGCAGCTGGGCTTTGCCGACGAACTGGTCAGCCTGGGCATCAAGATCAATGCCATGCACATCCACGAAGGGGGCGAGGAGCTGGTAAAACTGGCGCTGGGCGAGATCGGCGAAGGCCTGAGCCCCTATCCTTTCGTGCTGAGCCTGCCCCAGGACGAGCATGAACGCTTTCTGATCAGCAAGCTGGCGGCGGCCGGCGTGCACGTGGAATGGAATGTCACGCTGGACTTGTGGACGCAGGACGATAGCGAAGTGCAAGCCATCCTGCTCAACAATGGCGAACGACAATATTGTACATTTGACTATATCTGCGGCTGCGACGGCGCCCGCAGCAAGGTCCGCGAGATCGCCGGCTTTGACTTTTCCGGCGGCACCTACGACCACTTGTACTACGTGGCGGACGCGCAAGTAGCCGGCAAGAATACGGATTTGCACGCCCACCTGGGCGCGAACTCTTTTGCGCTGATGCTGCCCGTGCGCACCAGCGGCATGCAGCGCCTGATCGGCATCCTGCCCGACCGCCCCGAAGGCGCGCCCGCGCCCGTCTTCGACGATGTGCGCGGCGACGTGGAAACCCTGCTGGGTATCCACGTCGAACACGTGAACTGGTTTTCCACCTATAAAGTCCATCACCGCGTGGCGGGCCAGTTCCGTGCGCGCCGCTGCTTCATTTTGGGCGACGCGGCCCACTTGCACAGTCCCGTGGGCGGCCAGGGCATGAACACGGGCCTGGGCGATGCCGTCAACCTGGCCTGGAAGCTGGCGCAAAAGCTGCATGGCCAAAGCAACGATGCCCTGCTCGACACCTATGAAAGCGAGCGCATCGTTTTTGCCCGCAAGCTCGTCGCCACCACCGACCGCGCCTTCCAGGCCATCGTCGCGCAGGGCATCGCCGGGCAATTCCTGCGGCGCTGGCTGGTGCCGCACGCGCTGCCCTTCCTGTCCGGCTTCGCGCGGGCGCGCCGCTTGCTGTTCAAGACCGTGTCGCAAATCGAGATCAGCTATGAAGACAGCGCTTTGTCTGCCGGCCATGCGGAATACCTGCGCGGCGGCGACCGCCTGCCCTGGTTCTCGGACGGCACGCAAGACAATTTTATCGCCCTGCGCAGCATGGATTGGCAATTGCACATCTATGGCGAGCCGGCGCCCGAACTGCTCGACGAGGCGCGCGTGCTGAAACTGCCCGTGCATTGCTATACCTATAACGTGGCCGCCAAGCTGGCCGGCCTGGGCCGCGACGCGGCCTACCTCGTGCGCCCCGACGGCCACATCGCGCTGGCCCTGCACCTGCAGGAAAGCGGCGCCCTGCGCGCCCTGGCCTTGCGGCTGGGCCTGCATTTCGGTCCCGTCGAACCGGGCAAGGCGGCGCCCCGGCCGGTGTAAGAGACAACGCCGCAGGTTTGTGCTGCATCAAGGCAGATAGAGTTAATCTCCTTGCTTTGTTTGCTTTGTTTGACTTGCTATCCTATGCTGAGACTTGCGTTTCAAGGATACGGCCATGTCGAACACACATCGCAACCACTCAACAACTGACCAGCCCGCCTGCGAAGCCGAAGATGCTGAATCGGCATCCCCGCTGGCTGAGCAGCTGGCCGCCACACTGGCTGCCAGCGCCACAGGCTTGCGCTTCAACATTGCGCAAGACACCTTCCAGGAAGCCTATGCATCGCTGCTGGATGCCGTGCCGCGCGACGACCGCCCCGCGCTGCTGGCGCAAATGCGGCGCGACCTCGATATCGTGGCCGAGCGGGAGCTGAGCATGGCTTCCGGCAACGATACGCAGACAGGCCACGTCAGCACCCGGCAATTCATGCGCGGCCTGGAAGAACAGGAACGGCATCAGCGTGAAAAAGACGTGGCCTCGCACAGCTTGCTGTCCGGCCCCGAATTGCGCGCCCGGCTGGCAGTCACGCCGCAGGCACTCAGTGCGGCACTGAAAGCCAGACGCCTGTTCGCCTTGCGCGGCGCCTCCGGCGAATATGTTTATCCGGCATTTTTCGCCGCCCCCCGCCACGACCGGCACACCCTGGAAAAAATCAGCAAAATTCTAGGTGACTTGCCCGGCGCCGCAAAATGGGACTTTTTTACCGCCCCGCGCCTGTCGCTGGGCGGAAAGTCGCCGCTGCAAGCCTTGGCAAAAGGAAAACTCGACGCTGTGATGGCGGCCGCCCGCGCCTACGCCGACGAATAGCGGCGCCCCCCGTGGCAACCTTGCGCCTGCCCCGCTTGCCGCAACTGCCCGCATCGCTGCAAACGGTGCGCTGCGATCCTGCCACCTTGTACCGGGTTTCCGGCCATGCCACGGGTGAACCGTACTTCGGCAGGGCGAATACCTACCGCTTCGACGATCCCCACCCACAAGCGGCGGCCCGCTTCGGCACCTGCTACCTGGGCATGTCGCTGGCCGTGGCGCTGGCTGAAACCCTGATGCACGACCGCAAGCCCATCCGCAACCACTTCATCATCGGCCTGGCCGTGATACAGGCGCGCTTTGTCATACTGCTCACGGGAGAAGCACTCGTCCTGGCCGACTTGACGGGTGCCGCCCTCCGGAAGCTGGGCGGCCACGCGGGACTCGGCGGCACAGCGTCGTATCAAACGACCAAAGCCTGGTCGGCCGCCATCCATGCGCATCCGGATGAGGTCGATGGCATGCTCTACATGTCGCGCCACAAGAATGATGAAACGGCAGTGGTACTGTTCCACCGCGCCGCGCCCAAGCTGGCGATGGCGTCCGCCACGCCGCTATCCGCGCACCGCGACTTCGGCCAGGTGGCGACGCAACTGGGCATTCGCAGCGCCTGGCCCTGAATCTGCCCGTAACATGCAACCGTGTTGCACTGCCGCATCGACTGCGCATCGACTGTATAATGGCGGCTACCATCGCATTTTGACCTGGCGCAAGCGCCGCGATCAAGCGAACCGCATTCATTCCCCTTAGCCCTACCCATGACGACCATTACACTCTACGGTATCCCCAACTGCGATACCGTCAAAAAGGCCCGCACCTGGCTGGCCGCGCAGCAACTCGATTTCACCTTCCACGACTTCAAGAAGCAGGGCCTGGAACGCGCCACAGTGGAAGCGTGGCTCGGGCAATTGCCGTGGGATGTGCTGGTCAACAAGAAAGGCACGACCTGGCGCGCCCTGTCCGACGAGCGCAAAGCCGCCACCGTCGACGCCGCCAGCGCCCTGGAACTGATGCTGGAAAACCCGTCCATCATCAAGCGCCCCGTGCTGGACAAGGATGGCCAGTTCAGCGTGGCGTTTTCCGATGCCCAGTACAAGAGCATTTTTTCAGTTTAAACCCGACACCTGCAAAGCTGGGGTCGTACGGGGACGCCGAGTCCCAAGGGTACGCTCCCGCTCCACACCATGACCACCTCCAAAACCCTCGCCCTGACCGAAAAACTGATCGCCCTGTCCTCGGTCACGCCCGACGACAAGGGCTGCCAGCAGCACCTGATCGATATCCTCACGCCGCTGGGCTTCGTCTGCGAAACGATCCAGTCGAACGACGTCACCAATCTGTGGGCGCGCCGTGGCACGACGTCCCCCGTGTTCGTCTTTGCCGGCCATACGGACGTGGTGCCGACCGGCCCCGTCGAGCAATGGCGCTCGGAACCGTTCATTCCCACGCACCGCGACGGCAAGCTGTACGGCCGTGGCGCGGCCGACATGAAGACCTCGATCGCCGCCATGGTGGTCGCTTGTGAGGAATTCATTGCCGCCACGCCCGGGCACACCGGTTCCATCGCTTTTTTGATCACCAGCGACGAGGAAGGCCCGGCCACGGACGGCACCGTCATCGTCTGCGAGCAACTGAAGGCGCGCGGCGAGCAGATCGACTATTGCCTCGTGGGCGAGCCGACCTCGAGCGCGCAGCTGGGCGACATGATCAAGAACGGCCGCCGCGGTTCGCTGTCGGGCCGCTTGACCATCAAGGGCGTGCAAGGCCATATCGCCTACCCGCACCTGGCGAAAAACCCGATCCACGAAGCGGCGCAGGCGCTGGCCGACCTGGTCGAGGAAAAATGGGACGCGGGCAACGAGTATTACCTGCCGACCTCGTGGCAAATGTCCAACATCAACGCGGGCACGGGCGCCAACAACGTGATCCCGGGCGACATGGTGATCGACTTTAACTTCCGCTTTTCCACGGCCAGCACGGCCGAAGGCTTGCAGGAACGGGTCCACGCCATCCTCGACAAGCATGACTTGCAGTACGATTTGCAGTGGACCCTGAGCGGCCTGCCCTTCCTCACGCCGCGCGGCACCTTGAGCGATGCGCTGTCGTCGGCCATCCTCGAAGAAACGGGCCTCACGACGGAGCTGTCGACCACGGGCGGCACCTCGGATGGCCGGTTTATCGCGCAAATCTGCCCCCAAGTGATAGAATTCGGGCCGCCCAATGCCAGTATTCACAAGATCGACGAGCACATCGAACTGCGCCACATCGATCCCCTGAAGAATATTTACCGGCGCACGCTGGAGCATTTGCTGCCCGTCTGAACCAGAATACCGAGGCCCGTCACGGCGGGCCAGAACACCGTCTTTTCGAGAATGCCATGACCCCGAACCCGTTTTCCACGCCACGCGACCTGCTGCGCTACGCCGTTACCCGTTTTAATACCGCCAAGCTGTTTTTCGGCCACGGCAGCGCCGAAGCGTTCGACGAAGCGGCCTATCTGATCCTGCACACCTTGAAGTTGCCGCTCGACAAGCTCGAACCGTTTCTCGACGCCAAGCTGCTGCCGTCGGAAGTGGCCAGCGTCATGAGCGTCATCGACCGCCGCAGCATCGACCGCGTGCCAGCCGCCTACATCACCAAGGAAGGCTGGCTGGGCACGTATAACTTCTACGTCGACGAGCGCGTGATCGTGCCCCGCTCCTTCATCGCCGAGCTGATCCCTGAATACTTCTCGCCGTGGGTGGCGGAACCGGAAGCCGTGGAAAACATCCTGGAACTGTGCACCGGTTCGGGCTGCCTGTCCATCATGATGGCCGACGCCTTCCCGAACGCCCAGGTCGACGCCGTGGACATTTCCGCCGACGCGCTGGCCGTGGCCAAGCGCAACGTCGACACGTACAAATTGCAAGACCGCGTGAACCTGATCGAATCGGACCTGTACACGAACGTGCCGGCCAAGAAATACGATTTGATCATCAGCAACCCGCCGTACGTGAATTCCGCGTCGATGGGCGCCCTGCCCCAGGAATACCTGGCCGAACCGCAAATCGCCCTCGACGGCGGCAGCGACGGCATGGACCTGGTGCGCAAGATCATCGCCGGCGCAGCCGAGCGCCTGACGGACGACGGCATCCTGATGATTGAAATCGGCAACGAGCGCGCCTACGCGGAAGCGGCCTTCGGCGAGCTGGGCCTGACCTGGCTGACGACGAGCGCCGGCGACGACATGGTATTCCTGCTGACGGCCGAGCAGCTCAAGCTGGTTTGATCGACTTGGCAGGTCGGATTAGCGTAGCGTAATCCGACATGCCTGTGCGGCACCCGTCGGATTACGCCCTTCGGGCTAATCCGACCTACACGATGTTTTTACGGCGAGGGGTAAAGCCCAGCCTTTACAAAGAAAAAAATGATACGTTTCCTACAAGTAAGCCTGATGCGCGGCATCAAACCGTTGCTCGAACAAGTCGATGTCACCCTCAATCCGGGCGACAAGATCGGCCTGATCGGCGCCAATGGCGCGGGCAAATCGAGCCTGTTCGCCATGATGCGCGGCGAATTGCACCCTGACCAGGGCGAGATCGATTTCCCGGCCAAATGGCGCGTGGCTTACGTGGCGCAGGAAACGCCGCCGCTGGACCGTGCCGCGCTCGATTACGCCATCGACGGCGACGTGACCTTGCGCAAGCTGGAAGCGGAACTGGCGCGCCTGGAATCGGAGCCGGCCACGTCGGAAAACGGCATCGCCATCGGCGAGATCTACAGCGCCATGGCCGATGCCGATGCATATACCGTGCAGTCGCGCGGCGAGCAATTGCTGCTGGGCCTGGGCTTTACCCTGGACCAGATGCAGCAGCCTGTCGCCAGTTTCTCCGGCGGCTGGCGCATGCGTCTGAACCTGGCGCAAGCGCTGATGTGCCCGTCCGACCTGCTGCTGCTCGATGAGCCGACCAACCACTTGGACCTGGACGCCATCATCTGGCTGGAAGACTGGCTCAAGCGCTACGCCGGCACCTTGCTGATCATTTCCCATGACCGCGACTTCCTCGATGAAGTGGTCAACGTCGTCGTGCATATCGACGAGCGCAAGCTGAAACGCTATTCGGGCAACTATTCGAGCTTCGAGCGCCAACGCGCAGCGCAGATGATCCTGGCCGCCGGCGCGCTGGAAAAGCAGCAGCGCAAGCGTGCCCATCTGGAATCGTTCGTGAACCGCTTCAAGGCGCAAGCCTCGAAAGCCCGCCAGGCGCAAAGCCGCATGAAGGCGCTGGCGAAGATGGAAGAACTGGCGCCGCTGCGCGCCGCCGCCGAATTCTCGTTCGAATTCCGCGAGCCTTTGAGCGCCCCGAACCCGCTGCTGGTGATGGAAGACGTCGATGCGGGCTACAAGATCGAAAACGAAGCGACGGGCGAGATCACGCACAAGACCATCGTCAACGGCATCAAGTTTTCGCTGCAGATCGGCCAGCGTATCGGCCTCCTGGGCCAGAACGGCGCCGGCAAATCGACGCTGATCAAGACCATCGCCGGCGAACTGATGCCATTGACGGGCGACGCCACCATGGGCAAGGGCCTCAACATCGGCTACTTCGCCCAGCACCAGGTGGAAATGCTGCGCCACGACGAATCGCCGCTGTGGCATCTGGCGAAGATCGCCCCGACCGTGCGCGAGCAGGAACTGCGCAACTTCCTGGGCGGCTTCAACTTCCCCGGCAACATGGTCACCGCGTCGATCGCGCCGTTCTCGGGCGGCGAAAAAGCCCGCCTGGCGCTGGCCCTGATCGTCTGGCAGCGTCCGAACCTGCTGCTGCTCGATGAACCGACCAACCATCTGGACCTGGAAACGCGCGAAGCGCTGACGGAAGCGCTGGCCCAGTTCGAAGGCACCTTGGTCGTCGTATCCCATGATCGCCATTTGCTGCGCGCCACCACGGACGAATTCATCATCGTCGCCGACGGCAAGCTGCAGCCGTTCGACGGCGACCTGGACGACTACAAGGATTGGCTGTTCAAGACCAAGCTGGGCAAGGGTACCGATGTGCTGCCGGCCGCCGGCAAGGCCAACAAGACCGACTTCCCCGTGACTTCTTCCGTACCTGCGCCGGCAGCCGCCCCTGCCGCGCCCGTGCGCGACAAGCGCCAGGAAGCGGAAGAGCGCCAGAAGGCGGCCGCCCTGCGCAAGCCGATCGAAAACAAGATCAAGCGCCAGGAAGAGCAAATCGCCAAGCGCAACGCGCAAAAGGCGGAAACGGAAGAAAAGCTGGGCGAGCCGACCATCTACGACGCGGCCAACAAGGCCAAGCTGAAACAGTTGCTGGCCGACCAGACCTTCTTCACCAAGGACTTGGCGCAGCTGGAAGCGGAATGGCTGGACTTGCAGGATCAGCTGGAAAAACTCGGTTAATCAAGCAGCGACAAAAGACGACCTTCAGGTCGTCTTTTTTTTTAGGCCACCTGCATGGGACCGGGGCTGCGGATTGCCATCAGGCGGTCGATGTCGACGAGGATCAAGCGGCGTCCCGCCACCGTGGCCAGGCCCAGCAGGTAATCGGCCTCCGCCTCGCCAAGGCCGGGCACGGCGGCGATGTCGGCGGGCGCCAGGCTGACGATATCGGTGACGCCGTCGACCACCATGCCCATCACGCCATTACTCAGCTGCAGGATGATCACGTCGGTGGCCGGGTCTGGCGCGCCGTGGGCGCTGCCGAACGCGGCACGCATATCCACGATGGGGATGATCACGCCGCGCGAGACGGCCACGCTGTGCAGCACTTCCCCTTCCGAAGAAAAACGGTCGAGCTCCTTGATGGCACGCAATTCCCGCACGCAGCGGTAATCGAGGCCGTATTCCAGGCCGCCCAGCCGAAAGCTCAAGTACTGCGTCAGGGATTGCGCGGTGCCGCGTTCCGCCGTCGCTGCGGCGCCAGGCGTGGTCGTGGGCTGCATGGTGTTCCTTTCATCCGGTAAGCGCTGCCAGGATGCGCAGTGGCGCAACGTTGGCCCATGCTAACCAGCATCCCCGCCTCCAGCGTTGAGAAACATCAACTTTCCCGGAAGACATCATCGACTGGCCGCCCGCCCTTGCGCCGGCGCAGCCATCTTCCCTTACAATACCCACATCACTCCCTACAGGCAGGCCATGCAACACCTCGTCAACCCCGCTGAAGTTGAATTTTCCGCCATCCGCGCCCAGGGCCCGGGCGGGCAGAACGTCAACAAGGTGTCCAGCGCCATCCATCTGCGCTTCCCCATCGCCGCCTCGTCGCTGCCGGAAGCGTACAAGGAGCGTCTGCTGGCCCTGCGCGACAGCCGCATCAGCAAGGATGGCGTACTGGTGCTCAAGGCGCAGCAGTCGCGCAGCCAGGAGCAGAACAAGGAAGAAGCCTTGCGCCGGCTGCAGGAAATCATCGACAGCGTCACGTTCCTGCCCGCCGTACGGCGCGCCACCAAGCCCACGCGCAGTTCGCAGCGGCGCCGCCTCGACAGCAAGAGCACGCACAGCGTCCTCAAGCAGTCGCGCGGCAAGGTCACGGATTAAACGCTAGGGCGGCGGCGCATACGTCCAGTCCAGGCTGCCCGTGCTGTTCGCAAACACGGCTTGCGTGGCCGGCGTGGCGCTGCGCAGCAAGGCCTTGATCTCTTTCGGCGGCCGGTCGTAGACCTTGGCCGGCCCGGGCGGCACGACCAGGGCGCGCACCGTCGTCTCGCCATCGACCAGGCCCAGGCTGCAGCGCGACTGGCCAGCCGTCGCCTGCCGCTCCTGGCGCAGCTGCGCCACCAAGGACAGCATTTGCGCCTGCAGAATTTCCGACTGCTTGACTTCCACGCGCAGCCGCGCCACTTCCTTCAGGACGGGAGCGATGCGCGCGGCCAGCTTGTCGTATTGCAGCTGTTGCGCCGGCTGCAGCTGCAATTCGCCGCGCCGCAGCTGGCCCGCCAGGGTCAGGTAGTTGCGCACTTCCGGCAACTGCGCGATGGCATCGATTTCCTGCTGGCGCTTGTGCTGCACCTGCTGGTACTGCGCGGCCTTGGCCAGACTCTCGGCGATCTGTTGCTCCAGGGCGCTCAAATCGGGCACGAGGGGAAATAGCAGCATTTCCACCTGCTTGCGCGGGCCGGCGCTGCCGATGCGGATGGTGCGCGCCGCCACGGCGCAGCCTTCGGCCAGTTCGATGACGACCTCGTCGGCGATGATCTCGCAATTGCTGGCGCTGTCGATCACCACGCGCGTGCCGGCGATGACACAGCTTTCGGCGCGCTTCACATGCACTTCGCCGCTGAGCGCCTGCAGCACGGAACCGGAAGCGACGCCCTCGACGCGCACATCGCCGTGTTCATTGAACGCCGTGCCGCCCACCAGGTTGCGCTGCAACAAGATCAGTCCGCCATGCGAGTGCAAATGGCCATACACGTCGCCATGGATGGTGATATCGCTGCCGTCGAGCTGACGCTGCTCCTGCACGTCGCCATACTCCTCGTAGGCGGCGCGCAGCTTCAGATTGCCCGTGGTGCGGCTGCTGACGCCTTCGCGGCTGACGATCTTGTTCTCGATGGAGATCTTGCCGCCCTCATCGACATTCACGTAACCAGCCTGGGTGGCCACGACGAAATCGCCATCGCTGAAATGTTCGACCGTCGTCCCCGGCCCCGCCACTGTGGCCAGGTCCAGCGCCAGCGGCGCGGGCGGCGGCAGGGCTTTGCCGGCCAGGTCATAGCCGGGCAAGCCGGGCGCACCTGGCAGCAGACGCAGCAGGCGCGCGTGTTTTTTGACTTGCGGAAAGCGGTTCTTGAAGCTGAGCAAATCGAGGCGGCCATCGGAGCGTTCGCGCGGCGCATCGTCGCGGTGGATGCCTTGCGACACCTCGACCAGTTGGGCGTCGCGCCCCGGCTGCGGCGGCAGCACCCGCGCCACCGTGATGCGCTCGGCCTTGCCGCTGGCGAGAATGGCGCGCACGGCCACACTATCGATGCCGTAGTGCACACCCTTGCACCACAGGTCAGCCACCAGCTCGTCAAACTCGCGGCGCACAGGCACCTGGCCATCGGCGTCAGGAAGCAATGCTTCAAAGTAAAACTCGGCGCTGTCGCCGTGGATCTTGACCTGTTTATACAGGGCGCGGCGCTGGGGTGAAAATGGCGCCACGCGCACGGCGATGCGCAGCAAGGCGTCACCCTTGGGCGCGGCGCGGGGCGTGGGGGCATGAAACAGGGTCAGCAGGAACAAACCGTAATCGAGGCCAGCCAGCAACTGCCCCGACTGGAACAGCTGGTCGACGGCGGCGCGCAGCTGCGCCGGCGCCAGCGACAGGTCCAGGAACACGCCCCCGTCGCGCTGGACCAGGCCGTACGGCAGGCCGCCTGCGGGGGCCGCATCAGGAACGGGTGTGTCGTCGTCGCTCACCACTTGCCTCCCCCTGCAACACATTCAGAGAATTGTCTCAGTGCACTAGAACAATATCACGGGGCGTGGCGGTATGCCGGATTAGCATAATCCTGGCGCAACAAACAGGGGAATGAAAAATGGAGATGGATGTTTCAGGTAAAGTCACGACATCTGGCAAGACCGTAGCGAGCGGAAGTGAATTGTGGCCGAGAAGCGGAACTGTACTTTAGTACAGTGAGCATCGCAGGCCACAAGTCGCGACGCGCAGTAGGTATTGCCGGATGTCATCAACGACGCGGCGGATTCGAGTAAATATCCTGGCCCACTTCGTTGATCTGGCGGCGCAGGTCGCGGCGCTCGTCGGGCGTCATGCGGCCCGTGCGGCGTGAGGCGTCCGCGCCCTCGTTGGCGCGGCGCTGCTCTTCGGCGCGGGTGTCGAAACTGCGTGCGTCACGCTGTTCGCGCAGTCGCGTATCATTGCTATTGCTGCGCTGTACCTGTTCATACCGCTGGGCCTGCATTTGCTGCTGGTCGTCACGGCGTGGCGGCGGCTGGTTTTGCGCCAGCGCCAGGCTGGCGGCAAACACGGAACAAACGGCAAATGCGGACAGCACAGTCGTACGTGCGGCAATAGCTGCGCTGGGAGCGGCGTGAATTTTTTTAGTAAAGATATTCATTGAGTTCCTCTTCCGCGATGCCGTATAAACTAAAGCTGATTTCCACTGTGGCCCCAGTGTATGATGCTTTACACGGTGCAGTAAGAGTAATTGGGTAAAGTTTGTAACACTTTGTAATGGGTCGCCACAGCCCCTTGCCGACGCCGCGCGAGGCGTTACTATAGCAACTAATATAAGATAACACGACACCCTAAATGACCACAACCTCCACTACCGGCAGCAATACAACAACGCAATCGATCCATGGCCACCAGGCAAAAATCATGGTGGTCGATGACGATGTGCGCCTGCGCGACCTGCTGCGGCGCTACCTGACCGAACAGGGCTTCAATGTCTTCACGGCAGAGAGCGCGACGGCCATGAACAAGCTGTGGCTGCGCGAACGCTACGACTTGCTGGTGCTCGACCTGATGCTGCCCGGCGAAGACGGCCTGTCGATCTGCCGCCGCCTGCGCGGCGCGGGCGACCAGACGCCGATCATCATGCTGACGGCCAAGGGCGAGGACGTGGACCGCATCGTGGGCCTGGAAATGGGCGCCGACGACTACCTGCCGAAACCGTTCAATCCGCGCGAGCTGGTGGCCCGCATCGGCGCCGTGCTGCGCCGCAAGGGTCCCGATGAAATCCCGGGCGCGCCGTCGGAAACGCCGCAAACCTTCGAGTTCGGCGACTTCGTGCTGGACCTGGGCACGCGCACCTTGAAAAAGAACGGCGAAACGGTGCCGCTGACCACGGGCGAATTTTCCGTATTGAAAGTGTTTGCCCGCCATGCGCGCCAGCCGCTGTCGCGCGAAAAACTGATGGAACTGGCGCGCGGACGCGAATACGAAGTGTTCGACCGCAGCCTGGACGTGCAGATTTCGCGCCTGCGCAAACTGATCGAACCCGATCCGTCGAGCCCGCTCTTCATCCAGACCGTGTGGGGCCTCGGCTACGTCTTCATCCCGGACGGACAGCCGCGCTGATCGCTGGCGAGGCATGATGAAGCTTGTTCCCGATATCAGCCTGGCGCGGCTGAAAAGCGGCCTGTTCTGGCGCACCTTTTTGCTGCTCGGCACCTTGACCACGGTCAGCATGATCACCTGGATCGGCATGATTTCCGTCATCCAGCGCGAGCCGCAGGCGCAGCAGATTTCCGCCCAGATCATTTCCGTCGTCACCATCACGCATGCGGCACTGACGCACTCGGCGCCCGAGTTGCGCCGCGAGCTGCTGTTCGACCTCGTCAGCAACGAAGGCATCCGCATCTTCTCGCTGGAAGAGGACGACCGCATCGAGCCGCCGCCCGACAATTACCTGATGCCCGAGATCGAGGCGCTGGTGAAGGCCAAACTGGGCAAGGACACGCGCTTTTCCGCGCGCGTCAACGGCGTGGCCGGCTTCTGGGTCAGCTTCAAGATCGACGACGACGAATACTGGCTGATGCTGGACCGCGAGCGCCTGCGCGGCCTCACGGGCTTCCAGTGGCTGGGCTGGGCCAGCCTGGTATCGCTGCTGTCGCTGTTGGGCGCGGCCATCATTTCCAGCCTGATCAATCTGCCGCTGTCGCGTCTGACGGCGGCCGCGCGCGACATCGCCAAGGGCAAGCAGCCGGCGCCGCTGCCGGAAAAAGGGCCGATCGAAATCATCGAGGCGAACCGCAGCTTCAACCAGATGGTCGATGATCTGAAACAGGTGGAATCGGACCGCGCCGTGATTCTGGCCGGCATTTCGCACGACTTGCGCACGCCGCTGGCGCGCATGCAGCTGGAAGTGGAAATGGCCAACCTGTCGGACGAGGCGCGCGAAGGCATCCAGTCCGATATCGGGCAGATGGACGCCATCATCGGCCAGTTCCTCGACTACGCCAAGCCGACGGAAGCGTCGAGCTTTACCGACGTCGACCTCAGCGGTTTGCTCCACGATATGACGCGCGAAGCGATGCGCCTGTCGGACGTGAAGCTCAACGCCACTATCGCCGATGGCGCGCATGCGATGGGCAACCCCACCGACTTGCGCCGCGTGCTGAACAACCTGATCGAGAATGCGCGCCGCTATGGCAAGACGCCGGGCAGCGACGTGACGGAAATCGACATCGCCTGCCAGGTGCGCACCAGCCACGGCGCGAAAAAGGTCATCATCGAGGTACAGGACCACGGCACGGGCGTGCCGGCGGAAAAGATCGAGCAGCTGATGAAGCCGTTCACCCGCCTCGACACGGCGCGCGGACAAGCCAACGGCGCTGGCCTTGGCCTGGCCATCGTCGACCGCGTGCTGCTGCGCCACGGCGCCGAATTGCAGGTGCGCAACCGCGAAGGCGGCGGCCTGGCGTTTCAGATCAGCTTGCCGGCGGCATAAGCGGCGTAGGTCGGATTAGCGAGCCCTTGCCTCGCGTAATCCGACAACATTGTTGACCTGGGCCGCTGGTGGTGTCGGCTTACGCGCTTTGCGCTAAGCCGACCTACGCCGTCCGATGCAGGTTCCGGCACCAAGGCCGCCCGGCAGCCATCAAGCCGACGCCTGCTCCTGCGCCAACAATTTACTCATCAACAATTCCGTCGCCCCGTAGCCGTACAGGGAATCGCTTTCCATGCCCGGCGTGTCGAAGGGGATAGATTCCTCGCGGTTCAGCTTGGCAGGATCGGCGTCCGCATAGCTGGCGCGCCAGGCGCGCTGCAAGGATTCATTGCGGCGGATAAAGGCCGGCATGGGCCAGGCATCGCGCTCCCAGTGGAGGCTGTCGCCCAGCAGGGGCCAGCGTTCGTTGAGCAGGGCCATGTCGCCCGTGCGCAGGCGGCGCACGGCCTGTTCCGGCCGCAAGCCTTCCAGCTCTTCCAGTGTGGGCAAAGTGTCGCGCTTCGGCCCGAACATATACGCCAGCATGATGCGCCCGGCAGGCGCCCTGCGCGCCACCACGCCGACGGCATAACCGCCGCCCGGCAGGGGCACGGCAAACCAGCTGCCTTCTCGGTATGGTAATGATTTCATTTCTGCAGACTCCCCCAAAATCGTGTTCGGGGCACAGTCTACGCGAAGCAAAGGTTAAATGGCGCATGGTACGCCACAACAACAAACCAATAGTTACAATATTTTCTCGTCATAGTGATACTGGGCAACAATTGGCCCCGCCTTGAACAGCGCTTCCTTCATGGCCGTATCGAGGCGCGCGTCGCGGCGGCGCATCCATTCGAGCAGCATGGCCGCTTCCTTGCGGCTCGTGTCGCCCGCATGCGCCAGCACGCGGCGCAGTTCCGGGTCCGTGCACGCCTCGAAGCGCTGGCTGTTCAAGTCCAGCGCCTGCAGCGCGGCGATGGTGGCGCCGATGGCGCGGTGCATGTCGAGCGCGGTGGCCGGCAAGCCGGATTCTTCCAGTGGGACGGTGGTCATGCGCATTCCTTTTCGCGTGGTGGTGACATCGGCTGCATTCTCCACCGCGCCGACGAAAAGCTCAAGCGTCCACAACACGATTTCACCCGTTCGGCCATAATCATGCCTCAGCAACAGCCTACACCTCGGCAGCGGGAGCCCCATGTTCAATTTCGATTTTTACAATCCGACGCAAATCCTCTTCGGCCAGGGCCAGATCGCCGCCATCGCCGGCCTGATCCCGCCGCAGGCCCGAGTGCTCATGACGTATGGCGGCGGCAGCATCAAGCAGAACGGCGTCTACGATGAAGTCAAGGCGGCACTGGCCGGCCACACGGTACTGGAATTTGCCGGCATCGAACCCAATCCCAGCTATGAAACCCTGATGCAGGCCGTGGCCATGGTGAAAAGCGAGCGCATCGATTTCCTGCTGGCCGTCGGCGGCGGCTCCGTGGTCGATGGCACCAAGTTCATCGCCGCCGCCGCCCTGCATGAAGGCGAGGCATGGGACATCCTGGCCAAAGGCGGCAAGATCGTCGAGGCCGCCCTGCCCTTCGGCACGGTGCTCACCTTGCCGGCCACGGGTTCCGAAATGAATGGCTCGGCCGTGATCACGCGCAAGGCCACGCAGGAAAAGCGCTCGTTCATGAGCCGCAAGGTGTATCCGAAATTCTCCGTGCTGGACCCGTCGAAAACGTTCACCTTGCCGCTGCGCCAGGTGGGCAACGGCGTCGTCGATGCGTTCGCGCATGTGATGGAACAGTATTTGACCTATCCCGTGAACGCCTCCGTGCAGGACCGCTTCGCGGAAGGGATTTTATTGACCCTGATCGAGGAAGGCCCGAAAGCCCTGTCGCACCCGGACGACTACGACGTACGCGCCAACGTGATGTGGAGCGCCACCCTGGCCTTGAACGGCCTGATCGGCGTAGGCGTGCCGCAGGACTGGTCCACGCACGCCATCGGCCACGAATTGACGGCCCTGTACGAGCTCGACCATGCGCAGACCCTGGCCATCATCCTGCCCAGCATGCTGCGCGTGCGCAAGCAGGCCAAGCGCGCCAAGCTGCTGCAATACGCGGCCCGCGTGTGGGGCCTCGATGGCGGCGACGAGGACGGCCGCATCGAGGCGGCCATCGCGCGCACGGAATTCTTCTTCCGCCACATGGGCGTCAAGACGCGCCTGGCCGACTACGGTCTGAACCACGCGAGCGTGGACGCCGTCGTGTCCGCCCTGGAAGCGCACGGCATGACGACGCTGGGCGAACAGCGCGAAGTGACGCCCGCCGTCAGCCGCAAGGTGCTCGAACTCAGTTTGTAGATTCGCGTCACAGTGTTGTAAAACGGTCAGCCGGGTGGGACAGCTGGCCGTGCTTCATGCTAAGCTGTCAACCGCTAGGGGTCCTGGAGCAGTCATCCGGGTGAGAGATACCCTTCGTACCTGATCTGGATAATGCCAGCGAAGGAAAGCGCAAAGTACCTCCCTCCTTTGATAGCTCCTGCGTTGGCGCCAGCCGAACAAGCAGCCTGCCGTGCTCTTTCCCGAGACGGCTTGAACCACGAGCACTCTATGTCCACACCGAATTTATCCGTTTCTGTATTGACCCTGGCCATCCTGCACGCGTTTGCCGCGCCTGCCCTGGCCGCAAATGACGCCGTCGAAGCCGCCGAGCCGCAGGCCCAGAATATGGCCGAAGTCGTCGTCACGGCCAGCAAGGCGCCGGCCGCCAAGCGCGCCTCCGTGGGCGGTTTCAGCGACGCGCCGCTGCTGCAGACGCCCGCGTCCGTCACCGTCATTTCGCAGAAAGACATGCAGGACTTGCAAATTCGCAACCTCAGCGATGCCGTCAAGCTCGACGCCAGCATCAACGATGCCTACAACGCCGTCGGCTATGCGGAACAGTTCACGATCCGCGGTTTCAAGCTCGACAACAATTCCAGCTACCGCAAGGATGGCGTGGCCATTCCTGGCGACACGCAAATTCCGCTGGAAAACAAGGAACGCATCGAAGTGCTGAAAGGCCTGGCCGGCTTGCAGGCGGGCGTGGCCGCGCCGGGCGGCGTGATCGACTTCATCGTCAAGCGCCCCATCGCCGCGCCGCTGCGCACGGTCACCGTGGAAGCGCGCGAGCGGGGCACCCTATACGGCGCCGTCGACCTGGGCGGCCGTCTGGAAGACACGCGCTTCGGCTACAGGGTCAACGTGGCGGCAGAACGCCTGCGCTCCTACATCAAGGGCGCGGACGGCAACCGCAAGTTCATTTCCGGCGCCTTCGACTGGCAGATTTCGCCGCAAGCCCTGCTGCAACTGGACGCCGACTACCAGGACAAGGCGCAGGCCACGGCGCCCGGCTTCCAGCTGCTGAACAATAAGACCTTGCCGACCGGTATCAGTGCCGACGCCATGCTCAACCTGCAGCCGTGGACGCGCCCCGTGGAAACCGTCACCAGCAATATCGGCCTGCGCTTCCAGTACGCGTTCAATGACGACTGGCACGCCACCGTGTCGGCCAACCAGCACTCGTTCAAGCGCGACGACTACACGGCCTTCCCGTATGGCTGCAGCGGACAGGACCTGTACCCCGGCTTCTGCGGCAATGGCGATTACGACGTGTATGACTACCGCAGCCTGGGCGAGACGAAAAAGCCGCTGAGCGCGCAAGCCATGATCCAGGGCAAGTTCGCCACCGGCTCCCTGCGCCACGACTTCACGGCCGGCGTCTCGACCTTCCGCCGCAAGGACCGCGCCGGCCTGTACGTGTACGACTGGGTGGGCGTGAGCAACATCTACCAGCCGCAGATCGTCGGCACGTCGCCCGGCGTCACTGGCCCCGTGCGGCTGGTGCGCAAGGATACGGAAAACTCCGTCTTCGTGCAGGATATCGTCAGCCTGGCGCCGAACTGGAAACTGCATGGCGGCTTGCGCCATATCAATGTCGATGGCTACCAGTACGTGCTGAAGGCCGACACGGAAATCCGCGCCAAGCACGATTTCCTGCTGCCGAATGTATCGCTCGTCTACACCCCGCTCGACAATGTGTCCGTGTATGCGGCCTATTCGCAGGGCATGGAACATGGCGGCACGGCCGACCGCAAGGCGATGAATGCCAATGAAGAACTGTCACCGAGCCGCTCGAAGCAGATCGAACTCGGCGCCAAGATGGATGTGACGCCGGACTTCATGCTGGCGGCCAGCCTGTTCCAGATCCGCAAAGGCCTGGAATTCCAGAACACGGCCGGCTACTTCGTGCGCGAAGGCCAGGCCCAGCACCGCGGCCTGGAATTGTCGGCCCAGGGCAAGGCAAGCGCCAACCTGAGCCTGGGCGCTTCCGTGACGGCCCTGAACAGCCAGCAGTCGGGCACGGGCAATGCGGACCTCGACGGCAAGCGCGTGCCCAACGTGCCCGCCTTCAAGGCGGCCGTGCATGCGGACTACGCCGTGCAGCAAGTGGCGGGCCTGAGCGTCAATGGCAGCTGGGAATATGCGGGCAAGAAAGCATTTGAGTACAACAACACGACCTTCGTGCCGTCCTACCACGTGTTCAACCTGGGCGCCGCTTACGCCACGCGCATCGCCGGCACGCGCGCCGTGCTGCGCGCCGCCGTCAACAACGTGGCCGACAAGTTCTACTGGCGCGACGTGACGCCGGAATCGGACGGCTATCTGTATCCGGGCGCCAGCCGCACGTTCAAGGTGTCGGCGCAGTTCGATTTTTAATTGAGGGAAATGGCAGGCGCTGCAGCAAGCGCCTGTTGCAGCAAGGGCGCCGCCTGTTCCAGGCGCGCGTCCAGGCTGTCGTGCAGCACGTGATAGGCGATGCCACGCGCGTCGAGCTCGTCGAGCAGGTAGCGGTAGATCAGCTGGCGCACTGCTTCGGACTCGCGCTGCAAGCCGTCCGCCACCCACGGGCTGTCGGGCGCCGTCACCAGGGTCAGGTCGTACCGCGTGGCATCGGCCAGCGCCGCCAGTTGCGCGTCGGCACCGTGAAAATAATGGCGGCTGTAGACCGCCGTCATCAAGGGCGTCGTGTCGCAGAACAGGAAGTTGCGCGCCTGTGCGGCCGCGGCCGCTTCGCGTTCAACTTGCGTACGCGCAATCCCATACTGGTCTTCCGCCACAGGCACCCTGCCCTGCGTGGCGACGAATTCACGTAAATACTCAGGCACCCAGACGGTGCCGTAGCGCTCGGCCAGCGCGGCCGCCAGGGTCGACTTGCCCGACGATTCCGCGCCCAGGATGGCCACGCGCACGCAGCGGCCCATCACTTGAGGACCATTGCATCGGGCGCGGCCGGCGCCGCTTTTTTCCACGCCAGCAAGCCGATCGTGGCCATGACGACAAACACGGCATACAGGATGGCCGTCAGGGTCAGGTCCTTGTGCAGGTACAGCCACACGTACAGCACGTCGACGACGATCCAGACGATCCAGTTTTCCAGCTTCTTGCGCGACAGCAGGAATTGCCCCACCAGGCTGCCTGCCGTGAGGAAACCGTCCGCGTGAGGCACGTCCGTGTCGGTCGAGGTCAGCAGCCAGGCCAGCAGCACAAAGCCCGCCAGCCACGCCAGGGCGCTGCCCAGCCAGCCGCGCATGCCCAGCCGCGTGACGGGCAGGGTCTTGCCGCCGCTGGCCGGATGCAGCCACTGGTACCAGCCCCAGAACGAGACGCTGATGAACAGCAATTGCAAGGCCATGTCGCCATACAGGCGCGATTCGAAAAACACGAAACCGTAGGCGGCCGAGGAAATGATGGCGAACAGCCACGCCCAGTGATTCTGGCGGATGTTCAGCGCAACGGTTGTCAGTGCCAGGACAAAGGAAATCAGTTCAAGCGGCGTGGTGGCAAAACCCAGCAGGAGAAGCGTATCGTTCATGGGAATCGTGATGAGGCTGGTGGTGCAGTATGCAATACCGGCCATGAATAAGCAAGATTGCCCTTGCCGTCCGCCCCTCCCTGCCTCAGGCGAAGCCTGCCCTGGCGGCGCGCGCCAGCGAATGCCGCACGATCAGCTTGTGAAACGGGCGGATCAGCATGATATAGGCACGCCCCACCCGGTTATGGCAATGCACGACGCTGGAGACGGTCACGCTGCCATGGCGGCCCGCGTCGCGGTTGCGCAGCACCGACAGGCGGAAATCGAGGTGGCTGTCATCCTCGCCCAGGATGATCTCGTCGTCGCTGACGGCATAGATGCGGAAGATGCCGATGCGCTTGCCGGGCCGCGCTTCCATCTGTTTTGCCGTCCGGATGCCGAAACGCGCCACGATGGCGTCGCGCAGTACCATCAGCTTGCGCGCCCAGCCCGGCTGCTTGCCCAGCAGCTGGCGCGCCAGGCTCTGCATGTCCATCTGGCGCGCCTGCGCGGTGGGCAAATCGACGGCGTACGCGTCGGCCAGGTTGCTGCCGGGATACAGCGGGGCGATGCTGGCGCCTGGCGGCAAGTCCACGGTGCGGACGGCAATGTTCATCTCATGCATGTGCTCTCCATGTTTTCAGTGATAACATGCCCATCATACACGACAATGTGAACAGCGATAACATCGAATGACAACAACGAGCACCTACCATCACGGCAACTTGCGCGACACCCTGGTCGCCACCGTCATCGCGCAACTGGCGCAGCAGCATGACGCCGCCCTCTCGCTGCGCGAACTGGCGCGCACGGTGGGCGTCTCGGTCGCCGCCGTGTACCGCCACTTCCCCAGCAAGGAAGCCTTGCTGGCCGAGGTGGCGGCGGCCGGCTTCGCCAGCCTGATACAGAAATGGGAAACGCAGCTGCCGCCGCCGGGCAGCTTGCCCGCCGAACAGCGCTTTCAATTGCTGGGCCAGCAATACATCGAATTCGCCCTGGCCGCGCCAGCCCACTACCGGCTGATGTTCGAGCACCAGGACGTGCGCCAGTTCCCCGCCCTGCAGGAAGCGGCGCAAGCGTGCTTTCAATATGTGCTGCAGACGGCAGGCGCGGCCGTGCGCGAAGCGGGCCTCGATGCGCGCTGGGACAAGGCCGCCGCCAGCGCCGGCTGGTCCTTGGGCCATGGCTACGTGATGCTGCTGCTCAGTGGCCGCCTGGCCATGGCGGACGGCGACGACGCGCTGTCGCCGGCCATGGTGCCGCGCTTTTTTCAATTGCCGGTCGAGGCGCTGCGGCAGGCGCCGTCAGGAGCTTTTGACTCATGCACAACATCTCGATAGACACGCTCTCCGTAATCGCCAGGCAATGCCTTGCCGTCACGTGCCTGCAACGCTTTTGCCGGCGCTTTGATGTGGATCATCCTGCCCTGTCCGCGTTCGCCGCTCACGTGTGGAAAGTGGCGCAGCTCGCGCCTGGGGATTTTGCTGCCTGGGAACGGGGCTTTGCGTCCCTGGCTATGACGGGCATGGGCGATCCCTGGCCGGAAGACGTGCGCGCGGCACTGCCGGGGCACCTGCTGGGCACGCTGGAAGCACTGGCGCAGCATGTGCTGGAAACGAGCGCCTGTACCTGGCATGGCGATGACCTTGCGGCCAGCAGGCGCCAGCTGGAAGCCGTCCTTGATATCTGTGCCAGGCATGACGTCGCCGTGCCGCAGCTTGGGCACTATGCGCAGCACGATGCGGCGCTGCGCGGCGGCTGGGGGCCGGCGCTCACGGACGAAGAAGTCAGGGCGTGGCAAGCCCTGATATAGCGCTCACGCCAGAAAGTCTTGGCGCACCTGATCGAGCAGGCGCTCCTCTTCATCCGTATCGGCATCGACTTGCGTGACCACGGTCCAGAACGGCGCGCACGTCTTGATCTGCTCGAAAGCACGGCTCGTTTCCAGCCGCACCATGGTTTTCCTGAGGCTGTGCAGATAGCCTTCCTCGATGGCGCAGAGCAGCTCGTCATCGGCAGCGTCGATCAGCTCGCTTAAAGCATCTTCGATCCTTGCGTAGCCCTCCTCCCACAATTGCCCGATTTCCGGCACGTCGGCTTCCATGCACTCGTTCGACCAGTCCGGAGGATAGTAATCGCGCGCCCTGTTACCGGGATCGGTGTCAAAGCTCAGCGAAATGGAGGGGAACGATACGGCATTGAAGGCAAAGGCTGAAAATGCCTGATCCTTGAAAGCGGACGCGCCCAGCAGCGCCAGCGAGGCATTGGCCAGCCTGAACCAGGTTGCTTCAACGTCATAGGCTGTTTCAAACGCGTGCCAATCCGGCGGTAAATCGGGAGTCTGGGGCATGGGAACCTGTCGAAAAAGAATAGCGGTGGATAGTGCGCGGAATTATACGTGGCGCAGCCCATGCGGCAGGCCGTGGCGCGTGCACAGTGCGAGCGATGCCGGGACGGCAAACCGGCGGGACGCTGCGCCTAGCCGGCAGCCAGAAAGTACGGTTTTTGTAACTGCGAGGCGTCGCTTGGCTGCGGGGTAGCTGGTGGTGGGCTGATGCCCTTGGCGGCATGCAGCAAGGTATCCCTGTCGCCATTCCAGGGCGGCAGATCGGCGGGCGGGAGCGGCAAGACCTTGTCCAGATTAGGAAAGCGCGCATTGGGATTGAATCCCAGTTCACGATTAAGTACCGCATAACGTTCGCCGCGAGCCTTGTCCACATATGGCGCTAGCATATCGGCAAGATCAAAAGGTGAACCAAATTCAATTGCCAATGCGCTCGCGCACTCGGCGCAGCCAAACTTGACTCCCTCATGCAATACATTTAGAGCACGCTGTTTGGTTGTAGGAGTTCGATCGCCAATCTCATCGCCATTCGCAGCTCTTGGTATTGCATACAAATAGTGCAGGTTAAACGCAGCAGGCCCGTATCCTTGAGAAAGCGCACATGCCATCATTTTTATCGCTACAGGAATATTGGCCCAATATCCTGGAATCGCACCATCTCTTCCCGCTCTTAATTTCTCTCCTAAAAATGCCATCGCCTGAGGATTTCCCATGACAGCAGCCTTTTGCCAGAATGCATAGGCGCGAGTGATGTCGCCGTCAACGCCGGTGCTATTCGCATAATAAGTCCCCATCCGGTCATAGGCCGCCGGTATGCCCAGCCGCATCGCCTTTTCCACCAGTTGTACCGCCTCTTCCTCACCATATACAGGATCGCGCCCTTCCACATACAGGCTGGCCAGATTGAGCATCGCCTTCCAGTGCAATCGCTCTGCCGCCTGACGCGTCAGATCAACGATTTTTTTGTAATCGCGGTCTTCCACGAAAATTTCAGGATCTTCCAAAGCGCGTGCTTCGAGAAACCAGTCCTCGGCTTGCGCATCGATGGGCGGCACCTTGCTCGCCTCGGTTTCACAGATAAAATCCGCGACATGGGGATTGAAGAGGGGCAGACTCTGGTTCCGTGGCAGGACTTTGTCGTTAGGCATTTTGCAGGCAAGCAGGCAGCACAAGACAATCAGCGATGCAAAGCGTCCTCTTGTGGCAGCCATGCTGGATTGATTGCTATCCATTGCCTTATCCAAGATCAGGAAGGGACGCATCCATCAAATGCCACCTCACGTCGCCATCTGGCAAGTCCAGCAGCCAGTCGCGGCGCGGTCGCGGGAACGGCGCGCCCTGGTTCAGCCACGCCTGGCGCCAGTACTGGTTGACGATGGCCTGCAGCGGATGGTCGGCCGCCACCCACGGTTGCCAGACGCCGCTGACCGGACAGGCTTGGCCGCAAGCGCAGCTCAACAAAGGCTCGGGCCGCGCCACCTCGCGCAGCAAACCCTGCACCGTGCGCGGTTCCACGGCGCCATGGTTGTGCCGTATCGTCAGGCACTGCTCCCACGTCACGGGGCCATAACGACTGTTTCCGTCAGCATCGAGCACGCTGAAATGGCGGAACGCTTCGCCTTCACTGAACAGCCGGGCCGGTTCCGTCAAATCCTGCCCAGCGGCCGGTTGCCAGTATGCGGAAAACGGCGCAGTCGGTGCGTCGCTGTGCAAGCCGGTGGGACGCAGCGCATAGTCGGCGGCCAGGAAATATGGTTTTTGTAACAGCGAGGCGGCGCTTGGCTGCGGGGTGGCTGGCGGCGAGCGGACGCCCATGGCCGCGTCAAGCAGGCTCTTTCGTTGACCATCCCAGGGCGGCAGATCGGCTGGTGGCAATGGCAAGATTTTATCGAGGTTGGGAAAGCGGCGATTGGGGTTGAAGCCGAGGGCACGACTAAGTACGCCGTAACGTTCCGCTCGCGCTTTATCAATGTACGGAACCAGCATATTTGCAAGATCAAACGGATCGCCGAATTCAATCGTGAGTTTGTTTGCGCATTTCTCGCAGCCCAGCCTTACTCCGGTATGTAATACTTGCAAGGCACGCTCTTTGGTTTCAGTTGTTCTTTCCCCATCAGACGTGCCGTCAGGCGTTCTTAATACAACATATAAATAAGATAAATCATATGCGGATGGGCCATATCCCTGCCCCAGTGCACACTCCATCATCTTGATTGCCACAGGAATATTCCCCCACATTTCAGCACCCGGATAATCCTTCCCCGCAGTGAGTTTTTCTCCTAAAAAACCCAGCGCTTGGGGGTTACCCATCTGCGCCGCCTTTTGCCAAAAGGCATAGGCACGCGTGATGTCGCCGTTAACGCCCGTGCCATTCGCGTAATACGTCCCCATCCGGTCATAGGCGGCAGGTATGCCCAGGCGCATCGCCTTTTCCACCAGTTGCACCGCGTCTTCCTCACCATATACAGGATCGCGCCCTTCCACATACAGGCTGGCCAGATTGAGCATCGCCTTCCAGTGCAATCGCTCTGCCGCCTGACGCGTCAGATCAACGATTTTTTTGTAATCGCGGTCTTCCACGAAAATTTCAGGATCTTCCAAAGCGCGTGCTTCGAGAAACCAGTCCTCGGCTTGCGCATCGATGGGCGGCACCTTGCTCGCCTCGGTTTCACAGATAAAGTCCGCGACATGGGGATTAAAAAGTGGCAGGCTTTGGTTGCGTGGCAGGACTTTGTCGTTAGGCATTTTGCAAGCAATCAAAGGAACAAAGAAAAGAACTGCCAACGCAAAAAATGGCAGGCGAAAGAAGACAGTATTTTTTTTACTCATGATCAGCCTAGGCGTATGGTGGAGCTGCGTTTGTCTTCCAATGGCAGCAGGAAACCGGTCATTTTCTTTAAAAGTGCATTTTCAGATTTATCCCATTTTTTCTTGCGATTTGCGCCCATCAGCTCCACCCACTTCCGATAAGCATCCACAATCTCCGCCTTCGTCCCCTCCCCGCCATCAACCAATCCCCCGCTATGCATGCGCCACACCCGCTTGCGCAAATCGCGGGCCACGCGGTGGTCGTCGGTGGCGATATTGATCTCGCTGTCGACGGCCATGCTGCGCTGGTTCAGGTTAGCGCTGCCCAGCGTCATGAACACGTCGTCGACCAGCATCAATTTGGAATGGATGTAGATTTCACGGTAGCGCCAGCGGTCCTTGTCAAACGCGCTGACATTGAGCATGGCCACCGATACCTTCAGCCCGAATTCGCTTTCGAGTGTCATCACGCCGGGTTTGTTGATGCCGTTGGCATGCTGCACCACGTCGGGCAACTTGACTTCCACCTCGTTGGTGATGCCGAATCCGCCTCTGACATGCCGGGTTTTCGGCTGCTTGTTGTAGTCGTCGATCATGGTGTTTTGCCCCGTCATGCCAGCCTGCTGCCCCAGTGTCGCCAGCGTGTCGTGGGTGCGCGGCACCATCTGCGCGCGCTCCGGCACGGGAATGACGATGAATACGTGCATGACCGGCATGTCTTCAAGACTCTTGCCCGCCTTGACACTGCCGGCCTTCCACGCGGCGACCACCTTCTTGCGCTCGGCCAGCAAGTGCCGGGCCCATTCTTCATACTGGAAATACTGGTTTTCCACGTACAGGTAGCCGGCCGCCAGGCTGGCCTGGGTCACGGCGCGAAAATAGGTTTCCTTGATCGTCTTGTCCTGCTCCTCGGGCTGCGTCAGGACGATCTGCACGGTGGAGTCATCCGGCCCGGCCTTGCGCAACAGCCGCGCCGGCGGGCTGCCACATGGCAACTCCCGGCTAACACAGTCGGTGGAAGCCGAACGCGTGCGGTCGTTGATCGCGCGATCCCACGCCTTCACGAAATTGTTGTAGAGCGCGATCAGCGCACGGCCGCCGTCGATGCGGCAGGCGTAATCCTGATAGGGCTTCAAGGTGGCGAACCCGCCGTCCTCGGCCACTCCCTGCACACACTCGCGCCGCTCGTTGACGCCGCCCTGTTCGCGGCGCGTATCGTCGAGCAGATGGGCCGTCGTGTCCCAATAATCGGTCACCGAGTTCAGGCCCATCACATAACCGACGGCCTTGGCCCCTTCTTCGTGGTCGAAATCGATCAAGACCGGTTTCTGGTGATGCGTACCCAGGTATTGCATGCCGGGCTTTTCGATTTCCCCCATCGTCAAGCCGTGCGGCTGGTTTATTTCGGTCGCGATACTCTTGCTGATCGCGGCGCTGTCGCCGTGCCGCAAACGAATCTCCAGCCCCCCGAACAGGCCCTTGAAAGCGGCCGTATACCAGCTGTAACAATATTCTTGACGCGCCATCATCGGAATAGACTCAGGCCGGAGGTATTCGCCCCAATAACCGTTGCCTAAAATATGTTTCTTTTTTTTGACAGCATCGTGCAACATCGCCAGGCTGGCTTTTGCGCTGATGTCATCAAAGCGTTGTCCATCGGCTTTCCATGATGAGGCGTCATGCGAATAGCCCGGCATATTGCGCACCATCGGCGAACCGATACGGTCATACCAGATCAGCAGGCGCACCCTGACGTGACGCCGTGCGGCGGCGATCAGCAAGTCGCCAAACGTTTCACCGCGCGGCCAGGTGGCGCTGTTGCCGCGCACCAGTTCCATGCCCGGGTCGAAACCCCAGCAGCACAGGTCGATCGAATGTTTAGCCTTGGCGATCTCGCCGGCGATGTCGGCGAACCCTTCCTGTCCGCAAATGAACAGTGTCAGCTTGTTGTTGTGCGTAATCGGATGAGTGGCCTTGCCCTTCAGGTTGCGGTTTTCCAGCAGCCACTGGAGCGAACTGGTCGCAGTCCGTCCGACTTCGTCGATATGGGTGGTTTCGATGCGGCCGCTCGACTCCGGCATGGCGCTCTCCAGTCAGTGTCGTGAATCATTGAACCCAGCGGCTGTCGCTGGTGTCGTCGAACGCGCGCAAGCCGCGGTTCGACAGCGTGTGTTCGCCGCCCGGCGCCGCGGCCGGGTCGAAGCGTGTGCTCGCCTGCAATGAAAACTCTTCGCCATTGCCAAGGACGACACGGTAGCGCGGCGTGCCGTCCTGATGCGCGATCAGGATGCGGCCGAATTCGTCGGTCAAGCCGCGTTCGACTTCGGCTTCCCCGTTGTACAGCGTGTACGGCACATTGGCGTACTGGCCGCCATCCGCATGGGCCTGTATCGTATGCTGCAATTGCCCCGCTACCGGCGCGACGGGCGGTTCCAGCTCCGGCTGCGGCCGGTTCTTTGGCGCCAAGGTTTCCAGGTTTCCATGGAACAGCGTCGGCGACGCGGTAAAAAACTGTACCTTGTCGCTAATTTCAAGCATGCAATTGGCGCCATGCAGACGCACGCCTTTGCGGCCGCGAATATGCACCCAGTCGGTCTGACTGATCAATTCCAGCACCTTGTGAGCAACGATATCGACCGCATCGGTTTGCGCCGCGATCTGCACCGGGCCGGCTGCGGCGATCAGTTTCATGCCCGCCTTGTGGACGAACAGGCGGAACGCCGCGCCGATGCTGGCGAACAGGCCGCCGCCGGCCGCCAGCGACAGGTCGCGCCCGGTCGTCAGCGCCGTGTGCTCGGCGCTGGCGATATGCGTCGATTGCGCGCTCGTCGTTTCGATACCGGCCGGACTGGCCAGCACCAGATGCGGCTTGGATAGTTCGGGAAATGCGCTTTCGCCACTGCCGGCACCGCCCTTGATCCCGGCATGCTGGTCATTGAGCACATCGGCGGCGGCGCCCTGCTGGGCGGCGCTTTCTTGCGCGCCGTAATGCTGCGCCAGGGCGGCAAGCGCCTTGTGCCGTTCAGCAGCCTCGGCCAGCCGGCGCAAGGTTTCATCCATGCTCTTGATATGCGAGGCGGCGCCAGGGCGCGCTTCGGTGGTCAGCAACATGCCGCGGCCGGCCCGCGCCACGCCCCAGGCGTCTGACGCCAGTTCCCAGCCCTCGCCACGCGCATCCTTGCGCCCGCTGGCGTCTTCGATGCGGCTGATGCAGCCGAGCGACAATTGGCTGTGCTGATGATCGCTTTTCAGTTGCGCCTGGATGCGCTGGTGCGTGTCGTCGAGCACCAACTGATTACCGCGCACGCCGCAGCCGCCGCCAGGCATCAGCTCGGCGCTGCGCCAGCCGCCCAGCATGCGTTGCCCCGGCAAATTCCACGGCGGCGCATGGTTGCCGTTGTACACTGCGCCGACGATGACGGGACGGTCGATATTGCCGTCGAGAAATTGGATCAGCACTTCCTGGCCGATGCGCGGCAGCGCGATCTGGCCAAACGCCTGGCCCGCCCATGGCGTCATGACCCGGATCCATGGCGAACTGCCCGCGTCGAACTTGCCCAGCCGGTCCCAGTGGAATTGCACCTTCACCCGGCCCAGCCCGTCGGTATGGATGGTTTCGCCTGCCGGCCCGGTGACGATCGCCGTCTGCACGCCGGGCAACGCGCAAGGCCTGCTGTTGAAGTGCCGCCCCGGATACCAGCGGATGCTCTTGCGGATGCAGTTAAACCGGTTTTCATAATGCGACTTCGCGCCCGTGCCTGCCTGGTAATTGTTGCTGGCGATATGATCGACGGACAGGATCAGGTATTCGCGCGCGCCGATGTCCGGGCGCGCCTCCTCACCTCTGGCCGGCATGGATTGCTGGGCGCTGAAGTGTCCGCCCAGCGTGAAACTGCGCCCGGCCTGGGCGCAGCGGTGATTGCCGCCAGCTTCGAAGTATTGCGCCTGGCAGTTCTGCTCCTCCAGGCGGCGTTGCGCCAGCGCTTCGCCGTCGCCCATGCCGGCATAGCCATAGCCGGTGTTTTGATACAGTTCATGGGCAAACACGTCGCCCTGCTCGTGCAGCGCATAGGCGCTGGCGCGGCTGGCATACGGATGCTTGTAGTTGAAGCTGGCCAGCGTGAGCGAGCCTGAAGCGATCTTGCGTATTGCCTGCCAATCGCGTATGCCGTCGCGCTCCAGCGAGCCCGCGCCGCTGCGATACACCATCTCGTCGGCTTCGCTGGCATGGCCGTCGCCTGGATCGATGCTGTCGCTCAGCCAGGTATTGTCGCCCAAACACAGCGTATGACCGTCGGCGCGATGTTCATACCAGTAATGGATACCCTGGTCTTCCCAGCGCCGGTGCAGATGGTTGTAATCGGTTTCATTATGCTGGTTGGCGCAGCTTAAAATTGCTTTTTCCTCATGCAGCCGGTTTTGCCAGTCGCGCTGCACATAATGATCGAAGGTCGTTTCGCTGATGTCGATGACCGTGCGCTCGTGGAACGAGACGTTGTCCATGCGCAGCCTGGACAACGCCAGCCAGGGTTGCAGCACCATCTGGTAGAACGCGAAACCGCCATCGCTGCGCAACAGGCGAAATTCGCCGACATAACCATTAAAATAGCGCAAGCTGCCATCATCGCGCACCAGCGAAATCGTGACCATGCGTCCCATCATCGCCGTCAGGGGGACGTGGAGATTGTCGGACAGCAGTTCGACGTCGAAGCGGAAGTCGCGCGACATTTCCTCGTGTGCCCGCAAGCTGTTGACCAGCAGCGCGGTATCGGGCGGACCGTCCTCGCGCGGAAAATCCATGCGCAGCAAGCGGCTGTCCTGGACTCGCCTGTCCGCCCCGAAAAGCCGCGCCAGATCGGCTGCCAGCTCGCCATCATCCATGTTGCCTCCATCCCATAGTTTCCCTGGTCCATGCTAACCATGGTGGACGCTGGCATATTGATGGAACTCAAACCAGTTGCCCATACGCAAAAAAGCCGCATCGGCCCTGGGGCGGATGCGGCTTTGTACCAGCGCTTGCTAAAACTGATTACTTCGCGGCTTTGACTGCTTTCGGATACTTGATGGTCATTTCCTGCAGCAAGTTATCCGCGTGGTCCACTTCCTTCATCACCCACAGCATGTAGCGGATGTCGAGGTGGATGGCGCGCGTGATGGCCGTGTCGAAGTACCAGTCCTTGGTGATCGATTCATACGTCGAATCGAAGTTCAGGCCGATCAGTTCGCCGCGCTTGTTCATCACGGCCGAGCCGGAATTGCCGCCCGTGGTGTCCGCGCTGGTGAGGAAGTTGACCGGCACGGTACCCAGCACCGGGTCGCGGAACTGGCCGTAGCGTTTTTGCTTGACGGCATCGATCAAGCCTTGCGGCGCTTCGAACGGGGCCTTGCCCGTGACTTTCTCGACGATGCCTTCCACGGTCGTGAACGGCCCCTTGGTGATGCCGTCGCGCGGCGAGTACGGCAAGACCGTGCCGTAGGTCACGCGCAGGGTCGAGTTGGCGTCAGGATAGACCGGCTTGCCTTGTGATTTCTTCCACGCAATCACGGCTTGCATGTATTGCGGAATCACGCGTTCCAGGTTGCCGTCGATTTCCTTGCGGCGCTCTTCCAGCGCCAGTTCCACCGGATACAGCTTGACGGCCAGCTGCATGAAAGCGTCGTCGGACTGGGCAACGGCAGCCTGGTCCTTGTCCAGCCAGGCCAGGCGCTTGGCCGTGTCAGCCAGTTGCGTCTGCTGGTACAGGGCCGCCACGGCCGCTGGGGCCGGCAGCAGCGCGTCCAGGCCTTGCGGATGGCTCTTCGCCGCCAGCTGCGCGTAACGCTTCAGGCCCGCTTCAAAGCGCGCCTGGTCGACCTTGTTGACATACGACTGTTCCAAACGGGCCAGACGGGCCTTGATGAAGGCCAGGTCGCGCTGCTGGAAGCCCGATTCGCGCTCGGCGTCCGGCTTCTGGCGCTCTTGCGACAGGCGGTAGACGGTGCGCGCGCTTTTCAGCAGGTCGCTGTTGGTGGCCACCGTCCAGGCGAACTCCTCTTCGCTCAAGGCCATGTCGCTGGCGATCGCCGCGTCCAGTTCGGCCAGCAGGGTGGCCGACACGTTCGGCTGTTTCGCGTACCAGGCGCGGAACTCGGCATCCTGCCCATCCTTGATGGCGGCGATGTCCTTGCGGGCGAAACCGTCGAGCAAGCCCTGGGTTTTCTTCAGCACGTTGTTGATGCTTTTCACCACGCTCGCATAGCGCACGGCGGCGGCCGCATCGCCCTGCGTGGCGGCGGCCATCACGGCCAGGTCGGCTTGCAGTTCGGATACTTTCAGGGGGAAGGCCGTATCGCGCGCGAAGCGGATTTCCGCCGGCAGCTTGTAGCGGCTGGTGCGGCCGGGGTAGCCCGCCAGCAAGATGCCGTCGCCGGCCTTCAAGCCTTCGGCCGACACCACCAGGAAGTCCTTCGACTTGTAGGGCACGTTGTCGGGCGACGGGTCGGCCGGACGGCCATCCTTGCCCACGTAGGCGCGCAGGAACGAGTAGTCGCCCGTGTGGCGCGGCCATTCGTAGTTGTCGGTGTCGCCGCCGAAGTTGCCGATCTTGTCCGATGGCGCATACACGAGGCGCACGTCGCGTATCATCATCTGGCGGATGCGGTAGTACTCGAGGCCGCGGTGGAAGGCAGGCACGGAGCAGCGGTACATCTTGTCCGTCTCGCATTCGGCGATCAGGTCCTTGATGCGCTTTTCCACGGCTTCGTGGCGCGCGCGGCCGCTCATGTTGGCCGTCAAGCCTTTCAGCACGCGCTCGCTGACGTTTTCCACCTTGTCCGTCACATACACGAGGCTGTTCGGACCGCCCGGCAGCTCGCTGGCGCGCGTCTTGGCCAGAAAGCCGTCGGTGATGTAATTGTGTTCCGGCGTGGAATTGCGCTGCACGGCGCTGTAGGCGCAATGGTGGTTCGTCACCACCAGGCCCGCGTCGGAGACGAAAGCGGCCGAGCAGCCGCCCAGCGACACGATGGCGCTCATCGGGTGCTTGCTCAGGTCGGCGAGTTTTTCTGCAGGAATGTCGATGCCGACCCGTTTGAGCTCGGCTTTCAGCTGTGGCAGCTGGTGTGGTTGCCACTGCCCTTCGTCGGCGTGTGCGCCGGCGAACGCGCCCAACAAGGCGACTGGTAAAACGATTGTTTTGAACAAGATATGCCCCTCCGTAAATAGCAGGCGAAAGTATAGCCTGTCCAAGGGACCTGAGTCGGCAAAAATCAAACCATTGCAATTTCTGTATCAGGCGGCAGGCTGCCTCACTCCCTGCAGGGGAATCTGCAGGGCCAGGCGGCAGCCGGCGCCCGATGCGGGCAAGCCCACCTCGAAGTGCCCGCCCAGCGCCGTCACCCGCTCGGCAATGCCGATCAGGCCAAAACACTGCTTCTTGCGCTGCTGCTGCGGCGTGATGCCGATGCCGTTGTCGCTGATGGTCACGTACACGGCGCAGGCATCCGAACTGAGCTCGATCTCGACCTGGCTGGCCTGGGCATGGCGCATGACGTTGCTGAGCGCTTCCTGCACGATGCGGAACAGCACGATCTCGGCCTGGCTGCCGATGGCGGCAAACAGCGCCTCGTCGCGTATCAGCAGGCGGCAGGCGACGCCGCTGCGCTTGCGGAAGTCGCCCACCTGCCATTCGATGGCGGCCTGCAAACCCAGGTCCAGCGCCATCGGGCGCAGTTCGTTGATGATGCCGCGCACGCTCTTGATGGTCGTGTCGACGTTGCTGAGCACGGCGCCGACGCGGCCGTGCAAGCGCGGATGGGAACCCTCGGTGCGGGCGCTGAGCATGGAGATATCGATGCGCAGCGCCAGCAGGTTTTGCCCCAGTTCATCGTGGATATCGCGCGAAATGCGCTTGCGCTCGTCTTCCTTGGCCGTTTCCAGGTGCAGGGCAAGCTGGCGCAGCTGCGCGTGCGACTGGCGCAAAGCGCCATCCATCAGCTTGCGTTCCGTAATGTCCGTGTGCGCCACCACCACGCGCAACGGCCCTTCGCCGAGGAAACGGCTGATCCGGGCCTGCGACCAGCGGGGCCCCGAGCGCGTGGCAAACTCGTATTCGAGCGCAAACGTGTCGGCAGTACCGGCAATGACGGAGCGGATGCCGGCGGCCAGCTCGCGTCCGGCGCTGCGCTGCCAGCGCGGGTCGGTCTCGCAAAATTCCAGGTAGTTCAGCGGCCGCGGGATTTGCCCGACGAAGGCCAGGCACGCCTGGTTCGCATGCACGATGCTGCCCGCCTGGTCCAGCACCAGCACGCGGTCCGTCAGCGAATCGATGGTGGCGTGAAAGAAGCGCTCGGCATCGCGCAAGGCTTCCTGCGCCCGCTCGCGCTGGTGCACTTCCAGCTGCAGGTGCTGGTTGGCCCGCAGCAGTTCGGCCGTGCGGTCGATGACCCGCTGGTCCAGCTCGCGGTGCAGTTCGCGCAGGTCCGCCTCGGCCAGCTTGCGTTCGGTGATATCGGAAAACACGCCGACAAAATGGCTGATGGCGCCATCGGCCGTGCGCATGGGCGTGATCGACAGCGATTCGACGAAGCGCTCGCCATTCTTGCGCCGGTTCACCAGTTCGCCATACCAGCTGCCTTCCTCGTGCAGGCTGCGCCACATGGTTTCATAGAAATGCGGCAAATGCGTGCCGCCGCCGAGGAAGGACGGATCGCGCCCGATGGCTTCCTCGGCCTGGTAGCCGGTGATGGTGGTGAAGGCGGGGTTGACGGAAATGATGCGGTTGGCGCTGTCCGTCACCAGCACGCCTTCGCGGATACTGTCGAGGATGACGAAGGCGCGCCGCAAGGCCGATTCGCGCGCATGCTCATCGCCCAGGTCCGTCACCAGCATGCGCGCCGTGGCGCTGTCCGCGTCGAAATTGGCTTCGATGCGCACCATGCCGCCCATGCCGCCCGCCTCGCCTTCGAACAGTTGCGCCTCGAGCACCTGGCGCGCGCCGCAGGTAAAGACGGTGTCGAGGAAGCGGCGGAAGCCGCCCTGCGCCTGGGGCGCGACGAATTGCTCGAAGCGCCGCCCCAGCAGCTGGTTCTTGTCGCGCTGCAGCAAGCCGCAGGCGGCCACGTTGACACGCGTGATCACGCCCTCGCGCGCCAGCGAGAAGTAGCTGACGGGCGCCTGTTCATACAGCTGCGCATAACGGTCGCGGCTGCTTTCATATTCATTCTTCAGCTGCTCGAGCTCGGCCAGGGCCGCGTTCTGCATTTCCAGCTCGATCTGGCTGACCTGCAACTCATGCAGCTGGCGTATCACCTCTTCATTCGACTGCGGCACGGGCTGACGCTGCTGCGCCGCCAGTTGTTCGGCCTGCTCCCGCAATCGGGCCGGCACGCTCTCCTCGTCGAATGGTTCGCTCATGAGGCGCTCTCCCCTGCTTTCCCGTCTGCCGCGACGCCGGACTGGATCTGGCGCAGCTGGGCTTCCAGCAGCTTCGATTCCGTGATGTTGATGAAGGTCACGACCACGCCATCGATCACGTTTTCGATCGTGCGGTACGGCATGATACGCACGTTGTACCAGCGCCCGTTCTTGGTCGGTACTTGCCGTTCGCAAAACACCAGGCTGCGGATCACTTCGAGCGCATCGTCTTCCAGGCCCGGATAATCGAGGTCGTTGACGATGTCGCTGAGCGGGCGGCGCAAGTCCGTCTGGATCAATTTGTAGATTTGCGTGGCCGGCGCCGTGAAGCGGCGGATGCGCAAATCGCTGTCGAGGAAGATGGTGGCGATATCGGTGCTGTTGAGCAAGTTTTTCATGTCGCTATTGACGAGCGACAAATCATCGACTTTCGATTGCAGCTCGGCATTGACCGTGTACAACTCCTCGTTGAGCGACTGCATCTCTTCCTTCGAGGTGGTCAATTCCTCGTTCGTCGACTGCAGCTCTTCATTGGTCGACTGCAATTCTTCGTTGGCCGATTTCAATTCCTCGCGCGAGGTCTGCATTTCATCGCGCACGGCCTGGATTTCATTGCGCGCCTGCGCCAGCTGCTGTTCCAGCTCCAGCACCTTGGGGTTAGGCGAACGGCCGCGCCGCGCCTCGGCCACCAGAGGCGCACTGGAAAACGTGACAAACACCATGCCGCGCAGGGATTCGGGCTGGCTCAGGGCTTCGGCGCTCAGGTCCACGCCCAGCGATTGCCCCAGGTGGTCCTTGACGACCAGGCCCTTCAGGCGTACCACGCTTTCGCTTTGCAGCGCCTGCTTGATCAGGCTGGCCAGCTCGTAACGCAAGCCTTCGCGCGCCATGGCATGGATATTCCAGTTGGCCTTGCCGGCCGCCGGTTCCAGGAAGGCGCCCGTGCGGCCGTTGATGTAAAGAATGTCGCCATCCTGGTTCAGCAGCGCGGCGGCCGGCGAATATTTCTGGAGCAATAATTGCTCGACATGGGCTTGAATCTTTCCAGTCATGCTGACTTCTCTCGTGTCGCTAGGTGTGGGGGGGGATGCCAACGATACCTTGGTGGGAAAATACGTGGGCAGGCGCTGGCGCGCCAGATTGTCGAGGCGGCGGTACAGCCGGGTCGACGTGGTCAGCGGCGAAAACAGCTCGGAAAAATGACCGGGCGTATCGGCGCTGCCCAGCAGTAAAATCCCATCGCGGTTCAAGGCGTAATGAAACAGGGGAATGAGGCGCTGCTGCAGCTTGGCATTCAGATAGATCAACAGGTTGCGGCAGCACAGGATGTCGAGCTTGGTGAACGGCGGGTCCGAAATGATGTTTTGCTGGGCGAAGATGATCGTGTTGCGGATCTCTTTCTTCACATGGTAGCCGTGCTTGTCATTGACAAAGAAACGCTCCAGCCGCTCGGCAGATACGTCGCTGATGATGCTGTGCGGAAAGCGCCCCTGGCGCGCGCGGTCGATGGCATCGGCCGACAGATCGGTGGCGAAGATCTGCAGGCTGTATTTCGACGGCGGGTTGATGCCGGCCACCACTTCATGGAACACCATGGCCAGCGAATACGCTTCCTCGCCCGTGGAACAGGCGGGCACCCAGGCCTTGAAGGCGCGCCCGTCCGGGTGGGCCGCCAGCATTTGCGGCAAGACCACCATCTTCAGGTATTCCCACACTTTCGGATCGCGGAAAAAGCTCGTCACGCCGATCAACAATTCCTTGAACAGCAAGTCGATTTCCGCCGGATTCTCGCGCAGGTAGGGAACGTACTCTTCCATCGACGTCATTTGATACAAGCTCATGCGCCGCTCGATACGCCGCAGCACCGTGTTGATCTTGTAGTCGGTAAAACTGTTGCCCGTGTGCTCGGACAGCAGGGCGACGATTTCCTGCAGCGAATTGCGGCCGTTCGGCTCATGCCCCGGCAAGCTGAGGAAACTGCTGCGGAACAGATAGGTGATGATCTTGTCAGGCATCTTGTCGGGGAAATCGACGAGGTCCACCACTTCGGCGGCAATCGCGCTTTGCGGCATCATGTCGAACTTGGCCGTATCGGGATGCTGGGCCAGGGTCAGGCCGCCCGCCTGCTTGATCGCCTGCAAGCCGCGCGTGCCGTCGCTGCCCATGCCGGAAAAAATCACGCCGACGGCCAGTTCGCCCAGCTCGCTGGCCAGGCTTTCGAAAAAGGTATTGATGGGCAGGCGGTGTCCGCGCAGCTGCACCGGCTCGCTGAGCACGAAACGCCCCTTGGCCAGGCCCAAGTCGGCATTCGACGGGATCACATAGATATGATTGGGCCGCAACTCCGCCTGGTGCGTGATTTCCGTGACGGGAATGCTGGTGGCGCGCTGCAACAATTCCGGCAGCATGGCCTTTTGCGTGGGATCGAGGTGCTGGATCACCACATAGGCAATACCGCTTTCCTGCGGCACGTTCGCCAGGAAAGCGACGATGGGATCGAGCCCGCCGGCGGAAGCGCCGATGGCCACCACGGGAAAAACGATGGTGGCCACGTCGGGAACGGACATATTACTGTGTTTGCTGCGTGTCATCGTCTGCAAGAAAGCAGCCACGGCGGGACCGTCAGGCTGGGAATTGATAATCTTGCATTCTAGCACTCAAGATGCGCAGGAAAACGCGAATTTGGCGCAGGGGTTTTCGCCTGCGCCGGCCTGCCCCTGATCGCCCCCTTACTGCGCCTGCGGCGCATGCCAGCCGCCGCCCAGCGACTGGATCAGGGCCACGGCCGTCGTCTGGCGGTCCGCCTGCGCCTGCACTAGCGAGCGGCGCGCCGACAGGGCCGTCACCTGCGCCGTCACCACATCCGTGTAGCCGACCTGGCCCGCGTTGTAGCGGTTCAACATCTGCTGTTCGACCTGGTCGGCGGCCGACGACGCCTGCTGGCGCAAGGCCAATTGCTCGGCCAGCGCGCGCGTGGCCGACAACTGGTCTTCCACGGCGCCAAAGGCACTCAATACCGTCTGGCGGTAGCGCGCGACGGCCGCTTCATGGCCCGCCTTGGCAGCATCGACGCTGGCCGTCGTGGCGCCCGCGTTGAACAGCGTTTGCGCGGCCGACACGCCCAACGACCACAAGCTGCTTGAAGCGTTGAACAGGTCGCCCACCTTGCTGGCGCCGGAACCGTAGGAACCCGTCAGGTTCAGGCTCGGATAGTAGGCCGAGCGGGCGATGCCGATCTGCTCATTGGCCACGGCCACCCTGCGCTCGGCGGCGGCGATGTCGGGACGACGCTGCAGCAGGGTCGATGGCACGCCCAGCGGCACCTCGGGCACGGTCAGGGTCCACGGCGCCACGGCCAGGCTGAAGTCGGACGGCGCGCGGCCCAGCAGGATGGCGATCGCGTGTTCGAGCTGGGCGCGGGCGCGCGTCTGGTTCGACAGGTCGATCTGCGCATTGGCCAGCTGCGTCTGCGCCTGCAGCAGGTCGGACTTGGCGGCGATGCCCGAGTTAAAACGGTTGCCGGTGATCTCGAGCACGCGCTTGTAGCCATCGATGGTGGCGTTCAGCAGCGCGATCTGCGCATCGCTCTGGCGCAGCGAAAAGTAATTGGTGGCCAGCTCGCCCTGCGCCGACAGGCGCGCGGCGGCCAGGTCGGCCGCGCTGGCGCTGGCGCTGGCATCGGCCCCCGTCACGCCGGCGCGCAGCTTGCCCCACACGTCCGGTTCCCACGAGGCGCCGATGGCGGCCTTGAAGTTGTTGTTCGTCTGCTGCTCGCCGCCGCCACCCGAACGGGCGCCGCTGCCCGTCAGGCTCACGGTGGGGAACAGCGAGGCGCGCTGTTCGCGCACCAGCGCGCGCGCCTGCTCGTACGAAGCGATGGCGGCGGCCACGTTCTGGTTCGAGATGTCGATGCCTTCGGCCAGCTGGTTCAGCTGCGCGTCGCCGAACAGGGTCCACCAGGGACCGCGCTCCAGGGTGTCGGCCGGCGCGGCCGGTTGCCAGCCGGCCGCCTCCTTGAACGTTTGCGGCGCGGCGGCCGTCGGCGTTTCATACGCGGGGCTGACGGCGCAGCCGGCAAGGAGAACTGCTGCGGCCAAAGCCAGCAGGCGGCGTGCGGGGACGGCGGAGGAAATAGGTTTTACTTGCTTCATGATTGTGTGCTCGGGTTATCTGGCCCAGGAATGCGGCTCAATTGCTGCTCGTCGGCGCTGCGCGTGCGCAGCTTGTCGAGCAGGATGTAGACCACCGGGGTGGTCAGCAATGTGAGTAACTGGCTGGCGATCAGGCCGCCGATGATGGCGACCCCCAAGGGCTGGCGTAGCTCCGACCCCTCGCCGAAACCGATCGCCAGCGGCAAGGCGCCAAGCGCCGCCGCCAGGGTGGTCATCAGAATGGGGCGGAAACGCAGCAAACATGCCTCGCGCACCGCCTCCACGGCTGTCAAGCCGCGCGAACGCTCGGCCTCCAGCGCGAAGTCGATGATCAATATAGCATTTTTCTTGACGATACCGATCAACAGGAACACGCCGATCAGGGCGATGATGGAAAACTCCATGCGGAACAGCAGCAAGGCCAGCACGGCGCCCACCCCTGCCGACGGCAAGGTCGACAGCACGGTGACGGGGTGGATCAGGCTTTCGTACAGGATGCCCAGCACGATGTAGATGACCACGATGGCCGCCAGGATCAAGAGCGGCTGCTCCTTGTTGCTGTCCTGCGCGCTCTTGGCCGAGCCCTGGAAGCTGCCGCGCACGTTGACGGGCATGCCGATTTCCGACTCCGCCTGGGCCACGGCGGCCTGCCCGTCGCTGAGCGGATAGCCGTCGGCCAGGTTGAACGACACGGTGGTGGCCAGCTCGCCGCCCTGGTGGTTGATCGAGGTCGCGGTCGAGCTTTCCGCAAAGCTGCTGAACGAGGACAGCGGCACCATGTGCGCCAGGGTCGTGGACAGGGCCGAGCCGCTGGACGGGTCGCGCGCCGCCGTCGTGTTGGACGTCGCCGCGCCCGTCGCCGCAGCGGTGGTGCTGGCCGTCGCCGTCGTGCTGGTGGCCGCGACGGCCGCCGCATTCGACGCCGGCACATACACGGAGCGCAGCGCTTCCGGGCTTTGCGCATAGCGGGGCGCCACTTCCATGATCACGTGGTACTGGTTCAGCTCATCGTAGATGGTCGCCACCTGGCGCTGGCCGAAGCTGTTGTACAGCGCATTGTCGATATCCTTCACTTGCACGCCCAGCTGCGTGGCGCGGTCCTTGTCGATGGAAACAAAGGTTTCCACGCCGTTTTCCGCCTGGTCCGTGTCCACGTCGATCAGGGCCGGCTGCAGCTTCATCTGGTCGGCCAGTTTCGCCGCCCACTTCTTCAGGTCCGCCTGGTTGTCGCTGATCAGGGTGTACTGGTAGGTGGAATTGCTCGAGCGCCCGCCCATGCGCAAATCCTGCACGGGGTTGAGGAACAGCGAAATGCCCGTCACCTTGGCCAGTTGCGGACGCAGGCGCGCGATCACGGCTTGCCCCTTGTCCGTGCGCTGCGAGGCCGGCTTCAAGTCGATGAACATGAAGCCGCCCCCTGCCCGTCCGCCGCCCGTAAACCCCACGACGGTGGCGACGGCCGGGTCGTCCTTGATGATGTTGACCAGTTGGCGCAACTTGCTCTGCATGGCCTGGAACGAGATGCTCTGGTCGGCGCGCATGCCGCCGTTGATCTGGCCCGTGTCCTGCTGCGGGAAGAAGCCCTTGGGCGCGGCCGCGAACAGGTACACGTTCAAGCCGACGACGAAGACGAGGATGGTCATCACCAGCGCGGCGCTCGACAGCGCCCAGTCCAGGCAGTGCTCGTAGACTTTCAGCATGCGCTCGAAACCGCGCTCGAACCAGCGCGCCACCGCACCCGGCTTTTTATGCTGCTGGCCGCTTTTCAGCAGCCAGGCACACATCATCGGCGTGGTCGTGAGGGAGATGACGAGCGAAATCATCACGGCGGCCGACAGGGTGACGGCGAATTCGCGGAACAGCCGCCCCACCTGCCCGCCCATGAACAGCAGCGGGATGAAGACGGCCACCAGCGACAGACTGATCGACAGCACCGTAAAACCCACTTCGCGCGCGCCCAGCAGGGCTGCCTTGAAGCGGTCCATGCCCGCCTCGATGTGGCGCTGCGTGTTTTCCAGCACCACGATGGCGTCGTCGACGACGAAGCCCGTGGCCACCGTCAGCGCCATCAGGGACAGGTTGTTCAGGCTAAAGCCCAGCATGTACATCACGCCGAAGGTGCCCAACAGGGAGACGATGGTGGCCACGGCGGGAATGATGGTGGCGCGCACGCTGCGCAGGAAAGCGCTGACCACCAGCACGACGAGCACGATGGACAGGATCAGGGTGAATTCGATCTCGTGCAGCGACGAGCGGATGGAATTGGTGCTGTCGGACGCCACCTGCAGCTTGATGTCGCCCGGCAGCTGCGCCTGCAGTTGCGGCAGCAGCGCGCGCACGCCGTCCACCGTGGCGATGACGTTGGCACCGGGCTGGCGCGTGATCAGCACGATGACGGCCGGGTCGCCATTGAACAGGCCCAGGGTATTGTTGTTCTCCACGCCGTCGACCACGTCGGCCACGTCGTCGAGGCGGATGGCGGCGCCGTCGCGCCAGGCCACGACCAGGCTGCGGTAGTCGTTTGCTGAGCGCCCGCCCGACGCCGTCGCCGCGCCCGAATAGATCTGCAGGCTGCGCTCGTCGCCGGAAATGGCTCCCTTGGGGCGGTTGGCGTTGCTGGCCTGGATGGCCGCCCGCACGTCCTCCATCGACAAGCTGTAGTGATTGAGCTGGTACGGCAGCAGTTCCACGCGCACGGCCGGCAGCGAACCGCCGCCCAGTTCCACGTCGCCCACGCCTTTGACTTGCGCCACCTTTTGTTGCACCAGGTTCGACACGGCATCGTAGATCTGGCCCGGCGTGCGCGTTTTCGACGTCAGCGCCAGGATGATCACGGGCGCGTCGGACGGATTGGCCTTGCGGTAGGTGGGATTGCTGCGCAGGGTGGCCGGCAAGTCCACGCGCGCGGCGGCAATCGCCGCCTGCACTTCGCGCGCGGCCGAATCGATCTTGCGGTTCAGGTCGAACTGCAAATTGATGCGCGCCGAGCCCGTGCCCGACGACGACGTCATCTCGTTCACGCCCGAGATCACGCCCAGGCGGCGTTCCAGCGGCGTGGCCACCGAGGTGGCCATGGTCGCGGGGCTGGCGCCAGGCAGGCTGGCGCTGACGGAAATGGTCGGATAATCGACCTGCGGCAGCGGCGAGACGGGCAGCACGAAGAAGGCGCCGATGCCCGCCAGCGCGATGCCGATGGTCAGCAGCACGGTGGCGATGGGACGCTTGACGAACGGTTCGGACAGGTTCACGCGGCGCTCCCCGCACCCGGCTTATCGAGACTGACAGCGTTCTTCCCTTTGCCCGCGAAGCGCTGGCCCAGGCGGTCGAAGCCCAGGTAGATGACGGGAGTGGTGAACAAGGTCAGCACCTGGCTGACGATCAGGCCGCCGAAGATGGCCAGGCCCAGCGGACGGCGCAACTCGGCGCCCTCGCCCCAGCCCAGCATCAGCGGCACGGCCGCGAACAGGGCCGCCAGGGTCGTCATCAAAATCGGGCGGAAACGCAGCAGCGCCGCCTGGTGAATGGCGTCCTGTGGGCTTTTTCCCTCGTCGCGCTCGGCCTCGATGGCGAAGTCGATCATCATGATGGCGTTCTTTTTCACAATGCCGATCAACAGGATGATGCCGATGATGCCGATCACGCCCAGGTCCTGGCCCGAGATCATCAGGGCCAGCAAGGCGCCCACGCCGGCCGACGGCAGGGTCGACAAAATCGTCAGCGGATGGATGTAGCTTTCGTACAGCACCCCGAGCACGATGTAGACGCAGACGACGGCGGCCAAAATGAGCCACAGCTGGTTCGACAGCGAGTTTTCATACGCGCCGGCCGCGCCGAGGAAGGTCAATGTCACCGATGGCGGCAAGGCGATGTCTTTCGCCGCCTGGCGGATGGCGTCGACGGCGCTGCCCAGCGCCACGCCCTGCGTCGTATCGAAGCCCAGGGTCGTGGCCGGATACTGCGCCACATGCGTGATCTGCAGCGGCGCCTGTTTTTCGCTGACGCTGGCAAACGCGGACAGCGGCGTCGACTTGCCGGAGCCCGTGCGCACCTGCAGGTCCGACAGGTCGGACGGCGTGGTGACGATGCCCGGCTGCGCTTCGAGGATCACGCGGTACTGGTTGGTTTCCGTGAAAATCGTCGAAATGATGCGCTGGCCGAAGGCGTTATACAAGGCGTCGTCGACGGTGGCCGTGGTCACCGACATGCGCGCGGCGCTGTCGCGGTCGATGGCGACCGTCACGGCGGCGCCCGTGGCGCCCGCATCCGTGACGACGTTGCGCAACTGCGATTGCTCGCGCATGCGGGCCGCCAGCTTGCCCGCCCACTCCGTGACGGTGGCCGTGTCGGCCCCTTCGAGCGAAACGCGGTATTGCGTCGGGCCCGATTCCGCGTCGATGGTCAAATCCTGCGTCGGCTGCAGATACAGGGTCACGCCGGCCACCTTGGCCACGCGGTTGCGCAGGCGTTCCATGATCTCGTCCTGGCTGCCGCTGCGCGGACGCTTCAGGTTGATCAGCATGCTGCCCGTGTGCAGCATGGTGTTGTTGGCCGCATCGACGCCGACGAGGGAACTCAAGGTATCGACAGCGGGGTCTTCCAGCAGCGCGCTGGCGGCGGCCTGCTGCAAGGCGGCCATGCGCGCGTACGAGACGGCTTGCGAGGTTTCGATGCGCGCCTGCAGCTGGCCCGTGTCCTGCGTGGGGAACAGGCCTTTGGGGATGGTGATATACAGGACGACGGTCAGCAGCAAGGTGGCCAAGGCCACGAGCAGGGTCAGTCCCTGGCGTTTCAGCACCCACACGAGCGCAAGGTCGTACTGATGGATGACCTTGTCGAGGAAAGCCTGGATGCGCTGGCCCGTGGCGCTGATTTTTTCATCGGCGTGGCTTTTCAGCCAGCGCGCCGACATCATCGGCACCAGGGTCAGCGACACCAAGGCGGAAATCAAGATCGTGATGGCCAGGGTCATGGCAAATTCGCGGAACAGCCGGCCCACCACGTCGCCCATGAACAGCAGGGGAATCAGCACGGCGATCAGGGACACCGTCAGCGAGATGATGGTAAAGCCGATCTGCGACGCGCCCTTCAATGCGGCGGCCATCGGCGTTTCGCCCTCCTCGATGTAGCGGGCGATGTTTTCGATCATGACGATGGCGTCATCGACGACAAAGCCCGTGGCGATGGTCAGGGCCATCAAGGAGAGGTTGTTCAGGCTATAGCCGAGCAAATACATGACGCCGCAGGCGCCGATCAGCGAAATCGGCACGGACAGGCTGGCGATCACCGTGGCGCGCAGGCTGTGCAGGAAGGCGAAGATCACCAGCACCACCAGCAGCACGGACAACAGCAGTTCCATTTCCACGTGCTCGACGGAGGCGCGGATGCCCGTCGTGCGGTCGCTCAGCACGTCGAGCTTCATGGCCGCCGGCAGGCTGGCCTGCAGGTCGGGCAACAGGGCCTTGATGGCGTCCACCGTCTTGATGACGTTGGCGCCGGGCTGGCGCTGCACGTTCAGAATGATGGCCGGCTGCTTGCCCGACCAGGCACCGAGGCGCGTGTTTTCCGCGCTGTCGACGACGTTCGCCACGTCAGCCAGGCGCACGGGCGCGCCGTTTTTATACGTGATGATCAGGCGCTTGTAGTCTTCCGCCGTCACCAATTGATCGTTGGCGTTGATGGTAAACGAGCGCGTGGGTCCGTCGAAACTGCCCTTGGCGCTGTTGACGTTGGCCGCCGCGATGGCCGTGCGCAGGCTGTCGAGGCCCAGGCCGTACGAGGCCAGCAATTTGGTGTCGCCCTGGATGCGCACGGCGGGACGCTGGCCGCCCGACAGCGAGACGAGGCCCACGCCGTTGACCTGGCTGATCTTCAGCGCCAGACGCGTGTTGACGATGTTCTGCACCTGCGTCAGCGGCATCGTGTCGGAGGTGATCGCCAGGGTCAACACGGGCGCGTCGGCCGGGTTGATCTTCGCGTACACGGGCGGCGCCGGCAAATCGGTGGGCAGCAAGGAGCCGCCCGCGTTGATGGCCGCCTGCACTTCCTGCTCGGCCACGTCCAGGGTCTGGCCCAGGGTAAATTGCAGGGTGATGAGGGAAACGCCGGCCGCGCTGGTGGAACTCATGCGCTGTAAACCCGACATCTGCCCGAACTGGCGCTCCAGCGGCGCCGTCACCGTCTGTCCCATGACTTCGGGACTCGCGCCCGGGTACAGGGTCTGCACCTGGATGGTGGGGAAGTCCACCTGCGGCAAGGCGGCCAGCGGCAGGAACTTGAAGCCGACCAGCCCCGCCAGCACGATGGCCAGCATCAGCAGCGCCGTGGCGACGGGGCGCTGGATGAACGGCGTCGATGGACTCATTGCGCCGCGCCCTTCGCCGGAGCGGTCGCCGGCGCACTGGCGGGAGCGGAGGCGGTGGCCGAAGCGCTGGCCGCGCCCTCAGCATGCTGGCGGCGGTGGCGGCGTTCGCCGTTCGCGCCGGCAGCACCTGCGCTGCCCATGGCCGGCTTGTCGCCCGCCAGCATGACCTTCGCGCCTTCCTTCAGGCGGTCGGCGCCTTCCGTGATGACTTGCTCTCCCGCTTCCAGGCCGGCGCGGATTTCCACCATGTCGGTGGTGGCCTGGCCCCGCGTGACCATGCGCACGGTGACGGTCTTGTCGGCCTTGAGCACATACACGAAGTCGCCGTTGTTACTGTGACGCAAAGCCGTGACGGGCACCAGCACGGCGCCCGTGATGTTGCCCAGTTCCAGACGCACGTTGACGAACTGGCTGGGGAACAAGGCCATCTTGTCGTTCGTGTAACGGGCCTTGGCGCGCACGGTGCCCGTCTGCACGTCGACCTGGTTGTCGAGCGCCGTCAGGCTGCCCTTGTCCAGCGTATGCGTGCGCGTGCGGTCCAGCGCCAGCGCCGCCAGGGCCGAGCCGCCATTCAGGCGCTCCTGGATGGTCTGCACCTTATCCTGCGGCACGGAAAATTCCACGTCGATGGGCGAGAGCTGCGTCACGACCACCACGCCGCCCGTGTCGCTGGTGCTCACCAGGTTGCCGATATCGACCACCTTCAGGCCCGCGCGGCCGCTGATCGGCGACACCACCTTGGTGTAGCCGAGGTTCAGCCTGGCCGTGCCTTCGGACGCGCGGTCCGTCATGACGGTGCCTTCCAGCTGTTTTACCAATGCGGCCTGCGTGTCGACGTCCTGGCGCGCGATGGAATCCTGGCCCAGCAGGGTTTGATAGCGTTTCAGGGTCAGGCGCGCGTTTTCCAGCTGCGCTTCATCGCGCTGGCGCTGGCCCGTGGCCTGCATCAGCGCCATCTCGAACTGGGCCGGATCGATCTGCGCCACCACCTGGCCCGCCTTGACCATGCCGCCTTCCTTGAATTTCAATTCCTTCAAAATGCCCGACACTTGCGGGCGCACCGTCACGGTGGATGCGGCCGTCACCGTGCCCAGCGCATCGAGCACCACGGGCAGGTCGGACTTGACGGCCGTGGCCACGCCGACGGTGGTCGAGGGAGCGCCGCGGCGTCCGCCAGGCCCGCCGGGTCCGCCCGGGCCACCGGGACCGCCGGCACCGCCCTGGGCGCTGGCGCCGGAATGGGTCAGATACCAGGCACCGCCCCCCAGCGCCGCCATCACGGCCAGCGCGATGACCGTGCCGACGATTTTCGAACGGCGGCTGCGCCGTGGGGTATGGGGTGTTGTCTGCGAATCCATCGCTTATCCTTGTAGTGGCCGCTGGCACGGCGATTCTGTGGCGCCGGCCGAGGTGGAACACACTCAGGCCGGACGACCGTTTTTCGGGGTTGTTTCGGTACACAGCCGGGGAGTCAAGAGCTGAAAATCAGCTGAAAAAACATCGCTCTCCAGCGTGAAACGACTCTAGCATAGTCATGTAACTGTTTCATTTCTACTTGAAACAATTACACACAGCCTGGCAGGCACGGGAGGACCAGGCGGGCCGGCAGGCGGGCCGACCCTGTGGGGTAACGGTGGAAAAATCAGGCTTGCGGGGCGTCATCGCCCGGCGTGCGCCAGACGCGGGCGACTCGCATGCAGATACAAACTCGCTACAAATCTCCCGCCAGCCGCCTTGACCCGGCGCCGCGCGGGGATCAAGTGGTCACAGACGGCGGCGATTCTTTACCTGAATTTACATGGTCATGCCGAGGATGACATCCTGGTAGTCGGTGCGGCCGACGCGGAAGGTGCGCCGTCCCACCTGCGCAAAGCCGCAGCGCGCATAAAACGCCAGCGCGTCGTGGTTTTCCGCGTACACGCCCAGCAGCACGCGCCCTGCCCCGCCGGCGCGCGCTTGGCTCAGCGCCGCCTGCATCAGGCGCTGGCCCACGCGCCGGCCCTGGAAGCGGTGCAGCAGGTAGATGCGCTTGATTTCCAGGTCGTCCGGACGCGGGTCCGCGACCGGCAGGCTGGCAGGACTGAGCACCAGATAACCGACGGGTGCGCCGCCGGGCATGGCCTCGGCCAGCCATAAACGCATGGCCGGCAGCGCCAGCCAGTCGCGGTACAGCTGCGCGTCATGCTGGCGCTGGCAATGGGCGATGACGTCGGCGCCATCGAGGATGCCGGCGAACGCTTCCAGGAAGGTGGCCTGACCCACCAGCGCCAGCGCCTGTTCATCGCCCTTGATGCAAGGGCGGATGGTGATACCCGTGGGTGCACTCATGTCGCTTGCCATAGTCTGCTCCTCAAGGAAAACAAGCCGGGCGAAGCCGGCTTGGGGATGTCATCTATATTGCCGTGTAAGGCCTGACCTTACTTGCCGCCCAGGGGCACCTCGCACAGGCAGTGCGTAAGCGCCATGAACGGTTTGCGCTCGCGCGTGATGCCCGACAGCCAGGAGAGGTCCTGCGCCATGCCCAGCGCCGCGTCGGCCGGCAAGCCCGTGCCGGCCAGGCCCAGTTTCACGTGTTCGCCCAGCCCCAGCGAGGCCATGGCCTTGGAACCGAACATGCCGATCAGGCGATCGACGTTCGACGTTTCCTGTTCCAGGTAGGTCACGCGGTAGTCGGCGCCCAGATTGGCGCGCTTGGCGGCCGAGGCCAGCGCATCGCCATAGCTGCCGATGCGGTCGACCAGGTTGCGCTCTTTCGCCTGCAAGCCCGTCCAGACGCGGCCCTGCGCCACTGCATCGATCTTTTCCGGCGTCGTCTTGCGCGCCTTGGCCGCCAGGTTCAGGAAGTCGCCATACACGTGGTTGATCGAACCCTGGATCACTTCGGCGAAGCGGGGATCGAGCGGACGCAAGGGGTTGCCCGCGTCGGCCAGCCAGGTGGTCGGCGAACCGGCCGTGTGGATGCCCAGCTTTTCCACCACCTTGTCGGCCGTCGGCAGAATCGCGAACACGCCGATGGAACCGGTGATGGTAGCCGCGTCGGCGATCACTTCGTCCGACGAGGTGCTGATCCAGTAGCCACCCGAAGCGGCCACGTTGCCCATCGAGACGACCACCGGCTTGCCGGCGGCGCGCGTCAGTTCCAGTTCGCGGCGGATCAGTTCCGAGCCGAAGGCGCTGCCGCCCGGCGAATCGACGCGCAGCACGACGGCCTTGATCGACTTGTCTTCGCGCGCCTGGCGGATCAAGCGCGAGGTGGACAGGCCGCCGATGGCGCCCGGCGGCGCGATGCCGTCGCCGATTTCGCCCGAGGCGATGACCACGCCGACGGCATCGCCGATGTGCACGGGGCGCAGACGCGCCAGGTAATCGGTGTAGTTCACCTGGCGGAAGTTCGTGCCTTCCGTGTTCTTGGCGCCGCGCGCCATCATGAACTGGCGCAGCTCATCGCGCGTTTTCAGGCCGTCGACCAGTTTTCCATTGAGCGACAGCTTGGCAATGTCGCCACCGGCAGCCGTCATCAAGGCTGGCAGGTTGTCGATCGTTTGCATGATCGCGCCGGCCGGCAGCTTGCGCGCCTTTTCCACGTCCGTCGTGTAGGTGGTCCACAGGCCGTTGTTCAGGTAGCGGTCCGCTTCAGCCGCCGCTTCGGACGGGCCGTTGGCGATGAAAGGCTCGGCCGCGCTTTTATACGTACCGACCTTCAGCAGGTTGACCGTCACGCCCACCTTGTCGAGCGCGTCGCGGTAGTAATTGCGGTAGCGGCCAAAGCCTTCCAGCATGACGCCGCCCATCGGGTGCAGGAACACCTCGTCGGCCTTCGCCGCCACCAGGTACTGGCGCTGGTTGTAGCTCGAACCCCAGGCCGTCACTTTCTTGCCCGTGGCGCGGAAACGCTCCACGCCGGCCGCCACTTCGCGCAGCGACGCCAGGCCGCCCCCCTGCAATTCGTCGAGCAGGATCACCATGGAACCGATGTTCTTGTCCTTGCCGGCCGTGTCGAGCACCGCCAGCACGTCGCGCAGCTGCACGCTTTTCTTGACTTCGCCGCTGACATTGGCCAGCACGGCTTCGCGCACGCCGCCCGGGGTTTCCTCGACCAGCGGGCCTTGCAAGTCGAGTACCAGGGTGGTCTTGTCCGCCAGGGGCTTGGCGCCGCCGCCAAAGATGGCGATCAGGATGGCGATGACGATCAGCAGGAAAATCAGGTTGATGACCGCGCGGCGGGTGGCGTCCAGCGCGCGCCAGAATGCGCCAAAGCCGCGGCGTAGCGGCGGGAAGGGGTTGAGTGACATCGATGCTCCGTGAGGTTATGTACCTAAAGGAAATCAATATAGCTGAAAATGGCCGCGATCGCCTTGGGATTCGTCTTATTTTGACAAGTATTGCGTGTCCTGGCCGCCCTGCCCCGGGGGCGTGGAAATGAGGAACAGGCCTGCGAGTACCAGGGCGCCGTTCAGGATCAGCAGTTCCAGGCCGATGCGGTAATGCTCGAACAGCCGCGCCTGCTCCCCTTCGATCAGCGCGCACAGCAGCGGCCCGGCCACGGCCACCAGCGGCACCCAGCGGTCGCGTACGCCGCGCCGGCTCAGCAGGCCGAAGGCGAACAGACCCAGCAGCGGACCATAGGTATAGCTGGCCAGCTTCAGGATCACGCCTATCATGCTGGGGTCGTCCAGCCATTTGAAGGCCATGATCAGGATCAGGAACAGGGCGGAAAAAACCAGGTGGACACGGCGGCGCCAGCGCATCTGCGCGGCCGCGCTCAAGTCCGGCCTGCGCTGCACGCCCAAAATATCGATGCAGAAGGTGGACGTGAGCGCCGTCAATGCCCCATCCACGCTGGGAAACAGGGCGGAAATGAGCGCGATGAAAAAAATCAGCTGCACCACGGCGGGAAAGTGCCCCAGCACGACGGCGGGAAACAGTTTATCGCCTGTCGCGCTGACGCCGGCCAGCGGCGCATACAGGTGCAGCAAGCCGCCGAGGAAGAGGAACAGCAGCAGCACGCCCGTCAGCACCACGGTCAGGCTGAGCATGTTCTTTTGCGAGTCGCGCAAGGTGCGCACGGAAATGTTCTTTTGCATCATTTCCTGGTCCATGCCCGTCATGGCAATCGTGATGAACATGCCGGCAAGAATGTGCTTCCACACATAGGCGGGGCTGTCCGGATCGACGGTGAAGATGCGCGTGAACCCTTGCGCGCGCATGCGCTCCAGGCTGTCGACGAGCGACAGGTCCATCGCGTGCAGCAAAAACACGCTGCAGATGACGAGGCCGGCCAGCATGCACGCCGTTTGCAGGGTATCGGTCCAGACGATGGTTTTCACGCCGCCCTCGTACGTGTACAGCAGGATCAGCAGCAGCACGACGCACGACGTCAGCCAGAACGGCACGCCCAGGCTGTCGAGTATGGTGGCTTGCAGGATATTGACCACCAGATACAGCCGCGCCGTGGCGCCCAGCAGCCGCGAGACGATGAAAAACGCCGCCCCGCTCTGGTAGGAGCGCCGGCCCAGGCGCAGTTCCAGGTAGCGGTAAATGGAAGTGAGCTGCAGCCGGTAATACAGCGGCAGCAAAATAAACGTGATAGCCAGGTAGCCGAGCACGTAGCCGATCATCAGCTGGATGTAGCCGAAACCGTTGCTGCCCACGGCGCCGGGCACGCTGATGAAGGTCACGCCCGTGAGCGTGGTGCCGACCATGCCGAAGGCCACCAGCATCCAGTTGCTGTCCTTGTTGCCGATGAAGAAACTCTCATTGGTGGCGTGGCGCGAGGTGCGCCATGCCACGCCCAGCAGGATCAGGAAATACGCGAGGACGACGGCAAACAGGATCGCTGGGGACATGGCAGATACGGTACTGAGCTAAGGTGGGCGGCAATATACACCGGATTGCCGCGCCCGTTGCTGGAGGCGGCTAAAAGCGCCCCCCAGCCAGCCGCCACACTAGCCGCCCGAGGCGCGCCGCGCGGCATGCAGCGCGGCCAGCGCCGTTCTGAAGTGCACATTCGGCGTTTCCTGGCAGAAGTTGTCCGCCGCGCCGCTGCCGCCCAGCAGCGGGCTCACCAGCGGCGCATAATGCATGCCCTGGCGCAATGGGCCAAGCTGGCTTTCGACGGCCTGCAGGCGACGCGCATCGACCAGGGCAAAGCGCTCGGTCAGCACCTGTGCGAACAGTTCCTGTGCGCTATGCGCAAGCACGAACGATTCGAAGGTATCGATGGCGAACAGCAAATAGAGCACGCTGTCGCCATCGTGGCGGTAGCCGAGCTGATCGCCAAAGCAGGTTTCGGCAAAGAACACGGGACCGCCCTCTGCCGGGCACGGGAAAATCTCCGTCCAGAAATCTTGACGGTTCCACTCCTGCAGGCAATCGCGCGGCGCCGGCGTTGCGCCGTCACCAAAAAAGTACAGATCGTTGCGGCCGAAATAGCCGCCGCCCACCTGCCGCAGAAATGCCGCGAGGTCGTCGGGCAAGGCCACGCCCAGTACGTGCTCCGTAAAGGCAGCCAGCTTGCCGGCATCGGCGCTCACGCGCTGCGCCGGGGGAAACGCGTGTAAAAACGCCTGGTACTCGACATCCATGCACATTGCTCCATTAGTTTTCGGTACGGTCATTGACGGTGGATAACTCAGCAGCCGGTCGGTTTGACTTTCTCCACTTCCAGGCCGAACCACGGGCGCAAGCGCGTGCCGATGACGTTGCCCAGGAAAGCGCAGACCAGCCATAGCCAGCCGTGCAGGCTGCCCGAGACGATGCCGCTGAAGTAGGCGCCGATATTGCAGCCGTAGGCCAGGCGCGCGCCGTAGCCGAGCAGCAAGCCGCCGACGACGGCGGCGATGACCGAGCGGCGCGGGATGCGCCACACGGGCGCGTAGCGGCCAGCCAGGGCCGCCGCCAGCATGGCGCCCAGCACGATGCCGATATCCATCACGGAAGTCTTGTCCTGCGTCAGCGGCGCGGCCAGGGCGGCCGCGTTGGCTTTGGTCGACCAATAGGCCCAGCTGGCCGTGTCGATGCCGACCACAGACGCGGCTTTCGCGCCCCACAGGGCAAACGCGGACGTCACGCCCCACGGACGGCCCGACAGCGCCAGGGTGATGAAATTGAGTACGACGAGCGCGATGGCGCCCGCCACCAGCGGCCAGGGGCCGTGCAGCCAGGGCGACGCCTGCGACGGGCGCAGCGGTGTCGCGACGAGCTTGCCATGACGGCGTTTTTCCACCAGCACCGTGATGCTGGCGATCATTGCAAAAACGAGCCAGTTCAGCGCCAGCGCGGGTACCAGGCCCAGGCTTGTGACGAGGGAAATGGGTTTCAATTGCGGCAATGCCGTCCAGAACGGCATGTGCGCCGTGCCGATCACGGAGCCGACGATGAAGGCGGCCAAGGTGATGAGCATGCGCGTGCTGCCCCCGCCCACCGTGTACAGGGTGCCGGAGGCGCAGCCGCCGCCCAGCTGCATGCCGATGCCGAAGATGAAGGCGCCGAAGATGACGGACGTGCCGGCGGGAGACACCAGGCCCGCCACGGGCGTGCCGAACAGGGTACCGGCCGACAGCGCGGGGAAGAACAGCGCCACGCCCACGGCCAGCATCAGCATTTGCGCGCGCAAGCCGTCGCCGCGGCCATCGGCAATGAAGACGCGCCAGGCCGATGTAAAACCGAAGGCCGCGTGATACAGGGTGATGCCGAGCAAGGCGCCCACCACGTACAGCGCGGACTGGGTGGCGCCCACCGTCAGCGCCAGGTACCAGGCGCCTAGCACGATGAGCAACAGGGCGACGCCCAGCGGTTTCGGGTTGATGGCGGCGCGCAGGCGCAGCGGTGACATTGCGGTATCGGACATGGGGAGTATGGGCGAGAGAAAGGGAAACACCATTGTAAACCCTGCTCTCGCCCGTGCCAGCAACTTGCTTGCAGATCAAGCAGGCTTAGTGCCCCACCGCATGCATCGATTTCTCGCCGCCGCTGCGCACGGGGATGGGATTCAAACGGTCCATCCGGCCGCTCAGGGCCGTCAAGCCGAAGGCACCGAGCACGACCAGCGCGCCGATCCAGCCCGTGTGCACGAGGCCCAGGTGTTCCACGATCAAGCCGCCGCCCCAGGCGCCGCCGGCGATGCCAAGATTAAAGGCGGCGATATTCAGGCCGGAAGCGACGTCGACGGCGCGGGGCGTGAAGTGTTCCGCTTGCTGCACGACGTACACTTGCAAACCGGCCACGTTACCGAAGGCCACGGCACCCCACAGCAGCACGGTGATGACGACGAGCACGGGATGCGGCGCCGTGAAGGTCAGCAGCAGCAAGACGGCGGACAGCAGCAAAAAGATCAGTTTCAGGGCGCGCACTGGCCCCTTCTTGTCGGCCAGCTTGCCGCCCCAGATATTGCCGAACGCCACGGACACGCCATACACGAGCATCACCGCACCCACGGCGCCGGCGCTGAAACCCGACACTTGCTGCAGGATCGGCGCCAGATAGGTAAAGGCGATGAAGGAACCGCCATAGCCGACGGCCGTCATGGCGTACACCAGCAGCAGCCGGGGCTGGCCCAGCACCTGCACTTGCTGCAGCAGCGAGGCGGGCTTGCTGTGCTTGATGGTCGACGGCACGTACAACAGGCTGCCGATGAACGCCACCAGACCCAGGGCCGAGACGGCGAGGAAGGTTTCGCGCCAGCCGAAATGCTGGCCGATGAAGGTGCCCAGCGGCACGCCCGTCACCAGGGCCACGGTCAAGCCCGTAAACATGATGGCAATCGCGCTGGCCGCCTTGTCCTTCGGCACCAGCGAGGTGGCGATGGTCGAGCCGATGGAAAAGAACACGCCATGCGCCAGCCCCGTCAGGATGCGGGCGACGACGAGGGTTGCATAGCCCGGTGATTTCCACGCCAGCAAATTGCCCAGGGTGAACAAGACCATCAGCGACAGCAGCAGGGTTTTGCGCGGAATCTTGCCCGTCAGGGCGGTCAGCACGGGCGCGCCGACGGCGACGCCCAGCGCATACAGGCTGACCAGCAGGCCGGCCGACGGCAGGTTGACGCCCAGGTCGGCGGCGATGGTGGGCAACAGCCCCACGATGACAAACTCGGTGGTTCCGATGGCAAATGCGCTGAGGGTCAGCGCGAGCAAGGCAATGGGCATGGCAAACTCCGATCAATGATGTTGGCATGCAGTATCGGGGTTTTCTTTATTCCGAAAAATACCTGATCGGACAGAAGATAATTGCGCCTAACTCAACAATGTAATGGTCTGCTACACTGGCCGCATCAACACGGGGTCACCACCATGAATTCAGAAAAACTGGCGCTGCTGGTCACGCGCGAAATGCCATACGGGAAATATCAGGGACGCTTGCTGGCCGACTTGCCGGGACATTACTTGGGCTGGTTCGCGCGCGAGGGCTTTCCCTCGGGCGAACTGGGCAGTTTAATCGCGTTGATGTACGAACTCGACCACAACGATTTACGCAGCTTGCTCGACCCCTTGCGCACGCGCAAGTCGCCGTGGCGGCCGGGCGAGTAAGGAACAGGTCAGAACTGGCGCAGCTTCTTTGCCAGCATGGCGCTGAACTCGCCATTTTCCACGAGCTTTTGCAGCTCGCTGGCGCCGCCGATGAGCACGCCATTGACGAAAATCATGGGAAACGTGGGCCAACCCGTCCACATTTTCAAGGCATTGCGGCGGTGCCACTGGTTCAGATAACTGCCGTATTGCAGGTACTGGTAGGGCGTGCCCAGCACGTCGAGTATCTTGCGCGCCTTGCGCGGAAACGGATTGAGCGCCATGCCGACCACCACGACCTGGTGCGCGGCGATGGCCGCCTGCACCTCGCGCACGATGTCCTGGTGCTTGCTGCCGATCAAAGGGCGGGCGGCGGGATGGATCTGGGCTTCGTCGAGGATGGCGCGGGTCATGAAAGTCCTGGGGGCAGTGGCACGTGGCGTGCCGATCACGCATTGTGCCACGCACTCAGGCTGGCGTGGGCTACACTGCGCGTCTTCTCCCCCTTCACCTGAAATATATGCAAGCAATCACTCCCATGCCGGCATGCCGCACCCGCCGCCTGCTCGGCTCGCTTTTTCTCGCCGCCTGCGCCTCCAGCGCCCTGGCCGCTGCCGATCCCGGGCTTGAAAGCGGTCTGATCCAGGCGCTGCACCTGAAAAAGGGCACGACGCAAAGAGTGGGCACCTCCGGCAAGGCCATCGCCGCCTACATGCGCGAAGGCTACGTCGGCAAGCACCCGGACCAGCGCTTCGACTACACCGATTATTACCTGTTGAAAAAGCCGGCCGGCTTCATGGGGCATGCACTGGTGCTGATCGAGGAAGAATACATCACGCAATACATCGGCTGCTGCGTCAGCCCCGGGGCGGGCGTGACGCTCAAGGTGCAGGGCAGCACGCAGAAGCTGCAGGAGTTCGCCATCGCCCAGCGCTGCACCTTGACCGACCCCGTCGATATCGGACATGCACTGAGCGAGGTTGCCATCCAGGCCCGGCTGCCCCAAGGTCATTACGCGTCCTTGAGCTGCCGCGAACGCGATGCCGAGCGCGAAGAGCCTTGATGGCTGGCAGCCTTCAAAACAGTTCGTCGAGCAGCAAATGGAATTCCAGCTTGCCTTGATCGATATCAAGGAGCCCATATTGCTCAGCAAACCTTTGCTGTAGCGCGGCGTCCAACTGACCGAGAGCACGCCAGGCGATGGCCATGTCCTGGTAGCGGTCGGCAACGCCGGCCCGTCCCACGTCGAGGCAGCCGACGACGGCGCTTTCGTGCAGGAGGATATTTTCCAGCGAGAAGTCGCCATGCGTGACGACGAGGTCGGGCGTGAGCGGCTGGCAATCCTGCAGCGCCGCCCACACCTGTTCCGCCGTCCAGCCTTGGCGCGCGATATCGAAATCATCGGTGTCGACGAGGCCCGCATCGATGCGTTGGCATGCCTGGGCCAGCCGCACGGCAGGGCTGGCGTCGAACGGGCAGGCATCGACGGGCAGCGCATGCAGGCGGCGCAGGAAGGCTGCCAGCGCGTCGGCCACGGCGGGGCCAATCTCGGGATTGGCTTCCAGTAATTCGTGCGCCGTCTTGCCCGGCAGCGCCGCCGTCAGCAGCCATGCCTGCTGCGGGTCTGCCGCCTGGGCGAACTGGAGCACGACCGGCACGGGCAGGTATTGCGCCAGCCAGCGCAGCCGCGCCAGTTCATCGGCGAGCTCGGCGGCGGCAACACCCTTGCCATGCTTCAAAAACAGGTCCGGCGCGCCGTCCCTGCCCTGCAGCCTATAGACGGCAGCGTCCGATTCACCGGCGCTGTCGCGTACCCATCGATAGCCGGCCACGGCGGCGCGCAGGCTGGCGGGCATGGCTGCCGTCACGGCCGCTTGCCTCTTGTTCGAGATCGTCATCCGTCCGATCCTATGCCAGCGGCACGTGCAAGCCCATCTTGAGGCAGGTCAGCGCCACCGAGGTACGGTAGCGCCGGATATTGTCGTCGCCGCCGAACAGGCGTTCCGTCAGTGCCTCGTATTCGGCCATGCTGCTGGCGGTGATGACCAGCAGGTAATCGGCCTCGCCGGTAATCCCATAGCATTGCTGGATGGCAGGTTCGGCCATGATGCGCGCGCGCATGCCGGCCGTGCGCTGCGGGTGCTCGTCGTGCAAATGCACTTCCACCGTCAAGATCAAGGGACGGCCCAACCGGCTCGCGTCGAGCACGGCCACTTCATGACGGATCACCCCGCTCTCGCGCAGGCGGCGGATGCGCCGCTGCACGGCCGGCGCCGACAAATGCACGGCCTGGGCGATTTCGCGTTGCGAGGTCGTGTTATCGCGCTGCAGGATGTCGAGGATGGCCAGGTCGAAGGCATCGAGGTCGGGCGAAGGCGTGAGCGAAAGTTGCGTCATGAAGGTCAAAATGCAGTGCAAATATCGGAGCAGACACAATAAACTTTCACCATTCCGATATCAAGCCTTTTATCACCATGCCATTACGCCGCTATTCCTCGTTCATTCCCCTGCTCGCCATCCTCGGCTCCGTCACCGCGCTGGGGCTGGGCACCTCATGGGCCAAGCACAGCCTGTTCCCGCTGGTCGGTGCGCAAGGCACGACGGCCGTGCGTGTGGGCTTTTCCGCGCTGCTGCTGTTGCTGTTCTGGCGCCCGTGGCGCTGGCAGCTGAGCCACGCCGACCTGCGCACGGTGGCCCTGTACGGCGCGGCGCTGGGCTTGACCAACCTGTGCTTCTACATGGCCTTGCGCACGATCCCGTTCGGCATCGCCGTGGCCATCGAGTTTTCCGGCCCGCTGGCCGTGGCGCTGCTGGCCTCGCGCCGCGCGCTCGACTTCGTCTGGGTGGCCCTGGCCGTGGCGGGACTGGCGCTGCTGCTGCCGCTCGGCCACGACATCAGCAATCTCGATCCCACGGGCGTGCTGTTCGCCCTGGGCGCGGCCGTCTGCTGGGCCTCGTACATCGTCTTCGGCAAGCGCGCCAGCCATCTGCATGCGGGCCATTCCGTCTCGCTGGGCCTGGCCATGGCCGCGCTGGTGGTCGTGCCCGTGGGCGTGATGCACAGCGGCGCCGCCCTGCTCTCGCCCGCCGTGCTGGGCATCGGCCTGGGCGTGGCCCTCATTTCCAGCGCGATACCGATCTCGCTGGAAATGGTCGCCCTGAAACGGCTGACGCCGCAAGCGTTCGGCATCATGAGCAGCATGGAACCGGCCGTGGCCGCCATGCTGGCCTACATCCTGCTCGATGAACGGCTCGGTGCCGGGCAGTGGCTGGCGATTGCCATGATCATGGCCGCGTCCATGGGCAGCTCGTACATGGCGCAGCGGCAGAGACGCGGCGCGGCAGCGCTCAGGCCCGAATACAAATCGTGAAGCGCGCGCCGCCCAGCGGTGAATCGTCGACGGCGATGGCGCCGCCGTGCAGCGCGACAGCCCTGGCGGCGATGGCCAGTCCCAGGCCGTGGCCTGCGGCCGCATGGTCCTGCTCGCGCTCCAGGCGGTAGAACGGGGCGAACACCCGTTCGCGCTGGTCGGCGGGAATGCCGGGACCATCGTCCTCGATAACGATGCGCAGCGCCTCGCCATCGCGCACGGCCGACAGCGCCACGCGCGCCACGGCATATTTGGCCGCATTGCCCAGCAGGTTGCCGACGGCGCGCGCCAGCAGGCGGGGGTCGCCGCGCAGCTCGCCCAGGTCGGCGGCGATGCTGGCGTCCACCTGGCGCGGCAAGGCCGCCGCCAGGCAGGCGTGCAGCAGGGGCGCCAGCGCGAAGGACTGGCGCGGCAGCGCCTGCGCATGATCGAGCTGCATCAGGCCCAACAGCTCATTGACGAGGGTTTTCAGTTCATCGACATCGGCGCCCATGGCGTCGACGCGCCGCTGCAGGTCGGGCTGGCCGTCCGCATGCCGCGCGGCCAGCAGTTCCAGGCCGAATTCCAGCCGCGCGATCGGCGTGCGCAGCTCGTGCGAGACCGACAGCAGCAAATGCTTGCGCGCCTCCAGCAGCGAACCGATGCGCCCGGCCATGTCGTTGATGCGGCCCGCCAGCGGCGCGATGCTCGATGCGGGGCTGACCCGCGCCCGCGCGGCCAGGTCGCCCTGTCCGAAATCGTCGGCCATGCGCGACAGCGCCGCCAGGCTGCGGCCGTGCGCGCGCGTCCACCAGCCCAGCGGCAGCAGCAGGCATAGCGCGATGACGGCGAAACGGATCGCTTCCATGCGCAGCGCCTGGCCCACGTCGATGGGCAGCTTCTGCGCGTGGAGCACGTCGTCGTCGCTGCCGGCATAGCGCGCGCCCGTGACGTCGACGCGGCGGTAAAAGCCCTTGCCGCCCACGTCCATCACGACAGCGCCTTGCAACAGCGGCGCGCGCCGGACGGCCGGCAGCGCCGCCAATACCGTGGCCAGCGGCTGCAGTTCCAGCGTGACGTCCGACACTTCGCGCACCTTGTTCAGGCGCGGCAGCCATTCGTCGGCGGGTGCCTGGTCGATGTACTGCTCCAGCAGGAAGATCTGGCCGGCCGCCTGGTCGCGCGCGATATGCTCGAGCGGATCGCCGAACAGGCGGCTGAAGGTGAAGTAAATGACGCCGCTGCCCAGCGCGATGGCCAGCAGCACCAGCAGCGCGAAACGCCAGAACAGGCGGTTCATTCCCAGGCCGAGGGCGTGAGCAGGTAGCCTTCGCCCCACACCGTCTTGATGCGCTCGGCGGCGGTGTCGTCGAACTTGCGGCGCAGGCGCGAGATGCAGTTGTCGATGCTGCGGTCGAGGCCATCGAATTCGATGCCGCGCATCTTGACGAGGATGTCGTTGCGCGACATGACCTTGCCCGCGGCATCGGCCAGGATGGCGAACAGCTTGAATTCGGCGCTGTTCATGGCGATTTCCTGACCGCGCCAGTGCACGGCGCGGTTCTCGCGCGACACGCGCAGCTGGCCGATGACGATATCGCTGCCGGCCGCCGCGCTGCCGCGCCGCTGCAGCGCGCGCAAGCGGGCCAGCAGCACGCGCGGCTGGATCGGCTTGTTCACGTAGTCGTCGGCGCCCTGCTCCAGGCCCGAGACTTCGTCGAAGGTGTCTTCGCGCGCCGTCAGTATCAGGATGGGCACGGCGCTGAGCTGGCGCAGCTGGCGGCACACCACCAGGCCGTCGACGCCGGGCAGGGTCAGGTCGAGTATCACCAGCTCGGGCTGGGTATCGCGAAAACGCGCCAGGGCCTGGTCGCCGCGCGTGACCACGTCAACCGCATAGTCGTATTGCTCCAGGTATTCCTTGACCAGCGCGGCCAGCCGCGCATCGTCCTCCACCAGCATGACACCTTGCATCGCTCCTCCGCGCCGCCATTTTTGTGGCGTATTGTAGTGGAGCGCGGCGCGCCTGTGGCAAATTCGACAATCCCGTACACATTGCTACACTTTCTATACAAATGCGGCCTACAAATTGAGGACAATTCGAAGACAAACACGGGCGGATTCCGGGACGCTGTTTGCCTAACATTCATGGCTCTTACCTCAACCGGAATCCGAACATGAAAAAATTTGCATGCAGCACCCTGCTCGCCGTCGCCGCCACCTCGCTCGTCCACGCCGAAGGCATGTACGTGGGCGCCAACATCAGCCCGGCCAGCGACGGCAAGATCCAGTATGCGGCCGGTGGCGCGACAAGCCAGCGCGACGCCAGCGGCAAGGCGCTGCCTTTCGGCGTCTTCGCCGGCTATGAACTGACGCCGGCCTGGGCGCTGGAGGGCGGCTACCGCGCCAGCGGCGGCGCGACCAGCTTCGACCTCGACCCCGGCTACCGGCTCAGGGTGCGCGCCAGCGCCGCCTACCTGGCGGCGCGCGGCACCTGGCGTCTGGACGAGGACTGGTCGCTGTTCGCCAAGGCGGGCATGGCGCGCAGCCGCGTCAAATTCTCCATCGACGGCAGGAATGCGCCGCCCGGTGAATCGGCCGGCAAGACGGGCCTGTACGCGAGCGTGGGAGCGGCTTACCAGATCAACAAGGACGTGGCGCTGCAGCTCGAATGGGAGCACGCCCCGACAGTCAGATACGAAGGACTCGACAGCACGATGAACCGCATCGCGCTCGGTGTCCGTTTCGGTTTTTAAAGGATGGCATGCACAAGTTCGCTCCCCGTTTTTCTCCCCGGTTTTCTCCCCGGTTATTGCTGCCGGCGCTGCTGCTGGCCGGCGGCGCCGGCGCGCAGATGATGCCCGACGGGAGCCGGGACATGTACGTGGGCGCGGCCGTCACGGGCAGCTCCGCGACGGCCGATGGCGCGCCGCGCGCCGCCGTCCTGCGGCCGCTGCTGCAGGTCCAGTGGAGCAATGGCGTGTTCGTCTCGGCCAGCGGCGTGGCGGGCATGCACCTGTCGGCCACGCCGGGCATTGAATACGGCCCGCTGCTGGCCGCCAGCAACGCGCGCGATCCGGAAGATGGCTGGCGCCTGCGCGGCACGCGGCGCATCAAGGGCTCGCCCGACGTGGGCGGCTTTTATGGCTATTACCTGGGCGAGCAGATGCGCGTCACGTCGAACCTGGTGTACGACACGAGCGCGCACGGCTGGCGCGCGCAGTTCGCCGTGCAAAAGACCCTGCCCTCGCTGGCGGCCCATCATACGGTGACCGTGTCGGCCGGCGTGTCGCTGGCCAGCGGCGCCGTGATGGAGGAGCGCTACGCCGTCAGCGTTGCTGCCGGCGGCGCGCGCGACTACCGCCCGGCCGGCGGCGTCACCGCCATCGAGGCAGGCGTCAACTGGAACTGGGCGCTGAGCAGCAAGTGGCTGCTCAACAGCGCCGTCACGGGCACGCGGCTGGGCAGCGGGCCGGCCGGCAGTCCCGTCATCGAACGGCGCAACGTCATCAGCTGGTCCACCGGCCTCGGCTACCGGTTTTAAGCGGCATGCTCAAGCCCCTGCTTCTCGGCCTGGCATTGCTGCCCGCGTTCGCAGGCGCCCAGGAAGGCAGCGACTGGACCGCGTATCGCGACGCCTACCGCCACATGATCTGGTTCGAGAAGTACGGCAAACCCAAGCAATTGCTGCAGCAGCATCTGCGCTTGCGTCCGCGCGACGCCGGCGTGTCCACGGAGGGCTTGCGCCTGGCCTTGCACGGCAAGGACGCGCAGCTGGCGCTGCCGCTCGATGCTTTGGGGCGCGCCGTTTTCCCGTTTTCAAAGGCCGCCTATGACGACAACGCGGAGCTGACCTGGAACCGCAAGCCGGGGCAGATCTCGTCAAGCGCCTGGGTCTCCATCGTCACGCGGCCCGATGGCGTGTATGCGGCGGCCGACCTGCGCGCCGCCTGCGAACAATTCCTCGCCTATACGCGCTATGCCGGCAGCGCTGGCGGCAAGCGCTGCGTCGGCGTGCAGTTTGCCTATGCGAGGACGGATGCGGCGCAAGTGCGCTATCAGGGCGGCGATGGCGCGGCGTTCCCGCTGGCGGCGCAGGACGGCCCCGCCTTTCCCGGCGACGCCGCCAGCGGCTTTCGCGTCTACGCCTTCCGTTTCCATGCGCATCCGGACGGGGGCCAGGTACTCACCGGCGGCACGCCGCTGGCGATCGCCGCCCTGCTGGAATAAGGCGGACCGCGCTCAGTGCGCGGCCGCCCCCGCCACGTGGGCGGCCAGGTTCCTGCGCGCCAGCCAGGCCAGCGGCAGCAGGGCCAGCAAGGCAGCCGCCACCCCGGCCCATGGCGACGACGCCATCAGCTGGCGCGAGACCATCAGCGCACCGAGCATGGAACCGAAGGAAATGCCGAGGTTGAACGCGGAAATATTCAGGCCCGAGGCAAAATCGACGGCTTGCGGCGTGTAGCGCTCGGCCGTGGCCAGCATGCCCGCCTGCAGGGCCGGAGACAGGCCGAAGGCGAACACGCCCCAGACGAACAGCATCACCGTCATCAGCCACTGGGACGTGATGGCCAGCGCCACGCCCACTTGCGTGGCGGCCAGCAACAGCAGCATCGATCGCAGCGCTTTTTGCCAGCCCAGGTGGCTCGTCAGGTAGCCGCCCGCCAGGTTACCGGCAAAGGTGGCGACGCCGAACACGATCAGCAGGGCGCTGGCCATGGTGGCGGAAAAGCCCGTCACATCCGTCAGGATGGGCGTAATGAACGTGAACGCGGCAAAGCTGCTGCCGAAGCCGAAGGTGGTCACCGCCATCATCGTCAGGATGGGGCCGCTGCCGAGGGCTGCCAGCTGCGTCATGGCCTTGCCGCCCTTACCCTGCTGCAAACCGGCCGGCAGCCAGCGCGCCATGGCGCCCAAACCCAGCGCAGCCAGGACCACCACGGCAAAGAACGGCAGGCGCCAGCCCATCAGGTTGCCGAGGAAGCTGCCCAGAGGCACGCCGATCACCATGGCCAGCGTCAGTCCCGCAAACATCACGGAAATCGCCCTGCCCGCCTGCGCCTTGTTCACCAGGCTGGCGGCCACGGTGGCGCCGATGGCAAAGAAGGTGCCGTGCGCCACGGCCGTGATGACCCGTCCCGCCAGCAGCAATTCAAACGTGTGGGAAAAGGCAGCCAGCAAATTACCGGCCAGGAACACGCTCATCAGCCCCAGCAAGGCCGCCTTGCGCGGCAGGCGCGACATCAATAACACGAGCAGCGGCGTGCCGATGGCCAGCGCCAGCGCGTACAGGCTCACCAGCGAGCCGGCCGATTCGATGGAAATGTGCAAATCTTTTGCAATGGCGGGCAAGATGCCGACGACGATGAATTCGGTCACGCCGATGGCAAAGGCGCCGACGGCCAGCGCCAGCACGCCGGGCGGCATGGTGCTGGCTGAAGGGGAAACAGGGTGTGCGGTGGTCATGATGGCTCCAACAAATAGTTCAAGCGGGCCAGTGTATCGAGATAAATACTTTTGATATAGACTCCGATAATGGAAACACCTGTGAAATGGATTCAATAATGGCCAGGCAAGACATCAACCGCGCGTTCGAGATGGCCGTGTTCGTGGCCGTGGTGGAAACGGGCGCCTTTTCCGCCGCCGCGCGCCGCCTGGCCCTGACGCCGTCGGCCGTCAGCAAGCTCGTCAATCGCCTGGAAGCGCGGCTCGGCGCACGTTTGCTCCAGCGCAGCACACGCCAGCTGCATACGACGCCCGAGGGCGACGCCTTCTTCGTGCAGTGCAAGCGCATCCTCGACGATATCGATGGCGCCGAGCGCGAAGCATCGCAGGGCGCCGCGCCGCGCGGACGCCTGCGCATCAACTGTTTCGTGCCGTTCGGCGTGCGCCACCTGCTGCCCATCCTGCCCGAGTTCGCGCAGCGCTATCCCGACATCGTGCTCGACGTCGTCGTCAGCGACGCCATCGTCGACCTGCTGGAAGACCGCACCGACATCGCCATCCGCACGGGCACGCTGAAGGCATCGAACCTGGTGGCGCGCAAACTGGGCGAAGACACGATGGTCGTCGTCGCCTCGCCAGCCTACGTGGCGCGGCACGGCCTGCCGCGCACGCCGCAGGAATTATCTGAACACAATTTATTGGCCTTCAACTTCCGCTGCCAGAACGAAACGTGGCCCTTCCTCGACGGGAGCGGCGGCACCTTGCAGGTGGCGCCGCAGGGCAATACCTGCGTCAGCGATGGCGAAAGCATGCGCCAGCTGGCGCTGGCCGGCATGGGGCTGGGACGCTTTTCGCGCCAGCACGTGCAGCGCGACATCGAGCAAGGCCGACTCATGCCAGTGCTGCAGGACTACAATCCCGGCGACAAGGAACTCGTGCACGCCGTCTTCGTGGGACCGGGCCTGCAAGTGCCGGCCAGGGTGCGCGTGATGCTCGATTATCTGCTGGAAAAAGTGCAGCTGGGATGAGCGCCGCCCGCCGGCATCGCGTCTTATAATCGGCCATATCGTTGAAACCCCAGGGAGCCGCGCCATGCATGACGACTTGATCCGCACCTTGCAAACCCGCTTCAGCCGGCACATGCACCGCCATCCGGGATGGACCTGGGACAAGGTGCTGGCGCGCTTGAACGCCGCTCCCGCCAGCCTGGTGGCATTGCAGAAAATGGAAGACACGGGCGGCGAACCGGACGTCATCGGGCACGCCGGCGAGACGGATGCCGTCACGTTTTGCGATTGCTCAACAGAAAGCCCGATCGGCCGGCGCAGCCTGTGTTTCGACGCGGCGGCCCTGGCTGCGCGCAAGGCCAACAAGCCGGCCGGCAGCGCGCTCGCCATGGCGCAGGCGATGGGCATCGCCTTGCTGACGCAGGCGCAGTACCGGCAGTTGCAAGAGCTGGAACCGTTCGACCGCAAGACCTCGAGCTGGATCGCCACGCCGGACAGCATCCGGGCATTGGGCGGCGCCCTGTTTGGCGACCGCCGCTATGACCAGGTCTTCGTCTATCACAACGGCGCCGAATCGTATTATGCGAGCCGGGGCTTTCGCGGACTGCTGCGCGTCTGAGCGACGCCGGTTCAGACCGCCTCTTCCAGGCGCAACTGCCGGCCTTCATCGAGCATCAGCTCGAATTCGGCCGCCGGCACGGCCGGGCTGAACAGATAGCCTTGCAGCTGGTCGCAGCCGAGTTCGCGCAGGAAGCGCATCTGTTCGGCCGTTTCCACCCCTTCGGCGACGATTTCCTGGCGCAGCTGCTGCGCCATGGTGACGATGGCGCGGGCGATGGCGCAATCGTTTTCCTCGAAGGGCAAGCCGATGACGAAGGAGCGGTCGATTTTCAATGTGCTGATGGGGAATTTCTTCAGGTAGGCGAGGCTGGAATAGCCGGTGCCGAAATCATCGAGCGCCAGCGCCAGTCCCATGGCCACCAGCTGGTTCATGATGCCGATGACCTTGTCGGCGCCGCGCATCAGCAGGCTTTCCGTGATTTCCAGCATGATCTGGTCGGGCCGCACCTGGTAGCGCTCGAGTACGGCCGCTATGCGCGCCGGCAACTGTTCATCGAACTGGCGCGCCGACAGGTTGACGGCGATGGCCGGCATGTGCAGGCCACGGTCTTCCCAGCTGCGGATCTGGCGGCACGCCTCGTCCAGCACCCAGGTGCCCAGCTCCAGAATCAGACTGGTTTCCTCGGCGACGGGGATGAAGACGCCGGGCGAAACCATGCCGCGCATCGGATGCTTCCAGCGCAGCAAGGCTTCCGCGCCCACGATGCGTCCGCTGGCCAGGCTCACTTTCGGCTGGTAATGCAATTCCAGCTCCTTGTCGCCGAGCGCCAGCCGCATTTCGCTTTCCAGGCGCAGATGCTCCTTGGCCCTGCGGTTCATGTCTTCGCGGTAGAACAGGAAGGTCGATTCGATGGTCTGCCCCGCCTTGGCCACGGCCACGTCGGCAAAGCGGAACAGGGCCGGCGCTTCCAGGCCGTCTTCCGGATACACGGTGATGCCGATGCTGGCGCCCACGTGCAGCGCGTGCGCGTCGATATTGATCGGCGCCTCGAGCAGGTTGAGCAGCTTTTGCGCCACGTTGGCCGCGTGTTCGCGCTTTTCGATGTGCAGCAGGGCCACGACGAATTTGCTGTTGTCGACCCGCGCCAGGATGTCGGCGTCGCGCAGGGCGCCGCGGAACAGCTGGCCGATGGCGATCACCAGCTGGTCGCCCACTTCATGGCCCAGGGTGTCGCTGATGGAACCGATGCGGCTGATGTCGATGACCATCAGCGCGCCATGCGTGCCTTGCCGTTTCGCTTCGGCCAGGCCCTGGTCGACCAATTGGTTCAGCAGGCAGCGGTTGGGCAATCCCGTCAGGCTGTCGTAGTTGGCCATGCGCTGCATGCGCGCCTCGGCATCCTTGTGCACCGAGATATCGGAAAACAGGGAAAATACATGGCTGATTTCGCCAAATTCGTCGCGCACGACGCTGATGGTGACGTCTTGCGGGAACAGTTCGCCATTCTTGCGCTTGCCGATGATTTCGCCGCGCCAGGAACCGTGGCCGCGCATGGCGGCGCGCACCTTGGCGCGGAAATCCGGGTCGTGCACGCCCGAGCGCAGCAAGTCCGGCGTGCGGCCGATGGCTTCGGCCGGCGAATAGCCGGTGATGCGGGAAAACGAGCTGTTGATCGAGACGATGCGCTCTTCCGCATCCGTGATCAGCACGGCTTGCTCGCTGTCTTCGATGATGCGGGCGTGCAACCGGACCTTGTCCACGTCGGACAGCGGCTCGCTCATGGCCGACAGGCGCACGGCCATGCCGCAGCCCTTGCCCGCCTGGTCGTGGATCACATGGCGGTGCATGCGCAGCCATGTCACCATGCCCGACTTCTTGCGCCGGCGCACATCGGTGGCCACGTCGCCCTGCGTGAAATGCAGTTCCAGCACGCTCGCTTCCGCGTCGTCTTCCGGATACAAAAACAGGATGTGCTGGCCCAGTGCTTCCAGTTCGGAATAGCCGAACATCTGTTCGGCGCCATGGTTCCAGCCGATCAAAAAGCCGTCGGGATCGATTTCCAGCAAGGCGTCAGGGGGCGCCACGCGCACCACGGGCCGGCTGGCGCCGCGCAGCCGCTCCAGCTCTTCCTCCAGCCGCGCCAGGGTGGCGGCCTGCTGCGGCCCCGCCTGTTCACGGGCATCCTGGGCCAGGCGCAGGCACAGCGCGACCTTCGCCTCAAGCATGGCAACCCCACTCTTGGACCAGGTCAGGGGAAGGTATCAGGGGCGCTGCGGTGTGTGTAATCATCAAAATCCCACTGTGGGGCGTGGAGGTCGGGCGGGAAATACTGTGAATATGGTAACTTAAAAGTGTTGGCGTATGTCAACATTTTAAGGCCTACGCCGAATGGCCGGGCAGATGTTGCGCCAGGCGAGCAAACACATCGGGTTCGCGCATGCGCGCCATCCACCAGCGCAGCGCGGCGCCATCCTCGCCCACTCTCCAGGCCAGGTAAAACGTTTCCGACGGTTTCGGCTCTTCCACGGCCTTTTCCACCAGCAAGCCACGCGCGATGGCGGCGCGCGCGCACGGCCCCGGCAGGAAGCCAAAGCCCAGCCCCAGCACCTGGTAATCGAACTTGACCTGCATGTTCGGCACGCTCAAGGCATCTTGCCCCAGCAGCAGCCCCACCGTGCGCGGCGCCATCTGGCGCGCCGAATCGGCCACCACCACGGCCCGGTGCTGCTGCAAATGGCCGCGCGACAAGGGTTCGGCCACCTGCGCCAGCGGATGCGTGGGCGCCACGGTAAAAACGAAGTCGAGCATGCCGATCGGCTGCGCGATATAGCCGCCGCCCGCCGGCCCGTCGCCTGGCGCGCCCACCAGCAAATCGGCGCGCCGGTCCAGTAACGCCTCCCAGGTACCCGACAGGGTGTCTTGCGACAGGCGCAAGCGCGTCTGCTGCGCCACGTCGTAAAAGGCGCGCACGTCGTCGGCCAAGGCCACGGCGGAAAACATGGAATCGATGCCGATGGACAATTCCGTTTCCCAGCCGGACGCCACCCTGCGCACGCGGTGCTCGAGGTCCTGCGCCGCCTTCAGCAAATACCTGCCCTCTTTCAGCAATTCCTGGCCGGCCGCCGTCAGCATGACTTTCGGGCCATTGCGCTGGAACACCTGCACGCCCAGGTCGTCCTCCAGCTTGGCCACCGTATAGGAAATGGTGGACGGGACTTTATGCAACTCCTTGCCGGCCGACGAGAACGATCCACGGCGGTCGATGGCGTCGACGATTTGCAGCGCTTCCAGGCTCAGTCTTAACATTCGATTTTTTCGATCATAGGTCGCAAGATTTTCCGTTTTTCTTTCTCTTCTGAGGCGCCTATACTTTGTTCATCGTACAGCGAAGGGCAGAGAGAAGCCAAGGCATAGCGCAGGCAACGGCCCTTCGAAATTATCGCACATTAACCTTTAGAAACGGAGTTCACCATGTTACAGATTCGTCATAGCGAAGAACGCGGCGCCGCCAACCACGGCTGGCTCAATTCCCACCACAGCTTTTCCTTCGGCAGCTACCACGATCCGCTGCACATGGGCTTTGGTCCCCTGCTGGTGATCAATGAAGACCGGGTCACGCCAGGCCAGGGTTTCGGCACGCACGGCCACCGCGACATGGAAATCATTTCGTATGTGCTCGACGGCGCGCTCGAGCACAAGGACAGCATGGGTACCGGTTCCGTGCTGCACTACGGCGATGTCCAGCGCATGAGCGCCGGCAGCGGCGTGCGCCACAGCGAGTTCAACCATTCAAACACGGATGGCTTGCACTTCCTGCAGATCTGGATCCAGCCGAACGTGACGGGCATTCCCCCCAGCTATGAAGAGAAACACTTCACGCCGGAAAGCAAACGGGGCAAGCTGCGCTTGATCGCCTCGCCCGACGGCCGCCAGGGTTCCGTGCTGATCCACCAGGATGCGGCCATCTACGCCAGCATCCTGCAGGAAGGCGAGCAAGCCGAACATGCGCTGGAAGAAGGCCGCCTCGCCTACGTGCACCTGATCCGCGGCAGCCTGGTCGTCAACGGCACGCCCTTGAAAGCGGGCGATGCGCTGAAACTGACGCAGGAAGCGGCCGTGATCCTCACGCAAGCAGAGGACGCAGAGTTTCTGGTCTTCGATTTACCGAAATAATTGATAAATACAAAGAAAGAGAAAATCATGGAAAACAGAACCAACGTATTGCTGCCCCTCGGCCGTGCCGCCCTTGGCGTGCTGTTCTTTGTCTCGGGCTTGCTGAAAATCGGCGGCTTTGCGGGGGTGGCCGGCTACATGGCCAGCCAGGGTTTGCCGATCGCCAATATCTTGCTTGTGGGCGTGATTGTGCTGGAAGTGGGCGGCGGCCTGCTGCTGATCACAGGGTGGCAGGCGCGCTGGGCGGCGCTGGCCCTGGCGCTGTTCCTGATTCCGACCACCGTGATCTTCCACGCCTTCTGGAGCGCCGATGCGGCCCACTTCCAGGACCAGCTGACGAACTTCCTGAAGAACCTGTCCATCTTCGGCGGCATGCTCTTGCTGGTGGAGCGCGGCTTTCGCCAGACCAAGTGAGGCCAAGGCTGCCTGACCGGACGGACCCGTCACCGACGCGTCCCGTCCGGCCGGCAGCCTGTCATCGTTTTGTCATCAAGCTGACATGGCGCTGTCACATACGCTGACTATCATGCGGTTGCCTTTAAATCACGCAACCACAGGACATCGCAGCCCATGAACAAGCCCAACGATCTGGCCATCCGCGCCACCGATCTGAACGACATCGACAGCAACGCGTCCCACGACAACCATTTCAACAGCATCCTGAACGCCCGCCTGAGCCGCCGCAACTGGCTGCGCGGCAGCGCCGTCACGGCCGCTACCGCCGTCATGGGTTCGATGGGTCTGTCCGCCTGTGGCGGCGGCAGCGATGCGGCGGCCGTCACGCCGACGCCAACGCCGACACCCGAAAAACTGCTGGCCTTCACGGCCGTGCCGAAAAGCCTGGCCGACGTCGTGTCGGTGCCGGCCGGCTACACGGCCACCGCGCTGTATGCGCTGGGCGACTCGCTGCGCGCGGCCACGCCAGCCTACAAGAATGACGGCAGCGATACCGATTTCGACAACCGCGCCGGCGACCACCACGACGGCATGGAATACTACGGCCTGTCCGCCGCCGGCGCGCCGCTGGCCTCCGGCACCGAACGGGGCTTGCTGGCGATGAACCACGAAGCGACCACGGACGAAAAACTGTCCTCGCACTTCCTGCACGTGAATGGCGGCACCACCACGCTGCCGCGCCCCGCCGCCGAAGTCGACAAGGAAGTGGCCGTCCACGGCCTGAGCGTGGTGGAAGTCAAAAAGACGGGCAGCACCTGGGCCACCGTCAACGATTCCGCCTTCAACCGCCGCGTCACGCCGCTGACGGACATCGAGCTTGCCGGCCCCGTGCGCGGCAACGCCCTCGTGGTGACCAAGTATTCGCCGACCGGCACCAAGACGCGCGGCACCATCAACAACTGCGGCACGGGCAAGTCGCCTTGGGGCAGCTACCTCTCCGGCGAAGAAAACTGGGCCGGCTACTTCACGCGCTCGGCCACCGACAACGCGGCGCGCGGCGACAAGTCCGTGGTGTCGCTGAACCGCTATGGCCGCAGCCAGGGCGGCGCCTCGCGCCACGGCTGGGAAACGGGCGGCAGCGATGACAAATACGCGCGCTGGAACCTGAGCAAGATCGGCGCATCAGCCGACGGCAGCGACGATTACCGCAATGAATTGAACGGCATGGGCTACATCGTCGAAATGGACCCGTACGACAAGACCAAGGCGATCCGCAAGCGCACGGCGCTGGGCCGCTACGCGCACGAAAGCGCCGCCTTCAGCGTGCCAACCGTGGGCCAGCAGCTGGCCGTCTACATGGGCGACGATTCGCGCAACGAATACATCTACAAATTCGTCACGACGGCCGTCTGGGCCGCCGCGGATGCGACGCCTGCGGACCGTATCGCCACCGGCGACAAATACCTCGATTCGGGCAAGCTGTACGTGGCCAAGCTGGCCGCCGACGGCACGGGCCAGTGGATCGAGTTGTCCCTGTCGAACGCGCAGATCCAGACGTACGGCGCCTACAAGTTCGCCGACCTGGCCGACGTGCTGGTCAATGCCCGCCTGGCGGCCGACGCCGTGGGCGCGACGAAGATGGACCGTCCGGAATGGTGCTCGGTCAACCCGGCCAATGGCGAAATCTATTACACGCTGACCAACAACTCGAACCGCACCGTCAATCCGAGCGGCTCGTCGCAGCTGGCGCCCGACAGCGCCAACCCGCGCGCCTACACGGACATGAAGGGCAGCAGCGCGCAGAACGGCAATCCGAACGGCCATATCATCCGCTTCAAGGAAGGCACGGGCGCGGCGGCGGCCACCAGCTTTACGTGGGACGTCTACCTGTTTGGCGCCGAGAGCGGCGCCGACGCCAGCAAGATCAACCTGTCGAACCTGACGGCCGACCAGGATTTCTCGAGCCCGGACGGCCTGGCCTTCAGCCCCTACACGGGCATCTGCTGGATCCAGACGGACGATGGCGCGTACACGGACGTGACCAACTGCATGATGCTCGCGGCCATCCCCGGCAAGGTGGGCGACGGCGCCAAGTCCACCCTGAACTACGCCACGGCGGCCGGCGGCAACCTGGCGGTCGACACCTTCATCGGCAAGAAACCCACGGCCGACACGCTCAAGCGCTTCCTGGTGGGGCCGGTCGGCTCGGAAATCACGGGCATCAGCGAAACGCCCGACGGCAAGACCATGTTCATCAATATCCAGCATCCGGGCGAAAACACCGCGCTGGCCAACATCGGCGATCCGTCCAAGTACACGAGCCAATGGCCGGCCAACGCCGGTTACGGCGCCGGTAAGCGTCCCCGCTCGGCCACCATCGTGATCACCAAGAACGACGGCGGCCGCATCGGCAGTTGATGTGACGTGCCTGGCGGCGGCATCCGCCAGGCATAGCCCGCCATCGACCTTGTAAAAGGAGGAAGTGCCCCTAAGTAAGGTTCATCACCAGACATTGCAACGACCGAATGGCAGCCAGGGAAAACGTTTCCCTGCTTTTTGGTATGATGGCAAGGCGCGCCGGCACCGGAGTGGTGTCGCGCGCCTTTTATTTTTGACAATTACTTATATGAGCACAACCATGCAAAGCGGCGCAGACCTCCTGGCGACAGGCGAATTGGATTACACGACTTCCTGCGCACTGCCGACGCCGTGGGCCCAGTTCACCCTGCACGCCTTTGTCGAGCACGCCACGGGCAAGGAACACCTGGCCATGGTGCTGGGCGATATCGGCAACGGCGAACCGGTGCTGGCGCGCGTGCATTCCGAGTGCCTGACGGGCGACGTGCTGTTTTCCCAGCGCTGCGACTGCGGTGCCCAGCTCGAGGGTGCCTTGAAACGCATCGCCGAGGAAGGCCGCGGCATCTTGCTGTACCTGCGCCAGGAAGGGCGCGGCATTGGCCTGATCAATAAAATCCGCGCCTACCGCCTGCAAGAGGCGGGCGCCGACACGGTGCAGGCGAATGAACAGCTGGGCTTCAAGGCCGACGCGCGCAACTACACCTTGTGCAAGCCCATGTTTGCGCAATTCGGCATCCACAGCCTGCGTTTGATGACGAACAATCCGCGCAAGATCGCGGCCATGGAAGCGCTGGGCATCACGGTGGCCGAACGGGTGCCGCTGCTGGTCAACCGCAATGCGTTCAACCAGCACTACCTGAATACCAAGCAAAGCAAACTGGGCCACATGATGACGCCGGAAACGGCGCCGGCGCTGGAAGACGGCGCCCTGTAATTGCCAAGCGGCTAGCCGCGCCGGCGCGGCAGCGCGCCCCCCGTTTCGCTCCTGCTCACGCACAAAGGATGCATGAAATTCTCTGACTACGCCTGCTTGCTGGCCAGCCTGTGCGCTGGCGCAGGCGCCCACGCGGCCCCGGCCCCGGCGCCGGCGCCAGCCGCGGCCACCGCCGCTTCGACTCCCCCCGCCAAGCCGCCGCCGGCCACCGCCGCGCCTGCCGCCACCGAACATGCGGCCCTGCCGCCGCCCTCGTCGGCCGCGCAAAAACTGTACACGGCCGCGCGCGCCGATATTTTGCAAGTGCGCGTGCTGCTGAAAAACGGCCGCACGCAGTCGTCCGTCGGTTCGGGCTTTTTGATCGGCACGGGCGACCTGGTGGTGAGCAACTATCACGTCGTGTCGCAATTCGCCCTCGACCCGGACACCTATGTGGGCGAATGGGTCGACACCAGCGGCCAGCGGGGCAATGTGGAATTGCTGGCCGTCGACGTGCTGCACGACCTGGCCGTGCTGCGCGTGAACCGCCATGGCACGGGCTTTTTCAAGATGCCGGAAGCGCTGGCACCGCTGACGCAGGGCCAGTACCTGTATTCGATGGGCAACCCGCTGGACCTGGGTTTCGCCATTTCGGAAGGTTCGTACAACGGCGTCGTCACGCGCAGCTTCTACGACCAGCTGATGTTTACGGGACCGATCAATTCCGGCATGAGCGGCGGCCCCAGCGTCACCGCGAATGGCGACGTCGCGGGCGTGAACGTGTCAAAACGCCTCGACGGCGAACTCGTCAGTTTTCTCGTGCCGGCCCGCTATGCCCAGCAATTGCTGGCCAAGGTCGCGCAGCAAGGCAAGCCGCCGAAAGACTTCAAGCCGCTGGTGACGGCGCAACTGCTGGCGCACCAGGACGTCATGCTGGCGCGCCTGCTCGACACGCCGTTGAGCCTGAAAGCCATGGGCCCGTACCGCGTGCCCGTGCGCGAGTCCGACCAGATGCGCTGCTGGGGGCGCTCCAACGTCAAGTCCGACAAGCCTTATTTGCTCGACAACACCAGTTGCGCCATGGAGTCGGCCATCTTCATTTCCGGCGCCCTGCAGACGGGGCAGGTGTCGATGCGCCACGAATTCCTGCGCAGCAGCGAACTGGGCCCGCTGCGCTTTTCCGAGCTGGCCAGCGCCTCGTTCAAGAATGAAAGTTTCGGCAGTTACAAGAGCGCGCACCTGACAGGCCCCCATTGCACCGAACAGTTCGTCAAGAACAAGACCCTGCCCCTGCGCGCCGTGCTGTGCGTGCGCGCCTACCGCAAGTTTACGGGCCTGTACGACTTTGCCCTGCTGGCCGCCAGCACCGATGAGCCACTGATGAGCCTGCAAAGCCGCATCGACGCGCGCGGCGTGTCCTACGCCAACGGCATGCGCGTCACGCGCACCTTCCTCGAAGCGCTGTCGCGGGAAAGCAGCCGCAAGCCATGAAGCCGCCCTATTACCTTGAAATCCTCGCCGAGAATGGCGAAGTGCAGCGGCGCCAGCGGATGGAGTCCCTGCCGATCCGCATCGGCCGCGGCTATGACAACGACTTCATCCTCGACGATCCGCATACGGCGGCCGAGCACGCCATTGTCGAGGACGATGGCGCAGGCGGCCTGCTGCTGCGCGACCTGGGCAGCTATAACGGCGTGATCCACCGGGGACAGCGGCAAGCGCAAGTGGCCCTGAACGGCAACAGCATCGTGCGCCTGGGCCACACGCGCCTGCGCGTGCGCGCCAGCGACCATCCGGTGGCGCCCGAACTGGGCGACACGACCAGGCATGACTGGGAAGGCTTGCGCCCGGCCGTCGCCGGCCTGGCCATGATCGGCGCTTCGGCCGCCTTCAGCAACTGGCTCAGCGATGCAGACGCCTTCGATCCGATTTCCTACCTGATGATCATCGCCACAGCGCTGGCCGGCGGCCTCGTGTGGTCGTCGATCTGGGCCGTGGCGAACCGTCTGTTCGGCCATGTGGCGCGCTTCGGCCGCCACCTGTTCATCATCGGTTGCGGCTTGCTGACCATGGAAGTGTGGGAACTGGGCAGCAAGGTGGCGGCGTATGCGTTTTCGCTGGAAGCGCTGACGCGCTACGGACGGCATATGTTCATCGTCATCGTCTGCGCCATGATCTACTACCATTTGTGCACGATCAAGCCCCAGCATCCGCGCCGCTTCGGCCTCGTCGCCGTCGTGCTGGCCATCCTTGGCTCGAGCCTGATTTTGCTGAGCAACCTGCAGATCAGCGGCCGCCTGGCCGACGAGGCGTACATGTCGGCGATCTACCCGCCGGCCTTGCGCCTGAGCCCGGATCACACGACGGATGCCTTCTTCCGCGATGCGGCCAGCCTGCAGCGCGCCGTCGACGCCGAACGGGGCAAGGCGGCCAAGGGCGCCGACGAAGACGAAGACAGCGGCGATTGACGATGCAAGCGCCGCCATGCAAAAAGCCCGCCGTGTCCTGACAGACCGGCGGGCTTTTTTTAAGTGCGCCGCGAGGCGCGCAGCGTATCGCTGTTTAGAACTTGGCTTCCTGCTTGCGGCGCGCCGTAAAGCCCAGCAAGCCCAGGCCGACCAGCAGCATGGCGTAGGTGGTTGGCTCAGGAACGGCCGAGATCAAGCCATCGTTGGCGCCGAAGCTGACGAAATTGTTGTTGCCCGCCTTGAACTGCGCTTGCTGGCCGCCATCGCAGCAACCTTCCAGGCCGTAGATGCTCAGGGTATGGTTGCCGGCCGACAAGGCGCTCGAACCGCTGAGGAACTGGCTGCCATTGTTGTAGTTGCCTGCCCACCACATGTCATTGCTCTTGAAGTCCAGCGCCACGCCGTCCAGGAACAGGGCGCCGCCCTTGCCGAAGTCAACGCCGCTGCGGAAGCTCCAGGCGCCCGCATCGGCCGCGCTGACGCCAAAGTTGATGACGGATTTGAAAGCGATGTTCGAGCCGCTGCCGAACAAGCCGCTGTTGTTGACGTTATCGTAGCTGGCAATCGTCGTCGAGCCATAGCCGGCTCCTGGCGTGGCCACGGCGGCGTTCACTGCGGATTCATAGGCGGCGGCGGAGCTTTGCGCGCCAGCGTTCGAATAGCCGGTGGACACGGTGATGGTGCTGGCGTTCGCGTGGGCAAACGCACCGACAACGATCAGGGACAGGGCGATTTTAGGCAAGTTTTTCATGATGGTATCCAGTAAGTAAGTATTCAGTGGGCGCAGCAAGGGGCACTGGAGCTGAATACACGCTGCATTGAGGCGTGTCGGCATAGCGCCAGGAATTGCAAGGATGAGCGGTCGGGGGCGTGAACTTCCGCGTGACAATGCGGACTTGCGGCGTGCCATGGCGGCACTGCAAGCGTCCTGGAAAGGGTTCGGGTTCCCGGGACAAGGCCAGACAATTGACGGGTCAGGTAAGACGATGGAGCTATTCTAGCGTAAATTCCCCAGAAGAAAAGTATTTTTCTTTTGACCATGAAAGATATTTTTCTGGCAATCACCTGCCAGGCGGCAGAAAAGCGCCAGCTTCCACTCTGGCGCGACGGCCATCTGCGGCGCGCGGCATGTCGCGGCGGCACCACAGATCAGGCCGTCAGTGTCGCATCGCGCGCATTTCTTTTCGCATGCCGCTGCACCACGGGGCGAAACAGCATGGCAAAATGTAGTCACGCTGCTATCTGTCCGATGAGGGGGAAAGAGGAATGGTCGACCTGGAAGAACTACGCTATCTGGCACTGTCGTTTCCCGACACGAGCGAGGAAGAACACCACGACCGTCCAGCCTTCCGCGTGGGCGGGAAGATCTTTGCCACCCTGCCCGATGACGAGCACATCAACGTGCTGCTCGATGCGGAAGCGGCGCATATCGCCACCGTCATTACGCCGTCCGGCTGCGAGAAACTCTGGTGGGGCGAACGGCTGGCCGGCATCACGGTGTGCCTGGCGGACGCGGAACTGGACATGCTGGCCGCCGCCCTGACGGCCGCCTGGCGGCGCAAGGCGCCGAGCGACCTGGCCAAGACCATCGCCCCAACGGGCTAAGTAACCCCCAATAAATTATTGTGATTTCTGACTGCCATAATCGGCGCTCTGCAAGGTGGCCGACGAGGCTTGCTCACTGCTAGCAGTGCCCGCACTGCGTCGCAGCGAGCGCCTTGCATAGCATCCGGTTCTGTTCGTCATAAATTCACACTAATTTCCCGAGGATTACTTAGCTACATCGGCCAATTGCGCAGCAGCAAGCCCACCATTTGCTGCAATTGCTCACGCGAGACGCCGGCGGCCGCCTGGATGGCCATGCCCTGCGACAAGGTCACGACAAAGCGCGCCTGCTGCTCCGGGCAGGAATCGGGCGGCAAATCCCCCTCCTCCTTCGCGCGCCGCAAGCGGTCGCGCAACTTGATTTCACCGCGCAGGCGGCGCGCGAACAATTCATCGCGGATCGGCAAGGCGTCGTCGCTGCAGGCCAGCGCCGCATTGACGCCCATGCAGCCGTGCGGGCCGTCCGGCATGGTTTGCGCGTCGACATACTGCGTCAGCAGGGCTTCCACCACCTGGCGCGCCGTCGGCTGTTCCAGCGCCGCATCGAAAAACCGCATGCGCGTATCGCTGTAGCGCTCGAGCGCCTTGTGGAACAATTGCTCCTTGTTGCCGAAGACGGCATACAGGCTGGGCCGGTTCATGCCCATGGCCTTCGTCAATTCCGGCAGGGAACTGCCCTCATAGCCCTTTTCCCAGAACACTTTCATGGCGCAATCGAGCGCCTCGTCCGCGTCGAACGTGCGTGGCCGCCCCGTTTTCGCCTTGACGACTTCCTCTTTTTTATCTTGTTTCATACCGTTCGGTAAAAAATTATTGACAACACTGTCTGCCTGCCCTGATTATATACCGACCGGTTAAAAACCTCCCGGCTTTTCAGGAACCCTATGCACACACCTTCCAACACCTCTGCCGACGATACCACCGTGGCGCCGTGGCTGGCCGTCTTATCGGTCGGCATCGGCGCCTTCGCCCTCGTCACCTCCGAATTCCTGCCCGTCGGGCTGCTGCCGGCCATGGCCGCCGAACTGGCCATCAGCAAGGGCCAGGCGGGGCTGATGATCACCACACCCGGCATCGTTGCCGCGTTCGCCGCCATCTTCGTCACCGTCGGCTCGGGCCGGCTGGACCGCCGCATCGTGCTGCTGGCGCTCACCGCCCTGCTCGTCGCCTCGAACCTGCTGGTGGCGCTGGCGCCCTCGTATGCGTGGATACTGCTGGGCCGCGCCATGCTGGGCGTGGGCGTGGGCGGTTTCTGGGCCATCGGCAGCGCCATCGGACCGCGCCTGGTGGCGCCGCAACATGCCTCGCGCGCCATGTCCATCATCTTCGCCGGCGTCTCGCTGGGCACGGTGGCGGGCGTGCCGGCCGGCGCGCTCGTGGGCGAGCTGGTGGGCTGGAGGGTCGCCTTCGGCGCGGCCAGCGCCATTGCCGTGCTGGTCTTCATCGGCCAGCTCTTGCTGCTGCCCAAGCTGCCGCCGACGCAGGCCATCCGCCTGCGCCAGTTGCCGATGATTTTCGGCATCCGCAAGGCCAGGCTGGGCCTGATCGCCACGGCCATGCTCTTCACGGGCCAGTTCGCCGCCTACACGTATATCGCGCCCTTCCTCACGCAAATCTCGCATCTGGCGGCCGGCACGGTCAGCGCCATGCTGCTCGTGTACGGCGCTTCCGGCTTCATCGGCAACCTCGTGGGGGGCTGGGCGGCCGGGCGCTACGAACGGGCTGCGCTGATGGTCACGGGCGCCGTACTGGGCCTGTCCACCCTGGCCCTGGCCGCGTTCGGCAGCCACTCGGTGACGGCCATGCTGCTGGTCGCCGTCTGGGGCTTCGGTTTCGGCGCCATGCCGATCGCCGTCCAGACGTGGATGTTCAAGGCGGCGCCCCATTTGATGGAAGGCAGCAGCGCGCTGTTCGTTGCGATCGTGCAAGTATCGCTGGCGTCGGGCGCCTTGCTCGGCGGCATGGCCGTCGACCGGCTGGGCGTGTCGAGCGCGATGGTGGTGGGCGGCCTGTTCGCCCTCGGCTGCGCCTTGACGATCGCGCTGTTCGGCAAGGCGCAGGCCAGCGCCAAGGCCGGCGCGGCCTGCCCAGCGTCGTAGGGCCGTGGCTTCAGATGCGGCCGCGGCGGAATTCGCCGAGGAATTTCGTCACTTCGGCCGGCGTCATGGGCACGTCCGCATCGCCGTGATAGGCATACAGGAAAGGCGTGCCGCCCAGGCGGTCCGTCAGCTTGGCAAAGAGTAAAAAGCGGCTGCCCAGCGGATAGCGCTGCAGGTCAACCAGGCGGCGCGAGCACTGTACGGCCAGTTCGGGAGAGAAGGCCTGGCCCGGCACGGGGCGGATTTCCACGCGGCCATGAATCGCGCGCGATTCGACGGCAACGTGCCGGTATGCATAAGTATCACGGGCCATGCCGCCACCTTGAATGAAATAAAGGCGCCATCTTAAGCGAAGATGGCGCCTGGCGTATTACCGCGGCACGATGCGCAGCAGTCGGCCATTGTCTTCGTCCGTCAGCGCATACAGGTAGCCATCCGGTCCCTGGCGCACGTCGCGCACGCGCGCGCCGATGTCCAGGCGGTCCTGGCCCGTCACCTTGCCGTTCGCATCGACGGCGATGCGGCGGATATCCTTGGCCGCCAGGCCGCCGCTGAAGATGCTGCCGCGCCAGGCGGCGATCTTGTCGCCCGTATAGACGGCCAGCCCCGACGGGGCCGGCGACGGCACCCAGGCCACGCTGGGATTGAGCATGCCCGCCACTTCATGCTTGCCGACGGGTTCATGCGTCTTGTAGTCGGCGCCGTAGCTTTGCAGGGGCCAGCCATAGTTGCCGCCCGCCACCACCAGGTTCAGCTCGTCGCCGCCGTACGGACCGTGTTCCGTGGCCCACACGCGGCCGGAAACAGGATCGAGCGCCAGGCCCTGCACGTTGCGGTGGCCATACGACCAGATTTCCGGCAAGGCGCCCTTGGCGGCCAGCGGATTGCCGGGCGCCGGTTTACCGTCTTGCGTCAGGCGCAGGATGGAGCCCTGGTGCGTGGCGAGGTTTTGCGCCTGCTCGCGCGCCAGGCGGTCACCGATGCGCAGCGGCGGATTGCCGCCGTCGGCCACGCTCATGAGCAAAGTGCCGTCCGGCAGCCACAACAGGCGCGAACCGAAATGCTGGCCGCCGCTCTTGTCGGTCGCCACCTTGAACAGGGTCTCGATGCCCGTCACCTTCTTGCCGTCGAACACGCCGCGCACCAGGGTCGTGCGGTTGGCGTCATTCGTGCCCGTCGACACCGTCATGTAGACGCGCGGGTTCGGCTTGCCCGCATCCTGCGGATGCAGCACGATATCGAGCAGGCCGCCCTGCCCGCCCGTAAACACCGTGGGCATGCCTTCCAGCGCCACGTCCTCGAATGTCTTGCCAGTGAGCAGATGCAAGGTCCCCTGCTTGCTGGTGACGAGGGCGCGGCCCTCGCCCAGCCAGGCGATGCCCCACGGCTGGCGCACGCCCTGCGCGACGGTCTCGGCCTTCCAGCCTTGTCTGGCGGCGGGCGGCTCGCCCGTGGCTTGCAGTTCGGCCCAGGCCGCTGGCGCGGCAGTCAATGCCAGTGCAAGCGCGATACCGGTACGGCGTAACTGGAACATGGCGACTCCTGTCGTTAATCGATCAATGGTTGGCGTCTCAGGCGCGCAGCAGCAGGGCCACAGCTTCTGCCGCGATGCCCTCTTCCCGCCCAAGGTAGCCCAGTTTTTCATTCGTCTTGGCCTTGATATTGACCTGGCCCACGGTCACACCGAGGTCTTCGGCCACGTTCGCGCACATGGCGGCGATATGCGGCGCCATTTTTGGACGCTGGGCGATGATGGTGGCGTCGATATTGCCGATGATATAACCGGTCGCTTGCACGCGGCGCACGGCTTCGCGCAGCAGGGTGCGCGAATCGGCGCCCTTGAATTGCGCGTCCGTGTCGGGGAAGTGGCGGCCGATGTCGCCCAGCGCGGCGGCGCCGAAGATGGCGTCCGTAATCGCGTGCAGCAGCACGTCCGCGTCGGAGTGGCCGAGCAAACCGAGGTGATGGGGAATTTTCACGCCGCCGATGATCAGGTCACGGTGCTCCACCAGCGCGTGGCAGTCATAGCCCTGGCCGATGCGAAATGGGAGGTCGGGAGTCGTTGTGTGCATGCAGGTCTTTCTGGAGTCAAAGATGGGCCAAATACAGCTCGGCCGTGTGTATGTCGCGCGGCAAGGTCACCTTCAGGTTGCGCGGGTGGCCTTCGACAAGCCTGGGCGCCAGGCCCAGCGCTTCGATGGCGCTGGCGTCGTCCGTGATCGCCAGCGGATCGGGCGCCTCGGATAGTGCCCGGTGCAGCAAGGCATAGCTGAACATTTGCGGCGTCTGCGCCAGCCAAAGATGATCGCGCGGCACCGTCTGCGCCGACACATGGGCGGGGCCGGCCCGCTTGACGGTATCGACCACGGGCAAGGCCAGCAAGCCGCCGGCCGGGTGGTCGCCCACTTCCATGATCAGCTTTTCGATCAGCGCCGGCGTCAGACCGGGCCGGGCCGCGTCGTGCACCAGCACCTGGTCATGGGCATCGATGCTGCCGTGCAAGGCTTGCAGCCCGTTCAGGATGCTGTCCATGCGCGTGGCGCCGCCGCAGCGCAGCACGGTGACGCCATGCCCCACGCCCTGCTCCGGCACGACGGCGTCGATCTGGCTATCCTCGGCACTGACGACGACATAGGTGTGCGCGATCAGGGGGCTGGCGAGAAAGGCGTCGAGCGCGTGGCGCAGCATGGGCTTGCCGGCGATCGGTAGATATTGCTTGGGACTGCCCGCTTCCATGCGCGCACCCACGCCGGCGGCGGGGATCAAGGCAAAATAACGGACGGTGTTCGATGCTGCGGTCATGCCATTCCTTGTCTAGTTGGCGGGCGCTGTCTTGCCCGACAGGATGTTCTGGATTTCGCCCTTGCACGCCTTGCCCAGGCGCGCATATTCTTGCGGCGAATCGATGGCGGCCTGCAAGGTTTCCACCTTGCGCATTTCCGCCTTAATGTAGGGCAACCAGCCCGTGTCGATTTCGCGCGCCAGCGCCGCCTTGGCCGTGCCGCTGGGCGCGTACAGGGGCCGCGCCTCGAAGCGTCTGGCCAGCGCGGCGCGCACGGTCTTTTCCACGCGCGGCAAGTGTTCCATATAGGTTTTCATGTGCCGCAGCTCGTGCGCGAGTATCTCATCATACGCGCACGTGCCGGGGGCAAATTCGCGGCCGATATAGATCACTACGGGCGCATATGTCAGGCTCACGGTAATCTGCGGCGCCACGCATTCATAGCCGCTGGCCGGGTCTTGCAGCATGGGACCGGCCAGCGCGATGGCCACGCGCGAATCCGTCTTCGTCAGGCCCAGCACCCAGGTGTTCGCGCGCGCCGTGCCCTTCATCACCGTCAGCGCCTTGTACGGCAGATGCGTGTCGATGCTGTATCCGTTCTGCTGCGCCGTCAGCACGGACACCGTCTTGCTGATCGTGTCTTCGCAGCGCACCTGGAACGGCGTGCGCGCTGCCGCCTGCGCGTCCAAGGCGCCGCCGGCCAGCAGCAGGAGGAGAGCCGCGCGCATGTGCGGAATCAGGCCGGCTGCCAGGCGCCACTGGTAATCTTGTCGAGCCAGAAGATGCCGATGACGGTCTTCACGTCCGTGATCGTGCCATCCCTGACCCAGTCGAGCAGCTGCGGCACGGTGGCCGTAAACGTTTCCAGGAATTCGCCCTCGTCGAGCTGGCGTTCGCCGGCCAAGAGTCCCCGCGCCAAAAACAGTTCCAGGTGTTCGTCGGAATAGGCGATGGCGTTGTGGATGGTGGACACGAATTGCCAGTCGCTGGCCGTGTAGCCCGTCTCTTCCAGCAGTTCGCGCTGGGCGCAGGCCAGGTGCGACTCGCCCGCATCGATTTTACCAGCAGGAAATTCGATGAAGACCCGGTCCAGCGGATAGCGGTACTGGCGTTCCATCAGCACCGTGCCGTCGTCGAGCAGCGGCAGGATGACGACGGCGCCCGGATGCAGCACGAATTCGCGCGCCGTAATCTTGCCGTCCGGCAGTGCAACGCGGTCGCGCTGCACGCGCAGGAAGCCGCCCTGGTAGACGAGCTCGCCGTCGACCTTGGTTTCAATCAGATTCGTATCCATGGAATTCCTTATTCAATAAAAAACGGCGCCAGAGGCGCCGCTTTCGGAGGATGGTGCCTAGCGGCGTTTACGCAGATAACGAGTCACGAAACCTGGGAAAGCCAGCACCAGGAACAGGCATCCCGTGATGGCGTAGAACTCCCACGTCTGCGGGAAACCGTTGCCGATGCGCGCTTCCAGCGCGAACGCCACGGCGCCGACGATGAAGTACAGAATCACCATCTCCAGCAGGCGCAGCGCCAGTGGCTTGCGCCAGCCCTGCTCCGCTTGCGCCGCCTTTTTCAGCGGCACGGCGGCAAACAGTTTCTCGTTCAGGAAAGGCAGGTTGGCGCCCAGGATGCCCAGGGCGATCACCAGCCAGCTCGAGGCGGTGACATCCATCGATCAGGACGCCAGGGTCTTGGTGATGGCGGTCGCGCAGGCAGCCAGGATGCTGTTAGGCATCACACCGAGGGCCAGAACGAACACGCCGTTCAGTGCCAGCACGACGCGCATGTCGCCATGCACGACGAGCGCATTGCTGTCGGTCGGCTCGTCGAACCACATCATTTTCACGACGCGCAGGTAGTAGAAGGCGCCGATCAGCGAGAACAGCACGGCGGCGATGGTCAGCCACAGCTGGCCCGTCGCCAATACCGAAGCGAGCACCGAGTACTTGGCCATGAAGCCCATCAGCGGCGGCACGCCGGCCAGCGAGAACATGAACAGGGTCATCACCAGGGCGAAGATCGGGCTGCGTTTGCCCAGGCCCTTGAAGTCGGCCAGTTCTTCAGCTTCGAAACCATTACGTGCCAACAACATGATCACGCCAAACGTACCCAGGGTGGTAAACACGTAGGTGATGACGTAATACATCGAGGCGCCATAGGCGGTGGCTGCGCCAGCCGCGTTCAGCGTGTTGTTCGGCGCGTCGACGGTACCGGACAGCAAGCCCAGCAGGACGAAGCCCATTTGCGCGATGGTCGAGTACGCCAACATGCGCTTCAAATTCGTTTGCGCGATGGCGGTGAAGTTACCGATGGCCAGCGACATCACGGCCAGCACCAGCAGCATCTGCTGCCAGTCATGCGCCATCGGCAGCAAGCCTTCGGCCAGCAAGCGCAGGGTGATGGCGAAAGCGGCCAGTTTCGGCGCCGCGCCCAGCAGCAGGGTCACGGCCGTCGGCGAACCTTGATACACGTCAGGCACCCACATGTGGAATGGCACGACGCCCAGTTTGAAGGCCAGGCCAGCAACGAGGAACACCAGGCCGAAGACCATGATGGTGCCGTTGGTCTTGCCGTTTTCCAGCGCTACGCGCAATTCGCCCAGGTCCAGCGTGCCGGATGCGCCGTACAGCATCGAGATACCGTACAACATGAAACCGGAAGCCAGTGCGCCCAGGATGAAGTATTTCATGGCCGCTTCCGTGGCCTTGGCATTGTCACGGCGCAGAGCGATCAGTGCGTACAGCGACAGCGACATCAGTTCCAGACCCAGGTAGATGATCAGGAAGTTGTTGGCCGAGATCATGATCATCTGGCCCAGCAGTGCAAACAGGGCCAGCACGTAGAATTCGCCGCCCAGGTTGCCCGACAGCATGCTGCGGTCGGTGGCATAGGCACGCGAGTAGATCAGGGTCAGCGCCACGGCGCCGTACGAGAACAGTTTCAGCAGCTGCGACATCGGGTCCGACACGAACATATTGTGGAACGTGTAGACAGTGGTGCCCGCGTTGAAGTCGCCCACGGTCAGCAAGGCGCAGCCGGCCAGGGTCAGCAGCGACAGCGCATACGTGATCGAACGCTTCGCCGCAGGCAAGAACATATCGATCAGCAAGAGCGCCGACGTGGCGATCAGCAGAAAGATTTCCGCGTACAGCGGTACCAGATTAGGTGCATTAGTCATGTTATCGGTCTTCTATTTAAGGCAACTTGCTGATGGCGACATGCTGCAGCAGGTCGGCAACCGAAGTTTGCATCGTGTCGGTGAACGGGGCTGGGTACAGACCCATCACGAGCACGGCGATGGCCAGCACAGCAAGCATGAAGAATTCACGTTTGTTGATGTCGGTCAATTCGGCCACGTGCTTGTTCTTGATCTTGCCGAACACCACGCGCTTGGCCATCCACAGCGAGTACGCCGCGCCCCAGATCAGTGCCGTTGCAGCCAGCAGACCGATCCAGAAGTTGTATTGCACTGCGCCCAGGATCACCATGAACTCGCCGACGAAGCCGGACGTCGCTGGCAGACCGCAGTTGGCCATCGAAAACAGCACGAAGAAGGCGGCAAATTTCGGCATGCGGTTCACGACGCCGCCGTAGTCGGCGATGTTGCGGGTATGCATGCGGTCATACAGCACGCCGATGCACAGGAACATCGCGCCGGAGATGAAGCCGTGCGAAACCATCTGCACGATACCGCCCTGCACCGAAATGTCGTTGAACATGAAGAAGCCCAGGGTGACGAAACCCATGTGCGCGATCGACGAATAGGCGACCAGTTTTTTCATGTCGGTTTGCACCAGGGCAACCAGACCGATGTAGATGACGGCGATCAGCGACAAGGCGATCATGAAGCCCGACAGGTAGTGGCTGGCGTCCGGCGTGATCGGCAGCGAAAAACGCAGGAAGCCGTAGGCGCCCAGTTTCAGCATGATGGCGGCCAGCACGGCGGAACCGCCCGTCGGCGCTTCCACGTGGACGTCCGGCAACCACGTGTGGACCGGGAACATCGGCACCTTGACGGCAAACGCCATCAGGAAGGCCAGGAAGATGAAGATCTGCTCGTTCATCGTCAGCTTGAACACATGCCAGGCCAGGATGTCGAAGGTACCCGTCACATTGCGCAGGTAGATGATGGCAACCAGGGTCAGCAGCGAACCGAAGAAGGTGTACAGGAAGAACTTGAACGACGCGTACACGCGGTTCGAGCCGCCCCAGATACCGATGATGATGAACATCGGGATCAGGGTTGCTTCAAAGAAGAAGTAGAACAGCAAGCCGTCCAGCGCGCAGAACACGCCGATCATCAGGCCCGACAGGATCAAAAACGAGCCCATGTACTGGGCGATGCGCTTCTCGATCACTTGCCAAGCCGAAATGACGACGATGACCGTGATGAAGGCCGTCAGTGGCACGAACCACAGCGACAGGCCGTCGATACCCAGCGAGTACCAGATATTGAAGGTTGCTATCCACGGCGCTTTTTCGACGAATTGCATGCCGTGCGCGGCGTTGTCGAAATGCTGGATCAGCGGCAAGGTGCACAGCATGCTGAGCACGGCGCCAGCCAGCGACAGCCAGCGGGTAAAGCCCGCTTTGCTGTCACGGCCAAGAGCCAGGATCAGGACGCCGCAAATGATCGGCACCCAGATCGACAGACTCAGGTAAGGAGGTAGTGTAGAAATCGTAGACTGCATCATGGTTCTCAGTATTCTTTTATCAGGTCAGCTTACTTAGCGGGCCAGAATGGCAGGAAATAGATCAGGAAGCCCAGCACGCCCAGGATCATCACGAATGCATAGTGATAGATGTAGCCGGTCTGCAACACTCGCGACAGCGAGGACAGCCAGGCGACAACCTTGGCGCTGCCATTGACGACGAAACCGTCGATCAGCTTCTTGTCACCGAAGTTCCACAGGCCATTACCCAGCAAGCGGGCACCGCCGGCGAACACGACTTCATTGAACTTGTCCATGTAGTACTTGTTGTCCAGCAGGGTGTGGATCGCGTGGAACTTGGCAAAGAACCAGGCCGGTACGCGCGGATTGACCATGTAGCAGTAGTAGGCTGCCACCACGCCGGACAATGCCAGCCAGAACGGTGCCGTCGACAGGCCGTGGATCGCCATCGCCATCGCGCCGTGGAATTCATGCGACAACTCTTCCATTGCTGGATGGTTTTCGCCCACAAAAATCACGCCCTTGAAGAAATCGCCATGCAGCATCGGGCCGATCGTCAGGTAACCGATGATCAAGGAAGGGATCGCCAGCATCACCAGCGGGAACCACACGACGAACGGGGACTCATGCGGCTTCTGGCCAGGTTCCAGACCGTGGTGCGCGTGGTCGTCTTCGTCTTCTTCATGGTGGTCGTCATGTGCGTGGGCATCATGCTTCGCAGCAGGCGCGTGGTGGTCGTCATGACCGCGCGCATGCGCCTGGCCGAAACGTTCCTTGCCGTGGAAGACGAGGAAATACATGCGGAACGAGTAGAAGGCGGTGACGAACACGCCAGCCAGCACGGCGAACTGGGCAAAGCCAGCGCCCCAGATGTGCGTCGCTTCGACGGCTTCGATGATGCTGTCTTTCGAGTAGAAACCGGAGAACAGCGGCGTGCCGATCAGGGCCAGCGAACCGACCAGGGAAGTGATCCACGTGATCGGCATGTACTTGCGCAGGCCGCCCATGTTGCGGATGTCCTGGTCATGGTGCATGCCGATGATGACGGAACCGGCGCCCAGGAACAGCAGTGCCTTGAAGAATGCGTGCGTCATCAGGTGGAACACGGCCACGGAGTACGCGGACGAACCGAGCGCCACGGTCATGTAACCGAGCTGCGACAGGGTCGAGTAAGCGACGACGCGCTTGATGTCGTTCTGGATGATGCCCAGGAAGCCCATGAACAGCGCCGTGATGGAACCGATCACCAGGATGAAGGACAGTGCCGTGTCGGACAGTTCGAACAGCGGCGACATGCGCGAGACCATGAAGATACCGGCCGTCACCATCGTCGCGGCGTGGATCAGTGCCGAGATCGGGGTAGGACCTTCCATCGAGTCAGGCAGCCACACGTGCAGCGGGAACTGCGCCGACTTGCCCATCGCGCCGATGAACAGGCAGATGCAGGCGACGGTCAGCAGGGCCCAGTCGGTGCCCGGCATCGTCAGCAGCGCCAGTTCGTCTTTCTTGGCGAACACTTCCTGGTAGTTCATGGTGCCGGCGAATGCCAGCAGCAGGCCGATGCCCAGGATAAAGCCGAAGTCGCCCACGCGGTTGACGAGGAAAGCCTTCATGTTGGCCACGATGGCCGTCGGACGCTGGTACCAGAAACCGATCAAGAGGTAGGAGACCAGGCCCACGGCTTCCCAACCGAAGAACAGCTGCAGGAAGTTGTTGGCCATGACCAGCATCAGCATCGAGAACGTGAACAGCGAGATGTAGGCGAAGAAGCGGTTGTAGCCTTCGTCGTCCTTCATGTAGCCGATCGTGTAGATATGCACCATCAGGGAGACGAAGGTGACCACGCACATCATCATCGCCGACAGCGAATCGATCTGGAAGCCCACTTCCATCTTCAGGGTGCCGATCGTCATCCAGTTATAGATCGTGCCATTGAATGTCGCGCCATCCATCACTGCCAGCAGTGTCTGCACGGACAGGATGAACGCAATCAGTACGCCCAGGATCGTCGCGGTATGCGACGTCTTGCGTCCGACCAAATTACCCAGGAACTGGGTGCCAAGCAAGCCTGCAATCGCGGCACCGGCCAGCGGCGCCAGCGGTACGGCAAGAAGGAGGTTAGGGTTGAGGAGTTGCCCCGCCATGATGAACCTTAATCGTTATTATTCGAGAGATCGAGTCTGAAAAACATCAGCCTTTGAGGCTGTCCAGGTCTTCGACGTTGATGGTATCCAGATTACGGAACATCACCACCAGAATAGCCAGACCGATAGCCGACTCAGCGGCGGCAACCGTCAGGATGAAGAAAACGAAGATCTGACCGGCCGCGTCGCCCATGAAATGGGAGAACGCGATGAAATTCATATTCACCGCCAGCAGCATCAATTCGATTGCCATCAGCAATACGATGATGTTCTTGCGGTTCAGGAAAATACCGACGATCGAGATTGCGAACAGGATCGCGCCCAGGACCAGAAAATGTGTGAGCGATAATGTCATGGTGCCTCCTTAACTTCCGGCTCAGCCGCAGGACGCTCGACGACCGCGTCCATCTTGATGATCTTCAGGCGGTCGTTGCGCTTGACGCGCACGGCATCGCCTGGAGCAAAATGCTTGGTGTCCTTGCGTTTGCGCAGGGTCAGTGCGACTGCGGCAACGATGGCCACCAGCAGCACGACGGCGGCGATCTCGAAGGCGAACACGTATTTCGTGTAGATCAGCAGGCCCAGTTCCTTGGTGCCGCCCAGGTTGACGTTCACCGGTGCGACGCTAGGCGCAAAGTTGCGGAAACCGTGCCACAGGACGGCGGCCATTTCCAGCACGATGATCACGCCCACCGTCACCGACAGTGGCAAGTAGCCCCAGAAGCCTTCGCGCATGCGGTCGATATTGATATCGAGCATCATGACCACGAACAGGAACAGCACCATCACGGCGCCGACATACACCAATACCAGCACGATGGCCAGGAATTCAGCTTGCAGCAGCATCCAGATGCCGGCCGCGGAGAAGAAGGACAGTACCAAAAACAGTACTGCGTGGACCGGATTACGGGCCGTGATGACGCGCGTCGCTGCCAGAATCAAGATCAGCGCGAAGGCGTAAAACAAAATTGTTTTAAAGTCCATAAAAAACCCAATAGACGTACAGATGAACGAGGGGCGCGCCGCAGCTTTGGGGCTGCGGCGCATCCATCAGCGATAAGGTGCGTCGGCGGCGCGCGCAGCGGCGATGTCATTTTCATAACGATCACCCACGGCCAGCAACATCTCTTTCGTGTAATACAAATCCCCGCGTTTCTCGCCGTGGTATTCCAGGATTTGCGTCTCGACGATCGAATCGACCGGGCAGGACTCTTCGCAGAAACCGCAGAAGATGCACTTGGTCAAGTCGATATCGTAACGCGTGGTACGGCGCGAACCGTCGTCACGCTGTTCCGATTCGATCGTGATGGCCATCGCCGGGCAAACCGCTTCGCACAGTTTGCAGGCGATGCAACGTTCCTCGCCGTTCGGGTAGCGGCGCAGCGCGTGCAAGCCACGGAAACGCGGCGAGATCGGTGTCTTCTCTTCCGGGAATTGCACCGTGATCTTGCGCGAAAACATGTACTTGCCTGTCAGCGCCATGCCCTTGATCAGCTCGCCTAACAAGAGGCTGCTGAAGAAATCTTTTACCTTATCCATTCGTATGCACTCTCTTACTTCCAAATATTCCAGGATGTCTGCATCCAGGCAGCGACGAAGACCAGGTAGACCAGCGTCAACGGGATAAACACTTTCCAGCCGAGGCGCATGATCTGGTCATAACGGTAGCGTGGGAACGTACCGCGTACCCAGATGAACACCGACACGATGAAGAAGGTCTTGGCGAACAGCCAGAAGAAGCCGCCGAAACCACCCCAGAACTCCAGGAAAGCAAATGGTGCGGACCAGCCACCGAGGAACATGATCGAAGCCAGGGCGCCGATCAGGATCATGTTGGCGTATTCGGCCAGCATGAACATGGCGTAGGCCATGCCCGAGTACTCGACCATGTGGCCGGCCACGATTTCCGACTCGCCTTCGACGACGTCGAACGGGTGACGGTTGGCTTCAGCCAGGCCCGACACCAGGTAGATGACGAACATCGGCAGCAGCGGCAGCCAGTTCCACGACATGAAATTGACGCCCTTGTCGGCGAAGAAGCCGATCTGCTGGCCACCGACGATGTCGATGAAGTTCAGGCTGCCCGAGACCATCAGCACGATGACCATCACGAAGCCCATCGGGATTTCATACGAAATCATCTGTGCCGAAGCGCGCATGGCGCCCATGAACGAGTACTTCGAGTTCGAGGCCCAGCCGGCGATGATGATGCCGTAGACTTCCATCGAGGTAATCGCCAGCAGCATCAGCAAGCCGGCGTTGACATTGGCCAGCACGGCTTGCGGACCGAAGGGCACGACCGACCAGGCGGCCAGGGCCGGCATGATGGTCATGATCGGGCCGATCACGAACAGGCCTTTGGCGGCCTTGGACGGGATGATGATCTCTTTGAACAAGAGTTTCAGCGCATCGGCGATCGGCTGCAGCAAGCCCAAGGGGCCGACGCGGTTCGGGCCGACGCGGATCTGGATCCAGCCGATCAGCTTGCGTTCCCACAAGGTCAGGTAGGCAACCAGGCCCATCAGCGGCAACAGCACGCACAGGATCTTGATCAGGGTCCAGAAGAACGGCCACGAGCCACCCAGCAGATCCTGGCCGCTGCTGTTGATGACGTTTACAAATTCAGGCAGAGCCATCAGATTTTCCCCTCTGCTGTTTCAACTGTGATGTCACCGAACATGCCGCCCAGGCTGGCCGTCGAGGCATGCGCCGCCGACACTTTGACCACATTGGCTGGCAGGCCGGCATGAAGTGCCGCCACCAGGATGGCGCTGCCGGAGCCTTGCGCCACTTTGACCTTGTCGCCCGCCTTGATGCCCAGCTTCTCGGCCAATGCCGGCGACAGATGGGCTTGCGGCGCGGCGCCGTCGACCGTGCGCAGCAGCGGTTCGGAACGGCGGACCAGCGCGTCGGCGAAGTAGATCGGCACGTCGGCGATGCGTTGCAGCGCTGGCGAAGCCGGTGCGTAGCTTGCCGCTTCCGGTGCGTTCTTGGCGATATTGTTCAGCTGTGCCGACAGATCGGTCACGCCGGCGCCGAACGCTTCGTCGCGGATCGCTTCCGAGGTGTCGTAGTCGAAACCGGCCAGGCCCAGGATGTTGCCCAGGACGCGCAGCACTTTCCAGGCTGGACGGGTTTCCGCCAGCGGCTTGACGGTGCCGTTGAAGCTTTGCGCGCGGCCTTCGCAGTTGACGAAGGTGCCCGAGGTTTCAGCGAACGGGGAAATCGGCAGCAGCACGTCGGCGTAATCCATGCCGTGCTTGAAAGCAGACATCGCCACGACCATGTCGGCGCCATCGAGGGCGGCGCGGGCCGCTTGCGGATTGGCGGCATCGAGTTCCGGCTCGGCGTGCAGCAGCACGTAGGCTTTTTTCGGAGCAGCAAAGGCGGCTTGCACGTTGGCGCGCGGCTTGGCGACCAGGTGCGCGCCTACCGTGTTGGCCGCTTCCGTCAGGTAACCGAGCTTGGCGCCCGTCTGTTCGGCGATCCATTGCGCGGCAGCATGCAGTTGCGACGCTTGCGGGTGTTGCGTTGCCGCGTTACCCAGCAGCACGGCGCCGTGGTCGCCGGCCATCAGGCTGGCGGCGATGGCGACGGCCACGTCCGAAGCAACAACTGCTTCAAAACCGGCTGGCGCGGTGATTTCTTTCGCTTTAGCAACAGCGACGACCACTTCCGACAAGGCCGCCAGCCAATCGCTTGGCGCGACGATCATCTTGTTGGCGATGGTGATCAGTTGATCATCGTCGGAGGCGTGCAGGATCGACAGCTTGGCGCCGCCCTTGACGGACGCGCGCAAACGCGTGGCCAGCAATGGGTGATCCTTGCGCAGGAACGAACCGATGACGAAGGCGCGCTTGATCTGGCCAAATTCGTTGATCGGCATGCCCAGCCATGGTTTCACGCTGGCGTCCAGCGCGAAGTCGGTCTGGCGCAGGCGGAAGTCGACGTGCTCGGAACCGAGGCCGTGGACGACTTTTTGCAGCAGGACCAGCTCTTCGACGGTCGAATGCGGGGTGGCCAGCGCGGCGATGGCGTCAGCGCCATGCTCGTGCTTGATATTTTTCAAACCGTGCGCCACGTATTCCAGCGCGGTCTGCCAATCGACTTCTTTCCACTCGTTGCCTTGTTTCAGCATCGGGGATGTCAGGCGTTCGGCGCTGTCCAGCGCTTCGTACGAGAAACGGTCCTTGTCCGAGATCCAGCACTCGTTGACGGCTTCGTTTTCCAGCGGCAGTACGCGCTTGACCTTGCCAGCTTTCACTTGCACGATCAGGTTCGAGCCGAGGCCGTCATGCGGGCTGACCGATTTGCGGCGCGACAGTTCCCACGTACGGGCGCTGTAGCGGAACGGCTTCGAGGTCAGTGCGCCGACCGGGCACAGGTCGATCATATTGCCTGACAGTTCGGAGTCGACCGTCTGGCCGACAAACGACACGATTTCCGAGTGTTCGCCGCGGCCGATCATACCCAGCTCCATCACGCCGGCCACTTCCTGGCCAAAGCGCACGCAGCGGGTGCACTGGATGCAGCGCGACATCTCTTGCATGGAGACCAGCGGACCGGCTTCCTTCGGCGTGACGACGCGCTTGTCTTCCTTGTAGCGCGATTCGCTCTTGCCGTAACCGACGGCCAAGTCTTGCAACTGGCATTCGCCGCCCTGATCGCAGATAGGGCAATCGAGCGGGTGGTTAATCAGCAAGAATTCCATGACCGACTTTTGCGCCTGCACAGCTTTATCGCTGGCGGAGCGCACGATCATGCCGGCACTGACCGGGGTCGCGCAAGCGGGCAAAGGCTTGGGCGCCTTTTCCACTTCGACCAGGCACATGCGGCAGTTCGCTGCGATCGACAATTTCTTGTGATAGCAGAAGTGCGGAATGTAGGTTCCCAATTTGTTGGCGGCGTCCATCACCATGCTACCAGCAGGGACTTCGACTTTTTTGCCGTCTATTTCGATTTCAACCATGGTGATCGTTACCTGACGCAGCTTAGATATATGCGGGCACTAAGCAATGCTTGTGCTCGATATGATATTCAAATTCTTCACGGAAATTCTTAATGAAGGCCCGTACCGGCATGGCAGCCGCATCGCCCAGCGCGCAAATGGTGCGGCCCTGGATGTTGTCGGCGATCGAGTTGAGCATGTCCAGGTCGTCTGGACGACCCTGCCCCTGCTCGATGCGGTGCACCATGCGGTACATCCAGCCTGTGCCTTCACGGCAAGGCGTACACTGGCCGCACGATTCTTCAAAGTAGAAGTAGGACAGGCGTTCCAGCGCCTTCACCATGCAGCGTGTTTCGTCCATCACGATGACGGCGCCCGAACCCAACATCGAACCGGCTTTCGCGATCGAGTCATAGTCCAGGTCGGTCTGCATCATGATGTCGCCGCGGATCACCGGCGCGGACGAGCCGCCAGGAATCACGGCCTTGATCTTTTTGCCACCGCGCATGCCGCCTGCCAGTTCCAGCAGGGTCGCAAACGGGGTGCCGAGCGGTACTTCGTAGTTGCCCGGTTTTTCCACGTCGCCCGAGATCGAGAAGATCTTCGAACCGCCATTGTTCGGCTTGCCCATCGCCAGGTATTTCTCTGGGCCGATGTTCAGCACGAATGGCACGGCCGCGAAGGTTTCCGTGTTGTTGATCGTCGTCGGCTTGCCGTACAGGCCGAACGAGGCGGGGAAAGGCGGCTTGAAGCGCGGCTGGCCTTTCTTGCCTTCCAGCGATTCGAGCAGGGCCGTTTCTTCGCCGCAGATGTAGGCGCCATAACCATGGTGCGCATGCAACTGGAACGAGAACTCGCTGCCCATGATCTTGTCGCCCAGGAAACCGGCGGCGCGCGCCTCTTCCAGCGCTTCTTCGAAACGCAGGTATTCCTGGAAGATTTCACCGTGGATATAGTTATAACCGACGGTGATGCCCATCGCATAAGCGCCAATGGCCATGCCTTCGATCAGGGCATGGGGATTGTAACGAATGATGTCGCGGTCCTTGAAAGTGCCCGGTTCGCCTTCATCTGTATTGCAGACGAGGTATTTCTGACCCGGGAACTGGCGCGGCATGAAGCTCCACTTCAAGCCGGTAGGGAAACCCGCGCCGCCACGGCCGCGCAAGGACGAGGCCTTGAGGTCGGCGATGATCTGTTCCGGCGTGATTTTCTCTTCCAGGATACGCCGCAGGGCCGAATAGCCGCCGCGGTTCACATAATCTTGCAAATGCCAGTTCTTGCCATCCAGATCCTTCAGGATCAATGGATCGATATGGCGGTTGTGGAGTGACGTCATTTCTTGAGTTCCTCCAGCATGGCGTCGATTTTCTCGTTCGACATCCAGCTGCACATGGTTTTATTACTGACCAGCAAGACCGGCGCATCGCCGCAAGCACCCATGCACTCGCCCTCAACCAGGGTGAACTGGCCATCTGCGGTGGTTTCGCGGAAATCGATACCGAGTTTCTGCTTCAGGTACTCTGCAGCGCGCACGCCGCCCGACAGGGCGCATGGCAGGTTGGTGCACACGGTGATCTTGTGCTTGCCCACGGGTTTCACGTTGTACATATTGTAGAACGTGGCCACTTCCTGCACGGCGATCGCCGGCATGCCGATGTAATCGGCCAGTTCCTTCATGGTTTCCGGCGCCAGCCAGCCCAGTTCATCCTGGGCATGGGCCAGCGCGGCCATGACGGCCGACTGACGCTGGTCGGCCGGGTACTTGGCCAGCTCGCGGTCAATTTTCTTATAGCATTGCTCTGATAACAACATACTTTTTGCCTCTTAGCGGTCAATACTGCCGAACACGATATCTTGCGTCCCGATGATGGTCACGGCGTCGGCAAGCATGTGCCCACGCGCCATCTCGTCGAGCGACTGCAAGTGGGCGTAGTCTGGCGCGCGCAGTTTCATGCGGTACGGCTTGTTGGCGCCATCGGACACCAGGTACACGCCGAACTCGCCCTTCGGATGCTCCACGGCGCTGTAGGCCTCGCCTGGCGGCACGTGGAAACCTTCCGTGAACAGCTTGAAGTGGTGAATCAGCGATTCCATGTTGGTCTTCATGTCGACGCGGCCCGGAGGCGCCACCTTGCGGTTGCTGGTCATGACAGGACCTTCATTGTTGCGCAGCCACTCCACGCATTGCTTGATGATGCGGTTCGACTGGCGCAGCTCTTCCACGCGGACCAGGTAGCGGTCGTAGCAATCGCCGTTGGTGCCGATAGGAATGTCGAAATCCATCAGGTCGTACACTTCGTACGGCTGTTTCTTGCGCAAATCCCACTGCACGCCCGAGCCGCGCAACATGGCGCCCGTAAAGCCCATGGCCAGCGCATCTTCCGGCGAGACCACGCCGATGCCGACGGTACGCTGTTTCCAGATACGGTTGTCGGTCAGCAGGGTTTCGTACTCGTCCACCGAGTTCGGGAAGCGGCGCGCGAAGTCTTCGATGAAGTCCAGCAGCGAACCCTGGCGGTTTTCGTTGAGCTTGCCGATGGCCTTGGCGTTGCGGATGATCGACGCCTTGTGCTGCGGCATCGCGTCCGGCAGGTCGCGGTACACGCCGCCCGGGCGGTAGTAGGCCGCGTGCATGCGCGCGCCCGACACTGCCTCGTAGGCGTCGAACAAGTCTTCGCGGTCGCGGAAGCAGTACAGGAACGGGCCCATGGCGCCAACGTCCAGCGCGTGGGTGCCGAGCCACATCAGGTGATTCAGGATGCGCGTCATCTCGTCGAACATGACGCGGATGTATTGCGCGCGCAGCGGCACTTCCAGACCCAGCATCTTTTCGATGGCCATCACGTACGCATGTTCATTGCACATCATCGACACATAGTCGAGACGGTCCATGTACGGCACGGATTGCAGGTAGGTCTTCTGTTCGGCCAGCTTTTCGGTGGCGCGGTGCAGCAGGCCGATATGCGGGTCGGCACGCTGGATGACTTCGCCATCCATCTCCAGCACCAGGCGCAGCACACCGTGCGCGGCCGGATGCTGTGGCCCAAAGTTCAGGGTGTAGTTCTTAATCTCAGCCATTATTTCATCCCGTAATGTTCTTCGCGGATCACGCGCGGCACGTTTTCCCGCGGCTCGATCGTCACGGGCTGGTAAATCACGCGCTTTTGTTCCGGATCGTAACGCATCTCGACATAGCCGGAGACGGGGAAATCCTTGCGGAACGGATGGCCGATGAAACCGTAGTCGGTCAGCAGGCGGCGCAAGTCGTTGTGGCCTTCGAAGAGGATGCCCAGCAGGTCGAACGCTTCGCGCTCGTACCAGTTGACGGCGCGCCAGATGCCGACCACGGAGGGCAGCAGCGGCATGTCGTCGTCGGGCGCGAACACGCGCACGCGCACGCGCCAGTTGTGCTTGACCGACAGCAAGTGCGAAACGGCCGCGAAACGCAGGCCGTCCCAGCTGCCGTCGCCATAGGTCGAGTAGTCGACGCCGCACAGGTCGAGCAATTGCTCGAAATGCAGGCTCGGGTCATCGCGCAAGGTCTGCATCACGGCCAGGTAGTCCTCGGCCTTGACCTGCAAGGTGACTTCGCCCAGCGCAACCGTCGTGCTAACGCGATCGCCCAGGGCAGTGCCGAGGGCGTTTTGCAATACTTCTAAATGTGTTGTCATAATCTGAAGCGGCCCGGTTAGCGTGCGATCGTGCTGGTACGCTTGATCTTGTTCTGCAACTGCATGATGCCGTACAGCAAGGCTTCAGCGGTCGGCGGACAGCCAGGCACATACACGTCGACGGGCACGATGCGGTCGCAACCGCGCACCACGGAATAGGAGTAATGGTAGTACCCGCCGCCATTGGCGCAGGAACCCATCGAGATGACCCAGCGTGGCTCTGCCATCTGGTCGTAGACCTTGCGCAGGGCCGGCGCCATCTTGTTGCACAGGGTGCCGGCAACGATCATGACGTCGGACTGACGCGGCGACGGACGAAACACGACGCCGAAACGGTCCATATCGTAGCGGGCTGCGCCCACATGCATCATTTCGACCGCACAGCAGGCCAGACCGAACGTCATCGGGAACATAGACCCGGTGCGCGCCCAGTTGATCAGCTTGTCGGCCGAGGTGGTGATGAAACCTTCGCTTAATACGCCTTCAATAGCCATGGCTTATTCCCAGTCAAGGGCACCTTTCTTCCAAATGTACCAAAATCCGACCACGAATTCAGCGATGAACACCATCATCGTGACGAAACCGGCCCAGCCCAGGTCGCGCATTGCAACGCCCCATGGGAAAAAGAATGCCGTTTCCAGATCGAACAAAATAAACAGGATTGCGACCAGATAGTAGCGCACATCGAATTTCATGCGCGCGTCTTCGAATGCTTCAAAACCACATTCGTACGGGGAGAGTTTTGCTGCGTCAGGCTTGTTAGGACCTAACAGGCGCCCCAGGAGCTGGGGAGCGATACCGACACCGAGGCCGATAATAATGAACAGCAGGACGGGGAAGTAATTTTCGAGGTTCACGATTGATAAGCTTATATTGAACGATCGGTTAAATGAGGACGCTGCGATCATTTGCAGCGTATCTAACGCACGACCCCAATCAAAGCTAAGACCAGGATCGAACGACACATCCTCGTAAAAAAAGCCAGCAACTTTGTACGAGCCATGGCTCGTGCGCCGTTGCTGGCTTCTGATTTCTGGTGCCGACGACGAGACTCGAACTCGTACAGCTTGCGCCACTACCCCCTCAAGATAGCGTGTCTACCAATTTCACCACGTCGGCGGTAAGGCCCGTATTCTACTCTGCTTTGCTGCTAAAGTTAATGCACAAATGCATCAAAACACAGATAAAAACGATAAATTTTTACATCTTCCAGCGCGTCACGATTTTTTCCTGCCGCACTGCTGAAACATTGAGCAATAATCTGCCCGTAATGAGAATTACTCTCGATGAGGTATCGAGTTGCTACAGAATTACTTCGGAATCGCGCCTGCCGGGGTGCTGGCAACCGGTGCCGCCGCCGCTGGAGCGCTGGCCGCCGGGGCTGCCGCAGGTACCGTCGTCGGGATCGCGCCCGCGCCGGTGACCGGCACTGGCTTGACGACTTTGTCCATCACGCCGCCGCCCACCGTGGTGGCGCGCTGATTGGCCATCAGCGACAGTGCCAGCGTGGCGCCGAAAAAGATCGCGGCGGCAACGCCCGTCGATTTCGACATGAAGTTCGACGAACCCGTCGCACCGAACAGGCTGCCCGAGGCGCCCGAGCCGAAGGCGGCACCCATGTCGGCGCCCTTGCCGTGCTGCAGCAACACCAGCGCGATAATCGACAATGCCGAAATAACCTGTACTACCACTACCAGATTGAACATCATGTTCATTGCAATTCCATTCTTAGTTTAAATTAATTCAATCGGCGGCGTGAATAATCGCCAGGAAATCCGCCGCCTTCAATGCTGCTCCACCGATCAGACCGCCATCGATATCCGGCATCGCCATCAATTCTTTTGCGTTCTCCGGCTTCATGCTGCCGCCGTACAGGATCTGCACGCCGGCGGCCGCTACCGCATTCTTTTCTGCCAGCTGGGCGCGCAATACCTGATGCACGTCCTGCGCCATCTGCGGCGTGGCCGTCTTGCCCGTGCCGATGGCCCAGACCGGCTCGTAGGCCAGCACCAGCTTTGCCACGTCGTCGGCGGAAATGGCCGCCAGCACGGCACCCAGCTGCTGCGCCACGACCGCGTCGGTCTGGCCCGCTTCGCGCTGCGCCAGCGTCTCGCCGATGCAGACGATAGGCGTGATGCCTGCCGCCAGCGCTGCAACCGTCTTGGCCGCCACCTGCGCATCGCTCTCGCCATGGTAGGCGCGGCGCTCGGAATGCCCGATCACCACATAGCCGCAACCGAAATCCTGCAGCATGGCGGCCGAGATTTCGCCCGTGTAGGCGCCGCTGGCGTGCGCGGACACATCCTGCGCGCCCCAGCCCAGCGCCGTGCCTGCCAATTGCGCCTGGCACTGCGCCAGATACGGCGCAGGCACACAGACGGCGCTGGCGGCGCCAGAAGCAGCCAGGCCAGCAACTATTTCAGACAATAACACCGCGTTCGAGGTGCGACTGCCGTTCATTTTCCAATTTCCGACGACGAGTTTGCGACGCATAGTAGCCTAAATTCTTAATAACCCGTCATTCTAACTCCGGCACCGATGCCGGTCAAACAGGCAGTGCCCCGTTTCAGGCAACTTGCAACATGATCTTGCCCACGTGCGTGCTCGCTTCCATCAAGGCATGCGCCTCGTTGGCCTTTTCCAACGGGAAAGTTTGATAGATCACGGGCTTGATCTTGCCCGCCTCGATCAGCGGCCAGACGGTCGTGCGCAGGTGGTGCGCGATGGCCGCCTTGAAGGCGACGGAACGGGGGCGCAAGGTGGAGCCTGTCACCGTCAGGCGGCGGCGCAGCAAGGCGCCCAGGTCCAGTTCCGCCTTGGTGCCGCCCTGCACGGCGATCAGGCCGATGCGGCCATCATCGGCCAGGCTATCGATTTCGCGCGGCAGGTAGTCGCCGCCCACCATGTCGAGGATGACGTCGACACCTTTGCCATCGGTCAATTCCTTGACGACGGCGACGAAATCCTCCGTGCGGTAATTGATACCGCGTTCGGCGCCCAGCGCCTCGCAGGCGCGCGCCTTCTCGTCGCTGCCCGCCGTGGCGAACACGCGGTGGCCGAGCGCGGCTGCCAATTGAATGGCCGTCACGCCGATGCCGGACGTGCCGCCCTGCACCAATAACGTTTCGCCATCGGCCAGCGCGCAGCGGTCGAACACATTGCTCCAGACGGTAAAGAAGTTTTCCGGCAGGGACGCGCCTTCCAGCGCCGTCAAGCCTTTCGGCAAGGGCAGGCACTGGCCGGCGGGTGCGGCGCAGTATTCGGCATAGCCGCCGCCCTGCACCAGCGCGCAGACGAGGTCGCCCTTCTTGAATGCCGTGTTGCTGAAATCGCCATCGACGACTTCGCCCGCCACTTCCAGGCCCGGCAAGTCGGAGGCGCCCGCAGGCGGCGCATACTTGCCCAGGCGCTGCAGCACGTCGGGGCGGTTGATGCCGGCCGCATGCACCTTGATCAACAGTTCGCCCGCCTTATATTGCGGCGTGGGACGTTCGGCGATCTGCAAAACGTCGGCGGGACCTGGCTGGCTGATGGCAACTGCACGCATGGCGGGACTCTTTCAAGGGAAAACGGCGATTGTACGCCAAGCCGTCCACCCTTGCAGGCCGCCACATGACCTCTCAGCCACCGCCCGTTTTCGACTGGCGCGGCAAGGGCGTGCCCGGCTTCCATTGGGCCGACAGGGCCTGCCCTTCCTCGACCTGCTCATGCGTCATCTTGCGCACCACGGCGGCGCGCTGGTCGGCCGCATTCGCGTTGCCATTCGCCGCCGCCAGGTTCCACAGCATGTAGGCGATGACATTGTCCTGCTGCACGCCACCCATGTGATAGCGGTACATCAGGCCCAGCACCTGCTGCGCCTCGGCATGGTTCTGCTCGGCGGCCTTGCGGAACCAGCCGACAGCCTGCTTGTGATCCTGCAGCACGGCGTTGCCCGTGTAATACATGGCGCCCACCACGTACTGGGCATCGGCCTTGCCCTGCTCGGCCGCCTTGCGGTGCCAGAACATGGCTTGCTTGTAATCCTGCGGCAAGCCCCGCCCCATGTAATACATCAAACCCAGCAAATGCTGGGCATCGGCATTGCCGGTCTTAGCAAGGGGCAATATTTCCTTGTAAGCCAGCGCGTAATTCTTGTTGTTGTAGGCGCTGGCGCCTTCGGCGAAGCCGGCCCGCGCGGGTAGCTGTATCGTCAACAGCATGAGTAATGTAATGATCAGTTTTTTCATCGGAATGGGATGTGGTCTGACAACTTATTCTTGTCCTGCAGAAGGCCTGCGGCAGGATGCTTTTACTTCCAGCTAACTTTGCCCAGGCCCTCGACGCTGACATCGCGATTGGCCGGTTTGCCGTACACCACCACCGAACCGAGTCCGCTCAGGTTCAGCTTGGCATTCGTATGGGCATTCACCGTAGCATTACCCAGGCCGCTCAATTCCAGGTTGACGGCATCGACTTCGAACTGCTGCGCGTTCAGGCTGCCCAGGCCGCCCAGGCTCGCTTTCAGCAGGCGTCCGCGTCCGCCCAGCACCACGGAACCGGCGCCCTGCAAGTCCAGCTCGGCGCGCTCATTGTTGCCGATCCACAGCTGCATGCTGCCCACGCCGCCCAGGCTGGCATTGAGCTTGCGGTAGTCGCCCACCAGCTTGATGCTGCCCGCCCCTTCCAGCGACAAGGTCAGCTCCTCGCCCTTGAAACCCGTGATGTCGGTGCTGCCGAAACCTTCGGAACTCAGTTCGCGCAGGTTCGGCAAGACCAGGTCGGCGCGGATCGACGAAGGGCCGAGCTTGAAGCCGCGCACTTCCGTTTCGATGTGCAGGGTGTCGCCGCTTTGCGCCGTGCTGACATCGGCGATGTAGCGCTTGTCGGCCGTGATGCTCAGCGAAGGCACGTTGCCCTGGCGGATGCGCACCTCCATCACGCCGTCGAGCTTGACCCGCACCACGCGGGCGTCGACGTTGCGCATTTCCAGCAAGCGGGTCTCGGCGGCCACGCCGCGCACCAGGCCCAGTGTCGCCAGGAACAGCAGCGCCAGTTGCAGTATCTTTTTCATGTAGTGCATCCTCGGTATCTTGTTTTTATGTCTTGCGGCGCCCGCGTCGGGCGGCCGGCATTGCATCGCGCCTTGCACTCTAGCAGCGCGGAAAATGACTGGCAATCAATTATGCGAAACGGGCTTTTTCGGCCGCGTTCAGGCGCCTGGCCTTGACGATCACCACTTGCATGGCAGCCTTGTTTGCTGGCGCAGCCACGGTGGCCGTGGAACTGGCCACTTGCAGGGCCGGGGCGGCCGGAGCGATGGCGTAGCAGCCGGCGCCGAGCACGATGGCGGCGGCAACGGCGATGATTTCCATGTTTTTAGCGACGTTCATGTTGTTCTCCTCGGGTGTCTGGCAGTGGGCTTGCGGTATGGTGTCACTATAGCCATACCGCCCCCGCCAGACACGCCGATTGCGACGAACTGCGCTTTTGGCAGGCTAGCCTGACAAAAACGCGGATGAACGCGCAGATCGCTGCGCTTGCAGCTTAAAACTCTTCCCACTCGTCTGCGCCGGACTTGGCCGCCTTGACGGGCTTGGCCGGCGACAGCGCACGGGCCGGCGCGCGCGGCGCTGGCGCGGCTGGCTTCGCCTTGAGGCGCGCCACCGGTGCGGATGCCGCAGCAGGGCCAGCATCGCCCAGGCGGAACATACCGACGGCTTGCGCCAGGTCCACGGCCTGTTCCTGCAGGCTTTCCGCGGCGGCCGCCGCTTGCTCGACGAGGGCAGCGTTTTGCTGCGTCATGGTGTCCATGTGCGTGACGGCCGTATTGATCTCGCCGATGCCGGCGCTCTGTTCGCGGCTGGCCACCGTGATCTCGCTCATGATGGTCGTCAGTTGCTGCACCGAGGCCACCACCTGATCCATGGTCTGGCCCGCTTCATTGACGAGGCGGCCGCCCGCATCGACCTTCTCCACCGAATCGCCGATCAATTCCTTGATTTCCTTCGCCGCGCCAGCGGAGCGTTGCGCCAGGTTGCGCACTTCGGACGCGACCACGGCAAAGCCCCTGCCCTGCTCGCCCGCGCGTGCCGCCTCGACGGCCGCGTTCAGGGCCAGGATATTCGTCTGGAAGGCGATGCCGTCGATCACGCCGATGATGTCGACGATCTTGCGCGAGCTTTCCTGGATGCCGGCCATGGTGCCCACCACCTGCTGCACCACGCGGCCGCCCTTGGCCGCCACTTCCGAGGCGGACACGGCCAGTTCGTTGGCCGCATGCGCGTTTTCCGCATTCTGTTTCACCGTCGAGGTCAGCTCATCCATCGAGCTGGCTGTTTCCTCCAGCGCGCCCGCCTGTGCTTCCGTGCGCGAGGACAGGTCGGCATTGCCGGCGGCGATATCGGCCGATTCGCTGCGCACCAGGGTGCTGATGCTGCGGATCTGTACCAGCACGGTGGCGATCTTTTCGACGAACAAATTAAAGGCCTTGGCGATCTGCGCCAGCTCGTCCGAACCTTCCGCGTCGAGGCGGCTGGTCAGGTCGCCGTCGCCCGTGGCGATCGCTTCCATGGCGTCGCGCACCAGGCCCAGGCGGCGCAAGGCGCGCGCCACCAGCACGCTCAGTACCGTGGCGGCCAGGGCCAGCACCAGCAGCGCCGTCAGGGCCGAGGCGCGCAGCATGGAACTCAAGGCTTGCGTGGCTTCCGCCCGGTCCAGCACGGTGGCCAGCAGCCAGTCGCTGCCTGGCACTTTACTCACATGCAAGATGCCGTTACGGTCGCCCAGGCGGATGGCGGCGCCGTCGCCGCTCTTTTCGATATCGGCCAGCGCCTGCGCGCTCAGGCCCGGGTCCAGTTCGGCCAGCGGCTTCAGGGTCAGCTTGCCGTCCGGGTGGGCGATGATCTTGCCGCCGCCGTCGACAAGGAAGGCGTAGCTGGATGCCGTCGGCTTGATCGAGGCGACGTTTTGCACGACAGCATCCATCATCACATCGGCCGCCATCACGCCCGTCACGCTGCCCTTGCCGCCCAGCGGCTCGGCAAACGTCACCACCAGCTTGCCCGTGCTGGCGCCGATATACGGCGCCGTGATGATGGGGCCGCCCACTTCGGACGCCAGCTTGTACCAGGGCCGTGCCGTGGGATCGTAGTCGGCGGCGCGCTTGCGCTCCTGCGAAAAGACGGCGTGCTTGTCGGCAAAGCCGATATACGCCATGTCGAACGTGCCTGCCTGCTCGGCCGCCTTCAGCGCCGGCAAGGGATCGGCCGCCGTGGCGCCCTGCTTGAGCGAGCCCACGACGGCTTGCTTGGAACGCAGCCATTCGGCGATGGCTTGCGCATGGCTGTGCGACAACTGCAGCATCTGCGTGTCGAGCGCGGCCAGGGTACTTGCGCGCGTCGTGAAGAAATTGGCGATGGCGACGGCCAGCATGGCCAGCACGACGATTGAAACGGCAATGGCGATCAGCCGCGCCTTAAGGGAGGACAACATGGTGCATCCAATAAAAAAGAGAAAATCGGGAGGGATGCGCCATGGTCAGGGAATAAGATTTTGTCGTCAAGCAATACCGACTCTCGATTACCCATAAACAACAATTGATACCTTATATTAAGCACCCGATAATAAAATACTAACTATATCTCGCCGCGCAGCTTGCGCAGAGCCGGCGAATCGCCGCCCGTCGCTTCGATGCGGAAGCGGGCAAATGCCTGTTCCAGCTCAGGGTACCGGCGCAAGCCGCCCTCCGTAAAATAGCGCCCGCCGGGGATATCGCCCCACGGCAGCGGTGCGCTCAAGGCACCGCTGCCCGCCAGGGCCAGCAGCGGCTCGAGCGCGCTGCGCAGGTCGGCCACTTCGCCGTCGGCGCTCGCCAGGCGCGCCAGCAACTGCTCCAATTCGGCGGCATGGGCTTGCAAACGCTGCTGATCCATCTTCTCTCCTCAATTCTTGATCGTGCCGATCAGCACGGGGGCCGACCACAAGCTGCGGTTGGGGAGCAAATACTGCTGCGCCCCGCCCTTGCGCCGCACCAGCCCGCCCAACTCTTCCGTCGGCGCGACCTGGCTGACGAACACGTTGACGGTGCCCTTGGGCATGATCTGATACACATCATACAGCGGCGCCTCGCTCTTCAAGGGCAAGCCGAAGCAGTCGGCCAGGGTGGCGCAGCGGCCCGAGGCCAGCTGCAACTGCGCGCTGGTGGTGAAGTATGGCGAATACGGCGACACATTCTGGCCATGCGGCACGATTTTTACCAGCGCGGCAGCCATGGGCTGCAGGTCCGGCAAGGTGCTGCCGGACGCGAGCTGCTCGACGGCCCGCGCATAGAGGGTGTCGGCCGAGGCGGCAGGATCGGCGGCGCGCAGTTCGCGCAAAAATTGCTGCCCTGGTCCGCTATCGAGATAGGAGTCGATAGCCTCACGCGGCAAGCCCGCCGTCCTGAAGGTGCTGAGGTCATTGATTTCGCGCGCATGCACGGCGCGCAAGGCGTCGAGGTCTTGCGCCGGCATGGCCCCAGACGCGGCGGCGATGGGGATGGGCAGCGGCACCGGCGTGGGTGCGTTGTCCAGCTGCGCCCAGGCGCCGGGCGCGACGGCAAGCAGAAAGGCGGCGGCCAGCCCGCAGAATGTGCGCATGCTGCATCTCCTTGGAAGACTCGTTCGAGGGAAAATCCCACTTCGAATCTACAAGGCGCGGCAGCGGCCGATACGCGCTGGATCAATGCCGGTGCACGCGTCGGCATACACCTTCGATACAGCGCAAACGCCGCGCATAAAAAAACCGCCAGGGCTTGCGCGCTGGCGGTTGTTGAGCATGCGGCCGAGGCCGCATTCAGGCGAACCCGAAGGAAATTAAGCGGCTGGCGCTTCGTTGCCTTCGGCAGCTTTCATCGACAGCTTCAGGCGGCCGCGGTCGTCCGTTTCCAGCACTTTGACGCGGACCAGCTGGCCTTCTTTCAGGTAGTCGGCCACGGCGTTGACGCGCTCGTTGGCGATCTGCGAGATGTGCAGCAAGCCGTCCTTGCCTGGCATGACTTGCACGATGGCGCCGAAGTCCAGCAGTTTCAGCACGGTGCCTTCGTAGGTCTTGCCCACTTCGACGGAGGCCGTCAGTTCTTCGATGCGGCGCTTGGCTTCCTGGCCGGCGGCAGCATCGACGGAAGCGATGGTGACCACGCCTTCGTCGCTGATGTCGATCTGGGTGCCCGTCTCTTCGGTCAGCGCGCGGATCACGGCGCCGCCCTTGCCGATCACGTCACGGATTTTTTCCGGGTTGATCTTGATGGTGATCAGACGCGGTGCGAAATCGGACAGTTCGGTTTTGACGTGCGGCATGGCTTTTTGCATTTCACCCAGGATGTGCTCGCGGCCTTCCTTGGCTTGCGCCAGCGCCACTTGCATGATTTCCTTGGTGATGCCCATGATCTTGATGTCCATCTGCAGTGCCGTGATACCGTTGCGGGTACCGGCTACCTTGAAGTCCATGTCGCCCAGGTGATCTTCGTCGCCCAGGATGTCGGACAGCACGGCAAACTTGCCGCCTTCCTTGATCAGGCCCATGGCGATACCGGCCACGTGTTCTTTCATCGGCACGCCGGCGTCCATCAGTGCCAGGCAGCCGCCGCACACCGATGCCATCGACGAGGAACCGTTCGATTCCGTGATTTCCGACACCAGGCGCACCGAGTAGCTGAACTCTTCGGCTGCTGGCAGAGCGGCGATCAGCGCGCGCTTGGCCAGGCGGCCGTGGCCGATTTCGCGGCGTTTTGGCGTACCGACACGGCCCGTTTCGCCGGTGGCGAACGGAGGCATGTTGTAATGCAGCATGAACGAATCGGTGAACTCGCCCATCAGCGCATCGATCTTCTGGCTGTCGCGGGCGGTGCCCAACGTTGCCACGACCAGCGCCTGCGTTTCGCCGCGCGTAAACAGCGCCGAACCGTGGGTGCGTGGCAACACGCTGGTGCGGATCGAGATCGGACGCACGGTGCGCGTGTCGCGGCCGTCGATGCGTGGCTCGCCGTCCAGGATCTGCGTACGCACGATCTTGGCTTCGATGTCGAACAGGATGTTGTTCACTTCAGCGCTGTCGATCGACGCGCCGCCGGCAGCAGCCGCTTCAGCCGACAGGTCGGCCAGCACTTCCGACGTCGCTGCTTTCAGCTTGGCCGTACGCTCTTGCTTGTCCTTGGTTTGATACGCATCATTGATCTTGGCGTTGGCGAAATGCGCGACGCGGGCGATCAGTGCTTCGTTTTTCGGCGCAGGCGCCCATTCCACTTCCGGCTTGCCGCCGTCACGCACCAGGTCGTGAATCGCGTCGATGACGACTTTCATCTGGTCGTGGCCGAAGACCACGGCGCCCAGCATGATTTCTTCGGACAGCTGTTTCGCTTCCGATTCGACCATCAGCACGGCCGTTTCGGTACCGGCGACAACCAGGTCCATTTCCGACGTTTTCAGTTGCTGGACGGTCGGGTTCAGGATGTACTGGCCGTTGGCGTAACCGACGCGCGCGGCGCCGATAGGACCGTTGAAAGGCACGCCAGACACGCACAGGGCGGCCGATGCGCCGATCATGGCGGCGATGTCCGGATCGATTTCAGGGTTGACCGACAGCACGTGAATGATGACTTGCACTTCATTCAGGTAGCCTTCCGGGAACAGCGGACGGATAGGACGGTCGATCAGACGCGATGTCAGTGTTTCTTTTTCGGAAGGACGGCCTTCGCGCTTGAAAAAACCACCCGGAATTTTACCGGCAGCATAGGTTTTTTCGACATAATCAACCGTCAAAGGGAAGAAATCCTGGCCTGGCTTGGCATCTTTGCGTGCCACCACCGTTGCCAGAACGACGGTATCTTCGATCGACACCAGCACTGCGCCGGATGCCTGACGCGCGATTTCGCCGGTTTCCAGGGTCACTTGATGTTGACCGTACTGGAAGGTTTTCGTAACTTTGTTAAACATGGGGTATCCCTTTTCTAATTGCCGACAGATTTTCAGGGGCTGTCGTTCACCTCACCACAGGCGGCGTAAAAATGCTGCCTTTACTTGTTACCACCTTTGCTACTTTACTTTTAAAACATGATATCGGTAGAGAATACTGTACTTCTCGACATAAATCCGGAATTCAAATGACAAAATGCCCGCGTCAGCGAACTGGCGCAGGCATTTCTGTATAAACCTTGTACGGCAAAAATTACTTGCGCAGACCAAGTTTAGCGATCAGGTCGCGATAACGGGTAGCGTCTTTAGCCTTCAGGTAGGACAACAGGCTCTTACGACGGTTGACCATCATGATCAGGCCGCGGCGGGAGTGGTGATCTTTCGAGTGGGCTTTGAAGTGGCCGTTCAGTTCGTTGATGCGAGCTGTCAGCAGTGCAACTTGCACTTCAGGGGAGCCGGTGTCGTTTTGACCACGTGCGTTGTCCGCGATGATAGCGGCTTTGTTGATGTTTTCTACTGTCATGATAAACCTTTCACATGCGGTGCACAGAGTCTGAACCCTATCCACCGTGAACTACGATTATTAAAATACTGGCCTAGGCTTCCAACCAGACGCGCAAGTATATCGGAAAAATGCCCGCCTGTATCCTGCCGTGCGGGCTTTTCTCGGTGCATGATAGGATTTTCCTGCATTTCAGGAGGTCCAACATGAAAAAACTGCTCAAATTAGCAACACCACTGCTGTTTGCCGTGCTGGCCGGCTGCGCCAGCTGGAACGCCCCGCCACCGCAGCCGGGCGAGCCGCGCACCGCCGTGGAAGCACGCCTCGGCCGTCCGACGAATATCTACCAGTTGTCCACGGGGCCCGAACTCGAATACGCGACGGGGCCGTACGGCCAGTACACGTATATGGCCCGCTTCGGCCCCGACGACAAGTTGATTTCCTACGAACAGGTGCTCGACACGCCGGGCTTTGCCCGCATCAAGGTAGGCGTGTCGACGCAGCAAGACGTGCTGCACACCCTGGGCCGCCCGACGGAAACATCGTATCTGCCGCTGCCCAAGCTCTACGTCTGGTCCTACCGCTACAAGGAATCGGGCGTGTGGGATTCCATGATGCACGTGCACTTCGACCACGACGGCATCGTGCGCATGATGATGAACGGGCCCGATCCGGCCAAGGAAGAGCGGCGCTTTTTCTGGTGACGAGCGTCTTGCACCAAGACTAGCGCCTATCCCAAATGCAAATTCTGGGGTCAGACCCGGCGGGTCTGACCCCGGCTTACGGCTGCGGGTCGATGCGCTCGTCTTTCGCGTGTAATTTATTCAGCGCCGACAAATACGCCTTGGCCGACGCGACGATGATGTCGGGGTCGGCACCCACGCCGTTGACGATGCGCCCGTCGCGCGACAGGCGCATCGTGACTTCGCCCTGCGACTGCGTGCCCGTGCTGATGGCATTGACGGAGAACAAGACCAGTTCGGCACCGCTGGCGGCCGCGCTTTCGATGGCGTTGACGGTCGCGTCGACAGGGCCGTCGCCCTTGCCCTCGCAGCTGCGCTGTTCGCCGCCGACGAGAAATTCCACGCGCGCATGGGGCACGGCGCCCGTGGTCGACTGCTGGGCCAGGGAGATGAAACGGTAGTGCTCACTCTCCTGCGCCTGCTGCTCCTCGCTGACGAGGGCCATGATGTCTTCGTCGAAAATCTCGGATTTGCGGTCGGCCAGCTCCTTGAAGCGCAGGAAGGCGGCGTTGACTTCCGCCTCGGATTCGAGCGCGATGCCCAGCTCGTGCAGGCGCTGCTTGAAGGCATTGCGGCCCGACAGTTTGCCGAGGACGATCTTGTTGGCCGTCCAGCCCACGTCTTCGGCGCGCATGATTTCATACGTCTCGCGCGCCTTTAAAATGCCATCCTGGTGGATGCCGGACGCGTGCGCAAAGGCGTTCGCGCCGACGACGGCCTTGTTCGGCTGCACGGCAAAGCCCGTAATTTGCGACACCATTTTCGAGGCGGCCACGATTTGCGTCGTATCGATGCCCACCGTCAGGTTGTAATAGGCGGCGCGCGTGCGCAGCGCCATCACCACTTCTTCCAGCGCCGTATTGCCGGCCCGCTCACCGAGGCCATTGACCGTGCATTCGATCTGCCGCGCGCCGCCGATCATGACGCCGGCCAGCGAATTGGCCACAGCCAGGCCCAGGTCGTTATGGCAATGGACGGACCAGATGGCTTTATCGGAGTTCGGTATGCGTTCGCGCAAGCGCTTGATGGTATTGCCGAAGATTTCAGGCACGGCGTAGCCCACCGTATCGGGGAAATTGATGGTGGTGGCGCCCTCGGCGATCACGGCTTCGAGCACGCGGCAGAGGAAATCCTCGTCCGAGCGGCTGCCGTCTTCGGGGCTGAATTCGATGTCGTCCGTGAACTGGCGCGCGTAGCGCACGGCGTTCTGCGCCTGCAGCAGGACTTCCTCGGGCGTCATGCGCAGCTTCATCTGCATGTGCAGGGGCGATGTGGCGATAAACGTGTGGATGCGCTTGCGCTCGGCGGGCGCCAGCGCTTCGGCGGCGCGGGCGATGTCGCGGTCGTTGGCGCGCGACAGCGAACAGATGGTCGATTCGCGCACGGCGCCGGCAATCGCCCGTATCGACTCGAAGTCGCCCTGCGAGGCGGCGGCGAAGCCCGCTTCGATCACGTCGACCTTCATGCGCTCGAGCTGCTTGGCGATGCGCAGCTTTTCCTCGCGCGTCATGGAGGCGCCCGGCGATTGCTCGCCGTCGCGCAAGGTGGTGTCAAAAATGATGAGTCGGTTGCTGGTGTTCATGGCTGCTCCTGGCTGGCTGAAGACTGGCGACGCTACCGACTCGCCGTATTAATGCTCGGGGTCGGTCTGGATGATGCTGACGGGCTTGCCCTTCGCCATGCGCCAGAAAAACACGGCGTAGCCGGACAGGCCATAGACGACGAAAATCGGGAACAGCACTTTCGGCGGATCGATGGAAATGAGCGCGAAGAACAATGCCAGCAGGAATACCACGATGAAGGGCACGGACTTGCGGAAATTCACATCCTTGAAACTGTAGAACGGCACGTTGGTGACCATGGTCAGTCCGGAAAACAGGGCGATCGTCCACGACACCCAGGCCAGCTGGTTGCCGGCAAATTCCAGGTCGTTCATCAGCAGGATGAAACCGGCCACCATGGCCGCGGCCGCCGGGCTGGGCAAGCCCTGGAAGAAGCGCTTGTCGACCACGGCGATGTTCGTGTTGAAGCGGGCCAGGCGCAGGGCGGCGCCGGCGCAATACACGAATGCGGCCAGCCAGCCCAGTTTACCCATGCCGCGCAGCGACCATTCGTAGATCACCAGCGCCGGCGCGGCGCCGAACGACACCATGTCGGACAGGCTGTCGTACTGGGCGCCGAATTCGCTCTGCGTATTCGTCAGGCGCGCGATGCGGCCATCGAGGCCGTCGAGGATCATGGCGATGAAGATGGCCCAGGCCGCGTGTTCGAATTTCTGGTTCATGGCCATGACGATGGCGTAGAAGCCGCAAAACAGGGCTGCCGTCGTGAAGGCGTTCGGCAACAGATAGATGCCGCGGCGGCGCAGGGTTTTCTTGCCAGTGCCATCGGTCACCGGCTGGCGCACGAATTTGCTGAAGCGGGACGCTTTGGATGCTGCGGGGGTGCCGTTCTTGCCTCTACGACGGGGGAAGTTTGCCATGTTGTTCCATATCTTGTGTACTGCGGGGGAATCGGTGCCAGATGGCAGGCGCATGACTGTCAGGGCATGCGCCTGCCGATGTTGTCATTATAGAGGAGCCGCCGCCAAAGAAAAGCGCGGCGGCGTCAAGCCGGCTATATTGACACCAATACTAGCCTTATTTGAACTTGACCTTGGCCACCAGGCCCATGTTGAGGGTCGTTTCGCCCGGTTCAAAGCTCGGTTCGGCCACCTGGCTGCCGCCGTAGCCCATGGAATCGGCGCTCATGGCGCGCGCGCCTGCCACGTTCGCGCGCTGCGTATAGTTGCCCGAACCTTCGAAATCGATGGTGTCGATCACGGCGTCATTGACGTTGCGGCCCATGGCGCCGGCGATGGCGGCCACGCGCTCGTTGAGGTTCTTGTAGGCGGCGGCGATGCGCTGGTCGTCGAGCTTGCGCACGGTGGCGGGCGCCAGGCCGAAGTTCAGGCGGTTCAGGGTCAACACACCTTGCGCTGCGGAAACGGTTTTCGGCAAGGCGGCCAGGTTGGTCGTCGTCACCTGCAGGTATTGCCCCACTCTCCAGCCCGTTGGTACTCTAGGCTTGGCGGCGACGCCCGGCGGCAAGGGCGCCGTTTCCGGGTACACGGCATACGTGTAATAGCCCTGGGTCTTCAGCACGGCTTGCGGATCGGCTTTCTTGACGATGGCCGTGCCCTGGTTCATCTTCTGGTTCACGCGCGAGGCGGCGGCGGCCTTGTCCTTGTCCTGCTCTTCGATGGCCAGGGTGACGGTCACCTGGTCGTTCGCGTGCACCACTTCGCCATTGGCGGGCACCACCACGAGGGTGCCGGAAGTGGGCAAGGCCTGGGCTTGGGCGCCCAGAGCAACGGTAGCGGCGGCTGCGGCCAGCAGCGATTTCATGACGGTCATGGTGTTTCTCCAGGAAAATAATGGGGCAAAAACGACCATGGGGCCAACAGCCCCATGATTTTTAAAACATGCTGACGCGGAAATTTTCCCGCCGCATTGATCAGCTTACTTCAGCTTACTTCAGCTTACTTGAACTTGACCTTGCCGACGACGCGCATGTCGAGCGTCGTTTCGCCCGGCTCGAAGCTCGGTTCGGCGACGGTGCTGTCTTCGGCCATCTTGGCGCTGCGCATCATCATCGGCGCGGCGGCAGGACGGCTTTCCGTGGCGTAGTTGCCCGAACCTTCGAAGTCGACCGTATCGAGCACGGCGTCCGAGACGTTGCGGCCCATGGCCTTGGCGATGGCAGCCACGCGCTCGTTCAGGTTTTTATAGGTGGCGGCGATACGCTGGTCGTCCAGCAAGCGGATGGTTTCCGGCTTCAGGCCGAAATTCAAGCCGTTCAGGGTCAGCACGCCTTGCGCCGCCGACACGGTTTTTGGCAGGGACGCCAGATTGGCCGTCGTCACTTCCAGGTATTGGCCCACGCGCCAGGCCGTTGGCAGGCGCGGCTTGGCCACGGCGCCAGCCGGCAATGGACGCTCTTCCGGATACACGGGGTAGGTGTAGTAGCCGTACGATTTCAGTGCCGCCGACGGGTCGGCCTGCTTGACGATGGCGATACCCTTGTTCATCTTCTGGTTGACTCTCGACGCAGCGGCAGCCTTGTCCTTGTCCTGTTCTTCGACGGCCAGGGTAGCGACCACCTGGTCATTGACATGCTTGACTTCGCCAAATGCGGGTACGACCACCAGGGTGCCGGAAGTCGGCAAAGATTGGGCTTGCGCGCTCAGGGCAACGGTGGCTGCGGCGGCAACAAGGACGGATTTCATCACGGTCATGGGGTACTCCTAGGTAGTTAATGTGGCTGACAAGGAGCGATGGGGCGCGCTCTGCGCTACCCCATTTCTCTTGAGAAACTTGTCAAACTGTGTAGATTCTAACGCCTCATTCATTCCCGTGGCGCAAATTAACAAATCGTCACAAAATGCGTCTGCCAGTCACATCTGCTCACATCTCAACACACTGTTATTCAAAATAACAATGTGTTAGTGACCCAGCACCGCGCCGCCGCTGCGCCGGCCCGGCTTGAAACTGTGGCGGTGCGCGCACCAGGCGATGGTCAAGGCCACCAGCAGCAAGGCCAGCATGGCCCACGGGAACGATGCCGCGCCATAGCCGTCGAGCAGCATGCCGCCCGCCAGGCCGCCGCCCGCGATGGCCACGTTCCAGATGGTCGCCACCATCGCTTGCGCCACATCCATGCCGTCGCCGGCCGCGTCGGCCGACGCCGTCTGCAGCAGGGTGCCGGCGCCGCCAAAGGTGATGCCCCAGATGGCCATGCTGACATAGATCACGGCGGGCGAGTCCATCGCCAGGCCCAGCGCCACCATCACGAGGGCAAAGGCGGCGATGCAGCCCAGCACGAGCGGGCGCAGCCAGCGGTCGATCAGCTGGCTGACCAGCCAGATGCCGGCCAAGGAGCCCACGCCATACACGAGCAGCACCAGGTCGACGCGGGGGCGCAAGCCGGACGGCGCCAGGAACGGCGCGATATAGGTATAGAGAATGTTATGCGCCAGCATCCAGGCGACGATCACCGCCAGAATCGGCCGCACGCCCGGCGTCATGAACACCTGGCGGATCGACAGACGTTCGCCGTTCTTTTGCCCCGGATAATCGGGCACGACCAGCAACACCCACGCGACCAGCACCACGGCCAGGCCGGACATGATGCCGAAGATGCTGCGCCAGCCCAGCACGCCACCCATCAGGGTGCCCAGCGGCACGCCCAGCGACAGGGCCAGCGGCGTGCCGATCATGGCGATGGCCATCGCCCTGCCCTGCTGCTCGACGGACACCATGCGGCGCGCGTAGCCGGCCATCAAGCCCCAGGCCAGGCCGGCGGCCATGCCCGTGACGAAGCGCGCGACCAGGGCGACGATGTAGCTGGGCGCCAGGGCCGTCGCCGTATTGAAGATCAGGAAGCCGATGATGGCCAGCAACAGGACATTGCGCCGGCGCCAGGTGCTGGTCAGCGCCGTCAGGGGGATCGCCGTCAGGATGGAACCGATGGCGTACACGGTCACAAGCTGGCCCGTCATGACTTCGGAAATATTCAGGTCGCGGGCAATCTGCGGCAGCAAGCCGGCCGGCAAGGTTTCCGACAGGAGGGCGAGAAACGCCGTCATGGCCAGGGCCAGCAAGGCCAGGATGGGAATGGAAGAGTCAACAGCAGCCTGCGAGGGCCCCGTGGCGGTGATACGGTCAGTCATGGAGGTCTTTCTGGTTGCGCAAGCGGCTAAAAAACTAGCGCCTGGCGTGCTACAAAAGCGGTGATGCGCGTTGCGGTCGGCAGATACCGAAACAGATGCAGTCCATGTGAAACTGCAAAGGAAGGGCGGGATTGTAAAGCAAACGCGCCAACAGCGTGTGCACGAAATCAACCGTGCTCAGGCTGGCGTCATGCAGGCATCATTGGCCGCCTTGCGCGGCGAAAACCAGGCATTCGATTTCGGACTGTACAGGAAGGCGCAGATGACGGCGAACGTGAGCGCGCCAGGCAAGACGTTCATCTTCAGCGGCAAGGTCGCCAGACAGAACGCAATGTCGATCACGCCCCATACCAGATACACGGTGCGCGCGCCACGCTGCCTTTGCAGCATGGCCAGCGCTGTCACCAGGGTAAGGCCCTGACTGAGGAGCAAAATCGCGTATTGCACTTCCGCGGGAATCACGCCGTCCGTCATCCACGCCTGCATGGCGGGATCGTTGCGGCCAAGGTAAGCAGACACCAGCGCTGACAGCGAGCCGAGGACCAGAAACCAGCAGCTGATGGCAACCGAGACGGGGCGCTTGACCACATGAAGATTCCCGACAAAAACTTTAGAAAAAACGAGCATGGTGCTGACGCTATGGTTGAATGGGCCTGATTGTAACGGATGTTGGCGGCCAAACGCCCGCGCAAAAAAAAGCCGGCTTGCGCCGGCTTCGTGTGAGGAACGATTGCTGCTTAGTTCTTCGACTGGTCAACCATCTTGTTCTTGGCGATCCAAGGCATCATGGCGCGCAGTTTCGCGCCCACTTCTTCGATCTGGTGCTCGGACGTCAGGCGGCGGCGCGAGATCAGGGTCGGTGCGCCTGCCTTGTTTTCCAGGATGAAGCTCTTCGCGTATTCGCCCGTTTGAATATCTTTCAGGCATTGACGCATCGCATCCTTGGTGGCCGAGGTGACGACTTTAGGGCCGGTCACGTATTCGCCGTATTCGGCGTTATTCGAGATCGAGTAATTCATGTTGGCGATGCCGCCTTCATAGATCAGGTCGACGATCAGCTTCAGTTCGTGCAAGCACTCGAAGTACGCCATTTCAGGCGCGTAACCCGCTTCCGTCAAGGTTTCGAAACCGGCCTTGATCAGTTCCACGGCGCCGCCGCACAGCACGGCCTGTTCACCGAACAGATCCGTTTCGGTTTCTTCGCGGAAGTTCGTTTCGATGATGCCGGCACGGCCGCCGCCGTTGGCCGAGGCGTACGACAGGGCGATATCGCGGGCGATGCCCGATTTGTCCTGGTACACGGCGATCAGGTGGGGCACGCCGCCACCCTGGGTGTAGGTGGCGCGCACGGTGTGGCCCGGCGCTTTCGGCGCGACCATGATCACGTCCAGGTCGGCGCGTGGCACGACCTGGCCGTAATGCACGTTGAAGCCGTGGGCGAAGGCCAGCACGGCGCCCTGCTTGGCGAATGGCGCGATGTTTTCGTTGTAGACCTGGGCGATGTTTTCATCTGGCAACAGGATCATGATGACGTCGGCCGCTTTCACGGCGTCGTTGACTTCCGCTACTTTCAAGCCAGCTTGTTCGACCTTGGTCCACGAAGCGCCGCCCTTGCGCAGGCCGACGGTGACATTGACGCCCGAATCGTTCAGGTTTTGCGCGTGTGCATGGCCTTGCGAACCGTAGCCGATGATGGCAACGTTTTTGCCTTTGATCAAGGAGAGGTCAGCGTCTTTGTCGTAAAAAACTTTCATGGTATTTCCTATCATTTGATGATGCGTTGTTGTTTTAAATGCGGCCCCAGGGCCGCGTAGTGCTGCTTATATTTTTATACTTTGAGGATGCGTTCGCCGCGGCCGATGCCGGAACCACCCGTACGGACGGTTTCCAGAATGGCGGCGCGGTCGATCGAATCGATGAACGCGTCGAGCTTGACCTTGTTGCCGGTCAGTTCGATCGTGTACGTCTTTTCGGTGACATCGATGATGCGGCCACGGAAGATATCGGCGGTGCGCTTCATTTCCTCGCGCTCCTTGCCCACGGCACGAACCTTGATCAGCATCAGCTCGCGTTCGATATGCTGGCCTTCGGTCAGGTCCACCACCTTCACCACTTCAATCAGACGATTCAGGTGCTTGGTGATCTGCTCGATGATGTCGTCCGAACCGCTGGTGACGATGGTCATGCGCGACAGGGTCGAGTCTTCCGTCGGCGCCACGGTCAGTGTTTCGATGTTGTAGCCGCGTGCCGAGAACAGGCCCACCACGCGCGACAGGGCGCCCGCTTCGTTTTCCAGCAAGACAGAAATAATGTGGCGCATATTAGAGATCCTCCGAACCGAGCATCATTTCGGACAGGCCTTTGCCGGCTTTCACCATGGGCCACACGTTTTCGGACTGGTCGGTAATGAAGTTCATGAATACCAGCCTGTCTTTCATGCCAAACGCCTCTTTCAGCGCGCCATCGACGTCGCCCGGTTTTTCAATTTTCATGCCCACGTGGCCATACGCTTCCGCCAGCCTTTCGAAGTCGGGCAGCGAATCCATGTACGACTCGGAATAGCGCGAACCGTAATCGATTTCCTGCCACTGGCGCACCATGCCGAGGAAACGGTTGTTGAGCATGATGATCTTCGGCGTCAGGTGATACTGCTTGCACGTGGCAAGTTCCTGGATGCACATCTGGATCGAACCTTCGCCGGTAATACAAGCAACGGTGGCGTCCGGATTGGCCATCTGCACGCCCATGGCGTACGGCAAGCCGACACCCATGGTGCCCAGGCCGCCGGAATTGATCCAGCGGCGCGGCTTGTCGAAGCCATAGTATTGCGCGGCCCACATCTGGTGCTGGCCCACGTCGGACGTGATGAAGGCGTCGCCCTTGGTGATCTGGAACACTTTTTCCACCACCGATTGCGGCTTGATGACCAGGTCGGAAGTCGGGTATTTCAGGCATTCGCGGCCACGCCATTCGGCGATCTGCTTCCACCAGTTGCTCAAGGCATTGACGTTCGGCTTGGCTTCGGCCGCGTCGAGTTGCGCGAGGAACTCGATCAGCACGTCCTTGACGTTGCCGACGATGGGGATATCGACCTTGACGCGCTTGGAAATCGACGATGGATCGATGTCCACGTGGATGATCTTGCGCGGATGCGAGGCGAAATGTTTCGGGTTGCCGATCACGCGGTCATCGAAACGGGCGCCGATGGCGATCAGCACGTCGCAGTTCTGCATCGCCATGTTCGCTTCATAGGTGCCGTGCATGCCGGGCATGCCGACATACTGCTCGCTCGAGGCGCGGTAGCCGCCCAGGCCCATCAAGGTGTTGGTGCACGGGAAACCCAGGCGGTCGACCAGCTTGTTCAGCTCGGCCGAGGCATTTGCCAGGATGACGCCGCCGCCCGTGTAGATCATCGGGCGTTCGGCTTGCAGCAACAGCTGCACGGCCTTGCGGATCTGACCCGAGTGGCCCTTGTCGACGGGACGGTAGGAACGCATCTCGACTTCCTTCGGATAGTCGAAATGGCATTTGTGCATGCTGATATCCTTGGGGATATCGACCAGCACGGGTCCCGGACGGCCGGTACGGGCGATAAAGAAGGCTTTCTTGATCGTCGCTGCCAGGTCCTTGACGTCCTTGACGAGGAAGTTGTGCTTGACGACGGGGCGCGTGATGCCGACCGTGTCGCATTCCTGGAACGCATCCTGGCCGATGGCGTGGCTCGGCACCTGGCCGGAGATCACCACCATGGGAATCGAGTCCATGTACGCGGTCGACAGGCCCGTGACGGCATTCGTGACGCCCGGACCGGACGTGACGATGGCGACACCGACTTTGTTCGAGCTGCGCGAATAGGCATCGGCGGCGTGGATCGCGGCCTGCTCGTGGCGTACCAGGATATGCTGGAATTTGTTTTGCTGGAAGATGGCGTCGTAGATGTAGAGTACGGCTCCGCCCGGATATCCAAAGACGTGCTCGACGCCCTCTTCAGCCAGACAGCGCACGACAATTTCTGCGCCCGTAATTGGTCCTGCTGCTGCTTCGGTATTCATGAAACATTCCTTTCAAGGTCCATTGGAGATTGATCGGATGTTCTTTCCTGACGAGGTACGCCTAACGCAACAGTGCTCCTGCTTCCCTTTTCATGCGGTCACGCAATTTCTTTGGGCACCCATAGATACCTTACAAAACAACGCTTAACGCAACTCGTTTGGCCGGAGTTTCTGTGGCGCCTGTACGAACCGCTCGCGCTTGTGGCGCGGGTTAGAACAAACTGCCTACAAATGAAAGCGCGTCTTGCCGCTGCTGGCCTTGTGTGCCGGTCGCGACCTGACCATAGGGCTTTGGGGTGTTCAAAGCGTCCCATACGTTATCGCGTTGCACCATGATGGTCAAGGAAAATGTCGGCCTCGCTGCATTTTTGCTCGCACAACGTGCAAAAACCCTGCGGAAACGCACATTTTTTGCTAGCATGCACGGGGTTGCAAAAAGCATACCCGCCCCCATTTCGCCCACCGCACCCCGCAGCCGCTAAGATCCCATACCGCATGGCAACAGACAAAGAATTATCCGACTTTCTAGAAAATGTCGAGCGGCGCGCTTTCAAGCAGGCCGCCTACGCGGTCCGCAAGGAAGAATCGGCCCTCGACATCGTGCAGGACGCCATGATCAAGCTGGCCGAGAAATACGGCGACAAGCCGGCCGCCGAGCTGCCGATGCTGTTCCAGCGCATCTTGCAGAACACCATCCTTGATTATTTCCGCCGTGAAAAAGTTCGCAACACCTGGGTCAGCCTGTTTTCCGGCATGAAGCCCTCGGGCGACGAACATGAAGATTTTGATATACTTGACACCTATGAATCGGAACAGGGCTCCAGCGCCGCCGAATCGTCGGCCGACCAGGTCGAACGCGCGCAAATCCTTGATTTGATTGATGCAGAGGTACAAAAACTGCCCTCACGTCAACGCGAAGCCTTCCTCATGCGTTATTGGCAGGACATGGATGTGGCTGAAACAGCGGAAGCGATGGGTTGCTCCGAAGGTAGCGTGAAAACACATTGCTCTAGAGCTACCCACACGCTCGCCGAATCGCTGAAAGCCAAGGGAATTAAATTATGAACACCGACGATCTCAATTTCGCTTACAAAGTGCGCCATGCACTGAACGAAAAACTCGACGACCTGCCCGCATCGACCACCGATCGCCTGGCAGCGGCACGCAAGCTGGCCCTGTCGCGCAAGAAGGCGGACGCGCCCGCCGCCGTTGCCGTGCGCCAGAACGTGTTCGCCGGCGTCGCCAGCAGCCTGTTCGTCGAGCCGCTGTCGTGGCTGGGCCGCATGAGCGTCATCATCCCCCTGCTGCTGCTCGTCGGCGGCCTGGTGGGCATCTATCAGTTTGAGCAGGAACAACATATTGCCGAACTGGCAGAAATCGATGCCGCCGTTCTGTCGGACGAATTGCCGCTGTCTGCGTACATGGACCATGGCTTCAACGCCTACCTGACGAAACGCGAGCAATAAATGGCAGGCACGAGCGTACGCAAAGGCTGGCTGGCCGGCGGCATCGGCCTGGGCGCCTGCGCCCTGGCGGGCGCCGCCTGGGTAGGCGCGCAGCAACATCCCGTGCCCGCCGCGCCTCCCGTGGCGCCAGCGCCCGTGGTGGCCCCGGCCTCAGCCATCAAGCCCGGTTCGCCCCGCACAGCCGGCAAGGGCGGCACGCCGCCCAAGGCCAGCGAGAATCCATCGTGGAACAAGCTGTCGCGCGCGCAGCAGGAAGCCCTGCAGCCGCTGGCGGGCGAATGGAACAAGCTGGAACCGCTGCGCAAGCAGAAATGGCTCGATATCGCCAGCCGTTTTGCCTCGATGACGGCGGACGAGCAAATCCGCGTGCATGAACGCATGCGCGAATGGATCAAGCTGACGCCGGAACAGCGCCGCCTCGTGCGCGAAAACTACACGCGCACGAAGAAGATTGATCCGGGTCAAAAAACCGCGCAATGGGAGCAATACCAGCAATTGCCGGAAGATCAAAAGAAAAAGCTGGCGACGGAACTCGTGCCGAAAAAACCGCTGGGCAAGGTGCCAGCGATCAATTCGACCACGAGCAAGCCGCCCGTGATCGTGCCGCCCGCCACGCCGGCAGCGCCTGCCGCCGCGCCCGTCCTGCCGCCAGCCGCTGCGCCAGCGGCGGCCGTGCCGCTCACGGATCCTGCCACGGCTCCCGCCGCCGTGCCTGTCACGCCACCTGTTACGCCTGCCCCACTGCCGACCAATGTCAAATAGCACGCCCGCCGCCAGCATCACTTCCCATCCCACGATCAAGCGCCGCCTGATTTCCATGGTGTACGAGTCGCTGCTGGCCCTGGCCGTGCTGTTTTTGCCCTTCCTGCTGTTTGAACTGGCCGTGCAGGGCGCGCATACGCCCATGACGGAACACATGCGCCAATGCCTGGCCTTCCTCGTCATGGGCGCGTATTTCATCCATCAATGGAGCCGCGAAGGGCAAACCCTGGCCATGAAGACGTGGCGCCTGAAAGTCGTGCTGCCGGGCCACGCCCACGTGCCGCTGCGCGTGGCCGCGTACCGCTACATCCTGTCATGGATGTGGCTGCTGCCAGCGCTCGTGGCGGCGTATGCCTTCGACCTGCAGCACTGGACAGCGCTGGGCGCCATCGGCGTGGGCATCCTGGCCTGGTCGGCCACGGCCCTGTTCACCGGCAACGGGCAATTCCTGCACGACAAGCTGGCGGGCACGCAGATCGTGCAATTGCCGGCACCCGCGAAAAAGTCGAAGAAAGTCGCCGCCTGAGTTTTATGCGGCTTGACCTGGGTCATTGAAGCGCCACGGGGGCTCTGCGATCATGGCATGCCATGAAGAATACCGCCCCCCTCCCCCACACACGCTTCGCCCCCTATCGCGAGGAAGTCTGCAGCGAAGACGACGTCAAGCATCTCGTCCACACCTTTTATGCGGCCGCGCGCGACGACGCCATGCTGGGCCCCATCTTTGCCGCCGAGGTCAAGGATTGGGATGCCCACTTGGCAACATTGGTCGATTTCTGGTCAGGCTTGCTGCGCGGCACCATGCGCTACCACGGCAAGCCGCTGGCCCAGCACGCGAATATGGAAAACCTGACGCCGTGCATGTTCCGCCGCTGGCTGACCCTGTTCTTCGCCACGACCGAGAGCATGGGCAACCCGGCCCTGCAGGAAAAGGCCGATACCATCGCCTTGAATATTGCCGAACGGCTATGGAAAAGCTTTGCGGAAAACCACGCCATCGTGGCACCGCAGCTTTAGAACCTCTCGTAACCCTGCAGATAGCGCCACTGACCTGACGGCATGGCGCCCATCGGGATGCGGCCGATGCGCAAGCGCTTCATGGCGACGACGTCCAGTCCCACCATCTTGCACATGTGGGCGATCTGGCCCGGCTGCACGTTTTTCAGGGCGAAGCGCAGGCGCGTCTCGTTCTGCCAGCTGACCTTGATCGGCGGCAAAGGCTTGCCATTGAAGGGCAAGCCGTGATTGAGCAGCGCCAGGCCATTCTCAGCGATAGTGCCCGACACTTCCACGATGAATTCCTGCTCCACCGTTTTCGCTTCATCGACCAGCTTGCGGGCGACGCGGAAATCCTGCGTGAACACCAGCAGGCCGGACGCCATGGTGTCGAGCGGATTGGTGATGGTCAGGCCGATCAAATGGCGCTTGAGGAAACGCGTGATGGAGCTGGGCGCCACGTTTTCCGGCGTAAAAATCTCTTCGGGACGCAAACAGCTCAGGGCAGGCTTGCCTTCGCTGCCGACGCCGCCATTGATGCCGGCCGGCTTGTGCAGCAGGATCGTCACGGGCGGCATTTCTTCCAGCGTGGCGTTCGGCAGCAGCACCACGGTCTGGTTGTCGGCCACGCGCGCGCCCGACTCTTCCACCAGCACGCCATCGACCGTCACCCAGCCGCCCTCGATATACAGCTCGGCCTCGCGGCGCGAACAGGGCACGTCTTCGGACAGGCGCTTGGCCAGGCGGACGGTGGGCATTTCAATAGGTGTGGTCATGGGGAGGCGCAAAAAGCAAGAGGAGGAGAAAGCCGGTATTGTAACCGACCCGCTCCTCCCCCTTTTTGCTGATTGCGCTGGTGATTGCCGGATTACGCTGGTGATTGTCGGATTACGCTGGTGATTGTCGGATTACGCTGCGCTAATCCGACCTACCCGACCTACCCGGGCTGCGCGGCCGTGACTGATTTGGTAGGTTGGCTTAGCGGCTTGCCGCGTAAGCCAACAATCAGGCTTGCGCCTTGGCCAATTCCTCGGCAAAGAAGCGGTGACCCATCTCTTCCAGGCCCAGGGTCTGCAGCACTTCCTGCAGGCGCTCGGTGGGGCGCTGGCGCGGCAGGTTTTTGTAGCTGGCGATGATCAGTTCATTCTTCATCGAATGCTCCCAGCCCACCAGTTCCGTCACGCTGACCTGGTAGCCATGCGCTTCCAGCTGCAAACAGCGCAGCACGTTGGTGATCTGGCTGCCGAACTCGCGCGTGTGCAGCGGGTGGCGCCACAATTCCGTCAAGACGTTCTTGCCCAGGCTCTTGCCCTTGTTCTTCTTCAGGACGGAAGCGACTTCGGCCTGGCAGCACGGCACCAGCACCATGAACTTCGCCTTTTTCTTCAGGGCGAAGTGGATAGCGTCATCGGTGGCCGTGTTGCACGCGTGCAAGGCCGTGACGATGTCGATCTGCTGCGGCAGCAAGTTCGACTCCGTCGATTCGGCCACGGACAGGGGCAGAAACGACATGCCGGGAAACTTGAATTTCTTCGCCAGCTCTTGCGAGCGCTGCACCAGCTCTTCGCGCGTCTCGATGCCGTAGATATGCGAACCGTCGTTGCCGTTCTTGAAGAACAGATCGTACAGGATGAAACCCAGATACGACTTGCCGGCGCCGTGGTCGACCAAGGACACGCCGGGGTGGTCGAGCTGCACTTCGCGCAGCAGCGGCTCGATGAACTGCGTCAGGTGGTACACCTGCTTGAGCTTGCGGCGGCTGTCCTGGTTCATCTTGCCGTCGCGCGTCAGGATGTGCAATTCCTGCAGCAAGGCGACCGACTGGCCATCCTTGATCTCGGGCATGTTGCTGGCGGCCGTGATGACGTCTTTCGGCGCGGCGGCTGCGGTGGCGGCGGGTGCCGCGCCCTTAGCGCGCTTCATCGATCCACGCCATCTGTATCGCTTCGAGCACTTTTTCGCCGCCGCGCGTGTGGTCATCGTCGAAGCCGTCCAGTTCCACCACCCAGTTGTGCAGGTCGGTGAAACGCACGGTCAGCGGATCGATGTCCGGATGCTCGTCGAACAAAGCCTCGGCGATCGCGTGTATGTCGGACCATTTCATGTTAGTGACTGCCTTCGCTGACCTGGTTGATCGTGTATTTCGGGATTTCGACGACGAGGTCGGCCTCGGCCACGATGGACTGGCACGACAGGCGCGACACGGCTTCCAGGCCCCAGGCCTTGTCCAGCATATCTTCTTCCAGTTCCGTCGCTTCGTTCAGCGATTCGATGCCTTCGCGCACCAGCACGTGGCAGGTGGTGCAGGCGCACGATTTTTCGCAGGCATGCTCGATGTCGATGTCGTTTTCCAGCAGGATGTCGCAAATGGACTTGCCGCTTGGTGCTTCGATGACGGCGCCGTCCGGGCAAAGCTTGGCGTGCGGCAGGATAACGATTTGTGGCATGGTTTCTTCTTTCAGTCTGTCATTCGGAGCGCGGCCGCCATATCGGCGGCACGCTGTTCAATTGGTTTTATACGACCTGGTCCAGCGTTTTGCCGGTCAATGCCGTGCGCACGCTGCGGTCCATGCGGCGCGAGGCGAAATCCTCGGTGCCGTCGGCCAGTGCTTCGATCGCCAGCTTCAAGGCCTGGTGGTCGATGGCGCCGCTTTGCGACTGCACGATGGCGTCGCGCACCTTGGTCATCAAGCCATCGACAGCCACGCGCTCGGTGTCGTCCAGCAAGCCGCCGTCCTCGTCCAGCGCCGACTGCGTGGCCAGCAGGATGCGTTCCGCTTCCACCTGCTCTTCGCGCAGCGCGCGCGCCACCATGTCGGTGTCGGCCGACGTGTACGAATCCTGCAGCATGCGGGCGATGTCGTCGTCGCCCAGGCCGTAGGCCGGCTTGACGCTGATCGACGCTTCCACGCCCGAGCGCAATTCGCGCGCCGAGACGGACAGCAAGCCGTCCGCATCGACCTGATAGGTGATGCGGATGCGCGCGGCGCCCGCCACCATCGGCGGAATGCCGCGCAATTCAAAACGCGCCAGGGAACGGCAATCGCTGACCAGTTCGCGCTCGCCCTGCAGCACGTGCACGGCCAGCGCCGTCTGGCCATCTTTAAATGTCGTGAATTCCTGGGCTCTGGCGCACGGGATCGTCGAATTGCGCGGGATGATCTTTTCCACCAGACCGCCCATGGTTTCGATACCGAGCGACAGCGGAATGACGTCCAGCAACAGCCAGTCGTCGCCGGCGGCACGGTTGCCGGCCAGCAAGTTCGCCTGGATGGCCGCGCCCAGCGCCACCACTTTATCGGGGTCGATATTTGCGTGCGGCGTCGTGTGGAAGAATTCGCTGACGGCGCGCTGCACGTGCGGCATGCGCGTGGCGCCGCCCACCATCACCACGCCGTCGACGTCGTCCGCATCCACGTTCGCGTCGCGCAGGGCTTTCTTGATGGCGTTCATGGTCTTGGCCACCAGGTGCTGCGTCATGGCGGCAAAGTCCGCGGCCGTGATGCGCAGGTGGATCTCTTCGCCCGAGTTCAGGGCCGCGTCGATCATCGTTTCCGGCTTGGTCGACAGCATTTCCTTGATTTCGCGCGCTTTCACCATCAGGATGGCCGTGTCTTCGTCCGACAGCGGCGCCAGCTTGGCCTGCTCGCTGATCCAGCAGAACAGGCGGCGGTCGAAATCGTCGCCGCCCAGGGCCGAGTCGCCGCCCGTGGACAGCACTTCAAACACACCCTTGCTCAGCTTCAGGATCGAGATATCGAAAGTGCCGCCGCCCAGGTCGTACACGGCGTACACGCCTTCGGAGGCGTTGTCGAGGCCATACGCGATGGCGGCAGCCGTCGGCTCGCTCAGCAGGCGAAGCACATTGATGCCGGCCAATTGCGCCGCATCTTTCGTCGCCTGGCGCTGCGCATCGTCAAAGTAGGCGGGCACGGTGATCACGGCGCCCACCAGGTCGTCGCCCAGCGAGTCTTCCGCGCGCTGGCGCAAGGTGGCGAGGATTTGCGCCGACACTTCGACGGGGCTTTTCACGCCGGCCACGGTTTTCAGCTGCACCATGCCAGGCGTATCCTGGAAATCGTACGGCAGGTTTTCCGCGTAGGCGATGTCGGCCAGGCCGCGGCCCATGAAGCGCTTGACGGAGACGATGGTGTTCTTCGGGTCGGTGGTTTGCGCGGACAGGGCCTTGTAGCCGATGTTGGCGTGGCCGTTCGGCAGGTAGCGCACGACGGAGGGCAGCAGGGAGTGCCCTTCTTCGTCGTTGAGCACCTCGGGAATGCTGTTGCGCACGGTCGCGACCAGGGAATTGGTGGTGCCAAGATCGATGCCGACGGCCAGGCGGTGCTGGTGCGGCGCGGTCGACATGCCTGGTTCGGAAATTTGCAGAAGTGCCATTGTATTCGTGCCTCGATTAATTTTTTGCGTGATGCAGCTGATGCCTGTCGCGCATTATAAGACGCGCGCCGGACTGGCGCTTGGTCAGTCAGGCTTCCAGCGCCTCGTATGCAAAACGCACTTCCTCGCCGAATTTGTCGAGGAACATCAGGGCGCGCACGCTTTGCGCCGCATTCACGTAGTCGGCGGCGTCCAGCTGGGCGGCCACCTGGGCCAGCAGTGCCTTGCGTTCGCCGCGCAGCTGGCGGTCCAGGGAGTCGAGCGCGTCGGCATCCTTGCCCGCGCGCGCATCGCCCAGTTCCTCGCGCCATTCCATCTGCTGCATCAGGAAGCTGACGGGCATGGCCGTGTTCGATTCCGTCTGCAGATCGACGCCATTGAGTTCGCACAGGTATTGCGCGCGCTTTTGCGGGCTTTTCAGGGTTTGGTAGGCTTCATTGGCGCGCGTGGCCCATTGCATCGCCACGCGCTTTTCAGCGCTGCTGGCGTTGATGAAACGGTCCGGGTGGACCTTGCCCTGCACGTCGCGGTAGGCCGCGTCCAGCGCGCTCATGTCGAGCCCGAACTGCGCCGGCAACTGGAATAATTCGAAGTGGTTTTGCATAATTGTCAGTGGTCGCTGTACCGCAATCGATGGGTACAGCGCACCGACCGGGGTCTTGCCAGCTGTTTAAATCCTGAAGGACTCGCCGCAGCCGCAGGCGTCTTTTTCGTTCGGATTGTGGAACTTGAAGCCTTCGTTCAAGCCTTCGCGCGCGAAATCGAGTTCCGTGCCGTCGATGTAAGGCAAGCTTTTCGGGTCGACGAAGACTTTCACGCCGTGCGATTCGAAGACGCTGTCTTCGGCCGCCGCCTCATCGACATATTCGAGCTTGTAGGCCAGGCCCGAGCAGCCCGTGGTGCGCACGCCGAAGCGCAGGCCCATGCCCTTGCCGCGCCGTTCGATATAACGGTTGATGTGTTTCGCCGCTTTTTCGGTCAGTGTGATCATGTATTTCTCCGTAACTGCCCCGGCCTTGCGGCTGGGGCGGGCTACCAACGATTAAGCTGCTGCCGGGTGACGCGTTTGATAATCCAATACCGCCGCCTTGATGGCGTCTTCCGCCAGGATGGAGCAGTGGATCTTCACTGGCGGCAGGGCCAGTTCTTCGGCGATCTGCGTGTTCTTGATGGCCAGCGCCTGGTCCAGGGTCTTGCCCTTGACCCATTCCGTTACCAGCGAGCTCGACGCGATGGCCGAACCGCAGCCATAGGTCTTGAATTTCGCGTCTTCGATCAGGCCATCGGCGCCGACCTTGATCTGCAGTTTCATCACGTCGCCGCAGGCGGGCGCGCCCACCATGCCGGTGCCGATGGTTTCATCACCCTTGTCGAAAGCGCCCACGTTGCGCGGGTTTTCGTAGTGATCGAGTACTTTGTCCGAGTAAGCCATTTTGATGCTCCTTTAATATTCTTGCCGGCCCCGTCAACAGGGGCCACGGTGTTGGTTAGTGGGCTGCCCATTGGATGGAATTGATGTCAATGCCATCTTTAAACATGTCCCACAGCGGCGACAGTTCGCGCAGCTTGTGTACTTTCGATTTCAGCAGGTTCACGGCGAAGTCGATGTCTTCCTCGGTCGAGAAACGGCCGATGGTGAAGCGGATCGAGCTGTGCGCCAGTTCGTCGCTGCGGCCCAGGGCGCGCAGCACGTACGATGGCTCCAGGCTGGCCGAGGTGCAGGCCGAACCGGACGACACGGCGATATCCTTGATCGCCATGATCAGCGACTCGCCTTCGACGTAGTTGAAGCTGACGTTCAGGTTGTGCGGCACGCGGTGGTCCATGTCGCCGTTGATGTAGACTTCTTCGATCTCTTGCAGGCCCTTGGCCAGGCGGTCGCGCAAGGCCTTGATGCGGCCGATTTCGCTGTCCATCTCTTCCTTGGCGATGCGGAAGCTTTCGCCCATGCCGACGATCTGGTGCGTCGGCAAGGTGCCCGAGCGCAGGCCGCGCTCATGGCCGCCGCCGTGCATCTGCGCTTCCAGGCGCACGCGCGGCTTGCGGCAGACGTACAGGGCGCCCACGCCTTTCGGGCCGTAGGTTTTATGTGCCGTGAAGGTCATCAGGTCGACCTTGGTCTTTTGCAGGTCGATGACAACCTTGCCCGTCGCTTGCGCGGCGTCGCAATGGAAGATGATGCCTTTCGAACGGCAGAACACGCCGATCTCGTCGATCGGCTGGATCACGCCGATTTCGTTGTTCACCAGCATCACCGACACGAGGATGGTATCCGGGCGCACAGCCGCGGCCAGCTGCTCGACGGTGATCAGGCCGTTGTCCTGCGGTTCCAGGTAGGTCGCTTCGAAGCCGATGCGTTCCAGTTCGCGCACCGTGTCGAGCACCGATTTGTGCTCGGTCTTGACGGTGATGATGTGCTTGCCCTTGGTCTTGTAGAACTGTGCCGCGCCCTTGATGGCCAGGTTGTTGCTTTCCGTCGCGCCGGACGTCCAGATGATTTCGCGCGGATCGGCGTTCACCAGGGCCGCCACGTGGCCGCGTGCCTCTTCCACGGCTTTTTCCGCCGTCCAGCCATACATGTGGCTGCGCGATGCCGGATTGCCGAACTGCTCGCGCAGGTAGGGAATCATCTTGTCGGCGACGCGTGGATCGATCGGCGTGGTGGCCGAGTAATCCATGTAGATCGGGAAATGCGGTGCGGTTTCAAAGTGCACTTGGCCTACGTTTTTTTCTGGGGCGTTCATCAATAACTCCTGCAATCAGCAACTTGGTATTTTGTTATGTTCAACCGAGGGCGGCGTGGTTACGGTGCATCACCATCACGCTTTGTTCGGCAATCTTTTGTCTCTGCTGGTCGACCAGGTCCTGCAAGGACACAGAATCCAGATAATCGACCATTTTTTCATTGAGCGTGGACCACAATTCATGCGTCATGCAGCGCGCGCCCGTGGCCGCGTCGGCGCCGTGGCAATGTTCCTTGCCGCCGCACTGCGTGGCATCGAGCGGCTCGTCGACGGCGATGATGATGTCGGCCACCGTCACCTTGTCGGCACGGCGCGCCAGGCTGTAGCCGCCGCCCGGACCGCGGATCGATTCGACGATCTCATGCCGGCGCAGCTTGCCGAACAGCTGCTCCAGGTAGGACAGGGAAATCGACTGGCGCTGGCTGATGCCGGACAAGGTGACCGGTCCCTTGCCCTGGCGCAGGGCAAGATCGATCATCGCTGTCACGGCAAAACGGCCTTTTGTAGTCAGACGCATACATCCTCTGGTCAACTGGTTTAAAATATTGCGGTTTTTCAACTCCTCAAACCCCGAGTAGTTGAATGATTTAGTCAAGTATAACAAATTCGGCGGGGTTTGTCAGAGCGCCCCTCGATGACCACAGGGCGGGAAGGGGCATGGCCGGCCGCGCCAGGCGCGGCGGCATCAGGAAAACAACAATACTGCTCAGGCACGCAGAGCGCTACGTACTTTCATTAACTCAAACCCCAGCAGGTTCAAGCCGTCCCAGCGGGCCGGATCGCCGATGCGTGGATTGTCCGACGCCAGGCCCACGCCCCAGATGCGGTCGACGGGACTGGCTTCGACGATGACGCGCTCGCCCGTGCCCAGCAAGAACTTGCGCAGCGCGGCTTTTTGCGAGAACTTGGCGAAGTTGCCATCGAAGACGATGCCCGCGCGCGCCGCCTCCCATACCCTGGCGTCAAAATTGGCCACTTCGCGCCCCAGCTTCTTCACTTCCGACGGCCGTTCGGCCGCCACGATGCGCGCCTGCACGGCCGTGTCGCCGAACAGGGCCGCCTTTTGCGCCATCATGTAGTGCTCGGCCGTGGCATACGTCACGCCAGCCAGGCTGAACGGCGACGGAAACCACTGACTGAAGCAGCTTTTGTCGGGCACCTGCGGCTGCGCCGGCGTGTGGCCCCAGAAATACAGATAGTCGGGCTCGCCGCCCGCCGCGATCCACGCCTTCAATTCTTCCACGTTACTGATTTGCATATTCCCCGCACTTCCGCCAGACAGGCGATGATTCAAGCTCAAGCACGCAACAGCTGCATCGGGCCAAACAGGGCCTGCATGTCGCTGTTGCCGATAAAGGACAGATTATACGGATGTTCCGCCGTCACCTGCGGCAAGGCTGCGGCCACCGGCAAGCGTTTGATGAGCTCGGCAATCTTGCCCCACAGCACCAGTTGCGGCAAGGCCGCCCCGCCCTGTTGCGCCAGCGCTTCCAGCACCACCTGCAGGAAAGGCAGCCAGCCGCGCGCATCCTGCACGGGCGGCACGTGGGCACGGAATACCAGCGCCGCGTTGAGCAGCAAGAAACCCTGCTCCGTCATCTTGCGCTGCAAGTCGGGCAGGGTCTGGATCACGCCGCTGCCGGTTTGCAGCGCGGCGGCCGCCACGGGCGCCATGGCGACGCCCGAGGTGTCGCCAGCCTGCAGCTGGCCATCGGCCACCAGCAGCATCTTCATGAAATTGCGCAAGGAGGTGGCGCGGTTGACGGGTTTCGACAGGCCCGTCGCCGACCACAGGCTGCCGACGGCGCCATCCATGAAGCACACGCCCGTGGCGCTGTCGGCACGCGGATACGGCCCCTCGCCCACCAGCACGTAGCGCACCTGCGCCAGCGGCAGGGCAAAGGCGGCGAACAGCCGGCCCTGCGTGGGCAGGTAATCGTCGGCGGCCAGCGCCGGCAGGTAGGCGGGATCGGCCGCCATCACGGCGTGCAAGCCGCGCAGCAGGACGGGACGCCAGGAAGCATGCGCCAGGGACAGGGCATCGGCGATGCTGGCAGGAACGGTTGTTGCGGTCATGGCGCGTCAGTAAAATATTTGGGCAAACGCAAATTGTAGCCTACCGGCAAGCAGGCATTGACTGCGCAAAATCAATTCCGCATAAAAAAGCCCCGGCCTGCATGCTGGCCGGGGCGGCTTACGTTTGATGCGGCTCAAACTTACTCGGCGTCAGGCTGCTGCGACGGATGTGCGGCGGCAAACGCCGGCAAGCCGGCGCAATGCGCATGGATGCGCGCCACGCGCGGGTACGGCGCCAGGTCGATGGCAAAGCGCTGCGCATTGAACACTTGCGGCACCAGGCAGCAATCGGCCATCGTCGGGCTGTCGCCATGACAGAACAGGCCAGCTCCGGCCGGGTCGCCCTGCGCCAGCAGCGCTTCCACGGCTGCCAATCCCTCGGCCATCCAGTGGCGGTACCATTCCTGCTTGGCCTCGTCCGACAGCCCCAGCGTGTTTTTCAGGTATTTCAGGACGCGCAGATTCGTCAACGGATGGGCGTCGCAGGCAATCGCCAGCGCCAGCGCGCGCACGCGGGCGCGTCCCAGCGCATCCGCCGGCAGCAGCGGCACCGCTGGCCGCGTCTCGTCGAGGTATGCGAGCATGGCCAGCGACTGCGTCAGGATGGCGCCCTCGTCGTCGAGCGCCGGCACCAGGGCCGACGGGTTGACGGCGCGGTAGGCCGGCAGCAGCTGCTGGCCGCCGTCCTGCAGCAGGTGCACGGGGATGCTGTCGTAGGCGATACCCTTCAAATTCAAGGCAATGCGCACGCGGTAGGCGGCCGAACTGCGGAAATAGGTGTACAGCTTCATGGGGCGCCCTCCCCTCAGGCGCGGCCGGCGTACAGGGCCACGGTTTGCTCGATGCTGCCGAAGATGCTGGCGCCCGCCGCGTCGCGCATCTCGATGCGCACCGTGTCGCCGAACTTCAGGTACGCCGTCTTGGGCGCGCCGTGTTCGATGGTTTCATACATGCGCACTTCGGCCAGGCAGCAGTAACCGACGCCGCCGTTTTCGATGCTGGAGCCGAACAGGTTGCCCTGCTTGTTCGACACGGTGCCCGAGCCGACGATGCTGCCGGCGCCCAGTTCGCGTGTCTTCGCCGCATGGGCGACGAGCTGCGCAAAATTGAAGGTCATGTCTTCGCCCGCATTTGGTTTACCGAACGGTTTGTCGTTCAAGTCCACCAGCAGCGGCAGGTGCAATTTGCTGTCCGCCCAGTCGGCACCCAGTTCGTCGGGCGTGACGGCGACGGGCGAAAACGCGCTGGCCGCCTTCGACTGGAAGAAACCGAAGCCCTTGGCCAGTTCGCCCGGGATCAGGTTGCGCAAGGAGACGTCGTTGACCAGCATCACCAGCCGGATCGCTTTCGCCGCGTCGTCCACGCCGGCGCCCATGGCCACATCGCCCGTGATCACCGCCACTTCCGCTTCCAGGTCGATGCCCCACTCTTCCGACAGGGCGAAGATGGGGTCGCGCGGGCCGATAAAGCTGTCGGAGCCGCCCTGGTACATCAGCGGGTCCGTGTAGAACGAGGCCGGCACTTCCGCGTTGCGCGCCTTGCGCACCAGTTCCACGTGGTTGATGTAGGCCGAACCGTCGGCCCACTGGTAGGCGCGCGGCAGCGGCGAGTGGCACAGATTGGCATCAAACGGCTGCGCGTCCGGCGCCTGGCCCGCGTTCAGGGCCGCGTAGGCGGTTTCGAGCTTGGGCGCCACAGCGTCCCAGTTGTCGAGCGCCGCCTGCAGGGTGGGAGCGATGGCGGCCACGCGCTGGTACTGGCGCAGGTCGCGGCTGACGAGGATCAGGGCGCCGTCGCGGCTGCCGTTTTTCAGGGTTGCGAGTTTCATGGAGTGTGTTCCTTGTTAGGCGTAGTGTTCAGATGGATGCCGTGGGCGGCGCTCAGGCTTCGGCCGGCGCGTGCATCCAGGCGGCGTGCTTCGGCGCGCGGCGCGTCTGCGACCATTCTTCCAGCATTTCCCATTTGACGGCGTCCAGTTTGGCCATCATCTCGGGCGTGCCCACGTTGGCCGCCAGTTCCAGGCGGTGGCCGTTGGGGTCGAAGAAATAGATCGACTGGAAGATGGCGTGGTTCACCGGGCCCAGCACCTCGATGCCGGCGGCTACCAGGCGCTCCTTGGCGGCCAGCAGTTCCTCCATGCTGCCCACTTCCAGCGCCAGGTGCTGCACCCAGGCCGGGGTATTGCGGTCGCGGTCCATCGGCGGCTGCGTCGGCAGTTCAAAAAAGGCCAGCACATTGCCCTGGCCCGCGTCGAGGAAGACGTGCATGTACGGGTCCGGCGCCTTGGTCGACGGCACCAGGTCTTCGGCGATGGCGAGGACGAAATTCATGTTCAAATGCTTGACGTACCACTCGACGGTTTTCTTCGCGTCGATGCAGCGGTAGGCGACGTGGTGGATTTGCTTGATCTTCATAATGTCTGTCTCCGATGGATGGCGGGTTTTTCAGCTTTTCACCATTAGAATCGAGTTACAGCTATCATACAAACAATTTTTAACCATCGATTTATCGGATTATCTTATGAGTCCCAGCCTGCGACAGATGCGCGCCTTCGTGGCGCTGGCCAAGACCGGCAGCTTTACCCTGGCCGCCGAATATCTGCACGTGACGCAATCGGCCTTGAGCGGCTTGATCAAGGAACTGGAAAGCGTGCTGGGCGTGCGCGTGGTCGAGCGCAGCACGCGCAAGACGCAGCTGTCGGAAATCGGCCGCGAACTGTATCCGCTGTTTGAAAAGATGATCGAGGACCTCGACGGCGCCATGGCCGGCATCGCCCAGCGCAAGGCCCTGAAGACGGGCCTGGTGCGCATCGCCGCGCCGCAGATGATGGCGTGCACCCTGCTGCCGGAAGTGATCGCCGCCTACCGCCAGGCGCACCCGGACGTGCAGCTGCGCCTCGTCGACTGCCCCGTGGAAAACGTGTCGGCGCGCGTCTTCAGCGGCGAAGTCGATTTCGGCATCGGCCCCGAGCGCGATCCGACGGCGGAAATCGCCGCGCAAGTGCTGTTCGAGATGCCCTTCGTACTGGTCTTCCCCGAGCAGCATCCGCTGCAGCAGAAAGAGCGCGTGACCTGGGCCGACGTGGGCGACTACCCGTTCATTTCGCTGCAGGGCCAGTTCACAGAGCGTTTGCTGCGCGACATGCACGGCGCGTTCCGCGAACTGTCGCTCAATCCCTATAACGAAGTGACCTTCATGACGACGGCGCTGGCCATGGTCAGCGCCAACCTCGGCATCACGGTCTGCCTGCCGTACGCGGAGCCGATGGTCAAACTCTACAAATTGCACATGCGCACCCTGCACGAGCCGGAACTGACGCGGCGCTTTTTCGTCTACACGAAGACGGGGCGTTCGCTGTCGCCGGCCGCCGAAAGCTTCATGGCATTCCTGTTCCGCTTTGTCGAGACGCACGAGTGGAACGTGGGAGCGGGCGGCGGCACGGCCCGCGAGGCGCTGTCGGCCGGCGGCCCGGCCGGCGCCCCTTTATAATGGCGCATCGCCCCTTATCCACTTGCACCATGACCCAGCCTGACCAGCACGCCCTGTCTGCCACCGACGCCGCCATCATCGCCATCAACCAGCGCATGAACAAATTCGACGGCCATGAGCAGGTCTGGCTGTTCGGCTATGGCTCGCTGATCTACAAGGCGGACTTCCCCTATATCGAACGGCGCCCCGCCAGCATCGAAGGCTGGACGCGGCGCTTCTGGCAAGGTTCGCACGACCACCGGGGCACGCCCATGGCGCCGGGCCGGGTCGCCACCATCGTGCCGCAGGCGGGCGCCGTGTGCGACGGCATGGCGTATCTGATCACGCCCGAAGTCTTCGCCCACCTCGACCACCGCGAAAAAAACGGCTACCTGCGCCTGGCCACCGACATCACCTTCGACGATGGCAGCAAGGTCGAAGGCCTGGTGTACATCGCCAACGAGGAAAACGCCGCCTTCCTCGGCGCCGCATCGGAACTCGATATCGCGCGCCAGATCGCCCGATCAAATGGCCCCAGCGGTCCGAACAGCGAGTACCTGCTGCACCTGGCCAGCGCCCTGCGCGAACTGGGCAAGAGCGATCCGCATGTCTTTTCCATTGAGCAACATCTGGCGCAGATGCAAGCACAGGATAATGCCCACGATAGCGCCGCAACGCCCTCCGGCGCCCTCCGGCGCCTGAGGTAGCCTGAGGTAGCCTGAGTCTAGCCTCTGCCTCCGCGTTTCCGGACGGCGGCGCGCCACTTCTGGCAAGCGACGGCACTCCTCCCAGCCGCAGGCCTGCCTCGCCCGCATTGCTGCCCATGAGCGCAGCCCTGCGGCATCAGCGGTGACGCCGGTTTAACTTAAAACAAATCCAGCTGCCCCGCATTGCCTTTTTTTACTTTTGCACCCAGCGGCGGCACCACCAGCGGCCGGCGGAATTGCGTGCAATCGAGCTGCTTGAAGCGGCCGCCCTTGCCGTGCAGCCCCAGCCGGTGCACGGCCTTTTCAAAGCGCTGGCGGATGAGGTCAGCCCACACGCCCTCGCCGCGCATGCGCGCGCCGAACGCGCTGTCGTAATCCTTGCCGCCACGCATTTCGCGCACCCGGTTCATCACGCGCTGGGCACGCTCCGGAAAGTGCGCTTCCAGCCATTGCTGGAACAAGGGGCTCACTTCCCACGGCAGGCGCAGCACCACGTAATGGGCGTGGATGGCGCCCGCGTCGCGCACGGCTTCGAGCAGCTGCTCGATTTCCGGCTCCGTCACGAAAGGGATGATGGGCGCGATGCTCACACCCACGGGAATACCCGCCTCCGTCAGGGTGCGGATGGTGCGCAGGCGCCGCGCCGGGGCGGCCGCGCGCGGCTCCAGGGTGCGCGCGATGGCCGGGTCCAGCGTCGTGACAGTGACGGCCACGGCGGCCAGGCGCCTGGCCGCCATGGGCGCCAGGATGTCGATATCGCGCTCGATCAGCGATGACTTCGTGATCAGCGCCACGGGGTGGTCGCATTCGTGCAGCACTTCCAGCACGCGCCGCGTCAGCTGGCGTTCGCGTTCGCACGGCTGATACGCATCGGTATTGACGCCCAGGGCGATCGGTTCGGGCACATACGACGGCTTGGCCAGTTCGCGCCGCAACAATTCGGGGGCGTTCACCTTGGCGTAGATGCGGCTTTCGAAATCCAGGCCCGGCGACAGGCCCAGATAGCTGTGCGTGGGGCGGGCAAAGCAATAAATACAGCCATGTTCACACCCCCGGTACGGGTTCAGCGACACGTTGAAGGGCAAATCGGGCGAAGCGTTGCGCGTGAGAATGGTGCGCGCCTGTTCGTCGCTGACCTGCGTCTTCCATCCCGGCGCCGCCTCTTCCCCAGCCGCCTCGTCCAGGCCGCCCACGCTCCAGCCGTCATCGAAACCGGCGCGCGCATGCGTCTCGTGGCGCCCCTGCAGGTTCGAGATGGCCCCGCGCCCCTTTTGCGCTTTCAGCGATTGCGGCGGCAACATGGCTTGCCCGGCGAAGCTGTCATCGTGCTCTGGAATGATTGCTTTCATGAACGGCCCCATCAACTGTATATACGTACAGTATACTATGCCGCTGTGCGGCCAAGATCAAGGGCTACCGTGCTGTCGTTTCAAGCTTTTTCGCCATGCGGCATGACATAACTCAACTGCTGCGCGACAAACCCGTCAAATGCCGTGATCAAGGGAACGAAGCGGGAAGCGTCCTGCTCCAACTGCATCAGGGCATAACACGTCGCTTCCAGCGTCGATAACTGGTCTGGCGCATGCGCCTTGCGGATCAGATAATGGGAAGTGGGTGTATCGCGCAGCGGCAGGCGCGGCAACTGTTGCAACAGGGGATTCAGATACAGCATCTTGCGGCTCTTGCGCCAGGTGGCGTCCAGCACCACCAGCCGCAATTGGCTCGAAAATCGGGCCGGATCGAGCAAGATGGACGGGTCGAGCGCTGGCGGCGGCGCGATGCCCAGCGAACGGTCGCCTGGCGTATCCGGGTACAGCAGCACATTGTGCTTGCCGGCCAGCAGTTCGGCGAGCGCGTCCGGGGCAAACTGTTCGCCCGTCAGCAGGCGGCTGTTGGGCAGGCTCAGATGCAGCAAGCGGGCGCTGCCCTTGGCGTTGTGGACTTCCAGCGGATGCTGGAGGATCAGCACGTCCACGGCGTGGGCGACGGGGGCAGTCCAGCGGCAAATGCAGCTGGACGCAGCGCGCAGGCAGACCGGGCAGCGTGCGCGTTTGGCGGGTTCAGCCTGGAAGGAGGATGCGGCGCCAGGGCTGGCGATCGCGCTGGAAATAGAGCTGGAGGTACGGCGGGTGGTCATGGCGGAGCGCGTTCGCGGGATTCTTCAAGCCGCGATTGTAGCGCCCGTGCCATGCCAAGGGAAAGCTGCGCTTAAAACACCTGCGCTTAAAACTCTTCCCAGTCGTCGGCACCGGATGCCACCGTCGTCTTCGGCGCGCGTGCGCGCACAGCGTCCGCTGGCGCCGCCTTGCCCGGCGCAGGCGCGGCCACGGCGGGTGCCGGCGTCCGCGGCGTGGCGTGCCGCATGGCAGGCCGCACCGCAGCTTTGATGGGCGCCGACGCCGTCACGGACGGGCCAGCACTGGCCGAAACATAGCGCTGTGTGGCATCGAGCTTGAACACGCCCACCACATCGGCCAGCTTGGCTGCCTGTTCCTGCATGGATTCGGCCGCCGCCGCCGCTTCTTCCACGAGGGCCGCGTTTTGCTGCGTCACCTGGTCCATCTGGCCGATGGCCCGGTTGACTTGTTCGATGCCGGTGCGCTGCTCATCGCTGGCGTCGGTGATCTGGTTCATGATCTGCGTCACGTGGCTGATGCTTTGCACGATCTCGTCCATGGTGCGGCCCGCCTTGTCCACCAGTTGCGAACCGGCCTCGACCTTTTGCACGGAATCGTCGATCAAGCCCTTGATTTCCTTGGCCGCCGCGCTGGAGCGCTGCGCCAGGTTGCGCACTTCGGAGGCCACGACGGCAAAACCACGGCCCTGCTCGCCGGCGCGGGCCGCTTCGACGGCCGCGTTCAGGGCCAGGATATTCGTCTGGAAGGCGATGGCGTCGATGACGCTGATGATGTCGACGATCTTGCGCGAGGAATCGTTGATCGAGCCCATGGTGCTGACCACTTCCGAGACCACCACGCCGCCCTTGCTGGCGATCTGCGAGGCGTCGATGGCCAGCTGGTTGGCGCTGCGCGCATTGTCGGCGTTGAGTTTCACGGTGGAGGTCAGCTCTTCCATGGACGATGCCGTCTCTTCCAGCGAACTGGCCTGCTCTTCCGTGCGCGACGACAGGTCCAGGTTGCCGGCCGCGATTTCGCTCGACGCCGTGCTGATCGATTCGGTGCCGGCGCGCACCTGGCCCACGATACTGACCAGTTTATCGTTCATGTTTTTCAGCGCGTGCATCAGCTGTCCCGTCTCATCGCGGCTTTCCACGACGATATGGCTGGTCAGGTCGCCGGCGGAAACGGCTTGCGCCACCTCGACTGCACGCGTGATGGGACGCGTGATCGAGCGCGTGATCCAGTAGGCGCAGGCAATGCCCAGCAAGATGGCCACCACGCCCAGCGAGATCAGCAGCAGACGGCCGTTTTCGTAGCGCGAACGAATTTGCGCAGCCGTTTCGTCGAGCAATTTGGCTTCCAGCAGTTCCAGCTTCTTCAACGATGCCAGGTAGATGTCGCGCTTGGCGACCATGTCGCCTTCGTACAGGCGCTTGCCCAGTTCCAGATCGCCCGCATTCTTGGCCTTGAACACATTCTTGCGTACTTCCGTGTAAGCCTTGCGCGTGCTCAGCACCTCCTGGTACAGCGATTGCTCTTCGGCATTCAGCTCGCTTTTGCCGATAGCGTTCTGAATTTCCGTGGCGCGTGCCGACGAGACGGCCATTTCCTGTTCAAACTGCTTCTGGTGTTCGGGATCGCCGACTTTCCAGGCGGCCGCCGTGCGCGCCGCGTTCACCTCGATGACCTTGGTCCATTCACCGATCAGGCGCTCGTTGCGCACCTTGACGTTGACCAGCGCATCGGTTTCCTTGCTGGCGCTTTGCATCTGCACGATGCCCACCACGGTCAGGGTCGTCAACAGGAGCAGGACGGCGGCAAAACCGCCACCGAGACGTACGCCGATTTTGAGGTTTTTCATTGCGTGATTCCTATCTGAAAAAAACAATGCACAGACGCCACGAAACCGACGTGCTGCTACGTATCAATATAGCAGGCATCTGCCGTGCGGCAATCACGAGCGGCGACGCAATGGCAGGCGCGTCACCAGAATGGCAGCACGCCGCAGCGCACCACTTTGGAGCAGATTGTGAGTGAATCAGAGTGGTATTGCAAGAAATAACATGCAGAAAAGCAACAACCAGAAGACGGTTTGCCGCCACGAACGGGCGGCAGGCAAGCAAGGTCAGTTTTGCTTCACATAGATCAATTTTGATGTATCGAAACCCAAGCCACCGGCTTTCTCGATCAGGCGCCGCTGCAAGGCAGGATCCATGGTGGGCGTGCGAGACAGCAACCAGAAGTAGGATTTGTCGGGGCCGCTGATCATGGAATAGCTGTAATCTTGCTGGTCCAAATCAAACACGATGTAGGAACCATAGAAGGGACCGAAAAAAGACACTTTCAGGTAGCCCACGTCTTTCTTGTCGACGAAGTACGCCTTGCCTTCCGCTTCCTTCCACTTCGCGTCCGCATCCTGGTAGCCGCGGTTGAGCACTTTCAGGCCGCCATCCTGGCGCAGGCTGTAGTCGGCCGTCACGTGGCTCAGGCCCCGCTCGAACGAATGGTCGAGGCGCGCGATCTCATACCATTTGCCCAGATAACGGGTCGTGTCGAAGTTGCTAACTGGCACAATATTCTCGGGCCGGCCTACGCAGCCGGCCAGCACGAGCACACATAGCAATAATATTCTTTTCATGTTTTTCTCCATCGGGTTGAATCAGTCAGGGCAGCAGCGCGCGGTCCAGGATGCGGCGAATTGCGCCATTGGCTTGCATGCGCACGATGGCCGCATTGAATTGTTCGATAAAGTCATCGCGATAAGGGTAGGCGGCAGGCCGGCGCTCCGTAAAACCCAGGTGGCCCTGCTGGCTGGCCAGCTGCGCGGTTTCCTGTATCGCCTGCATCGGCGTGCCCGGCGCACCCTCGCGCCGGATGCGCTGCAATTCCCACTGCGCCGACAGGCGGTCGCTGACATAGCAATCGATACGCCCGCGCATCAGCTTGAGCAGATTCGTGCGCGTGCCCTTGGCCGTATCGAACACGATGCTGGCCGCTTGCAGGGCTGCCGTCTGTTGCGCATCGCCCAGCAAAAAACCCGCGTTCACGCCGATGTGCAGGCCGCCGTAATCGGCGGGCCACTGCCGCAGCGCGCGCTTCGCCAGCACGTCCTGGTTGCACAGCACCACCAGCTGCTCCATCAGCAACGGCACGGAATAGCGCACGTACGGCCGCTCGCTGCGCCACGAATACGGCGGATACAGGGCAAACGCCTCGCCTGTCTGCAGCATCAGCACGCCCCGTTTCCACGGCACGGGACGCAGTTGCACCGCATATTGCGGCATCGATTGCACGGCTTCGCGCACGATCTCCGTGTAGATGCCTTTCAGCTGGCCGTTGTCGACGTAGGAGTACGGCGGATAATCGTCGTCGCCATAGATCACCAGCGGCGTCGCCCCTTCCGCCCGCACACTGGCAGCGAGGAACAGGCATAGCGCGGCAGGCAGGATGAACATTCTGGACATGCCGGAAGATTAGCATGGAAGCGCGCAAACCGATCATCCGTTCGCGCTGTTCGTGCCCAGCATTTCGTCGAGTTGCGCCAGGGTGCTTGAATCCTTCACGACGGCGCGCAGCCACAGGTGCAGCGGCAGCTCGCCCCAGCTGGCAGCCTTGTCGGCCAGGTAGGCGACGGGGCTGTGCGGCTCCGTGCGGCGGAAAAAATCGGCCACCTGGCGCAGCTGGGCCAGCGCCTGCTGGCGCTGCACGACGGCGCTCCCGCCTGCGCCTGCGTCAGCGCCCTGGCCAGCGACCCTCGGCGCGCCGGCAAAGTCCGCATCCGGTGACAGCGGCGCGATGAAATGAATGGCGTTTTCCAGCGCTTCGCGCGCGGCGCGAAAACTCGGACCGTCGACGCCGAAACGCGCGTCGACGCTGCGCTCGAACGCCAGCAGCGACTGCATGCAGTACTGCGCATCGGCCAGCAAGGCGTCGGAAAAGGCGCGCGAGTTCCTTTGCCGCGCCGCCTCCATCTGCGCCAGGGTCACGCCTTCGTCGTGGCGCGCATCGCCCCAGCCCTGCTCCGCCGCGCCCGGCGCCAGGCTGGCGGCCGCGCGCTGGCGCGCCGCATCGAAATCCTGCAGCGAAAACAGGCCGTCGGCGCCTTCCGTCAGCGGAATCTCGCGCAGCAGCTGCGGCGTGCGCGAGAGCAGCCAGAAGACATTGCCGATGCGCTGCTCCTGGTCGCCCTCTTCCGCCGGCGGGTACAGGCCATCCCAGTAACGCTCGCACAGGCCGGCCAGCAGCGCGTAGCCGTCGCCCAGGCCGCGGAAGTGGCGCGTTTTCGCGTGCGCTTCGGCCAGCCACACGGCCACGCGCAAATCCTTGCTGTGCGTGGCGATCAGCTGTTCGCAGCGCGTCGCCACGAAAGGCCAGTCGGCTTCCTTCAGCGCCGTCACCCACTCGCCCTGGTCCAGGCTCGGGTCGTCGTGCTGGCGCGCGCGCGCGATGGCGTCGAGCTCCTGGCTGAAGGTGATGTCTTCGCCGCAGGGACTGACGGCGCTGACGGGGTGCAGCAACTGCTCCAGATTGAACATGGTGCCCTCCGCGGGGTGACGTTACTTGCTGACGTTATTTGATGGTGTATTTGAACTGCCCCTGCTTATTTGCAGTGACGCGTATCGATGCGACCGGCTCGCCTGCCGCCATGCGCGCCAGCACCGCTTCGGCGATCGCCGGCAGCAGGCTGCCGTTCAGAATTTGATCGACATTGCGCGCGCCCGAATCGACCTCGGTGCAGCGCGCCAGCACGGCGTCGACCAGGCCCGCGTCATGGCTGAACTGCGCCTGGTGGTTGCGCGCGATGCGCGCGCCTATCCTCGCCAGCTTCAGGGCGATGATTTCGGCCAGCACCGCGTCGTTCAGGGGAAAAAATGGCAGCACTTTCAGGCGCCCCAGCAGGGCCGGCTTGAAATGCGCCACCAGTTGCGGGCGCACCAGTTCTTCCAGCGCGGCCGGCGTGGGCAAGTCTTGCGCGACCCGGTTCAGGCAGGCGGCCATCATGGCGCCGGACCCCAGGTTCGACGTGGCGATGATGATGGTGTTGCGAAAATCGACTTCGCGCCCTTCCGCATCATCGAGCACGCCCTTGTCGAACACCTGGAAGAACAATTCGAGCACGTCGGGGTGGGCTTTTTCCGCCTCGTCGAGCAGCACCACGCTGTAGGGCTGGCGCCGCACGGCTTCCGTCAGCACGCCGCCTTCGCCATAGCCGACATAGCCGGGCGGCGAGCCTTTCAGGCCCGACACGCTGTGCGCTTCCTGGTACTCGCTCATGTTGATGGTTATGAGCTTGCGTTCGCCGCCGTACAGCAGATCGGCCAGCGCCAGCGCCGTTTCCGTCTTGCCCGTGCCCGACGGCCCCGTGAACAGGAACACGGCTTGCGGCTTGTTCGGGTCGTCCAGGCTGGCGCGCGCCGTGCGCACGCGCTGCGCCACCGCGTCGATGACGTGGTCCTGTCCCAGCACCCGTTCGCGCAGCGCGCCCTCCAGGGTCAGCACCGTGCGGATCTCGTCCTTGAGCATTTTTCCCAGCGGGATGCCGGTCCAGCCGGCGACGATGCCGGCCACCACCTGCGCATCGACTTCCAGCGGCGACAGCGGCGCCTCTCCCTGCAGGGCCGCCAGCTCTTCCTTCAGCGCCAGCAGGCGCGCCGCGCCGATCTCGCCCGGCCGCTCGCCGCGCAGCTGCGCGCGCAAGTCGCCAATCTGCGCCACCAGCGTTTTTTCGCGCTCCCAGCGCTGCGCCAGCGCCGCGATCTGCGCCTGTCCTTCGTCATGCTCGCGCCGCAGCTGCGCCAGGCGCGCGGCGCCGGCCTTGTCGGGCGCTTCGCCATCGGCCGCTTCGCGGCTCAGGGCGGCGATTTCCGCACCGATGCGTTCCTGCCGCCGGTGCGCGTTTTCCAGCTGCGCCGGCGTGGCGCGCTGGCCCAGCGCCACCTTGGCGCACGCCGTATCGAGCACGCTGATGGCCTTGTCGGGAAGCTGGCGCCCGCTGATGTAGCGGTGCGACAGGCGTACCGCCTCGACGATGGCGGCGTCGCGCACGCGGATGCCGAAATGGCGCTCCATCAGCGGCGCCATGGCGCGCAGCATGGCGCAGGCGATGTCTTCGCTCGGCTCTTCCACCTTCACCACCTGGAAGCGCCGCGCCAGCGCCGCATCCTTTTCAAAGTACTTTTTGTACTCGCTCCAGGTGGTGGCGGCGATGGTGCGCAGGGCGCCGCGCGCCAGCGCCGGTTTCAGCAGATTGGCCGCGTCGTTCTGTCCCGCCTGGCCGCCGGCGCCGATCATGGTATGCGCCTCGTCGATGAAGAGGATGATCGGATGCGGGCTTTTCGCCACCTCGTCGATGACATTTTTCAGCCGGCTTTCGAACTCGCCCTTCACGCTGGCGCCGGCCTGCAGCAAGCCCATGTCGAGCGCGTGGATGTGCGCGCCCTGCAGCACCTCGGGCACGTCGCCGGCAGCAATGCGCAGGGCCAGGCCTTCCACCACGGCCGTCTTGCCCACGCCCGCCTCGCCCGTGAGTATCGGATTGTTCTGGCGCCGGCGCAGCAGGATGTCGACGGCCTGGCGTATCTCGGCTTCGCGGCCGATCACGGGATCGAGCTTGCCGTCGCGCGCCAACTGCGTCAGGTCGGTGGTGAACTGGTCCAGCGCCGGGGTTTTCGTCGCCAGCGTAGCCACCGGGTCGACTGGCGTGTCGGCAAGCTGCGGCGCTGCCGCAGCTTCCTCCTCGCCGGAGCCGGCCGTGAGTTTATCCGGATGGTGTTTCAACTGCTCCACGCTGAAGCGGGCGAACAGCTTCGAGCCGCGGTACGCGAGCTGCGACAGTTCCGGCTCCGTCAGCAGCGCCAGCAACAGATGGCCGCTGCGAATGGGCCCTGGCCGCGTCGTGTCCAGCGAAGCGATCAGCCAGGCGTGTTCGAACAGCAGCGGCAAGTGACGCGAAAACACGGGCGTGCGCGCGCTGCCCGTCCTGAAGCCGCCGATCTCGCGGCGCAGGTCCGCCTCCAGCGCCGTCAGGCTGATTTCGCTGCGCCGCGCGATGGTGACGAAATCGCTGCGCTCCTGCTCCAGCAGCGCCAGGAACAGGTGCTCGACATCGACTTCGTACTGGCCCAGTCCCACGCAGATGGCGGCGGCGCGGGTGGCGGCCGTGCGCGCCGTGTCATTGAGTTTGGCGATCAAGGTTTTCAAATGATTGCTCATGCGGCGGCTCCCTTGCGGTTGATCGAATAGCGCAGCGACGACGGCTGCAGCACGGCGTCGAAATTGACCGCCTCGCCGCCGGTCATCACGGCCAGGGTGCCGCTGATGACGAAGCCGACGCGGTTGATGCTGCCCGCTTCGCGCTCCAGGCGGGCGCGCACATTGCGCAGGCGCGGTTCATGGCGTTCGATGGCCGCCTTCAGCGCGGCGCAGATGCGGGCGCGGTCATCGCTGCTGGACAGGCACATGCCGGCGAAATCGATGAGGCCATAGTTGACGATGGAGGCCGCGCATTCCGGATAGGCGTCGAGCGCGCCGGGCGGCAGGGCCACGCGCGTGTTGAGCAGTTCCTCCAGGTCGCGCGCCACCGCATCCTTCAATTGTTCCAGCGACAGGCGCACCGCCACGCCGCCCGCCGCACCGCCGCCGTCATCCATCAGGCGGTCAAACAGGCCAGGTACATAACTGTCCATGCGCTCTCCTGAAAAATCGGCGCGGCGCGCGGCGAAGGTGGCCGCCGCGCGCCGCGCACCATGGATCAAGCCACGCGGTTCGCGGCCAGGTCCCAGCCGCCCGAGGTATTGCCGCCGGCGCCGCCCGTCACTTTTTGCTGCGTGTATTTCCACTTCACTTTCGAGAATTTGAAGCCGACGTGTTCACCGAGGATGTCGCCTTCTTCCACATTCGGCGTCACGGCGCCGATCAATACGTTCTCGATTTCGATTTCAAAATACTTGACGCGCTCCCCCTGGCCATCGGCGCGCATGAATTCGAAGCGCGCCTTGGGGATTGTCTTGCCGGCCGAGCAGGTCTGCAACAGCACCGGCGAGGCCAGATCGGCCAGCTTGGAGATGACGATGTCCTTGTGTTCGCAGCGTTCGGCCGTGTGGCCGCCGCCCGTCGAAGCGGTGGCGGACTTCGGCTGCTCGACGCTCCAGCTGACCGATTTGCATTCGATCCAGTCCTTGTGCTTGTCATCGGTGGACTCGCCCTTGATGCCGTCTATCTGCAGATATACATCGATTGCCATGGTGTGCTCCTCTGGTTGAAAGATGGGTGATTCAGGAATTGGTCGACTTCGGCAACTCCGCGACCAGTCGGAGCGAAACGGATAATTCATCGAGCTGGAAGTGCGGCCGCAGGAACGACACGGCGCGGTACACGCCGGGCCGGCCCGGTACTTCATGCACCTGCACGGACGCCTCGCGCAGCGGGAACTGCGCCTTCTGTTCCTGGCTGGCGTTATCGTCGAGCAGCACGTACTGCATCAGCCAGCGGTTCAGAAAATCTTCCACGCTGGAGGCGGCGGCAAAGCTGCCGATCTTGTCGCGCATCATGGCCTTCATGTAGTGCGCGATGCGCGAGACGGCGAAGATGTACTGCAGCTGCGACGACAGCACCGCGTTGGCGTTGGCCGCGTCGCTGTTGTACTTGCGGCTTTTCTGCGCCGACTGCGCGCCGAAAAACGCCGCATACGCCGTGTTCTTGCAATGCACCAGCGAGATGAAGCCCAGGTCCGACAACTCCTTTTCGCGCCGGTCGGTGATCGCCACTTCGGCCGGGCATTTCAGGGCCACGTCTCCCTCGTCCGTCTTGAAGGTGTGGGTCGGCAGGTCGTCCACCAGGCCGCCGCCCTCCACGCCGCGGATGGCGGCGCACCAGCCGTAGTCGGCAAAGGCGCGCGTCAGCTTGCTGCCAAACGCATACGCGGCGTTACACCACAGGTATTTGTGATGATCGCTGCCGTCGACTTCCTCGACAAAGTTAAAACCGTCGACCGTGGTGCCGTCGACGGGATTGAACGGCAGCCGGCCCAGGAAGCGGGGCAAGGTCAGGCCGACGTAGCGGGCGTCCTCGGATTCGCGGAAGGCTTTCCATTTCGCGTACTCGACGGTATCGAACACCTTGGCCAGGTCGCGCGGCTTGCCCAGGTCACCGTAGCTTTCCAGGCCAAACAGTTCCGGCGCAGCCGAGGCGATGAAGGGCGCGTGCGCGGCGGCGGCGACGTGCGACATCTGCTCGACGAAATACATGTCTTCCGGCTGGCGCGAGATGGCGAAGTCGCCCAGCAGCGCCGCAAATGGCGCACCGCCGAAGGTGCCGAATTCCTCTTCATACACCTTCTTGAACATGCTGCTCTGGTCGAACTCCAGCGCGGCCTGGAAATCCTTCACCAGTTCGCGCTTGGTGGTGTTGAACATGCGAATCTGCAGGCGCGTGCCCGTGTCGGAATTGCCGACCAGGTAGCGCAGCCCCGTCCAGCTTTGTTCGAGCTGCTGGAACGGCGCCGCGTGCATGATTTCGCTGAGCTGGGCCGAGATCAGGCGGTCGATCTCCGCCACGCGCGCGTCCAAGGTGGCCGACAGGCTGCTCGACATCAGCACCGTGCCGTCGAGCACCTGGGCCACCAGTTCCGAGATCAGGTCACGCGCGCGCGCATGTTCGGCACCGGACTTGGCGACGCGGCTTTGCTCGACGATCTGGTCGAGCAAATCGGTCGCGGCCGGCGCGCCGGGCGTGGATACTGCTAGGGCCTCTGCCTGGGTACTCATCTCAATCCTCCTGCGCTGGGAACTGCGGTTTCAGGGTAGCCAGGCTGTCCGTGTTGTTCAGCACTTCCGTCAGCAAGTCTTCCAGCTTGTCGTTGCCGGCCAGCTTGTTGCGCAGGTCGGCCAGCTTGGTGCGCGCCTCGAGCAGCTTGCGCAAGGGATCGACCTGGCGCACCACCGATTCCGGGCGGAAGTCGTCCATCGAGCGGAAGTGCAGATCGACGGCGAACGTGCCGCCCGCCTCGCTGAGGCGGTTCGGCACGGCGAAACGGGCCACCGGCTCCACGCCGGCCAGCACTTCGTCGAAGTTGTCGCTGTCGATGGCAACAAACTTGCGGTCCTTCAGACGTTTTTTCTCGCTGTCCGGATTGCCGCCAAAATCACCGAGCACGCCGACCACGAAGGGCAGCTCCTTGTTTTCAATCGCGTCGCCAATCTCGACGTCATAGGTCATTTGCACGCGCGGCGCGCGTACCTTTTGCAAGCGTTTTTGCACGCTGTCGGACTTGGGCATGTCGCTTCCTTTGCAAGGGGATGGTGGGGATGCTCGCTTATTTCAGGCCGCTGAACGGGTCGGCCGTGCTTCCTTGCTGCGCCGCGCCCTTCGCCGCCGGCGTACCGGAACCGGCCGCGCGCTTGCCGGCCGCCGGCGGGCGCCTGGCCGGCGGCACCAGGACGTCTTCGCCTATGCTTGCGCGCAGCAGCTTGGCCAGGTCCTGCGCTTCCGAACGCAACGAACCATTCAGATTATTTTGCCGCGACAGATCGGCCAGCGCCTTGCCGGAAAGGCGCAAGCCGCTGACGGCGACGATGCTGTTGGCCACCTTGTCGTCCGGGTCGCGCTCCAGCGCTTCAAGCGCATGGCCGATGGCGTCGCCGTACTGGCCGCGGTCGAACTTCATCTGCGCCATTTGCAGCCACGGCGCCTTGTCGGCGGGATAGCTCGCGCCGCCGCGCTGAAGCAGGGTCATGGCACGCTCGTACTGGCCGGCGCGCGCCGCCGCATCGGCGTCGCTCATCACTTGCGCCAGGGTCGGCGCGGCAGGTTTTGGGGACACCGACTGGTCCGGCGTGGCGCAGGCGGCCAGCAACAAGGCGCTGGCGAGGCAGACAATACGGAGCGATATCGTGGCTGGCTTCATCGGGGGTACTCCTTCACGTGGAGGACGCTACCGCTGGGAAAGATGGGCGGCGTGAAGACTATTATTGATCGGCAATTTTTTACCAAATTGAGATTAATCAGCAAAGAAGAAGTTCCACGCTACAGCCGCGTAGGACGACATGAATCCTGATCTGGCGCAGTAATTGTCTTGATCGCAGACCGATCTTGCGCCAACGCAAGCAGGTCGCCCGTGCATGCGTTTAAATGACTGCAACACTTTTGTTTCCACACTACATCTTGCAAAGGTCGCCCATGCCACCTGACGCCCTGGTCCGCCCGGCCCGCGCCACCGCGCTACCGCTGCTGGCATTGCTGCAAGCGTTGCTGCTGACCGGCTGCGCGGGCGGCGCCATCGGCAGCCTGGCCAACGCGGCGCTGCAAATGGCCGGCGTGGCCAAGCCGCCGCCGGAACTGCCCGACGCGCAGCAGCCGCCGCGCAATGTCAGCATCCGCCTGCACGCGGCGCAGCGCCTGAACACCGATGCCGACGGCCGGCCGCTGGCGCTGGTGGCGCGCATCTACAAGCTGCGCCAGAGCGCCGCCTTCGAGCAGGCGCCTTACGACAGCTTCCTCGACGCGCAGCGCGAAAAAGCGGCGCTGGGCGCCGACCTGATGGAAGTCAAAGAGGTGCTGCTGGTGCCGGGCCAGCGCTACGAAGTGCAGGAAAAAGTCAGCAAGGAAGCGTATTTCATCGGCGTCGTGGCCCTGTTCCGCGCGCCTGCGACACAGCGCTGGCGCGCCACCTTTGCCGCCGCCGACGCGGAACGCAGCGGCATCACCGTCGGCCTGCATGCCTGCGCGCTCAGCATCAGCGGCACGTCCACGCTGTCGGCCGCGCGCTGCCAATAGCACCAACAGACACGCCACACATTCAAGGAGAAACGAGATGGGCATGGCAGCGAAAGTCTTGTGGGGAGAAGGCCTGTTCCTGCGGCCGCAGCATTTCCAGCGCCAGGATCAGTATCACGAAGCGCGCCTGCATCACACGGCCAGCGCGCTGCATCCCTACCTGTGGGGCGTGGCGCACATGGAGTGGGACCTGGCGGCGCTGAAGACGGGCACCCTGCGCCTGCAGGCCCTGTCGGCCATCTTCCGCGACGGCGAAGTGTTCGAGGCACTGGGCGACGGCGCGCCCGGCAGCGATATCCTGCCCCCGCCGGTGGACCTGGAAGCGCTGCCGCCGGCGGTGCAGGAAGTGACGTATTACGCGGCCCTGCCCATCCTCAACCGCGAAGGCGTGAATTACACGGCGCAGGCGCCAAATGCCGGTACGCCGGCGGCCACGCGCTTCGCGCACGCCATGCGCGCCACGCCCGACCTGTTTACGGAGTCCGCCGTGGCCGACGTGGCCTATCTGAAAAAGACCGTGCGCCTGATTCCCGACAGCGAGGCGCGCGGCTCCTACGACTGCCTGCCGCTGATCGCCCTGCGGCGCACGGTATCGGGCGGCTTCGAACCCGTGCCCTCGTTCATGGCGCCCAGCCTGGCGATCGCCGGCGCGCCGCGCCTGCAAGGCGTGCTGGAACACCTGCTCGACGCCTTGCAGGCGAAAGTGAGCGCGCTGCACGGCCACCACCGCGAACCGAGCCGCAACGTGATCGAATTCCGCTCGGGCGACGTGTCCTCGTTCTGGCTGCTGCATACGGTCAGCACGGCCGCCGCCGCGCTGATGCACTATGTGCGCCACCCAGCCCTGCATCCGGAGCGCCTGTACGAGGCGCTGCTGGGCCTGGCGGGCGGCCTGCTCAGCTACTCCAAGCACTACACCCTGGCCAGCCTGCCCGCCTACGACCACGCGCAGCCGGGCGCCTGCTTCGACGCCATCGATACGATCATCCGCGAACTGCTCGACACCGTCATCTCGTCGAAGTATTTTTCCATCGCCCTGCTGGAAGACAAGCCGTCTTACTACCTGGGCAAGCTCGATTCGGGCAAGATCGACCAGCACACCACCCTGTACCTGGCGATACGCGCCGCCATGCCCGCCATCGAGCTGGTGGAGGTGGTGCCCGTGCGGGTGAAAGTGGGCGCGCCCGACGACGTGGAAAAATGCGTGCTCACCGCGATGCCCGGCCTGAAGCTGTCGCATGCGCCACAAGTGCCGGCGGCCATCCCCGTGCGGCCCGACACCTATTATTTTGCGATTGAAAACCGCGGCGCGCTGTACGAGCAGATGCTCAAGGCGCAGTCGATTTCCGTCTACGTGCCGGCCGGCATACGCGACCTGCAGCTGGAACTGATCGCGGTGACGGCATGAGCCAGCTCATCGAACGGCGCGCGGCGCCCTCCCTGCTGGGACCACGCGGTGCCGCCCCGGCAGGCAGCAGCCGGCATGCGGGCAGCGCCCTGCTGGACCTGATGCACGAAGGCTTTTACATGCTGTTCATGCTGAAGCACGGTTCAGCGCCCGGCGACGAGCAAAGCTTCATGGACCGCATCACGGCCTTCCTCGACGACTTCGAACGCGAAGCGAAAAAGATCCGCGCCGACGGCGACGATATCGAGGCGGCCAAGTATGCGTTCTGCGCGGCCGTCGATGAAATCATCCTCGCCTCGCCGTTCTCCCTGCGCAAACAGTGGGAGCGGCGCCCGCTGCAGCTGCTGATCTTCGGCGACCAGCTGGCCGGCGAACACTTCTTCGACCGCCTCGACGCCTTGCGCGGCAAGGGCGCCATGCGCGTGCAGGCGCTGCAGGTGTTCCACATGTGTTTATTGCTGGGATTCCAGGGCAAGTATGCGATCGACGGCGGCGAAAAACTCAGCTATCTGACGGCGCGCCTGGGCGACGAGATCGCCCACATCAAGGGCAAGAGCCGCGGCTTCGCGCCGCGCGCGGAACGCCCCGACCAGGTGGTCAACAAACGCGGCAGCGACGTGCCGCTGTGGGCGCTGTCGAGCTTTTTCGCCCTGCTGGCCATCTGCGCCTACCTCGGATTGAAAACGCATCTGACGCGCGGCACGCAAACGACCCTGGCCGCGTATGCGGACCTGGTCAAGCTGGCGCCTCGGCCCGCGCACCTGACCATTACTCTGCCCTGATCATTGCGCATGTCCCATTACGCGTACTTCATTGAGCAATGCGGAACTCGATGCGCCGGTTTCTCGCCCGGCCATCGGCCGTGGCGTTGCTGGCCACGGGACGGTCCGGCCCCTGGCCCGACACCAGCACGGTATCGGCCGCGACGCCCTTGCTGGCCAGGTAGGCGCGCACGGCTTCGGCCCGTGCCTGGCTCAGGGCCACGTTGCTGGCGCGCAGGCCCGTGTCGTCCGTATGGCCGATCACCTCCACCTTGCGGCCCCGCAGCCTGAGCATGGCGGCCGCCATCTCGTCGAGGATGGACTGGCCGGCCGGCGTGATGGTGGCCTTGCCGCTGTCGAATTCAATGATGCGTTTATCGAGCGCCGCATCGAGCAAGCCCTGCTCGGCCTCGGCCGCCTTGACACGCAAGCCATTGTTGACGGTGTAGGTGGGATTGAGGCTGGTGGCGATATCGCTGGCGATCTGCTGGCGCTGCGCCTCGTTCGCCACTTCGCCGCGCACGCTGACGTTGTTGCCGGCTATGCTGATCTGCCCCCGTGAAATCAGCTTCAGGTTCGGCGCGATCAGCTTTTGCACGTAGCCGTTCCAGTTGGCCGGCACCGCCACATTGCCGATGCTGATCTGGTCGACCACGCGCTCGGCGCCATACAGTTCGCGCAGGCGGCCCAGCACGGCCGCCTTGCCCGCCTCGTCGGCCAGGGTGCCCGTGACGAGGATCTGGCCCGGCATCGGCGTCTGCGGCGCTTGCGCCTGGGCGTGGCAGGCAGTGGCGGCAAGCTGCAGCAGGAAGAAAACGGTTGGTTTCATCGCAATCCCTCAGGTAAAGGTATTCGTGAACATGGCGCAGGCCGAGCGCAGCGACAGCTGCTCCTGCTGCAGGCAGGCGGACAACCGGCGCAGCGCCGCATCGCGTCCCAGCTGCTCCTCGACCCAGTCGAGCTGGTCGAAGATGATCAGCCGTTCGCTGCCGGCCTGCGGATCGATCAGCGCGCGCAAGCCGTGCGGGTCTGCGCCGCAAAAGCCGATCACCAGCACGGGCGCCTCGTCGAGGTGGGAAAAGAACAGCGCCAGTTCGAAATCGGCCTGGCGCAGGAAAGGCGCGATCAGGTGCAGCCAGAAGCTGGCCACCAGGTCGCGCAGCTGCGCGTCTTGCGGCAGCGGCAGCACCAGGCTTTTTTCCAGGCGCGGCAAGCCGCTCCGGCGCACCGGCTGCAGCAGCAGGCCCAGGCCCAGCAGCAATTCGCGCACCGTCACGGGGAACGCGGGCGAAGCGAGCATCGTTTGCAGGCCATGCACGGTCTGCGCCTGCAAAAAGGCGGCCAGCCGTGCCGCGTGCTCAGGCGCGGCCGGTTCGATCTCCACCACATTGCCGGCCAGCGCCAGCAAGGCCGGACCCGGCTCCGGGCTGGCCACGATGCCTTGCGACAGCTGCTCCACGCGCTGCCACAGCGGCGCCAGCGCCAGCGGGCTGCAGCCGACAAAGGCTTCGGCGTCGTCGATTTCCAGCGCGCCCATGGCCATGAAGGGAAAGCGCCGCTGCGACTGGTCGTTGCTCGCTTCGAGGCGCCCGGCGATGGCGCGCCGGCTGCGCGTACCGACGAAGGCAAAGCGCAGCGGCGGCAAGGCGTCGTAATTGAGCTTCCAGCGCGGCTCCACCGTCAGCGCAGTCATGACCTGCGCCAGCCAGTCGTCGAGCAGCTGCACCAGCGCGTGATTGTCGCAAGCCTTGATGAAATCGCCGCGCGCGGGGATCTTGCCGAAGTAGCCGAGGCGCACCGGCTGCTGCGCGCGCATCATGGCGACACTCCCGCAGCCGCAGCGATGACCGGCACAGAAGCCGGAGCACCCACGATGGTCTCGGGCAGCTGCATGCCGCGAAAGCCCTGCTCCTGCACCGCCGCAGTTCCGCCCGCACCCGTCGCCGTCGTTTCCGCGCTGCTGGTGATTTTCAGGTCGACCGCCACGGCCACCTCGCCGCGCGCCCAGCGCAGTTCGAACACGCCGCCGTCCTTGCGCTTTTTACTCGCCGCATCGATCATGCGCTTGAGGCCAAATTGTCCCGGCTCGTTGAACAGTTCCACCGTGCGTCCGTCGAAGGTGACGGCCGTGATGCGCGCCCCCTGCATGCCCGCCGCGCCCTGCGGCCCCGGATGGACCATGTTCGTCCACTGCGCAGGCGTGTTGCGGTAGCGCAGCTGCTGGCCGTCGATCTCCACCGTGTATTCCAGGGTGCCCGGTGCGGGCGACGGCTGGATCTGGAACACGGTTTGCGCCGCCGTCGAGGTGGCCGCCACGCCGCCCGCGCCCAGCGGCGCGATCCAGCCGGGGAAGCGCGCCACCACCTGCGGCGACAGGCTGATGCCCATGTCGGCCCAGGTGCGCGGCGCCAACACGTCGCCGCGCCGCACCACCAGGGGCCCCATGGACGTCGTGACGAATTTCGCCACCAGGCCTTCCGGGCCGAAGAACTGCCCGATCTCCAGGTTGCTCGCCTCGATGCGCGCGCTTGGGGCAAACGGATATTTGTTGGCCAGCGATTTCTGGAACGGTTCGTACACCTGCGCCGCCCAGGTCTTGTTGATATCGAGTTCGGCCGGCGCGACGATGACGGCAAAGGTCTGCATGAGCGGGCGCACGAGGATGGGGCGTATCGCCTGCTTTTGCGCGTCGCTCATCCCCGTGAGCAGCTGCTCGTCGACCAGTTTCAGGGCGTCGGCCAGCTCGGAGCCGCTGCCCTCCAAGGTCTGCTGCATGAACTGGCGCGCGCCCGGCCCCGCGTCACCCTGGTTCTTCAGCAGGTTCAAGCGGCTGCGCAGTTTCGACAGCGCTTCCAGGTAGGCGCGCATCAGCGAAGCATTGTTGTCCCTGGCCGCCACCAGCTTGCCCACGCCGGCAAATTCGCGTCCCACGGGGCCCATCGGTTTGTCCAGGCGCGCCGGATCGAGCTGCGCATTGACGCCGGGACTGGCCGTCAGCTGCGACGGCGCGCGGCGCAGCACCGTTTCCTTGAACCACGCGATGATGCCCCTCTCAGCCTTGCGCAATTGGGCATTTTGCAGCGCCGGGTTGTCCCACGAAGTTTCTTCGTAAATTGTCGTCAGCAGTTTGGCGATCGGCGACGACTGCGGGTCGCCCAGGCGGTTCATCGCCTGCACGGCGCCGTCAAAACCCTTCAGGTCGGCGACGGCCACGCCCTGCACGAATTTTTGCCATTCGCGCGCATAGTCGGCCTTGTACATGGCCACGAGGTTTTTCTCGATCTGCTCCGGACTGCCTTCCAGGGTCAAGTCGTCGGTGGAGGCGCTTTTCAGCACCCAGTCGGCGCTTTGCAGTTCGCGGTTGGCGGCGTCGCGAAACGCGCCTTCAACGAACTTTTCCCAGGCCTGGCGCGTAAAGGCGCCGGAGACGGCATAGCTGCCCGCCAGCAGGGCCTGATCCTGTTCGCCGACGATACGCGCCACCGTCATGCCGGGAAAGCGCGTCGAGGCGCGCGCCTTGATGTCGGCATACACGCGCTCGCGCGCCGGCATGCCGCGCACCACGCGGCGCAGGTTTTCGCGCGCCTGGTCGACCAGCGCCAGCTTCTGCTCGATGCGCGGCCAGGACGGGTCGCCGATCTGCGCCAGGTAAAACGTCAGCAGCCGTTCGGCACTGCGTATCATCTGCTCGCGCGGCATGGCGCCCCGGTTGCCCTCCAGCCAGCCGCGCCAGAAACGCGTCATCTGGTCGTTCAGGTGGCTGCTTTCCGCATGCGTCTTGTCGGCCAGCATCAGATAGGTTTTCAGCGCGTTGTAGGCGTCTTCCACATTCGTCGCGCTGGCCGCCTGGTATTGCACGTTGCGCGGCGCGGCGGGCGCCGCAGCGGGCGATGCGGCGCCCGGCGTCTGCGGCGTGCGCGCCGTGGGCTGCAGCTGGTCGGCGCTGGCGTTCATTTCGAACAGCAAGGCTTCCAGCGCGCCCGCCACGGGGGTCAGCATGACCTGGCGCGCGCCGGCGAAATATTCCTCGCGCAGCTTGCGCTCCAGTAAATCGCCCTGATACAGGCCCAGGCGCAAGGACCACGGCCTTTGCTCCCGGTACGCTTCCAGCTGCTCGATGCGGTCCTGCAATATCTCGAGCGCTTCCAGGCGCGATTGCAAGTCCAGGCGTTTCTCCTGCAGCTTCACGACTTTATTCAGATCGGCTTCGACGTTGGCCACCAGTTGGCGGTTGCCCAGGTAGGACCAGCTCCAGCCGCCCAGGCAGGCGCCCAGCGACACGGTGGCGGCAAAGAACACGGCATATTTGAAGCGCAGCCTGGCGCGGTTGGCATAGGTGGCCACCAGGTGCTTGTCGGCAAAAATCACCTTGCGGAACAACTCCAGCAGGAAATAGCCATGCTGGCGCGCGCCCGATGGCGCCGTGGCCGGGGCCGGCGCGAAGGCCAGGTCGAAACGGCGCGCCACCTGCTGCGAGGAGGCACTGACGGGCTCGCCCTCCTGCAGCGCGCTGGTCAAGTAAAAACCGCGGAACACGGGCTGGAACTGGAATGGGTTTTCCTCGAACAGGGTGGCGATGAAGGCGCGCAGGGCCGGCTTGATGGCGGCAAATTCCAGCGGGAAGGTGAACACGCCGGGCGCCATCGTCTTGCGTTGCCGGTGCGCCATGTTGGCCAGGCTCAGCTCCGTCAAGCCATCGTGCAATTCATCGAAGCTCTGGTCGAAAAAACTCAGCAAGTCCGCCGTGGGCAGCTTGCGCTGGTAGGGCATGGTGGCGCCCCATACGCGCTCGCGCTCGCTGCGTTCGGCGTCCGCGAAAAACTCCGTGAAGCCGGCGATCAGGTCCGCCTTGGTAAACACGATGTACAGGGGCGCGAACACTTCCAGGCGCTCGATGACGTCCTGCACGCGCTTGCGCAGGCTGCGCGCCAGCTGCATGCCGACGTCAGGGTCGCCCTTCAATTCGGCGATGCTGACGGCGATGAGGATGCCGTTGATGGGCGCCTTGCGCCGGTATTTTTTCAGCAGGTCGAGAAAGCCGAACCACTCGCCCCGGTGCTCGTCGACGACGGAGTAGCGCCCTGCCGTGTCGAGCACGATGCCGTCCGTGGTGAAAAACCAGTCGCAGTTGCGCGTGCCGCCCACGCCCTGCACGATCTTGCCGTCGGCGAAGGGAAACTGCAGGCCCGAATGCAGGATGGCGCTGCTCTTGCCGGCGGCCGGATTGCCGATGATCATGTACCACGGCAATTCGTACAGGGCGGCGGCGCCCGACTTGAGGCCCAGCTTGGAGGTCTTGATGGTCTCGATGGCGGCCAGCATGCCCGTGCGCACGGCGTCGAGTTCGCCCTGCTGCGTGTTGCTGGCCGTCGAGGACGAGGCCGCCTGCGCGGCGGCGATCTCGGCCTCGTTGAGGATGGCCTGGCCCAGCGCCTGCGCATTGCGCCGCGCGCGGCGACGGCGCCACAGCCACAGGCCCAGCCACGTGACAAAAGCCAGCAGCAGCAAGGCCAGCGCCCAGATCAGTGCCACTTCCAGCACCTCGGCGCCCAGGTACAGGGACACGGCCAGCGCCACGAAGCCGAAGATGGTCAGATTGCGGCTGTCGGTGAGGAAATGCCAGAGTCGTCGCAGCATGATGAGCCCAGGGTGAGGTCGCAAAACAGGAGGAACGCCGCCGCGCAGCGAGGCGGATTCGGCCAATGCTGACAGCAATGCGGCGCGCCTTTGTTGACATACGACAAGTATCTGGTGCCAGCGCACGGCCCGTGCCGGTGTGCAATTGACGCTGCGCAAGTAAGCTTGCAGCGGTGAAATTCAAGCCGGTACGCGGCGCTAGAATGGCTGGCGCGGCTTACTTGCCCGGCCCGCGCGGTTGCGGCAATTCCGTGTGGCCAAAATCCATCATGGTCCAGCGCCCGCCCCAGCGCAGGCCTACCGATTCGGCCGTCACGCCATACAAACGGTAGCCGCGCATGGCCCAGGCATTTTTTTCAGAAATGATGAGCTTTCCTTCATGCATGAATGCGCAATCGGCGGCCAGGCCGTACTGGTGATAGCTCTGAAACGCCCTCGCGTTGGTCACGTTCGGGCCTGCCGCCGCCAGCTGGTCCTGGCGCGCGGGGCTGCGATAGCCCTCCAGCAAGACCATGTCATAGCCATGCATCTCCTTCATGATCTTGAAGGCCAGCAGCAGGCGTTGCGCGAAATCGTGGTCGAGCAATTGCCAGTTGCGGCTGGCGCCGCCCAGCAGCGGGCGCAGCTGCGTGACTTCGGCAGTGGAAAACAGCAGCGGCGGCAAGGTCGGTGGCGGTACCAGCTGTTCGCCCTTCAGCAAATCGCTGACCTGGTCATTGATGACGTGTTGCTGGTCGGCATAGCCGCGCAGGGCGATGCGGTCGCTGGACAGCCAGGCCAGCAGCGGGGGCACGATGACCAGCACGCTGCCTGCCAGGCTCAGCCAGCGATGCCGCCACAGCAATTGCCAGGCGCGTGCCATGCCCGAGCCCGTGTGCTGCTGCACGCGCTGCCACTGCGCGCCGCCGCCCCGCTGCAACCCTTGTGCGCGCCGCTGCATGCGCCAGCCCAGGTTGACGAGCGTGTGCAGCACGATGGCGCGGCCGCCGGGAAACAGCAGCAGCCAGCAAGCGAGACAGGCGAGCAGGAAATACATCAGGACCAGGGCGACAAACATGGGGCGCTCCGTGACGGGAATCGGCGGGGCCGGGCAATCCATTGCTCGGCGGTATCGTTAGATCGTAGGCGTCCGCAGCCCGCATGAGCGCGGTTTACATCAAGGTCAGTCGAATTTGATCCATTGCGGAGGTGATATTTTGTCTTTACTGAAAACCGGGGATGGCCAGGCGCGCGGTCCTGACCTGCTGAGCAAGGCCGGCGCGGCTGGCGCGCGCATCGAAGGCAAGGGTATCCTGTCGCAGCTCGAGCACGGCGCCGCCGCGCCCGCAGCCATGCCGGCCCCGCGCTGGCGCCCCGGCTGGCGGTACGGCGCCGCCGGCGCACTGTGCCTGGCGGTGCTGATCATGGCCGTGCTTGCCTACGACACGGAGGTGCCGCCCCTGCCGCCGGCGCCCGTCACAGCCATGACCGAGATTCCGCCCGCGCCAGCAGCAACGGCGCTGCCGCACGCGGCACAGGCGGCCACCATCGTCAATACGGCGGCGCCGCCCTTGCCTGCTGCGGTCGCCGCCACAGCAAGCACCCCGCCCAAGACGCCGCCGCCCGCGCGCCAGGCGGCCGCCCGCCCACAGGGAGCGAAACCGGCCGCCGCATCCAGCGACAGCGATGTCGCCTTGCTCACGGCGATGGTCGCGCATGCGCACCGGCAGGAAGGCACGACGCCGCCCGTGCGCGACGTGGTGCTGCGCAGGCAGGAACAGGAACAGGGACAGGAACAGGACACGGCGGAGCTGTTGCGGCGCTGTCAGCAGCTGGGCCTGATCGAAGGCATGCTGTGCCGTTCGCGCATCTGCTCGGGCCGCTGGGACAGCGATCCCGCCTGCCATTGAGTGCCCGGGGGAAGCTCAGGCGCGTTCGGAGACTTCGATCAGGTTGCGGTCCGGGTCGCGCAGATAGATAGAACGGATGGGCCAGTTGGCGCCCGTGCGGGCCACCGGTCCTTCCTCGATGGCAATCCCCAGCGCCGCCAGGTGGGCGATGAAGACGTCGAGCGGCACGGCGGCGATGAAGCACAGGTCCAGCGCGCCGGGCGTGGGCAAGTCCGCCTTGGGCAGGAATTCCTTGCCGGCCTCATGCAGATTGATTTTTTGCGCGCCAAACTTGAAGGCGTGGCGGCCGGCGCCAAACGTTTCCAGCTGCATGCCCAGCACGCGCGTATAGAAATCGATACAGGCGCGCTTGTCGCGGGTGGTCAATACCAGATGATCGAGGTGGTCTAGCATGGGTTTCTCGGGTGAGCGGCCGCGTCCATGCGGCCTTGCAAGAAACCTTCCATCAGCGCCAGCAATGCCTGCGGCTGCTCCTGGTGCGGCGTATGGCCGCACTGCTCGACCATGGCGGGCATGGCGTTGAGCGCCTGCGCCACGATCGTATCGACCTGGGCCGCGCTGCCGTACTGGTCCTCGCTGCCCTGCACCACCAGCGCCGGACATTCGACGGAGGGCAGCAGGTACTCGATATTCCAGAACTGGAAACCATAGCTGAGCCAAGTCTCCGACCAGGCCTTGAAGATGGTTTCCGTCTTGTCGCCATGGTATTTCGCCAGCGCGCGCAGCTTGCCCGCGCCAAACGCCGCGTCGGCCACGCGGATGCCATCGAGCGTGATGCCTTCGACAAACACGTGCGCCGCTTCGGTGATGATGCCGCGCAAGCGCGGCGGCTGCTGCGCCGCATAGATCAGGGCGATACTGCCGCCATCGGAGTGGCCGACGAGAAAATGGTCCTGCCCCGGCAGCAGTGCCGCCAGCACTTGCGGCAGCTCGCACAGCGCGTAGTCGTGCAAATAATGGAGTTGGCGCCGCGCCGCCAGCGGCGACGACCGCCCATAGCCATGACGGTCATACAGCAAGCCGCGGCACCCCGTCGCCTGGCATAGCTGCGCGGGAAAATCTTTCCACATCGCACAGCAACCGAGTCCTTCGTGCAGGAATACCAGACAGGGCTTGGCGGGGTCGCCTTCGATCAGTTCGTAATAGATATCGGTTTCGGCACTCAGGTTCAGTATCGGCATGGGCTAGGCTCGCAACGGGTTCCGTATCGGCAGGTCGGCTGGGCCTATTGTGCCATTGTCCTGCGCCGCATGCGTGGCAGCCCCGTAAAAATAGCCTGAGGGAAAATATCTTGCCGCCTGCTTGCAAGGTGTTTGCGCCAGCACAATCGCACGCCGCTTTTCCGGCGGCCCAGCGCGCTTTCCGCCCCCGCGTATGCCTAGAATGAATTACTCCAACAGCATGGAGCAGGCGGCTACCTTATCAGCCAGGACGTGACATTGGCCGTCACGGCAGCACAGATAGGGCGTCTTGCCGCACGACGACAGGCGCGGCGTCCAAACTATCGATCAGGAGTACATCATGGAAATGAAAGTAGAACATCGCACCGGCAGCAACCTGGCACTGGATGAAACCGATACGCCGATGGAGCAGGAAGGCCAAAGCGCCCAAGGCGCGGCCGCACAGGACTTGAACCTGAGTCCCGCTGCCTTCACCACCTACTATACGTGGACGGCCAATGGCGTGCATCCTTCGGTCAACTTCGCCAATGCCAATGTGCACGCCAATTCGCGCGTATTTCTCAATATCAGCGAATATGGCGCGAATCCCCAGGACCGTTTCATCGGCGCCGCCCGCATGGCCGTGTATAACATCGCGCCATACAACGGCGGCTTCCGTGCCTGGGTAGAAATCTCCTGGGGCAGCCCGCTCAAGGTGCGCTTCGACGTGTTTGTCGATCCCTGATCCGGGCATCATTGCGCGTGCCCCTGCCACCAGCGGAATGGCATCGCGCAGGCCGTTGATACACTGACGGGATGGCAAGCATGGATGAAAACCATGCGCACATGACAAAAGGGCCACGTGTTGCCACGTGGCCCTTTGCTGCTGCTTGTTCTGGCTCCCCGACCTGGACTCGAACCAGGGACCTGCGGATTAACAGTCCGTCGCTCTACCAACTGAGCTATCAGGGAAAGGAGGCCGAATTATATACGTCAAAATTTCCCATGTCCAGTCGTTACTACATGGTTGCTGCATGGCCAGCAAAACAGGCAGCCAGGGAGCATGCCTCGCCACGCGGCGGGCCCCGTCTGCGCGCCGCCAGGCAAGATAGTAGAATAGCCATGCCTTGCCGATACGCAAGGCGCACAACGGCATGCCGGCAGCGGGGCGTCAACCACGCCGCCGCGCGGACATGCGCTTGCAAGGTTCGCCTTGCCCCTGGCTGACTGCTCTTACCCGACATGACAGAATCAAGCGCAACCCTGGTAGACAAGGCCGGCAGCGGCGACAGCTCGGCAGAAATTGCCGAACATATGGCGGCCGCCATCGTGGCGCGCCAATTGCCGCCCGGCACGCGGCTGCGCGAAGAGGCGCTGTGCCGGCTGTATGGCGTCAGCCGCACCAAGATCCGCGCCGCCCTGCTGATTCTCTCGAAAGACAAACTCATCCGCATGGTGCCCGACAAGGGCGCCTTCGTCAGCCAGCCCACCGAAGCGGAAGCGCGCGACATCTTTGCCGCGCGGCGCATCATCGAAGCGGCCCTGGCGCGCGAATTCGTCGCGCAGGCCAAACCTGCCGACTACAGGATGCTCGATCGGCACCTGAAAGCGGAACGCCTGGCGCTGGCGCAAGCGACGCCGCTGCGCTCGCAACTGCTGGGCGACTTCCACGTCTTGCTGGCCGATATCGCCGGCAACGCCGTTCTGCGCGACATCGTGCGCGAACTGGTGGGCCGCAGCTCGCTCATCACCATGCTGTACCAGTCGGGTCACGCGGCCGCCTGCTCGTGCGACGAACACGGCCGCTTTCTCGATGCGGCACGCAGCGGCGACGCCGATCTGGCGGCCCACATGATGGTCGAGCACCTGGCGCATGTGGAAGCGGCCTTGCGCTTCGACGGCAGCGCCGGCGACGCCAAAAAAGACCTGGTCGCCGCGCTGCTGATGTAAGCGGCGCCAAAAGCAAAAGGCCGCCCTGCTGATGCGCGGGCGGCCTTGTCAGTGCTTGCAGGCAAACTTGCTATTCGCCCAGGTAGATGAACTTGAACAGGAAGATGGCGGCGATGATGTAGGCCACTACCGATACCTGCTTGCCCTTGCCCGTCAACAGTTTCAATACCGCATAGGTGATGAAACCGAAGGCCACGCCGCTGGCCACCGAATACGTAAACGGCATCATCAGCGCCGTGATGGCGGCCGGGATGCTTTCCGTGCTGTCATCCCAGTCGATATACGTCAGTTCGCGCAGCATCAGGCAGGCCACGTACAGCAGCGCGGGCGCCGTCGCGTACGGCGGCACCGTGTGCGCCAGCGGGGCGAAGAACAGGCTGCCCAGGAACAGCAGCGCGACGGCGACGGCCGTCAAACCCGTACGTCCGCCCGCTTGCACACCGGCAGCGCTTTCGACGAAGGCGGTGGTGCTCGACGTGCCCAAGCAGGCGCCGGCGGCGATCGCCGTGCTGTCGGCCAGCAAGGCCTTGTTCATGCGTTCCATCTTGCCGTCTTTCAACAAGCCGGCACGGTTGGCCACGCCCATCAGGGTGCCCGTCGCATCGAACAATTCAACAAGGAAAAATACCAGCACCACGTTGACGATGCCGATCGACAGCGCGCCCATGATGTCGAGCTTGAACAGGGTCGGTTCGATGGCGGGCGGCGCCGAGACGATGCCGTTGAACTGGTTGCCGCCGAAGAAGAAGCTGGCAATGGTGATGGTGAGGATGCCGATCAGGATGGCGCCCGGCACTTTCAGGCGGTCCAGCGCGACGATGATGAAGAAACCGAGGATGGCCAGGATGGGCGCCGCCTGGTGCAAGTCGCCCAGTGCGATGATGGTGGCGGGGTTCGACACCACCACGCCCGCGCTTTTCAGCGAAATGATGGCCAGGAACAGGCCGATACCCACCGTGATCGCCGTGCGCAGCGCGGGCGGGATGCTGTTGATGATCATCTCGCGTATCTTGAACAGGCTGACCAGAATGAACAGGCAGCCGGAAATGAAGACGGCGCCCAGCGCCACTTCCCAGCTCATGCCCATGCCCTTGACCACCGTGTACGAGAAATACGCATTCAAGCCCATGCCCGGCGCCAGCGCGATCGGGTAGTTCGCGTACAGGCCCATGATCAGGGTGCCGATGGCGGCCGCCAGGCAGGTGGCGACAAAAACGGAGTCTTTCGGCATGCCCGCGTCACCGAGGATGGACGGGTTGACGAAGATGATGTAGGCCATCGTCAGGAACGTGGTCAGGCCGGCCAGCAGCTCCGTGCGCACATTGGTCCCGTTGTCCTTCAGTTTGAAATAGCGTTCCAGGAACTGCATGATTAACCCCTTGTTTTGGTAAAACCGCGCGCCTGGTCTTGGACTATGCGCATCTTTTTTTCTTGCAACAACTACTTACTTGCTTACTTGCTTACTTGATTACTTGCCTGGCGCGCCGGCCGGCTTGAAGGCCCACCAGCGGCTGCCCGCGAAATTCCAGACCAGCCCGATGCCCGTCGCCAGCACCTGCGCCAGCCAGTAATACCAGCCCAGCTGGTGTACCAGCAGCCACATCAGCCCCGTATTGATGCACCAGCCGATGCCCAGCAAGGTGAAATACTTGCTGGCCGCCTCGCCATGGCCCTTGTCGCTTTTAAACGTGAAAAAGTAATTCAGGAGGTAGTTGACGACGGAACCGAGGATGTAGCCGATGCCGGACGCGGCGGCAGCGCTGATGCCCGCCCATCCCACACCGCCCCACAGCACGCTGTATTGCACGGCCGTGCCGGAAGCGCCGACGGCGGCGAAACGCAAGAATTGGTGATGCAGGGAATGGGACATTGTCAATTTTCAAATGAACGATAGCAGGATCGGGCCAGAATAAAAAATGGCTACGATTGCTCGTAACCATTTTTCAGCCTGCATTTTACTGCAAGTTGCGCCCAACGTTCATATTCGCCGCCGATACTCCACGGCTCCGATGCCTATTTCTTGACTTGACGGCGCCGGCGCAGCCACACGCACAGCGCGATCAGCAACAAGATGGCCGCGATGCCGCCCGGCAGCATGAACGGTTGCGCCCGCGCCAGCACGGGTTTTTCGCCGCCGCTGCGCGCCTGCGCCACGTAGGCAGGCGTCACCGACACATCCGGGTTGCCATACTGTTTCAGCACGTAATTGGCGATCGAGGCGATCTGCTCGTCCGTCAAGGGCTGCACGTACGAGCGCTGGTCGAAACGGGGCATGAACGCTTCGTGCTCTTCCCCTTCGATCTTGCGCTCGACGCCAAACAGGATGGCCGAGACCAGGTTGGCCGGCGTGTTGCCGCCCGTCGCCGTGTTGTTGAACAGGGCCGGATAACTTTGCCCCGTGCTGCCGGCGCCGTTGGCCGAATGGCAGCTGACGCAATAGCCGGAAAACAGCACCGCGCCGCTATTCAAGGAATGGCGCTCGGTGGCGCCGGCCATGCCGCGCAATGCCGCTTCCTCGCTGGCGGCGCTGCCGTGGCTGAAGGCAGCCTTGGTCTGCCCCGGCGCGCGCACGGGCGGCACGGTACGCAGCCACGCGACGATGGCGGCCACGTCGTCGTCGCGCAAGAATTGCAGGCTGTTCTGGATGGCTTCGGCCATGCCGCCCGCCGCCTGCCCCTTGCCTTCCACATGACCCGTCTTCAGGTAAGCCGTGAGTTCCGCATCCGTCCACGCGCCGACGCCGCTGACCTTGTCGGACGTGATGTTCGGCGCATGCCAGGAGCCGAGCGCGGCGCCCGCCAGGGTCTGGCTGCCGATCTCCCCCATCAGCATATTGCGCGGCGTATGGCAGGCGCTGCAGTGCGCCAGCCCTTCGGCCAGGTAGGCGCCGCGGTTGATCTGCGCGCTCTTCGCCGGATCGGGCACGAAGCGTTTATTGTCAAGGAACAAGGTGTTCCAGCCCAGCATGGACAGGCGCACATTGAACGGGAATGGCAGGGCCGTCTGGCGCGCCGGTTCATCGACGGGCTGTACGGCCTGCATGAAGTAGTAATACAGGTCGCCCACGTCCGCATCCGTCAGCTGCGCATAGCTGGTGTAGGGCATGGCCGGATACAGATGACTGCCATCGGCGCGCACGCCTGCGCGCAGGGCGCGCGCAAAGTCGGCTTCCGTGTAGCGGCCGATGCCGCCTTTTTTGGAGGGCGTGATATTCGTCGCGTAGATCGTGCCCAGCGGCGAATCGATGGCGTAGCCGCCCGCATACGGCTTGCCGCCCGCCGCCGTATGGCAGGCCATGCAGTCGGCCGCGATAGCCAGGTAGCGGCCCCGCTCCAGCCGTGCATCGGGCTTGGCGGCTGTGCTTGCGGCCGGCGCGGACGGACGGTCCGGCGTCAGGGTGACGGGCGGCGCCGGCGGCACAGGTGGTAAAGCACGCGCGGCCAGCGGCAAGCCGGCCGCCAGGGTCAGGCCCAGCAAGAAACGGCGCATCATGCAGCCTCCCTTGCCAGGGTGCGGGCGATGTCGTCGGCCGCGCGCAAGCCGAGCGCGGCCATGCTGAGGGTCGTGTTGACGACGCTGGCCGATGGCATGGCGCCGCCGCCCGGCAGCCACAGGTTGGCATGGTCGTGGGCGCGGCAATTGCCGTCGACCACGGAGTCAAGACGGTTACTGCCCATGATGACGCCGCCCATGATGTGGTTATTCGCATTCAGGCTGTCGGTGATATGGAATTCCACGGCGCCGAACAGCTTGCCGATGTGTTCGAGCTGCGCATGCGCGGCCTTCGCGCCATTGCGCACGTAATCGCCCACGTCATAGTAGATGTCGGGACAGGCCAGGCCCAGCGGGTCCTTGCGCGTCTTGCTCAAGGTCAAACGGTTGTGCGCTTCGGGCAGCGGTTCCAGGCTGATCGACAGGTCCACGCCGAACGCGGCGCGTCGACGGATTTCATCGTCGAGATCCTTGCCCACCAGGCCCAGCTTCAATGACTGCTGCGTTGCAGGTCCGACCCTGGTGATGTTGTTCAGGATCATCTTGTTGGCCGAATACTGTGCGCGGAAGGCGCCGTCGCGCGGGCCCACCAGGCAGCTGCTTTGCGCGGGGCCACGGCCCGTCCAGATCGGTTCATTGGCCAGGAAGGTACAGTGGAAACCCGAGTGGTCCATCATGTTGCGGCCGACCTGGTCCGAACTGTTGGCGATGCCGTTCGGATTATTCTGGTTCGCCGCCAGCAGCAGCAAACGGGGCGTTTCGATGCCGTTGCAGGCGATGACGAAGGCCTTGCCCGTCGCCATGTGCGACTGTTTCTTGGCGTCGTACCAGTGCACGGCGGTGACGCGATTGTTCTGGTCCGTGTCGATGCGGTAGACGACGGCCTCGGCCAGCACGCCAGCGCCTTTCAGCTCGGCCCGCTCCACGTGGTGGATGCCGTTGTACATGGCGCCGATCGGGCAGATCGGCTGGCAATTGTTATTGCCGCAGCACGTGGGACGGCCCTGCCATGGGCGCGTCGAACGCCCTTGCGGAATCGGCACGGAACGGTAGCCGTGCGGGTTGACCACTTCGGCGAAGCGCTTGTCGCCATAGCCCCAGGGCACCATGTCCATCGGGTACGGCGCGCTGCGCTCGCTGGGCGACTGCAAGGCGGGATCGTTGGGGCCGGCCACGCCCATTTCCTGCTCGGCGCGGCAATAGTAGGGTTCCAGTTCATCATAGGAAATGGCCCAGTCGCGCCCGACGCCGTAATCGCTCTTCATGCGCATGTCCGACGGCAAATGGCGCCAGCACGACGCGGCCCAATGCCAGGTCGTGCCGCCCACCGTGCGCAGATAGCCCTGCTGGAAACTGCTGCCGCTGGGGCCGGACAATTCCACATAGTTATTCTTCGGAAAATACAGGGGCGCGGGCGCATTGTCCGCCTGCGGATACAGGCCCTGGAAGTCGGAACCGACGCGGTTCTCGAACGGCATGTTGCGCCAGTTTTCCACGGCTTGTCCCCGCTCGATGCGCAGGCCCGCTTCCAGCATGATCACGGAATGGCCTTGCGCGGCCAGCTGGTCGGCCATCATGGCGCCGACGACACCCGTGCCGACGATGACGACATCGGCGACGACGTCGCCATTACTCTTGAATTGCGGTGATTTCATTTTGCTTGCTTGCCTTTCGGTTCGGGAGTGCCGGTAGTGGCCGGGGCCGGTACGGGTTTGGGCGCCACGGGCGCGGAGACGCGCACGGCCGGCGGCGCCTTCAGCCACCAGAGAGGGCCGTAATTGCAATAGGTCGGCACGACCTGGCCATCGGCCACCGTGCGGTACATCAAGGCTTCCGCATACGCGACGACGATGGACTTCGTGCCCTGCTCAGCATGGCCGGCGACGGTGCCCGTGTACCAGGCGGCGACGATGGCCAGCGCCAGCTCACGTAAGCCGGCGTCCGTAGCGGTGGCGGCCGCCAGCAGGGCCTTGGCTTCCTGGCCCGTGACGAGCAGCGCGCCCAGCTGCGGCAAGCGCTCGGCGAAACCGGGCACGTTCGTGCGCATGGCTTGCTCGATGCGCGCCGCCGTCGCGGCGGACAGATCGCGGTGGCCCGTGATGGTTTGCGACAAGGTGTAGAACAGCATCGTGGCAGGCGCCAGGCCGGGCGCCGGAGCGCTGGCTGGCGCCGGCATGGCGGCCGAGAGCGGATTGCTCCAGAAACCGGCCTGCGCCAGCAAGGCGGCCAGGCCGATCAGGGCGTGGCGGCGGCTGATGCGGGGAAGGGATGAAACGGATGTTGCAGATGGTTCGCTGCCTGGATAGTTCATGAGACTCCCGCAAGACTTGTTGTTTTATTGACTTCGATGGTTGCGCCACATTGCATTTGCGCATAAATGGAACCGGTTCCACATTATCCTACAGAAGTAAATTGTCTGCCAATGTAGTATTACTATTGAGAATTTGCCCTGCGCGATGCCGGCATGAATGCCGGCTGGCTGCCCAGCAAGAACATGTGCTGGCCAGGGGCGAGATAGCGGCATCGCACGAGGGTGGCGCCCGGCGATATCGATGGCCATACGGGCCTCGTGCCGGTCAGGCTGTACCACGATTTATGGGGCCGCTTGGGCATCGCCCCCACGCCGGCACAGCTGCAGACGCTGCGCAGGGGGCAATGGTCACGGCGCCGCGGCATTTTCCTCGCGCCACTTGCGCACCATCTCGCTGCTGATTTCGCGTTCGTAGCAAATGGGGGCATAACCGCCCTTCCTGCTCCATGCGCTGCGTCCTCCGCAAGCGCTGCCATTCTTGGCGGCATGGTAGGGACAGGGGCAGCGCCCGGGATAGGCGGCAATCGATTCGGCGATGATCTGCTGCTTGACCTTCGCTTCGGACAAGGGCTGGCGTCCCTGGCCGCCGGCAAGGGGCCCATAGACGATGCCGGCGGCCAGCATCAGCACCAGGGCGCAGATATTCTTCATGGGAAGGCTTGTGTTCATCGAGAGGCGGCAAATATGCCTTGCAAGTATGACAGATGCTTTTCGACACATCTGCGTGCAATGTCACAATGCAAAAAGCCCAACCGTAATGGCTGGGCTTTTCGATACTGCTGATGTTCTGGCTCCCCGACCTGGACTCGAACCAGGGACCTGCGGATTAACAGTCCGTCGCTCTACCAACTGAGCTATCAGGGAAAAGAGGCCGCATTCTATAGCGCAAATTTTCAGTTGTCCAGATTTACGCGAAAAAAATTATGCACGGCATACCTCAGCCCGGATTTTCCTGCGGATGATAGTCGAACACGAGTACGCGGCCCAGCCATGGCTTAAGCAGCTCGACAAAAGCCTGGTGCGCGGCATGGGTCAGATACGCATCGCGCGCGCCCGTATCGGCAAAACTCAAGCTGAAGCAATCGGTAAAGCCGTCATCGAGGCCTTCCGGGCTGATGTTCGGTCCCCATTCGAATTGCAGCACGCCGGGGATGCGATGTTTAAGCTGGGAAAATTCATAGACCAGCTCGGCATGCTTGGCCGGTGTGATGTCCTCAAGAAAATCACAGAGAACGATATGGCGCAACGGGATAGAACAGGTCATGGTGGCAACTCTCCTATGGGGTTGCATTCAGGATAGCGCAAAACGGGAAAAGACACAGGCCGCAGCCCGCCATGGCGCCACTGCGGACGCGCTGCAGATATTTTTCATATGCAACATGCTATTCGGATAACATCCCACATGGACACTCCATACCTGCCAGCAACCATCCATACCAGCCCATGACAAAAAACAGCATAATGGCCGTGTTATTCATCGCCTTGATTCCATTTTATGCATGTAAAGCACAACCCGTTCCGCTTGCCATCGACGTGCTGCTGACTCCCGACATTGGCGGGATAAAGCAGTTTGTGGAAATCAAAACAGATGACTCCAACAAGCCTGCTCTTCTCTTTCTATCGGGCGGGCCGGGAAGTTCGATGATGAAGAATGCGGATGCGTTTACCGCCATCCTGAAAAAGAGATTTACGCTTGTGCAATGGGACCAGCGCAATGCAGGAAAAACCCTGAAACTGAATCCTTCGCCAAGCCAACCTTCCGTCGCGCAGATGGAGCAGGACACGTACCAGGTCATCACGTTTCTACAAAAAGAGCTCAAGCAGGAAAAAATATACTTGCTGGGCAGTTCCTGGGGCAACGTCCTGGGCTTTTATATCGTCAAGCATCATCCGGAACTGCTGCATGCCTATTTCGCGTCCAATCCTGTCGTGAGCCAGCTGGAAAGCGAGAAAGAATTGCTGAAAACCTTGAAAGCCCATTTCAAGGACAATGCCGTCGCCAGCCAGGAACTGGACAGCGTCAGTTTCCCGTTTGCAAGTGACGAAAGCATGTTTTATTTAAGGAAATGGCTTTTTTATAAGGATGGCAAGGAATTTGCCACGAGCGAGGGCTTCAAGACGAGCTTTCTTCAATGGTCGAAAACCTGGTCGCCAGTCTGGAACGAGGTCATGAACATCGATCTGCCCAGGACCTTGAAGAGCGTTGACTGCCCCGTGTATTTCTTCGTCGGCAAAAACGATATCCAGACCTCGACCAGGATCACGCAAGCGTATTTTGAAACATTGAAGGCGCCAAAGAAGGGGCTGTTTTTCTTTGACCATTCCGGGCATCAAATTCACCAGGATGAACCGGTGCAGTTCCAGGAAGCCATCATCAAGACATTGGATGCAGCGCCGAAGTCCTGATACGACGCCCCGTCACGGGAAGCCACTCCCGGAAGCCGACAGGCTGGCCTGGTCGCCGGCAATGCTGGCGGCGGCCTTGCGGATCAGCGTCGCCACCGCATGGGCTTGCGAAATGTAAATGGCATGGCTGCCGGCGACTTCGACCACCTTCGAGCCCGCGCGTTCGGACATCTTGCGTTGCATCGCCGGCGCAATCATCTTGTCCTCCGTCGCGACCAGGTACCAGCTGGGCTTGCTCCTCCACGCTGGCGCGCCGACCACGCCGGTCAGCGCGGCCACTCCCCAGGGCACTTGCGATGCCGCCATGAAGCGGGCCTTGTCCCTGGGCACATCGGCCGCGAAGGCGGCCGCAAACTTTTTCTGGTCGAGCAACAGGAAGCCATCGTGCGGCGGCAAGATCGGCGGCACCGGTGCGCCAGGCGGGGCATTCTTCAGCAAGGAATCGACGGACTCGCCTTGATCCGGCACAAACGCCGCGATGTAGACCAATGCCTTGACCTTGGGATCGTTCCCCGCTTGCGTGACCACGGCACCGCCATACGAATGACCAACGAGGACCACGGGACCCGGCGACGCGGCGATGACCCGCACGGTCGCGGCCACATCGTCCGCCAGCGATAGCGTTGTGTTTTGCACAGTGGCAACGTGACAACCCTCGTCACGCAGCGCCCGGTAAACGGCTTCCCAACCCGACCCGTCGACAAAACCGCCATGCACGAGCACGATCGTTGCCGCCCCAACACTTGTGACCTCATCCATTTCAGCCCCTCCAGGAAGTTGAAGGCGATGACAGGCCTGCCGGCGCCTTGTCGCCTCCAGCATAGCGCCGGGTGCCTGGCGGCCTATGCGCGGGATCAAGAGTGATGACACGGATGCCTCATGCAGGCTCTGAAACGCGAAAAGCCCAACCGGTGAAGGCTGGGCTTTTCGATACTGCTGATGTTCTGGCTCCCCGACCTGGACTCGAACCAGGGACCTGCGGATTAACAGTCCGTCGCTCTACCAACTGAGCTATCAGGGAAAAGAGGCCGTATTATATAGGGCAAGCAAGCACATGTCCAGATTCCCCCAGGGAAATTTCTATTCCGGACAGCAGCTGCCCGCCGACAGCGCAAAAACAAAAAAGGCCACGTTTTTCAACGTGGCCTTTCGAATTCTGGCTCCCCGACCTGGACTCGAACCAGGGACCTGCGGATTAACAGTCCGTCGCTCTACCAACTGAGCTATCAGGGAAAAGAGGCAATATTATATGTCGCTTGTTCCATATTTGCAAGATGGATACTGCATCTTCACAAACACGGCCAGCGCCGACTTTCTATTGCCATCAGCGCCACACTTGCATGCAGCGCCGAAGAAGCAAGATCTTAAAGCACTTTGGCGATCGCGTCAATAACGATGTCGATGTTGCGCGAATTCAATGCTGCCACACAGATGCGGCCCGTGTCGACGGCGTAGATCGATTGCTCGCGCAGCGAAGCCACTTGTTCCTTGCTCAGGCCCGAGTACGAGAACATGCCGATTTGCTGACGCACGAATTCGAAGTCGTGGCCTGGCGCCTTGGCTTTCAGCTTTTCCACGAAGGCATTGCGCATTTCGCGGATGCGCACGCGCATGCCGGCCAGTTCCTCTTCCCACAGATGGCGCAGTTCCGGCGTGGCCAGGACGGTGGCGACCACCTTGCCGCCGTGGACTGGCGGGTTCGAGTAGTTGGTGCGCACGACGCGTTTCAGCTGCGACAGCAGACGGGCCGCTTCATCGGCGCTGGCGGCGACGACGCTCAGGGCGCCCACGCGCTCGCCGTACAGCGAGAACGATTTCGAGAACGAGTTCGACACCAGCAGCGGGCCGCCCGCGTCGGCAAAGCGGCGCACCACGGCGCCGTCTTCGGCGATGCCGTTGGCGAAGCCTTGATAGGCCATGTCCAGGAACGGCACCAGGCCGCGCGACGTGACGACGGCGATGATCTGGTCCCACTGGGCCACGCTCAGGTCGGCGCCGGTCGGGTTGTGGCAGCAGGCGTGCAGCACGACGATGGAACCGGCCGGCATGGCGTTCAGGCTGGCCAGCATGCCGTCGAAGTTCACGCCATGGGTGACGGCATCGTAGTACGTGTAGTTATTCACAACGAAACCGGCGTTCTCGAACAGCGCGCGGTGGTTTTCCCAGCTCGGGTCGCTGATGTAGACCTGGGCACCCGGCGCGAAGCGCTGCAGGAAGTCGGCACCGATCTTCAGTGCGCCCGTGCCGCCGATCGCTTGCACGGTGACGGCGCGGCGCTCTTGAATTACGGCGCTATCGGCGCCAAATACGAGTTCTTGCACCGCCTTGTCGTAGGCAGCGAGGCCTTCGATCGGCAGATAGGTGCGTGGGGCGGCCTGTTCGATCAGGATGGCTTCCGCCTTGCGTACGCAAGCTAACAGAGGCACTTTACCGTTGTCGTCATAATAGACGCCAACGCCCAGATTGATTTTGGCGGGATTCTGGTCCGCGTTAAATGCTTCGGTGATGCCCAGGATCGGGTCGCGTGGGGCCATCTCGATGGCGCTAAACAGACTGGCAGAAACAGTTGGGTTCGTCATGATAAGATTGGATTCGATTGGAAGCAGGTTCACAGCGGAGTTGTAGACAGCGCCCCGAAATACAACGCCAGGGCCGCCAGCAGAGCACTATTCTAACAAAGGTCTGATTCACATGCCCGAATTATCTACCGCCAGCGAGGCGGAAAGCGCAATTATCTCTTTCCCGGACTCCCCCTTCAAGCTGCACCAGCCCTTCCCTCCGGCCGGCGATCAGCCCACGGCAATCGACCAGCTGTCAGAGGGGATTGCCGACGGACTGGCCTTCCAGACCCTGCTGGGCGTGACCGGTTCGGGCAAGACCTACACCATGGCCAACGTCATCGCGCGCATGGGCCGGCCCGCCATCGTCTTTGCGCCCAACAAGACCTTGGCGGCGCAGCTGTACAGCGAGTTCCGCGACTTTTTCCCGCAAAACGCGGTCGAGTACTTCGTCAGCTACTACGATTACTACCAGCCCGAAGCCTACGTGCCGCAGCGCGACCTGTTCATCGAAAAGGACTCGTCGATCAACGAGCATATCGAACAGATGCGCCTGTCGTGCACCAAGTCGCTGATGGAGCGGCGCGACGTCATCATCGTCGCCACCGTCTCGGCCATCTACGGTATCGGTAATCCGAACGAATACCACCAGATGATATTGACCCTGCGCGTCAAGGACAGGGTCGCCCAGCGCGACGTCATCGCGCGCCTGATCCAGATGCAGTACACGCGCAACGAGGTCGATTTCGGCCGCGGCACCTTCCGCGTGCGCGGCGACACCATCGACATCTTCCCCGCCGAGCATGCGGAGCTGGCCGTGCGCCTGGAAATGTTCGACGACGAGATCGAATCGATCCAGCTGTTCGACCCGCTGACGGGCCGCGTACGGCAAAAGATCCCCCGCTTCACCGTGTATCCGGGCTCGCATTACGTCACGCCCCGCTCCACCGTGCTGCGCGCCGTCGAGACCATCAAGGACGAGCTGCGCGAGCGCCTCGAGTTCTTCCGCAAGGAAAATAAACTGATCGAAGAGCAGCGGCTGGAACAGCGCACGCGCTTCGACCTGGAAATGATGGCGGAGATCGGTTTCACCAAGGGCATCGAGAACTACTCGCGCCATCTGAGCGGCGCGCTGCCGGGCGAACCGCCGCCGACCCTGGTCGACTACCTGCCGGCCGACGCATTGATGTTCCTCGACGAGTCGCACGTGCTGACAGGCCAGCTGAGCGCCATGTACAACGGCGACCGCTCGCGCAAGACCAACCTGGTCGACTATGGTTTCCGCCTGCCGTCCGCGCTCGACAACCGGCCCTTGAAATTCGAGGAATTCGAACAGAAGATGCGCCAGACCGTGTTCGTCTCGGCCACGCCGGCCGAATACGAAAAGACCCACTCGGACCAGGTGGTCGAACAGGTCGTGCGCCCGACCGGCCTGGTCGACCCGCAGATCATCGTGCGTCCGGCCAGCAGCCAGGTGGACGACCTGATGTCGGAAATCGTCGAGCGCATCAAGAAGGACGAGCGCGTGCTCGTGACCACCCTCACCAAGCGCATGTCCGAGCAATTGACGGAATACCTGGGCGACCATGGCATCAAGGTGCGCTACCTGCACAGCGATATCGAAACGGTGGAGCGCGTGGAAATCCTGCGCGACCTGCGTCTGGGCACCTTCGACGTGCTGGTGGGGATCAACCTGCTGCGCGAGGGCCTGGACTTGCCGGAAGTATCGCTGGTCGCCATCCTCGACGCAGACAAGGAAGGCTTTTTGCGCTCCGAACGCAGCCTGATCCAGACCATCGGCCGCGCCGCGCGTAACCTGAACGGCACGGCGATCCTGTACGGCGACCGCATCACGGACTCCATGCGCCGCGCCATCGACGAGACGGAACGCCGCCGCGCCAAGCAGATCGCCTTCAATACGGCCAACAACATCATCCCGATCGGCGTGAAGAAATCGATCCGCGAAATGATCGACGGCGTCTACAGCCCGCAGGAAGCGCGCGAGACCCTGCAAGTGGCGCAGGAAGCGGCGAAATTCGAAGCGATGAGCGAGAAACAGGTCAGCAAGGAAATCAAGCGCCTGGAAAAACTGATGGTCGACCACGCCAAGAACCTCGAGTTCGAAAAGGCGGCGCAGGTGCGCGACCAGCTGCACATCCTCAAGCAGCAGCTGTTCGGCGCGCCCGGCACCGACAATGTGGCGTCGATACTGGGCAAATAAGCCCCACGCGCGGGCATGGCGCAGGTCGGATTAGCTGGCTGACAGGCCAGCGCAATCCGACATCAGCACTTAAACCAACGCCAGCAATATTGTCGGATTACGCGGCGTGCCGCCGCTAATCCGACCTACGCGGCTTCATGCTTTCACATCGTCGATATACGCGCGGATGATGCTGGCGAAATCCGCATCGGCCGTCAAGCCCAGCGCTTCGGCGCGGGCCGTGTCCCAGGCGCCGGGCCAGCTCTTGACGATGCGCTCGACGGCCGGATCGGGCGCATAGCTGATGCGGGCAACGACGTCCGCGCCGGCGACTTGTTCCAGCGCGGCGATCATCTCGCCCACGCTCACGCTCAAGCCCGGCAAGTTCACCGTGCGGCTGGCGCCAAACATCTCGCCCGCCAGTTCGTGGCCGGCGATCAGCGAAGTGATGGCGCCGCGCGGCGACAGCAGCCACAATAGCAAATCGGTGGACACGGGGCAGACGGCCGCCTCGCCATTCAACGGTTCGCGGATGATGCCGCTGGCGAAGGACGACGCCGCCTTGTTCGGTTTGCCGGGACGCACGCTGATGGTGGGCAGGCGCAGCACGCGGCCATCGACAAAGCCGCGGCGGCTGTAGTCATTGAGCAGCAATTCGCCGATGGCCTTTTGCGCGCCGTACGACGATTGCGGGTTCAGCGCGGTGGTGTCCTGCACCACGTCCGGCAGCTTGCCGCCGTAGACAGCCACGGAGCTGGTGAAGACCACTTTCGGCTTGTGCCCCAGTTCGCGGCAGATATCGAGCAGCAAACGCGAGGCATCGAGGTTGATGCGCATGCCCAGCTCGAAATCGACTTCCGCCTGTCCGCTGACGATGGCGGCCAGGTGGAAGATCGACGCGGTCTGCGCATCGATGGTGGCGCGCATCAACGTACCGTCGGCGATGTCGCCCGTGACCACTTTGACGCGCGCATCGTGGAAGTCATGCGCGGCCACCACGTCGACCAGTACCAGCTCGCTGATCGCTTGCAGCTGGCCGTGGCTGTCCGTCAAGCGGCCTTGCGCCAGCAACTGGCGCGCCAGGCGCTGTCCCAGGAAACCGGCGCCGCCGGTAATCAGTACCTTCATTTCAATTCTCCTTGCGTGTTGTTGTATGCGGCAAGCCAGACCAGGCCATCCTCGGTGCGACCGCGCGGACGGTATTCGCAGCCGATCCAGCCCTCGTAGTTGAGCTCGTCGAGCAGCCTGAATAAATACGGGTAATTGACTTCGCCATCGTCCGGTTCATTGCGGGCCGGGACGCTGGCGATCTGCACGTGGCCGATGCCGTCGAAGTTGTTTTGGAACGTCATGGCGATATCGCCCTCGACGATCTGCGTGTGATAAAAATCCATCTGCACCTTGACGTTGGGCGCACCCGACTCCAGGCGCAGCGCATGGCCCTGCGCCTGCGTGACGAGGAAGTAGCCGGGCATGTCGCGCCCGTTGATCGGTTCGATCAAGAGCTCGATGCCATGCTCGCCCACGGCTTTCGCCGCGTACCGCAGGTTGGCCAGGTAGGTGGCGCGGTGCAGATTGACGTCGGCGCCCACGGGCAGCAGGCCCGCCATCATGTGCACGCGCGGCGTGCCCAGCGCCAGCGCATACGCGATGCCCTGTGCCACGCCAGCGCGAAATTCCGCTTCGCGGCCCGGCAGCGAGGCGATGCCCCGCTCACCGGCCGCCCAGTCGCCCGGCGGCAGGTTGAACAGCACGTTCTGCAGCTTGTTTTCGCGCAGCCAGCCGGCCACTTCCTGCGGCGCGTGATCGTAGGGGAACAAAAATTCGACGCCCGTGAAACCCGCTTGCGCGGCGGCGGCAAAGCGCTGCGGGAAAGGCACTTCATTGAACATCATGGTCAGGTTGGCGGCAAAACGGGGCATGCGTGTCTCCTTGAATTCTATAGTTCGAGTTTGAATGTCTGCTTCAGGTCCGCGATCTGCGCCGCGTCGAGCGGACGCGTGGGCACGTCGCGCAGCAGCAGGAACAGCTTGGCCGTCTCTTCCAGTTCCTCGGCCGCATACACGGCCGCTTCCAGGCTGGTGCCCGACACGACGGGACCGTGATTGGCCAGCAGCACGGCCGAGTGCTTGCGCGCCATGGCGCCAATCGCGCCCGCCAGCGCCGGGTCGCCCGGACGGTGGTACGGCACCAGCGGCAAGCGCCCCACCTTCATCACAAAGTATGGCGTGAGCGGCGGGATGCAGTCGTCATGGTTCAAGCCGCACATGCACGACACGGCGGCCGAATGCGTCGAGTGCAGGTGCACGATGGCGCCCGCGCTGCTCCGCTCTGCGTACATGGCGCGGTGCAGGAACGCCTCCTTGGACGGCGGCGCTCCGCTGATCAGCTTGCCGTCCCAATCGAGCTTGGACAATTGCGCGGGATCGAGCCGGCCCAGGCTGGCGTTCGTTGGCGTGAGCAGCCAGCCGTCGGACAGGCGCACACTCAGGTTGCCGCTGCTGCCCGCCGTCAAGCCCCGTTCGAACAGCGACTTGCCGAAGTCGACGATCAGCTCGCGCTGGCGCGATTCCGTGGCGCTCATGCCAGCACCTGCCAGGCCTTGCTGAAGAAATCCACGGTGCCGAAATTGCCGGACTTGAGGGCCAGCGCCAAAGGCGCCCTGCCTTCGTCGCCCGGCGCTGGCAAGGCTAGCGTCCAGGGCACGCCGGGGTCGATTTCGGGGCCGATGCGCAAGCCGGCAATGCCCAGCGCTTTCACCACGGCGCCCGAGGTTTCGCCGCCGGCGACGATCAACTGGCCCACGCCGAGGCGCACCAGTCCCTGCGCGATGGCGGCCAGGGCTTCCTCGACGAGGGCGCCGGCACGCTCCACGCCCAGCTGCGCCTGCACGGCGCGTACCGTATCCGGCGTGGCCGTGGCATAGATCAAAATGTGGCCTTGCGCCAGGTGTTGATTCGCCCAGGCCAGCGCCTGCGCCACCACGACGTCCACCACCTCGCCGCCCGCAGCCAGCGACAAAGGGTCGACGTGGAAGGACGGCGCCAGTTCGCGCAGGTGCGCCACCTGCTGCTGCGTGGCCACGGAACAGCTGCCCGAGATCACGGCGCGCAATCCGGACGCCGGCGGCAAGCGCCCCGCCTGCCCCGCAGGCGATGGCGACAACTGGCCCCGCTGGCGGAAGTTCTGCGGCAGGCCCAGCGCGATGCCGGAACCGCCCGTGATCAGTTTCAAGTCCGCACAGGCGGCGCCGATGGCTTCCAGGTCGCGGTTCGACACGGCATCGACGACGGCGAAATGGCAGCCCTGGCCGCGCAAGTCCGTGAAGCGCTGGGCGATGGCGGCCGCGCCCTTCTCCACCACACTGTAATCGGCCAGGCCCACCTTGGCCTGCACCTGCTGCTGCAGCACGCGCACCAGATTCGAATCCGTCATCGGCGTCAGGGGATGGTCGCGCATGCCAGATTCGGCCAGCGGCACGTCGCCGACGAAGAGGTTGCCCTTGTAGATGGTGCGTCCGTTGGCCGGGAACGCTGGGCAGGCGATCGTGAAGTCCGTGTCCAGCGCCCGCATCAGCGCTTCGGCCACGGGGCCGATATTGCCGCGCGGCGTGGAGTCGAACGTGGAGCAGTACTTGAAGTAGAACTGGCGGCATCCGGCTTGCTGCAGCCAGGCCAGCGCGGCCAGCGATTCGGCCACTGCCTCTTCCGGCGCATTCGTGCGCGACTTGAGGGCGATGACGACGGCGTCGACATCGGCCGGCGGTGGACCTTGCGGCACGCCGATCAGCTGCACCGTGCGCATGCCGGCCTTGACCAGCATGCCGGCCAGGTCGGTGCCGCCCGTGAAATCGTCGGCGATACATCCCAGTAATACAGTCATGATGGTTCCTTTTGATTCAGTTACGCTTTCGCCGGCAGATCGATACCGGGGAAAGTTTTAATCACGGCCGAGTCGTCCTCGCCGCCAAAGCCAGCGGCCGACGCCTGCATGAACATCTGGTGCGCCGTGGCCGACAGGGGCAGTGGAAAGACGCTCTTTTTCGCGTAATCGAGCACAATGCCGAGGTCTTTGACGAAAATGTTCACGCTTGATAACGGCGTATAGTCGCCCTTCAAAATGTGCGGCACCCGGTTCTGGAACATCCAGGAACTGCCGGCGCTGTTTGAAATGACTTCGTACAAGGCATCGGCATCGCAGCCGGCGCGCAAGCCCAGCGCCATCGCTTCGGCGGCGGCGGCGATGTGCACGCCGGCCAGCAGCTGGTTGATCATCTTGACTTTCGAGCCCTGCCCCGGCTGTTCGCCCAGGCGGTACAGCTTTGCACTGATGGCGTCAAAAATACCGGCGCAAGCGTCGAACGCGTCGGGCGCGCCGGCCGCCATCACCGACATTTCGCCGGCTTGCGCCTTGGCCGCGCCGCCGGAAATGGGCGCGTCGATGAAGCGCAGTCCCATGGCCGCCAGGCGAGCACCGAGCGCTTCGGCAAATTCGGGCGCCACGGTGGCGCAGGCGATGACGACGCTGCCCGGCGTCAGGGCGCTGGCCGCGCCGTCTTCGCCAAACAGCACGGTTTCCGTCTGCTGCGCATTGACGACGACGATCAGCAAGGCCTGCACCTGCGCCGCCAGCGCGGCCGGCGATTGCGCCGCATGGGCGCCCTTGTCGACCAGTGTTTGCACGGTTTCCGGGCGCACGTCGCAGGCATGCACTTCAAAGCCCGCGCGCAGCAACGATTGCGCGATGCCCATGCCCATGGCGCCCAGGCCGATCACGCCCACTCTTTTCATTTCTACGTTCATCTGCTACTCCAGTCTTATTTGTTCACCAGCTTGGCCGGCACGCGCATGATGATGAACGCGCCGATCACCAGGATGCCGGCCAGCAGGTAGATGGCGATGTCGGTCGATTGCGTCAGATCCTTGATGGAACCGATCATGTACGGCGCCGCGAAGCCGGCCAGGTTGCCCACCGAATTGATGGCGGCGATGCCCGCGGCGGCCGAGACGCCACCGAGGAAAGCCGTCGGCAGGCTCCAGAACATGGGCGAGGCGGCCAGGATGCCGCCGGCGGCGATCGTCAGGAAGAAGATGGCCCAGCCCGTGTTGTGGGCGCCGGCCAGCGCGCTGCAGACGATGGCGGCGGCGCCGACCACCAGCGGGATCGCCATGTGCCAGCGGCGTTCGCGGTATTTGTCCGAGCTGCGGCCCAGCAGGATCATCGACGCCACGGCCACGGAGTACGGAATCGCCGTGAACAGGCCGATATTGAGCACGCCCGTCACGCCGGCCGCCTTGATCAGGCTGGGCAGCCAGAAGGTCAGCGAATACTGGCCCATCACGCAGCAGAAATAAATCAGGGCCATGACCCAGATGCGCGGGTCGGCGAACATGGCGCGGATCGACGGATGCGAGACCTTGCCCTGCGCCTCCGTGGCGATGCGCTGCTCGAGGATGACTTTTTCGTCTTCCGTCAGCCACTTCGCGGCGCGGATGCTGTTATCGAGGTAGAGCAGCACGGCCACGCCCATCAGCGCGGCGGGTATCGCTTCGAGCACGAACATCCACTGCCAGCCCGCGTAGCCGTGCCAGCCGGCGAAGGTTTCCATGATCCAGCCCGACAGGGGGCCGCCGATCAGGCCCGCCACGGGGATGGCGGCCATGAAGGTGCACACCATGCGCGCGCGGCGTTCGGACGGATACCAGTAGGTCAAATAGAGAATGATGCCGGGGAAGAAGCCCGCCTCGGCGATGCCGAGCAGGAAGCGCATCACGTAGAACTGGGTTGGCGTGGTGACGAACATGAAGGCGCCCGAGATGATGGCCCAGGTGATCATGATGCGGGCGATCCACACGCGCGCGCCGATCTTGTGCAGCATCACGTTGCTGGGCACTTCGAACAGGAAGTAGCCGAGGAAGAACACGCCGGCGCCCAGGCCGTACACGGTTTCGGAAAACTGCAGGTCGGCCAGCATTTGCAGCTTGGCGAAGCCCACGTTCACACGGTCGAGGTAAGCGACGATGTAGCACAGCATGAGGAAGGGGATGATGCGCCAGGTCACCTTGCGATAGACGGCGTCGTCGATGTTTTTCTGGCTGGCGGCGGCGCCGGCCGCCTGCCCGGGCAATGCTTGTGATACGTCCATGCTTGTCTCCTGATCGCTGGGGGATCGACCGTGCCGGGTTTTTATGGTCCACCGGAGGTGGCTGGCAACTTGTCTAAAATTTGTATGGATGTATATTATGTGTGTGTTTTGTGTGTGTCAAGCTGTATATTCCATATAATGGCAAGCAGGCAAGCCCGCATAAAAACCGCTAGCACAAGGATGCATCCGATGGACCGCACGTTCCGCTTTACCCTTCCCCCTCCGGAGCCCGCTGCGGGCAGCTTCACCACCGGTACCCTGGGTGCGCGGGTGGCGGCACGGCTGCGCCAGCAAATCCACAACGACGGTCTGGCCGGCGGCACGCGTTTGCCGTCCGAGCAAGCGATGGCAACGCACTTCGGCGTCAGCCGCACGGTGCTGCGCGAAGCCATCGCCCTGCTGCAGGCGGACGGCATCGTCGCCACGCGCAAGGGCAGCGGCACGTTCGTCTGCGCGCAGGATGGCGCGAAGACGGGCGAACGGGGCGACGAGCTGACGGAGCAGTCCGTGCAGTCGCTGCTGAATCTGATCGAGGTGCGCCAGGGACTGGAAGCGGAAATCGCCGCGCTGGCGGCCGTGCGGCGCACGCCGGGCCAGCTGGCCGACATCGAACACGCGCTGCGCCGCATCGAGGAAGCCGTGGCGGCCGGCGTCGACGGCGTGGAAGAAGACGTGCGCCTGCACCTGTGCATCGCCGAGGCGACGGGCAACCCCTACTGGCCGAAATTCGTCGCCATGTTCGCCGACCCGATCCGCTCGGCCGTCAAGGTGACGCGCGCGAATGAAGCGCGCCGCACGGACTTTTCCATCGAAGTGCGGCGCGAACATGAAAAGATCGTGCAGGCGATCGCCGATGGCGACCCGCAGCGGGCACGCCAGGCGGCCATGGAACACATGCAGCACGCGGCCGAGCGCGTGCGCCTGGCCGACCGCGAATTCTGGCGCGGCGACGGCGGCGCGCTGGCGCGCACGCTGGGGCGCGATCCCATCATGCAAAAATAAGATCTACGTCACCGCCTCACCTGCGCTGCGCTCATGCCCGCCGCCCCTGCTTTCCTATGCTCGCGCTCATCATGTCGAACAGGGTGCGTGACGCGGGCGGCATCGCGTGCTGATGCCGGCTGATCAAGCCCAGCGTGCGCTTGACGGCGGGATTGACGAGCGGCACGCCGACCACCGCGCCTTGCCGCTCCGGCAGAATCGACAGGCCCGGCACCGCCGCCACGCCCAAGCCCGACTCCACCAGCGCCAGGATGCCTGACACGTGGTTGATCTCGCACGAGATCCACGGGTGTTTTTCCACGCCGGCCAGCGCCGCATCGAGCACGCTGCGGTTGCCGCTCGACTTGGCCACCGAGATATAGCGTTCGTCGACCGTATCCTTCCAGCTCAGCTTCTTGCGCTTGGCCAGTCTGTGATCGGCCCGCATTGCCAGCACGTAGGTCTCGACGTAGATGGGCTGGAAATGGATCTCCGGATTTTCCGCGCCCGTAAAGCTGATGCCGAAATCCGCCTCGCCAGACAGCACGAGGTTGAGCACGTCCTGCGCGCTTTCGTCATGCACGCGCACGCGAATTTTCGGAAACTGCGCGCTGAAGCGCTTGAGCACGTCCGGCAGGAAATGCCACACGGCCGAGGGCACGCAGGCGAACGTCACCGTCCCCGTGCGGTGCGCGGCCAGGTCGGCCACTCCCAGCACGGCATCTTCCAGGCCGTTGAGCGCATCGCGCACGTTTACCAGGAACACCTGCCCGACGTTGGTCAGCTGCACGCGCCGTGTGGTGCGCTCGAACAGCTTGACCCCCAGCGCATCCTCGAGTTTTTCGATGCGGCGGCTGAGCGCCGGCTGCGACAGGAACAGGTCCGCCGCGGCCTGGCGAAAGCTGTTGCGCTCCGCCACGGCCACAAAAGCCTTCAAATCATGAAGCTCGTAATTGATGCGCTGCATGCATTAATCCCCGGAAAAATTGCAATTATCAAATTATGCCATTTCAACGATGATGGGGTCTGAATGCTGAGCCTCGCCAAGAAGGCCTGAACTGAAAAAGGAGACATGATGCGACACCATTCCACGTTCGCGCTTTTACCGGCGGCCGGCGGCGACGCTGCCGGCGTCACGGAAACACACCTCAACAACCGCCACGGCACGGGCTTGACACCCGGCCTCATGAAAAAATTTTAACATCAGGAGAACCATCATGCCTCAGCATATTCTGCTGCAAACCTCGCGCCCGCTGCTCGCGGCGCTGGTGCTGCTGGCCGCCGGCGCGGCCCATGCCGCCGACATCCGCGTGGTCAGCTCGGGCGGCTTCGCCCAGGCCTACAAAAACCTGGCGCCCGCCTACGAACGCGCCAGCGGCGACCAGTTGCTGTCCGAATGGGGTCCGTCGATGGGCACCACCAGGAATGCGATCCCGGCGCGCCTGGCGCGCGGCGAGCCGATCGACGTCGTCATCATGGTCGGCGACGCGCTCGACAAACTGATGCAGGAAGGCCGCCTCGTCCCCGGCAGCAAGGTGGTCCTGGCCAATTCGCCGATTGCCTGCGCCGTGCGCCACGGCGCGGCAAAGCCCGACATCAGCACCACCGAGGGCTTGCGCAGCGCTTTCCTGCAGGCGCACAAGGTGGCCTATTCGGACAGCGCCAGCGGCGAATACATCGAGAAGCAACTGATGAAGACACTGCACATCGCGGAGCAGATGCAGGGCAAGGCCGCCAAAATTCCCGCCACCCCCGTCGGCGAAATCATCGCGCATGGCGAGGCCGATTTCGGCTGCCAGCAGCGCAGCGAGCTGCTGCCGGTCCAAGGCATCGACATCGTCGGCCTGCTGCCGCCGGAAGTGCAGTTGATGACGCAATTTTCGGCGGCGCTGGTCCCGGGCGGCAAGGAGCCGGAAGCCGGCCGCGCCTTGCTGCGCTTCCTCGCTGCCCCTGCCAACGCCGGTGCGATCGAAGCGACCGGGCTGCAGCCGGCATCGGCACCAGCGACAGCAACGCACTAGCCGACGTCACTCATCTTTCATCGAGGTAAATCATGGCCATTCCATCGACCGCCGCACCCCTCGCCGAGCCGACAGCGCCGCGCGCACAGGCACGCCCTCCCTCGCGCATCGCCACCGTCATCCGGGTGACGAGCGGGAACTTCATCGAAATGTACGATTTTTTCCTGTTCGGCTTTTACGCGACGTATATTGCCAAGGCCTTCTTCCCCGCCACCAGCGAATACGCGGCCCTGATGATGACCTTCGCCACCTTCGGTGCGGGGTTTTTCATGCGGCCGCTGGGCGCCATCATCCTCGGCAGCTATATCGACCGCATCGGCCGCCGCAAGGGACTGGTGCTGACCCTGGCCATCATGGCTTCCGGCACGGCGCTGATCGCCTTCGTGCCCGGCTATGCGACCATCGGCTTGCTGGCGCCGTTCCTCGTGCTGATCGGGCGCTTGCTGCAAGGTTTCTCCGCCGGCGTGGAGCTGGGCGGCGTGTCGGTCTACCTGTCCGAGATGGCGACACCCGGCAACAAGGGCTATTACGTCAGCTGGCAATCGGCCAGCCAGCAGGTCGCCATCATCTTTTCCGCGGCGCTCGGCTACTATCTCAACGCAACCTTGAGCAAGGAATTCATCGCGGACTGGGGCTGGCGCATTCCGTTCTTCATCGGTTGCTCCATCATCCCCGTGGTGTTCTACATCCGCCGTTCGCTGCAGGAGACCGAGGCCTATCTGACGCGCAAGTCGCATCCGACGTTCCGGCAAATGCTCAAGACCATCAGCCTCAACTGGCCGCTGGTCGTCAGCGGCGCGATGCTGATCGTGCTGACGACGGTGGCGTTCTACCTGATCACCGTCTACACGCCGACCTTCGGCAAGAGCGTGCTCAAACTGAGCACCGAAGACAGCCTGCTCGTCACCTTGTGCATCGGCCTGTCGAACTTCCTCTGGCTGCCCGTCATGGGCGCGCTGTCCGACCGCATCGGGCGCTGGCCCATCATGGCCGCGTGCGCGGCGCTGACGATGCTGACCGCGTACCCGGCCCTGTCCTGGCTGGTCGCCCATCCCAGTTTCAATCACATGCTGATGGTCGAGCTGTGGCTGTCCTTCCTGTACGGCAGCTACAACGGCGCCACCATCGTCGCGCTGACGGAAATCATCCCGGCCAGCGTGCGGACCACGGGCTTTTCGCTGGCCTACAGCCTGGCCACCGCGCTGTTCGGCGGCCTGACGCCGCTGGTGTCGACCCTGCTGATCGAAAGCACCGGCGACAAGGCGGCGCCAGGCTACTGGATGGCGGGCGCCGGCGCCATCAGCCTGCTGGCGACGTGGCTGATCTATCGCGGCATCGTCAAGGAGCGCCATCCAGTTCCGGCCTGAACCAGTACGGCCTGGCCAGACGGCGCATTACGGCCAGGCTGGCCGGCGCATGTGGAACAGGCTGGCCGGCCCGATCTCGAAATAATCGGCCGGGCCGCCGCCGCGCAATATCGGCGCGGCGGCGGCCGTGTCGTACACGCCGTCGGCCAGCAGGTGGCGCGCGATGTGCACGCCCACCACTTCCCCCAGCACCAGCCAGCTGCCGACACCGTCGCCATTGACGCCTTGCAGCTCGATGATCTGCGTGCGCCGGCATTCGAAGGACACGGGGCTTTCGGCCACGCGCGGCACGTCCACGATGCGCGAGGCGGCCGGCGTCAGGCCGGCCAGCGCGAATTCGTCGACTTCGGGCGGCGCCGGCGCGCAACTGGCATTCATGGCCTCGGCCAGCGGACGGGTCGCCAGGTTCCACACGAATTCGCCCGTCTGTTCGATATTGCGCAAGGTATCCTTGCGGCCGATGCTGGAAAAGCCGATCAGCGGCGGATGGTAATTGAAGGCGTTGAAAAAGCTGTACGGCGCCAGATTGAGCACGCCCGCACTGCTGCGCGAGGCGATCCAGCCGATCGGACGCGGCCCCACGATGGCGTTAAAGGGATCGTGCGGCAAGCCGTGGCCCTGCGCAGGTTCATAAAAATGGATGGGGTCAAGCACACGCGTTCCTGAAGTCAAAGGAAGTCAACGGCGCCCGGGATGGAACGCCTGGAACGACAGCTTACTGGAATTGCTGCCACCGCGTTGCCAGCCCGCCGGCGCGCCGGGTGCGCTCGCGCACGCAGCGCGACAATTGTATGGCGCACGGCCCTTGGCCTCGCTTATGATGGGGCAACTCAACCCTTATCATTGCGCTATCGCCCATGCCTACCCTCACGCTGCACCAGAAAGTGTTCCTGCTCCTCTTGAGCATCGTCACCATCGGCTTCGGCTGGATATTGGCGCCGTATGCGGGCGCCATCTTCTGGGGCGTCATCCTGGCGATCCTGTTCGCGCCCGTGTACCGCTGGCTGCTGGCCAAAACCCGGGGCCGCGCCGGCATGGCGTCGCTGCTGACCTTGCTGTTGATCATCGTCATCGTGATCCTGCCGCTGTCGCTCATTTCCGTATCGCTCGTGAACCAGGCGGCCAGCGTCGTGGAAATGGTGCGTTCGGGCGAAATCACGGTCGCCATGTTCTTCAATAAAATCATGGCCGTGCTGCCGCAATGGCTGATCAACCTGCTCGAGCGCTTCAACCTGACCAGCCTGGCCAGCCTGCAGGACAAGCTGGCCGAGGGCGCCACGCAGGTAAGCCAGGTGGTGGCCGTCAAAGCCATCAATGTGGGCCTGTACACCTTCGAATTCCTCACCAGCCTGTGCATCATGCTGTACCTGCTGTTTTTCCTTATGCGCGATGGCTCGACCCTGTCGGCACGCATCAAGAACGCCGTGCCGCTGAGCCGCAAGTACAAGCAGCGCCTGTTCACCAATTTCACCACGGTGATCCGCGCCACGGTGAAAGGCAACATCCTCGTGGCGATCGCCCAGGGCGCCCTCGGCGGCCTGGCGTTCTGGTTCCTCGACGTGCCGGCGCCCCTGCTGTGGGCCGTGCTGATGGCCTTCCTGTCGCTGCTGCCGGCCGTCGGCGCCGCCCTCGTGTGGGCACCCGTGGCAGCCTACTTCCTGGCCACGGGCGCCATCTGGCAAGGCGCCGGCCTGGCCGCCTTCGGCGTCTTCGTCATCGGCCTGGTCGACAACGTGCTGCGCCCTATCCTGGTGGGCAAGGACACGAAGATGCCCGACTACGTGGTGCTGCTGTCGACCGTGGGCGGCATGGCCCTGTTTGGCCTGAACGGCTTTGTCATCGGCCCCGTGGTGGCGGCCCTGTTCATCGCCTCGTGGGACCTGTTCGTCTCGGCCAGCGAATTCCAGGCTGAGGATTAAAGCCTGGCACTGGGGGAGCGGGCAATGCCACGGCGCCGACATCAGCATGGCCCGGACCGCTTGCATTGATCCGGTGATTGCACTATCGTTGCTGCACGCGCGTGTTGCCAACCTTGCACAGGAGATCCCACCGTGTCGCTGATCCTCTACGGCCATCCCTTTTCCTCGTACACGCAAAAGGTGCTCATCGCCCTGTACGAAAACGCCATACCGTTCGATTTCCGCTGCCTGGCGCCGGACATGCCGCAGCACCTGCAGCAGTGGCTGGCGCGCTGGCCGCTGCGCAAGTTTCCGCTGCTGGTGGATGGGGAGCGCAACGTCGCCGAGACCAGCATCATCATCGAATACCTGCAACTGGCCCATCCCGGCCCGCTGCGCCTGCTGCCGGACGACGCCATGCAGGCGCTGGACGTGCGCTTTCTCGACCGCTATTTCGACCTGCACGTCATGACGCCCGTGCAGCATGCCGTCGGCGCCGCCCTGACGGGCGACCCGGCGAAGACCGAGGAAGGCCGCGTGTTTGCCGGCAACAAGCTGGACCTCGCCTACGCCTGGCTGGAAACCCGCCTGGCCGGCAAGACGTGGGCGACGGGCGAAGACTTTACCCTGGCCGACTGCGCCGCCGCTCCGTCGCTGTTCTATGCGGACTGGACGCAGCCGATTCCCGCCACGCTGCCCCTGCTGCGCGCCTACCGCGCGCGCCTGCTGGCCCGTCCATCGTTCGCCCGCGCGGTGGACGAGGCACGTCCGTACCGCCACCTCTTCCCCCTGGGTGCGCCGCAGCGCGACTGATCCTGTTCAGGCAAACACGGGGCGGAAAAAACTGCGCTCGTAGCTGACGATACAGCGCGTCTCCTCGGCATAGCGGAAGGCGGCCTGGCATTCGGCATCCTGCATCGAATCGCTGCGGTACTGCTCGTACAAGGCCAGGCTGGGGAACGAGAACATGGCCAGGGCCACGTTGCTGGCTCCTTCCGATGGCAAAAAGTAGCCGTGATGCTGGCCGCCGAAGCGCTCGACCAGCGGTATCCACAGCTTGCCGTAGGCTTCGAATTCCCGCAATTTGTACGGGTCGATGATGTAGCGCAAATAACAGGTGATCATGCGGTTTCCTTGTGTATGTTCAACTCCATCAGCATGCCGGATTCCCATGAGCCGATGGCGGACAATGGCGAGCCAGGCAAAAAGTCCAGCGCGCAGGGATACGTAAATTCTTCCTGCGCCAGGACGCAGAGCCCGGGCCAGCCATACAACAGCAGCTTGCCCTTGCCGATGCGTCCCAGCGCGCTGCCGTCGGGAAGCCAGCGCAAGGCGTCGCCCGTGCCGCCGCCCGCCTCCACAGGCACCGTGGCCAGCCGGCGGCCATCGGCAGCGCATATACCGACAGGACCTCCTCGCCGCCCGCGTGATGCAGTACGGCCAGGGACGCTCCGTCCGGCGATGGCGCGCACGACTTCAGTCCTGGCAGCGACAGCACCTTGCGCCCGCCGCCCGCCTGCAGGGGCCAGTCCCATACGCTGCAGTAGTCAGGCGGCTGCTCCTGCCCCTCGTCCACCGATTTGACGCCGTGCAGGACCAGCAAGCGCCGCCCGCCATCGATGGCGTAGACACCGCGCAGCATCTCGCCCGGGTGCTCCTGCATGAAGCGCACCTCGCCCGTCTGCGCGTCGCGCACCCGCAGGCGGCCATCCCAGCCGCCGTCGGCAAGATACTGCCCGCACGGCGACCACGCGGGGCCGCAGCCTTCGCCATCCTTTTTGTTCTGCAAGTTCACCAGCAACTGGCCCGCCTCGGCATCCACCACGGCCAGCTGGCCCGTCGTGCTCTTGATGGCCAGCCGGTTGCCGTCGGGCGAAAACGCCATGCCCGACATATGCGCGATGAATTTGCCGCGCCACAGTTTCTGGCGTGCCGCCACGTCCCACAGGACCAAGTCGCGCCCCAGCACGGCCAGGCGCGTGCCATCGGGCGAAAACCGCACGCCGTAGCTGCAGCCCAGCTTCAGGGGCATGCGCGTTAACGTCATGGGCGCGCCAGGCGGTACACCACGCTATCGATATCGTAATGGCGTTCCATGCCCACATACTGCATGCCCAGGCGCGTCATGACCTTGATCGAGGCGGCGTTGTCCGGGTGCGCCACGGCCACCACTTCCGGTGCGCCGACGACATCGAACGCATGCGCGACGATGGCGGCCGCCGCTTCGCTGGCGTAGCCCTGGCCCCAGCCCGTGCGGGCCAGGCGCCAGCCGATTTCATGCGGCTTGTTTTTGTCGCCATCGAGATGTTGCAGGCAGGCCATGCCCACCATCTCGCCATCATCGAGGCGTATCAGCGCCCACCACGAATAGCCCCACTCGGCCCAGCGGCCCGTGATGCGCGTGACAGCCGCGTGTGTGTTTTCTTCCGTCTCGGGCTGGCCCGCGTTCAGGTAGGTCATCACCTCGGGATCGGTGTTGAGCGTGCGCATGCGCTCGTAGTGGTTTTCTGTGATCGGTTCCAGGCGCAGGCGCGCCGTCGTCAATATGGTCATCGCATTTCCTTGGACGAAAAAAAAGACGATACACGATCGTCTTTTTTTTGCAAGCGCGCACGCAATTACTTGCCTGCTTCGCCCTTCTTGATCCACGCCGCCAACTGGTGCGGACGCAGGCCGTCGTAGTCTTCGAACGGCTGATGGATCCACGGATTGTGCGGCAGTTCGTCGAGGAAGTAATCGGGACGCACGACGGAGCAGCCCTTGAGCCAGATCACGGCCGATTTGACTTCGGTCACGTCAGGGAAGTTTTCCTTCAGGTGACGCGTGACCTTGTCCAGCGTGACGCCCGAATCGGCCAGGTCGTCGACCAGCAGGATGCGGCCGGCCAGCGGGCCCTTGGTCATGGTCATGTACTTGGCGATATCGAGGTCGCCGCGCACCGTGCCCGCGTCTTCGCGGTAGGAGCTGGTCGACAGGATGGCCAACGGCAAATCAAAGATGCGCGAGAACACGTCGCCAGGACGCACGCCGCCGCGCGCCAGGCACAATACCTGGTCGAATTTCCAGCCCGATTCGTAGACCTTGAGCGCCAGGCGCTCGATCAGGCGGTGGTACTCTTCCCAGTTGACCCAGAGATGTTGATCGTTCGATTGTGGGGTAGTCATGATAGTGAAATCTTATTATTAGCGTGATTAAAAAAATCCGCCTTGCGGCGGATTGTGTCCAGCAGCTTACTCGAATGGGTGGCGCAGCACGATCGTTTCTTCACGATCCGGACCGGTCGAAACCATGTCCACCGGTACGCCGACCAGTTCTTCGATGCGCTTGATGTAGGCGCGCGCCGTTGCAGGCAAGGCCGCCAGCGATTTCGCGCCGACCGTGCTTTCCGTCCAGCCCGGCATCTCTTCGTACACGGGTACGCAACGGGCGGCTTCTTCAGCGCCCGATGGGAAGATGTCCGTGGCCACGCCGTCGATGGTGTAGCCGGTGCACAGTTTCAGCGTTTCGATACCGTCGAGCACGTCCAGCTTGGTCAGGCACATGCCCGTCACGCCGTTGATCTGCACGGAGCGGCGCAGCAAGGCGGCGTCGAACCAGCCGCAGCGGCGGGCACGGCCCGTGACGGTGCCGAATTCATGGCCGACTTGCGCCAGATGGTGGCCAACGCCTGCATCCGTTGGCAGTTCCGACGGGAACGGGCCGGAGCCGACGCGCGTCGTGTAAGCCTTGGTGATGCCCATGATGTAGTGCAGCATGCCAGGACCGACGCCCGAACCAGCGGCGGCATTGCCGGCCACGCAGTTCGACGAAGTGACGAACGGATAGGTGCCGTGGTCGACGTCGAGCAGGGAACCCTGCGCGCCTTCGAACAGCAGATTCGCGCCGGCCTTGTGCGCCTTGTACAGCGCGCTCGACACGTCGGTGACCATCGGACGCAGACGCGGCACATAGGCCAGCGCGTCATCGAGGGTCTTCTGATAGTCGACTTTCGGCGCCTTCAGGTAGTTTTCCAGCACGAAGTTGTGGTAATCGAGGTTTTCGGCCAGCTTTTCGGCAAAGCGCTTCTCGTTGAGCAGGTCGGCGATACGGATCGCGCGGCGCGCCACTTTGTCTTCGTAGGCCGGGCCGATGCCCTTGCCGGTGGTGCCGATCTTCGCATCGCCACGCTTGGCTTCACGCGCCAGGTCGATCGCGGTGTGGTAAGGCAGGATCACGGGTGCCGCGTCCGACACTTTCAGGCGCGAGGCAACTTCGACGCCGACCGCTTCGAGCTTGTCGATTTCGCGCAGCACGTCCGGCACGGAAACGACCACGCCGTTACCGATGTAGCAGGCGACGCCTGGACGCATGATGCCCGACGGGATCAGCTGCAGTGCGGTTTTGACGCCGCCGATGACCAGCGTGTGGCCTGCATTGTGGCCGCCCTGGAAGCGCACCACGCCCTGGGCGTGATCGGTCAACCAATCGACGATCTTGCCTTTACCTTCATCGCCCCATTGGGTGCCGATGACAACAACGTTCTTTGCCATAATTTTCTTTGACATCACTCAACCTAAGTTTTTAAGAATCCAGCTACTACCATTATCGGCAAGTACCAGCACGCGATCGCACTCGAACTCGTCTTGTTCATTACTGTGACCCGGCATACTCTGGATCACGACCTCGCCCGCCTTGCGCAACTCGGCGATTTTTTCCTTCAATTCTGGCGCGCTGCCCCACGGCGCGCGGATCGAATGCTTCCGTTCCGCGGTCGGCAACAGGCGCGCCAGTTCGCGCAAATCGAGCGAGAAGCCGGTCGCGGGACGTGCCCGGCCGAACGCTTCGCCGACGTGGTCATAACGGCCGCCGCGCGCAACCGCGTTCGGCAAGCCTGGTACATACAGCGCAAACATCGCGCCGCTTTCATATTGGTAGCCGCGCAGGTCGGCCAGGTCGATCGCCACTTCGGCGCGGCCCAGCGCGGATCCTGCCAGCGCGGCCAGTTCGGCCAGCGCCTTGAGCACGCCCGGCAGCGGCGGCAGCACTTCGCGCGCACGCGCCAGCACGTCGATGTCGCCGTACAGGTTCGGCAAGGCCAGCAGCGCATCGCGCGTGACGGCATCGTAGGATGCGGTCAGGGCGCGCAGGCCCGGCGCATCTTTCGCGCGCAGCAAGGCGTACAGCGCAGCTTCGTCGCGCCCGGCGGCGGCGTCTTGCGCAATGATAGCGCGCAACAGGCCGACGTGCGACAGATCCAGGCGCACGCTGTCGAAACCGGCCAGTGCCAGCGAAGCGAGCGCCAGTTCCTGGATCTCGGCATCCGCTTCCAGGCCGGCGTGGCCATAGATTTCGGCGCCGATCTGCAGCGGTTCGCGGGTGGCGTGCAGGCCCGACGGACGGGTATGCAGCACGCTGCCGGCGTAGCACAGGCGGGTGACGGTGGCACGGTTGAGCAGGTGGGCGTCGATGCGCGCCACTTGCGTCGTCATGTCGGCGCGCAGGCCGAGCATGCGGCCCGACAGCTGGTCGACCAGTTTGAACGTGCGCAGGTCGGTATCCTTGCCAGCGCCGGTCATCAGCGATTCCAGATACTCGAGCAGCGGCGGCATGACCAGTTCATATCCGTACAGACGGAAATTATCCAGCATGAGGCGGCGCAGCTCTTCGATCTTGCGCGCTTCCGACGGCAGAACATCGGCAATATTTTCGGGCAAAAGCCAATTCGGCATGAGGGAGCGAGATACGGAAGAAAGTTGAAAAAATGCATCATGCGAGGCAGCGGCGGGCGCGCCAGGCAAGAGGCCGAACCTGATATTTTACGCGAAAACACGGGCCTTTAGGGATAAGTTGTCCGAAACGCTGCCGCACGGCCCTAAAAACACCGCATTTTACGCCTTCCCGCAACAACTAGACGGGCACAAAAAAACGGGGCCGGCATCGATGCCGGCCCCGCTGCTGCCGCCCCCGTCCTTGCGGCCGGGTGCAGTGCGATGCTGTCTTACTTCTTGGACGGAGCGGCCGTGCCGTTACCCTTGAAGTACTTGAAGAATTCCGAACTCGGATCGACCACCATCACGTCGCCCTTGTCCTTGAAGGTGGCGCGGTAGGCTTCCAGGCTGCGGTAAAACTTGTAGAACTCCGGATTCTTGCCAAACGCTTCCGCATACACCTGCGACGCCTTGGCATCGCCCTCGCCGCGGATCTTCTCGGCTTCGCGATACGCTTCGGCCAGGATCACCGTGCGCTGCTTGTCGGCGTCGGCGCGGATCTTCTCGGAGTCGGCCGAACCGGTGGAACGCAGTTCATTGGCCACGCGCACGCGCTCGGACTTCATGCGCTCGTACACGGAGTTGTTGATCTGCTCGACGTAATCGACGCGCTTCAGGCGCACGTCGACGATGCCTACGCCGATGGCCTCGGCCTCGGCCGCCACCTTGGCCTTGATCGCCTGCATCACCTTGCCACGCTCGCCCGAGATCACTTCGCGCACCGTGCGCTTGGTGATTTCATCGTTCAGCGCCGCCTTGACGATTTGCGACATGCGGTTGCGCGCACGGCTTTCATCGCCGCCGAAGCTGCGGAAATAGGTCTTTGGATTGACGATGCGCCACTTCACATACGCGTCGACGAGGATATTCTTCTTCTCGGCCGTGATGAAGCGTTCCGGTTCCGGCGTATCGAGCGTCAGGATACGCTTGTCCAGGTAGATGACGTTCTGGAAAGGCGGCGGCAGCTTGAAGTACAAGCCTGGCTTGCTGATCTCGTCCTTGACTTCACCGAGGGCGAAGACGATGGCGTATTTACGCTGATCGACGACGAACACGGTCGAGGAAAGGAGCATGATCGCGATAAAGCCCGCGATCAGGGCGGCAACGATACGGTTCATTAGCGGCTCTCCCGTTCACGCGAAGAGCGGCTGTCACGGCGCTGATTGACTTCTACTGTCGGCATGGCTTCCTGTGGCAAAACGGTGTTGGCTGCGGGTGTCGCGGCAGCACGGGCGGCGGCAGCGGCAGCATCGGTGGCAGCCGTCTGGGCGATCAACTTGTCGAGCGGCAGATACAGCAGATTGCTGCCCGTCTTGGCGTCAACCATGACCTTGCTGGCACTGCTGAACACTTGCTGCATCGTTTCCAGGTACATGCGGTCGCGCGTGACGGCCGGCGCCTTCTGGTACTCGACCAGCACCTGCTTGAAGCGCGACGCGTTACCTTCGGAGTTCTCGGTCACCATGGCCCGGTAGGCCTCTGCTTCCTGCACCAGGCGGAATGCTGCGCCGCGGGCTTTCGGAATGACGTCATTGGCGTAGGCCTGGCCTTCATTCTTCTGGCGTTCACGGTCCTGGCCTGCCTTGACGGCATCGTCGAAGGCGGCTTGCACCTGCTCCGGCGGCTGCACGGCCTGCATCGTCACGTTGTTAATCAACACGCCAGCCTTGTAATCTTCAAGAATCTGCTGCATCAATTTCTGCGTATCAAAAGCCACTTTTTCGCGGCCTTCATACAGCACGAAGTCCATCTTGCTGCGGCCAACCACTTCGCGGATCGCCGTCTCGGCGACCTGGCGCAAGGTGTCTTCCTGGTCGCGCAGGCTGAACAGCCATTCCACGGGATCTTTCAGGGTGTACTGCACCGCGAACTGGATGTCGATGATGTTTTCATCATCCGTCAGCATCAGCGACTCGCTGGCCTGCTTGTTGCGCAGCGAGGTGCGATACCCCACTTCCACCGTGCGCACCTGCGACACGTTGACGGTTTCATCGGTCTGGAACGGGTACGGCCAGCGCCAGTTGAGACCGGCCGGCGCCGTGCGCGTGTATTGGCCAAACGTCAGCACCACGCCGCTCTGGCCCTCTTGCACGATGAAGGCGCCGCTGGCGAGCCAGATGAAGACGGCGATCACGCCAACGACGCCGGCGGTGATGCCGGCGCCCTTCATGTCGGGGCGCGGGCCACCGCCGCCACCGTTGTTATTGCCGCCGTTGTCGGGACGGTTCTTCTGTCCGAAAAAGGCGTTCAGGCGCTGATTGAAATCGCGCCACAACTGATCGAGGTCCGGCGGACCTTCGCCGGGCTTTTTGCCTTCTTGGGCTTTCTTGCCGTCGTCCTTGCGATTGCCCCAGCGGGGATCGTTCAGGGACAACTTCAAGCCTGTTTTTTTGAGTAGGGAGACAAGCATAACTATCGTGTTCCGACTTGGGAGTGGGTGGAAATCCTATCGTCCTCGCCAGGCTCTTCGTCCTGGTCCGGGGCGGCGCCATCGTGCTGGTCGTACTGACCGTCAAACTGATCTTCCTGCGGTGCTTCGTCGTTCTGATACAGGTGGGCAGAACGGGGCGCCTTCCTGGCCATCTCGACGATCGCATCGCGCAGCAGGTCGAGCCCGCTGCCCTTCTGCGCACTGACGAACACGCGACTGATCGTAGCATATTCATCGCGTTCCACCGAAGGCTCCAGCCCGGCCGCATCGATCTTGTTCCACACGAGGATTTGCGGAATATGATCGGCGCCGATCTCTTTCAAGACCAGGTTGACCTGCTCGATCTGCTCCATGCGCACCGGCGACGCGGCGTCGACGACGTGCAGCAGCAGATCGGCATGGATGGTTTCTTCGAGCGTGGCGCGAAAGGCAGCCACCAGCTGGTGCGGCAATTCGCGTACGAAGCCGACCGTGTCGGAGATCACCACGTTGCCCACTTCCTGGCCCAGGTAAACCCGGCGCGAGGTGGTGTCGAGGGTGGCGAACAACTGGTCGGCGACATACACGCCGGCCTTGGTCACGGCATTGAACAGGGTCGACTTGCCGGCATTGGTATAACCGACGAGGGACACCGAGAATGTGTGATTGCGGCCGCGCGCGCGGCGCTGCGTTTCGCGCTGCTTGTGCAGTTTTTCCAGGCGCGCGCGCAGGGCCTTGACACGGTCGCCGATCAGCCGGCGGTCGGTCTCGAGCTGCGTCTCGCCGGGACCGCGCAAGCCGATACCGCCCTTTTGCCGTTCCAGGTGGGTCCAGCCGCGGATCAGGCGCGTAGCCAGATGCTGCAGCTGGGCCAGCTCGACTTGCAGCTTGCCCTCGTGGCTCTTGGCGCGCTGCGCGAAGATGTCGAGGATCAGGCTGGTACGGTCGAGCACGCGCACATTCAGGCGCTTTTCCAGATTGCGCTGCTGGGCGGGCGAGAGGGCGTGATTGAAGATGACGATTTCCAGGCCATCGTTGACGACGACGTCGCCAATTTCATCGGCCTTGCCGCTGCCGACGAAATACGCGGAATCGGGACTGGAACGCTTGGCCGTGATGGTGGAAATCGGGTCCGCACCAGCCGAACGCGACAACAGCATGAGTTCCTCCATGCTGGCGGCGAAGTCGCTGTGACCGAAGTCAACCCCGACTAGTGCCGCGCGCATGATGGCATCTGATGAGTTGCGGCGAACGCCGACGCCGATGCAAACGCATCAGCGCCGCTGGCGCGGACGGGGGCGATGGAGGGTGAAAGGCGCTGGGCCGTCAAGCTCAACGCTTTACTCCGCTTCAGATTCAATATTGAGATTGACGGCACGGGCCGGCACCACTGTCGAGATGGCATGCTTGTACACCATCTGTGTCACCGTATTGCGCAGCAATACGACATATTGATCGAACGATTCGATATGGCCCTGCAATTTAATGCCATTGACCAGGTAGATCGAGACAGGAACATGCTCTTTGCGTAATGCATTGAGGAATGGGTCTTGTAACAGTTGCCCTTTGTTGCTCATAACAGCTCCGTTGTTTATGTTGTTGTGTAAGAATTGGAGGCGACTCGCTTGATTTCAAGTGCTCTCACACCTTTCAAAGAAAGAAAGATGCGTCATAGCTACTGTAACCTGTTTTCGCGATCGCTGTCGCGCATGGCGCATTAACACTTTATTATTTCCGTGCAAATAACCATTGAATTGGCTGTCGGCGCCGCATTATCTCCGCGGCGCCTTAATATGCACTTAATCCAGCTGTTAACTCATTACTTGCTTGGCGTGCGTGCAAACGGGTTTTTACCCGTACGCAATTCGATGCGCAGCGGCGTACCGACCAGGGCAAACGTATCGCGGAAATGTTTTTCCAGATAACGCTTGTAGGGATCGCCAACGGCGTCGAGCGCATTGCCGTGAATAACGATCACAGGCGGGTTCATGCCGCCCTGGTGGGCATAGCGCAGCTTCGGACGGATCGAACCCTTGCGGCGCGGTTCCTGCTTCTCCACGGCTTCGATCAAGGCGCGCGTCAGCTTCGGCGTCGACAGGTCGCACATGGCGGCCGCATACGCGGCGTTGAGCGACTTCATCAATGGACCGATGTTGGTGCCCTTCAGCGCCGAAATGAAATGCATCTGCGCGAACGACAGGAAATCGAGCTTGCGGTCGATATCGATCTTGATTTCATCGCGCTGGTGCGATTGCAAGCCATCCCATTTATTCACGGCCACGACCAGTGCGCGGCCCGATTCCAGGATAAAACCGGCGATATGCGCGTCCTGCTCCGAAATATCCTGCTGCGCGTCGAGCATCAGCACGACCACGTTGGCTTCGGAAATCGACTGCAGGGTTTTCACCACCGAGAATTTCTCGATCGCTTCAAACACCTTGCCGCGGCGGCGGATACCGGCCGTGTCGATCAGGGTGTATTGCTGGCCATCGCGTTCGAACGGGATTTCGATCGAATCGCGCGTCGTGCCCGGCATGTCGAAGGCGATCACGCGCTCTTCGCCCAGCAGGGTGTTGATCAAGGTCGACTTGCCCACGTTCGGACGGCCGACGAGGGCGATCTTGATGCCGCGGTCGGTCTTTTCCAGCTCTTCAGGCTCATCCGGACGCTGCGCGAACGCCAGGTCCAGCATCACTTCGACGAGGTCGTTGACGCCGTCACCGTGCGCCGACGAGATCGCATACGGATCGCCCATGCCCAATTCATAGAATTCGGACACGACGGCCGTGTAGCGCATGCCTTCGCTTTTGTTGACCACCAGCAAGACCGGGCGACCGCTCTTGCGCAGGAAGTCGACGATGGTCTTGTCATGCGGGGTCAGGCCCTGACGGCCGTCCACGATGAACACCACCACGTCGGCCTCGGCCACGGCCTGCTTGGTCTGCAGTGCCATCTGGTGCATGATGCCTTCCTTGGCGACGGGTTCAAAACCACCCGTATCGATGACGAGGAAGGGACGTTCGCCGACACGGCCTTCGCCATAGTGACGATCGCGCGTCAACCCAGGCAAATCCGCCACCAGCGCATCGCGCGAGCGGGTCAGACGATTGAATAAAGTCGATTTCCCAACATTGGGTCGACCTACTAGTGCAATTACCGGCTTCATTGTATTACTCGACCGCGAGAGCGGTCACTGTCCCTGATTGGGTTTGAAAAATCAAATTCGAACCGGCAACGACGGGAGCCGAAACAATCGGGCTACCGTCGGTGCTGACACGACCTATTAATGCGCCATCTTCCCGTGACAGGAAGTGGATATAACCTTGATAGTCGCCGACGGCGACGCTGCGGCCGTAGGAGGCCGGCGTCGACAGGCGGCGGCGCCCCAGCGCCTCATTCTTCCAGGCGCTCTGGCCGGCTTCGCGGCTGAACGCCACCACGGCACCCTGGTCATCGGCAACAAACACGAAACGCTGGTCGACGGCCACGCCCACATCGGACGAAATCGGCTTGGTCCAGCGCGGCACGCCGGTGGCGGCGTCGAAGCAGCCCGCCTTGCCCTGATACGTGACGGCGCACACTTCGCCTTCGAACACCACCGGCGTGCCGGCGATGTCGGAGACGCGCTCCAGTTCGGTGGCGCCGCGCGGTTCGCTGACGACGATCTCCCAGCGTACCACACCGGTCGCTGCCGTCAGTGCCAGCAGCTTGCCGCCCGGCTGGGCCACGTAGATGTTCGCGCCGCCCAGCACCATGCCCGGCGCATTGCGCAAGGTCAATGCCGGCGTGGCGCGCTGCACCGTCCATTTGCGTTCGCCCGTCTTGGCGTCGAAGCCGACGATGCGGTTGTCCACGCTGCGCACCACGACCACGCCCTGCCCCACGACGGGCGCCGTCAATACTTCGCTGGACGCCTGCGCCTTCCACAGCTGCTTGCCATCGGCGTCAAACGCCAGCACGGCGCCCTTGGCGGCGCCCACGGCGACGACGGCGCCATCGCTGCCGGCGCCCGAGGTGATGTCGCTGCCGGCCTTGATGCGCCACGTTTCACGGCCGCTGGCCGCATCCAGGCGCGCCAGCGCGCCATCGGCACTGACCACGTACAGGCTGCTGCCGGCCAGCGCAGGCGTCAACGCGTACACGCCGGCCTTGCCGATCGAATATTTCCAGGCGTCGCGCACGGCAATGCTCGATTTTAACTCGACCAGCTTGGCCGGCTCGACTTTCGGATCTTTCGAGGCGAACGGGTTCCAGGACGAGCAACCGGCCATCAGGGCCAACAGACTTGCAGCTACCAGCTTTTCAGTGACACGCATAAGTGTTATCCAACCTTTTTCTTGTACTTGTAAGGGCAAGGCAGGCGGCGCACAACGCCGCGCGGCCGCACCACCATCAGTGTTCCTGTCAGGCGGCGGCCTTGTCAGCCTTGGCCTTGTCTTCCGGTACCGTGCCGCCGATCGCTTCCAGTTTGACCTGGATCAGTTGACGGCCTGGATTGTTCTTGTCCGTCGCGGCTATCGCGGCCAGGTAGGCCGTGCGGGCATCGGCCAGCTTGTTTTGCGCCACCAGGATGTCGCCCTTGCGGTCGGCCACGGCACCGGCAAATTGCGCCACGGTGGCCGTCGCCAGCACCTTCAGCGCTTCATCATAGGCTTTTTCGTCCAGCAGGACGCCGGCCAGACGCAGCTTGGCGATGGCCTTGTACTCTTCCGTACCGTGCTCGGCCACCCATTGCAGCTGGGTCTTGGCCGTTTTCAGGTCGTTCGCGTCGAACGCCACCTTGGCCGCGGCCAGGGCGCTCATCTGTGCATATGCCGTACCGCTGAAACGCGACTGCATGTCGCTGGTCGCGCGCATCACCTTGGCCGTGTCCTTGGCGGCGATGGCGTTTTGCAGTTCGTCGTACAGCTGGCCCGCTTGCGCGGCCTGCGTGCGCTGGTAGTACTGCCAGCCAGCCCAGCCGCTGTAGCCGGCCAGCGCCACGATCAGGACCCAGGAGGTCAGATTGCCATTGCGCTGCCACCAGGCCTTGAGGGTTGCCAGTTGTTCTTGTTCTTCGTGATCGTATGCCATGGGTCGTCAGTTTGAATGAGTAGTTGATCGAGGGTAGTACGGTCTTGCTGCAAATTAATGGTGGTGATGCACGTGGCCGCCCGGACCGTGGTCGTGGCCGCAATCGTGGTCGCCGATGATCTGGTCCACCACGTAATCGACGACATCGTCGAACGGCACCGTGCTCTGCTGCGCGCCCGCATCGGCTTCGCGCATGGCTTTCACCGTCGCGACGTTGTTGGCGATTTCATCGTCGCCCAGGATCACGGCAAACGCCGCGCCGCTGGCATCGGCCTTTTTCATTTGCGTCTTGAAGCTGCCGCCGCCGTTGCTCGCTGCGCAATGTAGCACAACGTCCAGGCCCGCATCGCGAATCCGCTCGGCCAGCACGAACGCTTGCAAGCCTGCCTGCTCGCCCTGGTGCACCAGGTAGACGTCGCACTGGGCCGGCGCTTCCGGTTCGGCCGCATCCTTCATCAGCAGCACCAGGCGTTCGACGCCCATGCCGAAACCGACGGCGGGCGTCGATTTGCCGCCAAACATTTCCACCATGCCGTCATAGCGGCCGCCGGCGCAGACCGTGCCTTGCGCGCCCAGCTTGTCGCTGACCCACTCGAACACCGTGCGGTTGTAGTAATCGAGGCCGCGCACCAGGCGTGGGTTGATGGTGAACGGGATATTGTTGTGGTTCAAGATCTTCTGCACGCCGTGGAAGTGCGCCAGCGATTCCTCGCCCAGGTAATCGAGCAGCTTCGGCGCGCCATTGACCAGGTCCTGCATGGCAGGGTTCTTGGTATCGAGGATGCGCAGCGGATTGCTGTGCAGGCGGCGCTTGGCTTCTTCGTCGAGCAGCTCGCTGTGGCTTTCCAGGTAGGCGATCAGGTCGGCGCGGTGGCGCAGGCGCTCGGCCGCGTCGCCGATCGAGTTCAGTTCCAGGCGGATGCCTTCCAGGCCCAGGTCATCCCACAGACGGCGCGACAGCATGATGATCTCGGCGTCGATATCCGGACCCGTGAAACCGATGGCTTCCACGCCGAACTGGTGGAACTGGCGGTAGCGGCCTTTCTGCGGACGCTCGTGACGGAACATCTGGCCCTTGTACCACAGGCGTTTCGGACCTTCGTAGACGAGGTTGTGCTCGACGACGGCGCGCACCACGCCGGCCGTGCCTTCCGGGCGCAGGGTCAGGTTGTCGCCGTTCATCGAATCGGTGAACGAATACATTTCCTTTTCCACGATATCGGTCACGGCGCCGATGGCGCGCGCGAACAATTTCGTCTCTTCCACGATCGGCGTGCGGATCTGCTGGAAACCGTAGCTTTGCAGAACGGACTGGGCCGTGTTTTCAAACAATTCCCACAGCGGGGCGTCGGCGGGCAGGATATCGTTCATGCCTTTGACGGCGGTGATTTTATCGAGCTTTTTATTTTCGGACATAGTGTTCTTCTTTGCTTTAACTTGATTGCCGGATTACGCGCGTAGCGCTAATCCGACCTACGCTGCTGCGCCGTAATGGCTTTTAACATAATTGAGGACGATGTCCTGGAATTCCTCGACGATGCGTTCGCCGCGCAGGGTGACGACCTTTTCGCCGTCGACAAACACGGGGGCGGCTGGCGACTCGCCCGTGCCGGGCAGGCTGATGCCGATGTTCGCATGCTTCGATTCGCCGGGACCGTTGACGATGCAACCCATGACGGCCACGTTCATCGCTTCCACGCCCGGATACGATTTCTTCCACTCCGGCATCTGCTCGCGCAGATACGTCTGGATGTTGTCGGCCAGTTCCTGGAAAGTGGTCGACGTCGTACGCCCGCAGCCGGGACAGGCGATCACCATGGGCGCGAACTTGCGCAAGCCCATGGTTTGCAAAATTTCCTGGCCGACGATCACTTCGCGCGTGCGGTCGCCGCCCGGTTCCGGCGTGAGCGAAATGCGGATAGTGTCGCCGATGCCCTCTTGCAGCAGCACGGCCAGGGCCGCCGTCGAAGCGACGATACCCTTGCTGCCCATGCCCGCTTCCGTCAAGCCCAGGTGCAGCGGATAGTCGCAGCGCTGCGCCAGTTCGCGGTACACGGCGATCAAATCCTGCACGCCCGAGACTTTGCACGACAGAATGATCTTGTCGCGGCCCAGGCCCAGTTCTTCCGCACGCACGGCGTTTTCAATCGCCGACGTCACCAAAGCCTCGTACATGACGGCTTGCGCCGGCCACGGTTCGGCGCGGCCCGCGTTTTCATCCATGATGCGCGCCAGCAAGGCTTGATCCAGGCTGCCCCAGTTCACGCCGATGCGCACCGGCTTGTCGTACTTGCACGCCGCTTCGATCATTTGCGCGAATTGCGTATCGCGCTTGGCGCCCTTGCCCACATTGCCCGGATTGATGCGGTACTTCGACAGCGCGCGCGCGCAATCGGGGTAGTCGTTAAGCAGGGTATGGCCGTTATAGTGGAAATCGCCCACCAGCGGCACGTCGATGTCCATCTTGTCGAGCTGCTCGCGGATGTAGGGCACGGCCGCGGCCGCTTCGGGACGGTCCACCGTCAGGCGCACCAGTTCCGACCCGGCACGCGCCAGTTCCTTGATCTGGATCGCCGTGCCGATGGCGTCGGCCGTATCCGTATTCGTCATCGACTGCACCACCACGGGGGCGTCGCCGCCCACCCAGATCTGGCGCTGGCCGTGCGCGATCAGCACCTTGCGGCTGTCGCGGCGGCCGGAAGGGCCGGAGCCGATCGCTGTTTTCGAGGTAGCCATAATATTATCTTCTGAGTTTGCTTGAACGATTACTGCAATTATTTGATGCTGACACGCGAGATCGTGCCACCGGCCACGGTCGGCAGCTCCAGCTTGGCGCCGCGCAAGGTTGCCTGCACAACACCCGGCTTGCCCACCACCAGAGTGGCCGGACCCGTGATATCGAACGTTTCCGTGCTGCCCGCCTTGACCATGCGCGAAATCAGCGGAGAAGCGCCGGGACGGCGGATCTCGACCCAGGAATCCTGCTCCACCTTCAGCACCAGCGCATTCGCGCCCACGGCAGGGGCAGCGGCAGCGGCGGGCGGCGTGACGGCAGCCGTCGCCGCTGTCGCCGGAGCTGGCACGGCGGCTGGCGGCACGGCGGCGGCCGGCGCCGAAGCGGCGGCAGCGGCAGGTGCGCCCGTCTGCGTATCGTTGCCTGGCGGCGGCGGCACGGAAATCAGGGGCACGGACGGCGTCTGCACGGGCGTCAAGTCCTGGCCCGGCTTGATCAGGGTCGTTTCCACCGGACCCACTTCCGCATGCGCGGTTTCCTTCCCGGCCTGCGCAGACAGCAGGCTGGCCGGCACGTAGCCGAGTTTATAGGCGCCAAAGGCGGCCGCCACGACGACGGCCACGGCGCCGGCGATCCAGATTGGCGTCTGGTTCGACGAACGCTGCGTCATCGACGGGAAGCGCGATTCCGAGAACGTGGCGGAAATCTCGCGCCGCGCGGGCGCAGCCGGGTCTTGCGCCGGCGCCGGATGGACTTCGATCATGGCCACCAGCGGCGCCGCGTCGAGACGCACCACCTTGGCGTAGGCGCGCACGAAACCGCGCACCACGGCCACGTTCGGCAAGGCCGCCATGTCGCCCTCTTCCAGCGCGATCACCTGGCGCGGCGCCAGCTTGAGCTGGTCGGCCACCTGCTCCACGGGCCAGCCCAGCGCTTCGCGCTGCGCCTTCAACTGTGCGCCTGCCAACGCAAGATTGCCCTGGGGCTGCTGCTGAGGCGTTTCTGCCCACTCTGAATTCATTGGTATCCCTGTCTCACTCATCAAACGCCCCATTTTGATAAGCAGCATATTCGGGGGAGCCGGAATGGTGGTTGCGCAAATGCGCCCCCAGGCCAGCTTCCGCACCCGCATCCCCGAGCTTATGCTGCACCTTGATCCCGAGCCACAGCACATCGGCCGTCTGGCTCTCCATTGTCGCTACTTTACCGAGCCGCTCAAGGTAACGAGCCGCTTGCCGGTAGTCTTGCTGTTGGTAATACACGCGCACCAGGCCGGCATACGTGATTGCCGCGCCAGGTGCGATGCGCTCCGCCTTGAGCCAGTAGTCAGCGGCGCGCGGGTAATCTTTCATGACCAGGCTGCACGCCGCCGCATTATGCAGCGCCAGTTCAGGCGTGCCATAGGCGGCATCTTGCAATGCGGCATCGAAATACGCCAGCGACTGCGCCGCGCGCCCGGTCTGGCACAGAAACAGGCCATAATTATTGCTCAACTCGGGATTGTGGGGCGCGAGGCGCAAAGCGTAAAGAAAATCTTTTTCAGCAGCCCCAGGTTGATGCATGGCAGCAAAAATCAGGGCGCGCATGCCGCGCACCTGGACGTTGTCCGGCACCAGCTGCACCGCCTGCTCTGCTTCGGCCAACGCCACCTCAAACTGGTCCTGCATATAATAGGCGCTGGCCAACTGCAAGCGCAAGGCGGCGCGCTGCTCGACAGATGCAGCTTGCTCCTTGTCTGCGGTGGAAGCACAGCCGACCAGCAGCACAGCCAGGCAAACAGCGGCCACAGCAAGCGAGCGTTGGTAAGCCATGCCTTCCCTCATCAGGAGCGGATCTCCACGATCTTGCCGAAATTGGCGCCAAATTTCTGTTGATACTCAGTCATCTTTTCCATGCGTTCCTGCACCCGGGTGCGGTCCTTGACTTCGCCGGCCAGCTGGCCGCAGGCCGCATCGATATCATCGCCGCGCGTCTTGCGCACGGTGGTGATGATGCCGCCATCCATCAGCACCTGGGCAAACGCCTTGATGCGCGGGTTTTTCGAGCGGAACAGGCCCGACTCGGGGAACGGGTTGAAGGGAATCAGGTTGAACTTGCAGTTCACGCCGAACTCGCGGTCTTGCACCAGCGCCAGCAGTTCGCGCGCGTGCTCGTCGCTGTCATTGACGCCGTCGAGCATGCAGTATTCGAAGGTGATGAAATCGCGCGGGGCGAATTCCAGGTAGCGCTTGCAGGCCGCCATCAATTCCTTCAGCGGGTATTTCTTGTTCAGTGGAATCAGCCCGTCGCGCAAGGCGTCGTTCGAGGCGTGCAACGAGACGGCCAAGGCCACCGGCACTTCCTGCGACAGCTTGTCCATCATCGGCACCACGCCCGACGTCGACAGGGTCACGCGGCGGCGCGACAAGCCGTAGGCGTTGTCGTCAAGCATCAATTTCAGGGCCGTGACGGTCGGCTCAAAGTTCAGCAGGGGCTCGCCCATGCCCATCATCACCACGTTGGTGATCTGACGCTCGCCTTTCGGGCCCGGTTCGATGCCCTTGGTGCGGCGCAATTCGAATTCCGCCATCCACAGCTGGCCGATGATTTCGCCGACGCTCAGGTTGCGGTTGAAGCCTTGCTTGCCCGTCGAGCAGAAACGGCAGTTCACGGCGCAGCCGGCCTGGGTCGAGATGCACAGGGTGCCGCGGTTTTCTTCCGGAATGAACACGGTTTCCACGGCATTGCCATTGCCTACGTCGACCAGCCACTTGCGCGTGCCGTCCGTTGACGTGTGGTCGCTGATGATGGCCGGGGCGCGCACTTCGGCGCGCGTAGCCAGCTTGTCGCGCAGCGACTTGGCCAGGTCCGTCATGGCGTCGAAGTCGGAAGCGCCGAACTGGTGTATCCAACGTTGCAATTGTTTCGCACGAAACGGTTTCTCTCCCAACTCGGCGCAGTAGGCGATGAGTTGCGCGGGATCGAGGTCCAGCAAGTTGGTGAGGGTCGTCGTATTCATGATCTTGTCTATTCTAAAATCCGTCCCCGCGCGCATCAGGGGCAAAGCACCACAGCGCAGCGGGAACAGGGGGTGATAAGTTATTTCACAGATAACGCCAGGAAATAACGTTATCTAAGGCAATTAAGCCTTCAGCTCTGGGAAGAAGTAAGCGATTTCCACTTTAGCAGCTTCGACAGCGTCGGAACCGTGTACGGCGTTAGCGTCGATCGAATCGGCGAAATCGGCGCGGATCGTGCCTTTTTCTGCTTTCTTCGGATCGGTCGCGCCCATCAGGTCACGGTGGGCCAGAACGGCGTTTTCGCCTTCCAGGGCCTGGATCATGACTGGACCGGAAACCATGAAGTCGACCAGATCCTTGAAGAAGCCGCGCTCTTTGTGCGCTGCGTAGAAGCCTTCAGCTTGTTCGCGCGACAGTTGGGTCATGCGTGCTGCAACGATTTTCAGGCCAGCGTTTTCAAAACGGGTGTAGATTTGACCGATTACGTTTTTTGCAACTGCGTCTGGTTTGATGATCGACAGGGTGCGTTCGATTGCCATGTGTGAAAACTCCAATAAAAGTAAGGTTTAAAACGGTAAATTGATAACTCAATCAACCTTTGATTTTACCATACTCCACCCCATATCACCCAGACAGGCAGGAGCATCTTGCCGCCCTGTCCCTGTTTAATGAAATCTTAAGCTGCTTTTTTGGCAAATTCCGGCCCCCATGCTATCCTTGGGTAAAGCAGTAATTTGAATTGACAACACGGAGGCACTATGAATCAGAACATGCAACGCACCTTTGACCTGTCGGGGGGCATGCAGCAAGTCCGCCACCAGGTCTTGCGCAACACTTACTGGCTGCTGGCACTGTCCATGATACCGACCGTGCTGGGCGCCTTCATCGGCGTGCAAATGCATTTGCCGATGCTGACCGGCGGCATGGGCTTCATCATCTTCATGGCCGTCGCATTCGGCTTCATGTACGCGATCGAGAAAACCAAGAACTCGGGCCTCGGCGTCGCCGTCCTGCTGGGCTTTACCTTCTTCATGGGCCTGATGCTCACGCCCATCCTGACGCGCACGCTCGGCTACTCGAACGGTGGCATGCTGATCATGACGGCATTCGGCGGCACGGCCACCATCCTGGCCGTGATGGCGACGATCGCCACGGTGTCGAAGCGCGATTTCTCGGCGATGGGCAAATGGCTGTTCGCCGGCGTGATCGTGCTGATCCTCGCATCGGTGGCGAACATCTTCCTGGGCCTGTCGGCACTGTCGATCGTGATCTCCATGGTCGCCATCGCCATCTTCTCGGCCTACATCCTGTATGACGTGCAGCAAATCATCAACGGCGGCGAGACCAACTACATCTCGGCCACCCTGCGCATCTACCTGGACGTGTACAACATCTTCACCAGCCTGCTCTCCCTTCTGGGCTTCGCTGGCAGCAGCCGCGACTAAGCGCTAACGCAAAAATGCCCAGGGCGGCGTTGCAGTGCCTCGCCGTACCAGTCGTACTGTCTTCGGCACCGCGCCTTGCCCTGAACGTTTTATGCGCTGCGCTTATGCGCCAGGACATGAAAACAAAAGCCGACCCGCGGGTCGGCTTTTTTACGTCCGTTCAAATTACTTGATCTTCTCCGCCACCTCGAGCAAGCAGGCGCGGGCGCGGTCCAGGGTCGGGTTGTCGCGCTGGGCCGCATACACGGCGTAGGCGGAATGCGAGAATTCGGGCGCGTCGCGCACGCGGTACAGCAAGCCCCCATCGAGATACGGCTGCGCGCTGCCGATACGAAAGTAGCTGGCGCCGCCCACTTCCAGCAGGTACACGAGGGCCAGCGGGCCCAGCGAGATCGACACGGGCGGGCTGCTCAGTTCAGGATACGCCGCCTGGTGGTTCGCCGCGAAGCTGGGTCCCCAGTCGACGTACACATAGGTATCGGCCTGCATCTGCCCGTCGGCGCGCGTGGTCACCATCACCAGCTTTTCCTCGGCCAGCAATTCGCTGGCCAGACCCGGGCGCTGCGGCGGGTTGTACAGCACGGCGAGGTCCAGCGAGCCGTCGTGCACGGCGTCGAGCAGGCGCGCGGGACTGTCGACTTCAGCGCGCAAGGCGATTTCGGGACAATCGCGGCTCATGCGTATCAGCCAGTCGCCGAGCAGCGGCTGCCACAGGCTCAGTTCGCAGCCGATGCTGACGGCGTCGTCGCGCCCCGGCGGCAAGGCCACCTGGTGGCGCGCCCGCTCCCACACCTGCACCATGGTGGCCGCATGGCGCATGAAGCGCTCGCCGGCCGGCGTCAGGCGCGCGCCCGCCTTGTTGCGCACGAACAGCTGGCGCCCCAGCTGCTGCTCCAGGGTGCGGATGCGGGCGCTGACGGCCGTCTGCGTCACGTGCATGCGCTCGGCCGCCATGATGAAGCTGCCGCAGGAAGCCACTTCGAGGAAGGTACGCGCCTGATTGATATCCATCAAGCCATCATATCAGCTGACGCGCATCTCAACTGACACGCTCGTAGCCACCCAATACGCCCTGCTTCGACAAGACCCACTGCCACAGCTGCAGGTCGCGCGCGCGGAAGGCGCCCGCGCAGGACAGCAAATAATATGACCACATGCGGTGGAAGCGCTCGCCCAGCTGGGCCGCAAACTGCGGCCAGGCCTGCTCAAAGTTCGCGTGCCAGGCCATCAGGGTCTTGTCGTAGTCGGCGCCAAAGTTGTGCAAGTCCTCTGCCACGAACAGGTCATCGATAGCGTCGCCTATCTGGCCGATGGAGGGCAAGTCGCCATTCGGGAAGATGTACTTGTCGATCCATGGATCGCACGCGGAATCGCGCTTGTTCTTGCCGATCGTGTGGAGCAGGAACAGGCCGTCGTCTTCCAGGCAGCGGTACGCCACTTCCATGAAGGTGCGGTGGTTCTTGTGCCCCACATGCTCGAACATGCCGATGCTGACGATACGGTCGAATTTTTCATTGGTGTCGCGGTAATCCTGCAGGCGGAAGTCCAGGTGCTCGCCGCCCGGCATGCCGCGCGCGTAGGCGACCTGCTCTTGCGAAATCGTCACGCCCACGCATTGCACCTGGTATTTTTCCGCCGCATAGCGCATGAAACTGCCCCAGCCGCAGCCGATGTCGAGCACGCGCATGCCCGGTTCCAGGCGCAGCTTGCGGCAGACCAGATCGAGCTTGGCTTCCTGCGCCTCGGCCAGGTTGCCGGCGTCCTTCCAGTAGCCGCAGGTATAGGTCATGCGCGGATCGAGCATGGCCGCATAGAAGGCGTTGCCCAGGTCGTAGTGCTCCTTGCCCACCATCCACGCGCGTCGCTCCGTCTGCAGGTTGAACAGGCGCGCATACAGCGCGTGGAAAGCCAGGCGCATGGGGCGCACATCGTCGGCCACCCTGGCGCGCAGCAGATGGCAAAAGAATTCGTCGAGCTGCTGCGCATCCCAGTCTCCATCCATGTACGCTTCGCCCAGACCCAGGTTGCCGCTGGCAAAAGCCCGCTCGGGCACGCCCGGCTTGCGCAGCTGCATGTCCCAGGCGGCGCGGCCATTCAAGTGGATATCGGCCCTGGCCAGCAATTCGGCCGCTTCGCGGGTCAGCCGCGTGTCGAGCTGGAGTTCAGTACTACTTGCCGGTGCTTGCTGTAACTGTGTCATTTGCTGCGTGTTCATGCCCTGCCGCCTCCAGATGGTTGTCGGTGCCAACGCGCACCGGCAAGCCCGCTCAGAGGCCCGGCGCCGCGCCAGCCATCAAATTATCCGCCCGCCATGACCATCTGGATAATGAAACATCATGGCCATTCATATCAAAATTATTGCTGCAAAATGATTTCAATCAATTTTTTTATGGAAATATCTTATACAAGAAGCGCACCGTACAATGAAAAAAGCCGCCCGTTCGGCGGCTGTTCCCTGCGCGTTCGCGGCAATGCCAAGACCAATCAAAAGTCGTGATTCGGCGGATACTTGCTGTAAAAATCGTTATCCCATTTGAAGTTGGTAAACGCCACCGTCATCGATACGTCGAGCGCTTCGACGAAATGCCAGCAGCCGACGGGCAAAAACAGGATCTCGCCGGGCGCCAGCACGCATTCGCGCACCTGCACGTCGGCCATCAGCGGGTAGCGCCGCAGGTCGATGGCGCGTCCATCGACGGGTGTAAAACAGTGGCGCTGGTTGTACACGCGCGCGACCTCGCAGGCGGCCATGATGCGCAGCCGCTTGCGCCCTTTGACTTGCGCCATGAAGTTGTTCGTCAGGTCGTGGTGGAACGGCGTCACCGTGCCGGCCGGGCCGAACCATAAAAAACCCGTCGGGCCGCCACTCTGCTCCAGATACTCGGGCAGCTGGCCGATATCGTCCCACAGCTCGCGCAAGGCTTGCCGGTTCTGCGAATTGTTATTCGCCGTCATATAGAAATCATTGGTCGCACCGCTACCCTCGACCAGGCTCGCGTACTCGCCGAACGCCATCTTGCGCTTGTGCGCCACGCTGTTCATTTCGTACTGGGCATCCGCTTCGCGGCCGAACTGCACTTCCACTTCGCGCGGCCCGAAATGTTCGCGAAAGTAGGCAGGGCTCCACTTGGCCATGGCGGGCCACTCATCCATCATGCCCGTGATGATGACGGGCTGGTTGGTCGAATAGAATTCGTCCAGGAATTCCTGCGCGGAGAGCCTCTCGCGGCGGGGAATCTCGGGGGCACGCAGCTGATTCAGCTTGCGCTGGATGTCGATCACCCAGTCGCGCTTGGCCAGGCGGTTCGACAGGCGCACGGCGCCGGCCAGGTAGGGACTCTGCAACGCCAGCTCCACTTCGCGGCGCGCCAGCGGCTCCGCGATGCCGGCCTTTTGCAGCACCGGCATCAGCGCCGACGGATGGCTGCCCAGCATGAGGTTTTCCGCGATCCAGCTGCGCCACTCGCGGCTCAGTTCCTGTTCCTGTTCCTGTTGCTTGACTCCGAATGCCGATACCGCCGCCATCGCCCGTCTCCTCTTTTTTATATGAACAAGCGGCCGGGTCGCAATGCCACCCGGCCGCATCCCGCTACGCTAGCACACGGTTAGCGCACCTTCCACACCTCGGTCGCCAGCACGCCATTCGCGTCGCCATCGAGTTCCCACGAGAACGCGCCGCGCAAGCCCTGGTCCTTGACGTATTTCACCTTGGTGCCGATGACGGTCGGATCATCATAGCTCCACCACTGGCCGCCCGCCCCCGTGTACAGGTACAGCTGCTTGGTCACGGGATGGTAGTAGCGCGTGCCGGCTTTGGCGACGAGGATTTTATAGTCCTCGATACCCGACTCGTACGTACCCGGCGCCGTGCCCGTGGCCGCCTGGTACAAGCCATCGCCGTTCGGTCCCGGCGCCACGCCCGTCCAGCCGCGGCCATAGAACGGTATGCCCAGCAGCAGCTTGTCGCGCGGCACGCCGGCGGCAATCATGTACTGCACCGCCTTGTCGCCCACGTATTCGCGCGCCATGCCCGTTGACGGATCGGCAGGGTCGGCAAACAGCTGGGCGTTGAAGTTGGTGCTGTTTTCCCAGCCGCCGTGGAAGTCGTACGTCATCAGGTTGATCCAGTCCATGTACTGCGAGTACAGGGCCGGTTCCGTGTTGTCGATCTTGTCCTTGCCGGCACCGACAGCGGCCGTCAACAGGTAGCGCTTGCCGTTGGCGGCGCCGAGCGCATCGAGCTGGCTGCGGAATTCCGCCATCAGCAAGGTGAAGTTGCGCTTGTCGTTGGGGCTGACCGTGTTGTACGGCTGGCCGCCGCCGACCGGGTATTCCCAGTCGATGTCGATGCCGTCAAAGATGTTGGCCGCCGCACCCACGCCGCCGCGACCGCCCTGCACCGGCAGGTTGCCCTTGATGTAGATATCGATACACGAGCGCACCATCTGCTTGCGCAGCGCATCGGTGGCCGAACCGACGGAGAAGTTCTTCGACCAGCTCCAGCCGCCCAGGGAAATGAACAACTTGAGGTTCGGGTGCGCCGCCTTCAGCTTTTTCAGCTGCAGGAAGTTGCCCGACAATGGAGCGTCCCACGGAATGGCCTGGCCATCGACGGTGCGCTTCGGCGTGCGGATGTAGTCGGCCTCGGCATCGCCGCCCGTGCCCGCGTCCGGCGAATTCGGATTCGTCGCGCCCGGCTCCGTCTTGGTGATCATGCCGCATTCGTAGCCGCCGTTTTTCGGATAGATATTACCGAAGGCATAGTTGATGAAGGTCAACTTATCAGCCACGCCGCTGGTATGCACGTTCGCCACTTCGTAATCGCGGCCATATACGCCCCATTGGGCGAAATAGGAACCGACTTCGCGGCCGGTCGGCGTTGGCGTCGGCGTCGGCGTCGGGGTTGGAGTCGGGGTTGGCGTCGGGGTTGGAGTCGGTGTTGGAGTCGGTGTTGGCGTCGGCGTCGGTGTCGGCGTCGGGGTTGGCGTCGGCGTGGTGCTGCAGATCTCCAGGCTGGTCCATGGCTTGCCCGTGCCGGCGGCGCCGCTGCTGGTCGACGGGTTGTCGCCCTGCGTCCAGTAGTTGGCGCGGTAATTCGTGCCCGCATAGCTGACGGTGGCGCCCGCGCTGTAAGCCGTGCCGGCCACCCACGCCAGTGCGCAGGTGCCGCCGGTTGGCGTCGGGGTAGGCGTTGGAGTGGGTGTCGGGGTTGGATTCGGCGTCGGGGCGGGCGTCGGGGTTGGCGTGGGAGTCGGTGTCGGCGTAGGAGTTGGCGTAGTTCCGCCATCGCACGTGCCGCCGGCGCTCCACAGGCTAGGCGTGGAAACGGGGTTCCAGCCCGAGCCCACGTGGTCGGTCTGCGTCACCAGGGCCGTGTAATTGGCGCCCAGGTAAGTGACCACCGTGCCCGCGTTGTACGTGCCGCCCTCTTGCCACGGCACGCAGGCGACCACCGTGCTGGCCGCCAGCAATTGCGAGCCAGCCGGCGCGCTGGCATCGCCGCCACCGCCGCATGCCGCCAGCACGCCACCGCTGGCCAGACATACCATCATGTTCCTGATCGTTTTTTTGAGTATTAAATTTTCCACGCTGTCTCCTGTTCAGGTTTGCGGAAATACCACTCTGCTTCGATAAAAAGCTACCCTGTGATTTTGTTTTTTTGCAGTTGCAAGAACAGCATGCTGCTGAAAAAATAGGCGGTCAAGTGGTTTTGAAGTGGCCTCGAAGTGGGCAATACCACTTTGCGCAGAAAGCGCAGCGGCTTATGCGAACGGCGTGTTGTCCTACTGGACAATGAAAAAACGGCAGAGGGAGGATGAAAAAAGACGCTGGATCGGGAAAAGACAGACCAGTTTTTTAATACGCTGTAAGTGGTATTGCTGTTGCTTGCTACGCCGTTGAATACGGCAGCGGCGGGTGCCTGCAAAGCCACCCGTCGAGCCAGGCAGAATTATTGAGGCAAATCAAACACTGCCATGGATTCCACGTGGGACGTGTGCGGGAACATGTTCACCACGCCCGCCTTGCTCAATACATAACCCGCTTCCAGCGCCAGGATGCCGGCGTCGCGCGCCAGGGTCGACGGGCTGCACGACACATACACGATGCGCTTGGGCAGCAGGTCCGGACGCACTTGCGACAGGCCGACCAGCGCCTGGCACAGGGCCATGGCGCCGTCGCGAGGCGGGTCGACGAGGATGCGATCAAAACGGCCCAGCGCGATCAGGTCGTCCGTCGTCACTTCGAACAAGTTACGCGTCGAGAACGAGGTTTTTTCCGCCAGACCATTGGCCAGCGCGTTTTCCAGCGCCCGCTCCGTCAGGGTGGTGCTGCCTTCAATACCGACCACTTCGCTGCCCTGCGTGGCCAGAGGCAAGGTGAAATTACCGAGGCCGCAGAACAGGTCGGCCACGCGGTCGGTCGGCTGCACTTCCAGCAAACGCAGGGCTTTCGATACCAGCACGCGGTTGATGTGGTGGTTCACTTGCGTGAAATCGACGGGCTTGAACGGCATCTTGACGCCGAATTCCGGCAGCAGGTAGTGCAATTGCTTGTCGAGCGGATAGAACGGCACGGCCGTTTCCGGGCCCTTCACCTGCAGCCACCATTGCACGCCGTACTCGTCGGCAAAGGCCTTCAATTTCGTTTCATCGTCCGCCGTCAGCGGCGCCATGATGCGCAAGACCATGGCGGTCACGTCTTCGCCGACAGCCAGCTCAATCTGCGGCATCTGGTCGAAGATCGACAGCGACGCAATCAAGCCGCGCAGCGGCAGCAGCATGGCCGAGATGTGCGGCGGCAGGATTTCACAGCTATCCATGTCGGCGACAAACGCCGATTTCTTTTCGTGGAAGCCCACCAGCACGGCATCTTTCTTCTTGACGTGGCGCACGGACAGGCGCGCGCGGTAGCGGTAGCCCCAGGTCGGACCATACATGGGGCGCATGATGCTTTGCGGACGTACCTTGCCGATATGCCACAGGTTGTCTTCCAGCACGCGCTGCTTGATCGCCACCTGCGCCGACGGTTCCAGGTGCTGCATCGAGCAGCCGCCGCAATTGTCGAAATGCTTGCACTTGGGCGTGACGCGCATCGACGATTCGCGGTGCAGCGCCGTCATGCGGGCCATTTCCCAGTTTTTCTTCTTCTTGAACGTCACAAAGCTGACACGCTCGCCCGGCAATGCGCCTTCGACAAACACGACCTTGCCCGGCGAGCCGTCTTCGTTCTCAATATGGCCAACGCCACGGGCGTCCATGTCGAGCGATTTGATTTCGATGATATTTTCTTGCATAGCGATCAATAGGTAAGAGTGGGCCAGGACGCAGGGCCGCGCTGGAACTTGCAAACAATGGGGGAAAGGTCAGGCGCCGCGAGCGGGGCGTATGATAGCAGATGCCGACTAGCTTAAGTCCGCAGCACAGTTGCACCGATTTAGCGTGGCTGAGAAAATGTACAGGGCAAGGCGCATTGCCGAAGACAGTACGCCAGTACGGCGAGGCATTGCAACGCCGCCATGTGCGTTTTATCGGGCACGCTACAGCAGCGAGTCGCGCACCACGCCGCGTGCCGCCATAGCCCGTTTGAGTTTAATCAGCGCTTCCTGCTGGATCTGGCGCACGCGCTCGCGCGTCACGCCCATTTCCTCGGCCAGCGTCTCCAGCGTGGCCGGATCGTCGTTGTCGAGGCCGAAACGGCGCATGATGACGACGCGCTGCTTGTCGGGCAGCTTGGTCAGCCAGTCGCGCACCAGCACCGTCATTTCATGGTGTTCCGCGCGCGCGTCGGGGCTGTCTTCGCTGGCGCCCGGCAACATGTCCATCAGCGACGACTGCGGATCGTTGTCGAGCGGCGCGTCGAGCGATGTGGCGTGCTCGGACAGGGCCAGGATATCCTGCACCTCTTCCACGGGACGGCCCACGAGGTGGGCGATATCTTCCGCAGTGGCATCCTTGCCGTCGTGGTGCTGGGCTTCCAGATGATATTTGCCGCGCAAGATTTGATTCAGTTCGCGCACCATGTGCACGGGCAGGCGCACCGTGCGCGCCTGGTTCATGATGGCGCGCTCGATGCTCTGGCGTATCCACCAGGTGGCGTAGGTAGAGAAACGGAAACCGCGCTCGGGCTCGAACTTGTCGATGGCGCGCATCAGGCCGATGTTGCCCTCCTCGATCATGTCGAGCAGGACCACGCCGCGGTTGATGTAATGCTTGGCGATCGACACAACGAGGCGCAGGTTGTGCTCGATCATGGTTTGCCGGGCTTCGAAATTGCCCTGCTTGGCCAGGGTGGCGTAATGCACTTCTTGCGCCGCCGTCAGCAGGGGCCGCGTGCCGATCTGGTTCAGATAGTGCTGCGTGGTATCGGTCGACAGCTCGGCCGCCAGCACCTTTTTCAGTTCATCGACACTTTCGACCACCACGCTGACGCTGGCCACCTCGCCGCCCTCGCCCGCCTCGACGGCGTCAATGCCGTCGAGCTCGCCGGCATCGTCCGTCACGACTTCATCCGCCCCGTCTTCCGGCAGTTCCGGGTCATCGTCCAGCTGATCGTGCGGCGCGTGTGTCATTGCTTTACCTAACGGTTAGGCAGGAATTTCGAAGGGTCGACAGGCTTGCCCTGCTGGCGGATTTCAAAGTGCAGCTTCACGCGGTCGGCATCGGAGTCGCCCATTTCAGCGATGGCCTGGCCTTTGTTGACGTTCTGCCCTTCCTTCACCAGGATGCTGCGGTTATGCGCATATGCCGACAATAAACTATTACTGTGCTTCACGATGACAAGATTACCATAACCACGGATTCCGCTCCCGGCATACATGACTTTTCCCGCGCCTGCGGCCACCACTTGCTGGCCCGCCTTGCCGGCGATATCGACGCCCTTGTTCTTGCCTTCGTCAAAAGTGCCGATGACCTTGCCTTCGGAAGGCCACATCCAGCTGATCCTGTCGTCGCCAGGCGCCGATGCGGCAGGGGCTGCAGCGGCGGCGGCCGGTGCGGCGGCGACAGTTGCTGCCGGCGCGGGCGCCGGCTTGGCGTCGCCGGTGCCGCCATCGGCGCGCAGCTCGGCCAGGGTGGCGTCGGAATACGCGCGCTTCTCGCCGCGCGGGCCCGTTTTCTTCGGCACGGCAGGCGCGGCCGGCTTAATTTCCGTCGACGGCGGCATCACGACGGCCGACGTTTGCGCGCCGCCTGTCTCGCCAGTCGGCGGCAGCACGCGCAACACCTGGTCGACCTTGATGTCGTTCGGATTGCTCAAGTCGTTCCAGGCCACCAGGTCGCGGTAATTCTGGCCGTGCTCGAGGGCGATGCGCAACAGGGTATCGCCGCGCTTGACCGTGTAATAGGCCGGGTCGCGGTCGCGCGGATCGCTGGCGGCGGCACTGCTGCTCGATGGATGGCGCTCAACGACGGGTGCCTGGACGCCCGTCGTGCCGCAACCGCTCAACAGCGCGGCCAAGGTGATGCTACATAGAAGTATGTTACTTTTCTTAATCATTCGCATGTAATTATATGTCCTGCTTGCTAGCTGATCCGGGGATCATATGGTGCCCGGGCGCAAAGGCACGAAATGGCAATCTTCCAGGGTTTGGCTAGTCCATTCCATTTTCCCCACCCGGGTAATGAGTTGTAAGTGTTGCAATTTAGCCCCCACCGGCGCAACCAGACGCCCGCCGGGCGCCAGCTGTTCCAGCAAGGCTTGCGGGACTTCCAGGCCGGCTGCGGCAAGGATGATCCCGTTGAAGGGCGCCGCCTGCGGCAGGCCAAGCATACCATCTCCGTACTGCAAGCGCAGATTTGACACGCGCAGCGGGCGCAGATTGGCCTTCGCCAACTCGTGCAAGGGCCGGATGCGCTCGATCGAATACACCTCCTTCGCCACCAGCGACAGCACCGCCGCCTGGTAACCGCAACCCGTGCCGATTTCCAGCACGCGCTGCAAGCTGCCGCCCTGGCGCATCACCTCGATCATGCGCGCGACGATATACGGCTGCGAGATGGTCTGGTGGTGGCCGATGGGCAAGGAGGCGTCGATGTAGGCTTGCGACGCCAGCGCCTCGTCCATGAACAGGTGGCGCGGCACGGCTTGCAGGGCGTCGAGCACCACCTGGTCCTTGACGCCCTGCTTCGCCACGCGCGCCACCATGGCCCGGCGCACGGCCTCCGAGACGAGCGGGTTTTGCCGCGGCGGCGACACCACGGCCGGCTGCGCCCGCTCATTGGCGATGGCTTGCGCGCGCGATGGCGCGATGGCCGCGTGCGCGCCATACGGCTGCGCCACGCCGCGCGCCGCGTTTTGCGCCGCATTCTGCGTGGCCGTCTGCGGCGTGGCGATCCTGGACTGGGCCAGCGACTGCCCCCCGCCCTGCCTGGCGGGCTTGCCGGCCAGCGAATCGAGGGAAAGGGGGAAGGTACGCGGCTTGTCAGTCATAGTGAGCGGTCATGCCAGGCCTTTCGCCAGTGCATCGAGTTGGGTAGTATGGGTCAGGTCGATCTGCAGCGGCGTGATCGATACTTGTCCATGTTCAACGGCATGGAAGTCCGTGCCCGGGCCGCCTTCCTTGGCCGCGCCGGCGGGGCCGATCCAGAAGATTTCACGGCCACGCGGGTCGAGCGCGCGGATGACGGGCTCGGCCGAATGGCGCTTGCCCAGGCGCGTGGCCGCCATGCCTTGCAATTGCGCGTAAGGAATGGCGGGGATATTCACGTTCAGCAAATACGGTTTCTGCAGGGCGTCGAACTGGCGCTCGACGATTTCCCGCGCCACGCGGGCGGCCGCGTCCAGGTTGGCCCAGCCGAACTGCGACTGGGAAAAGGCGATGGCGGGAATGCCGAACAGATAGCCTTCGGTGGCGGCGGCCACGGTGCCCGAATACAGGGTGTCGTCACCCATGTTGGGGCCGTTGTTGATGCCCGAGACCACCAGGTCGGGGCGCTCGATGAGCATGCCCGTCAACGCCACGTGCACGCAGTCGGTGGGGGTGCCGTTGACAAAATAAAAGCCGTTGGCGGCCTTGTGCACGGACAAAGGCCGGTCCAGCGACAGCGAATTGGACGCGCCCGAACGGTTGCTGTCGGGCGCCACCACCACGATGTCGGCAATGGGCGCGAGCGCGTCGGCCAGGGCCGCCAGGCCTGGCGCCAGGTAACCGTCGTCGTTACTGATAAGGATTCTCATAACGAGATTTTACCTGAAGCAATGCCCACACTGCGCATGCCGCACGCCGATAGGCAGCATTTTTTGTGCCGCCGCGCGAACCTGGCGCGCAAGCTCAGCGCTGCTCGATGCGCGCCTCCGACAGCGCCCCTTCCAGCGCCTGCACCTCATCCTCCTGCAAGGCCAGCAAGGCATTCAGGTCGCCTTGCAACTTGTACATTCTTTTCAGCTGCGCCATGCCGCGCCTGCGCAGCTTGCCCGGCACGCCCGGGCGCAGCAGGCAGGACTTCAAATGTTCGGCCAGTTCGCCCGCCTGCGCATACTGTTCCCGTTCGATCATGCCTTGCAACATCGAGATCATGCTGGCCAGGGTGTCCGGCTCGGCCGCATCCTGTTCGTTGGCGCGGCCGGCCAGGATGGTTTCCTGCAAATGCCGCGCACCGTCGAGCACGCTGTCCGCATGCCCCGTGACGGGTGCATTCAAGAGCCGGTCGCTGCCGCTGAGCACAGCGTCTTCCAGCAGGCGCGCCGCCTCGCTGTCGCCCTGCTGCTGGAGGGTGCCAGCCAGTTGCTTCTTGCTGTGCAAGGTATCGAGGTGGTCTTCGCCCAGCAGGCGCGCATGCACTTCCAGCACCTGCTCCTGCACGCTGCGCGCCGCATCGAGTTCACCGCGCCGCAGCAGCGCCTCGGCCAGCTTGCGCTGGCTCATCAGGGTCTCCGGATGGTCGAGACCGCGCGTGCGCTCGCGCGCGGCCACCTGGTCTTCGTGCAGCTGGCGCGCGCCGGCCCAGTCGCCCTGCCCGGCCACGATATCGGCCAGCAAGTCGCGCGTGGACAGCGTGGCGGCATGGTCGCCGCCCAGGCGCCGCTCCTGCACCCGCAGCACGGCGGCGAGCAGGCGCCGCGCACCCTCCAGGTCGCCTTCGCGTCCCAGCGCCTGCGCCAGGGCCAGCTTGCTGCGCAAGGTATCGCCATGCTCGGCGCCAAACAGGCGCTCGCGCGCCGCCACCACTGTGCCCAGCAATTGCCGCGCCTGCGCCAGCCTGCCCATGCGCAGCAAGGTGGCGGCGCGGCCATCCATCGCATCCAGGGTCAGCGGATGCTCGCCGCCCAGCTGGCGCACATAGGTGGCCAGCACCGTATCCTGCAGCAGCAGCGCCGCCGCCAGCTCGCCCTGCAGCAGCAGGGTTTTCGCCAGGCAAGCCCGGGCGGACAGGGTGTCGGGATGCTCGCTGCCCAGCACGCGCTCGCGCACGTCGAGCACGTCTTCTTCCAGGAAGCGCGCTTCATCGAGCTTGCCCAGCTGGCGCAGCAGGCGCGCCATGCCGCTCTTGCACGCCAGGCTGTCGGGATGCTCCTCGCCCAGCAGGCGCACGCGGATCTCGACGCTCTGGCGAAAGGCGTCGAGCGCCTGCGCGCTGCGTCCATCCTTGCGGTACAGCTCGCCCAGACGGGCCAGATCGCGCGCCAGCGGCAGGGCCACGGCGCGGCCCGGTTCCAGCTGCAAGGCCTGGCGCGCTTCGCTGATGGCGCCCAGCAAGGCGATTTCGCGGCTCGATTGCCAGGGGAAATAGCCGCCCGTCAGCCAGTGCAAAAAGGCTTCGAAGGTGCGCGTGAGGGAAAAGCGGTCGCCGCCCTGGTCGATGCGCACGGCCAGCTGCTCGCCATAGGCAAAGGTTTTCGTCTGCTGCAGCTGGACTTCGTCGAAATAGCTGTCGAGGGCGATCTGCGGCAAGCCGTAGGACGTGCGCAGCAGGCGCTCGAACATAGGCTGGAAGCCGGCGATGCCCTTGTGCGCGTCGCCGCGGCGCCACTCGGCACGCTGCGCGCCATCGCCCATCTCTATGCGCGACGGCAAGGGGTACACGAGCAGCGGGCGCTGTTCATCTTCATGGCTGCGGCGGTACTCGATGGCCCGCGTGACGAGCGCGTCGACGCCTTCCAGGCTTTGCCGGTTCGGCGTGAAGACCACCACCAGCTTTTTCGGCAGCAAGGTGGTGCAGATGCCGGCGCTGTCGGTGCGCCCCGTGCGCGAATCGACGAGCACATAGCGGAAATGCTGGGCCAGGGTATCGGCAAAGCAGCGGAACAGGGCCGGGCAGCTGTCGAACAGCTGATCCCAGCGCATCTGCGCCAGACGCTCGCTGTAGCTGGCGTCGAAGCGCCCCGCGCGCATCAGGTACAGCGGACTGCCCTGGTCGACGCGCACCACGTACTGCTGCCAGTCGATGGCGTCGAGCACGCGCTGGGCCAGCGCCGCGTCCTCGCGGCCCCCATCTTCGCGCCCACCGGCCTGCCCGCCAGCGCGCGCGCCCGCCGTTTCCAGGCTGATACGCTCGATCTGCTGGCGGCACGCCTCGAAGAACTCGAGCACGCCCGGCCGCTCCTCGTGCTGCTCGAAATAATGGTGCAGGCCCGGCGCTTCCATGTCCCAGTCCAGCATCAGCACGGGCACGCTGGCGTTTTCACGGCGCGCCAGCAGGACGGCGATGTTCGACAGGGCCATGGTGCGGCCGGTGCCGCCCTTGTAGGAATAGAAGGTGACGACTTCGCCAGGGGCGCTCAAAGGTGGCAGGGAGAGGCGTTGGCATTCCATGACGGGACCTTTTACGTGATTAACGTGGAAAGTGGGGAGGCGGAATGGCGCGCCATTCCGGTGGAATATCGGGCAACACGAAACGGCTGCAATCGTGGCCGGGCGGTGTTGACCGCTTGAGCAAGTGGTAATGCGTGGCGATGCGCTGCACGATGCGTTCGATATCGGGCAGGTATTGCGGATTCGACTTCAGGTCGCCGCTGGCCAGCGTATAGCCGGAAAAATCGACGTACAGACCCGACTCCGTGATTTGCGGCGGCAAGCCGTCCGGATGGCGCGTCATGATGATGGGAATGATCAGGTGGCTGGGCAGCTCATACCAGGCGCGGCGCTCCTGTTCGATCAGCTGCATGGCGGCAAATTCGCGCCGCGTGTAGCCATGCGCTTCATATTTGGGCGTGTACAGCACGATCATGCAGACGCTCTGGCACATGGCGCGCGCCACGCGCTGGTCGATATCGTCGCCGCCGCCCAGTTGCTCGCTGTCGATGAACAGGACTTCCTCGCGGTCGAGGTGCGGCTCCAGATAGCACGCCAGCGCCTCGATGAGGTCATTCTTGAACTTGTTCATGAACGCATATTGGCCGTGTGCATAACTTAAGAAACAGCCGTAGCGGATCTCCATGGCATCCCCCTGTTCCCCGTGCGGCCCTGCCATCGCCGCGCCTCATCCTGCAAGGCATGAGCTCACTGTAGACTGCCCGGCAACAAGACTGTTTGCGCTGGCACAAAGATGTGTCTGGCGTCCTGGACACGCGTCACAATGCCAGAAAATGGCGTGATCGCGCCGCTTTCTGGCATGCCGGGCGCGCAGGCACGCAGCGCGCGAAAAACGCTACTCGCTTGATAACAAAGGGAAATAAGCCGGCGCGCGGATGGCGCCGGCAAGCAAGGCTAGGCGCCCTTGGCGGGCAGGTTGCGGAAGAACTCCACCACTTCAGCCGTGTCGCGCGTGCGCTTGAACGGCGGCAGGCTTTGCCAGATGCGCTTGCCGTATGGCTTGGAGATGAGGCGCGGATCGCAAATCATCAGCACGCCCCGGTCGCCCTCGTCGCGGATCAGCCGGCCCGCGCCCTGCTTCAGGTTGATGATGGCTTCCGGCAGCGAGTGGTGCATAAAGCCATTCTTGCCCTGCTTTTCCATCACTTCGATGCGCGCGGCCAGCACCGGGTCGTCCGGCGGCGCGAACGGCAGCTTGTCGATGATCACCAGGGACAAGGCATCGCCGCGCACGTCGACGCCTTCCCAGAAGCTCTGGCTACCGATCAGCACGCCATTGCCGGCCGCGCGGAACTGATCGAGCAATTCCGTGCGGCCCCTTTCTCCCTGCACGAACAGGGGAAAGTTCAGGCCGCGCTGCCTGAATTCGTCGGCCAGGCGCTCGGCGGCCCGCTTGACGGCGCGCAAGGTAGTGCACAGGAAGAAGGTGCGCCCGCCCGCCGCCTCGATGATGGGCAAGGCGCAGTCGATGACGGCGTCCGTGTAGCCCAGCGAGTTCGGTTGCGGCAGGTTTTGCGGCACGAACAGCAAGCCTTGCTGGCCATAGTCGAACGGGCTCGGCCACGTGTGCGACGGTTCGCCCGTCAAGCCCATCTGCTCGGAAAAATGCTTGAAATCGTTTTTCACGGCCAGGGTGGCCGACGTGAAAATCCAGCTGCGCGGCGTGCCTTCGCGCTGGTTATTGAAGATCGGCGCGATCGACAATGGCGTTTTATGCAACTGCAAAGAGCTGGAAAACGCTTCTACCCAGAACACGGCTTCTTCGCCTGCCGCTACTTTCGCCTTCGGGTCAAACTTCCAGCCGCTCAGCTGCTGCGCCAGTTCGACGCCGCGCACACGGCACTGTTCCAGCGTCTCCGCCCGTTCCGCCTGCGTTTCCAGCACGGCCACCATGCCGTCAAGCTCATCCTTGAGAGTGTCGAGCGCGGGGAAGAAGTCGCTCGACGGGGCGATCTGCGGCAGGGACAGGCGCACGATATCCTGCGGGAACGTCAAACGCAGGTCGCGCGCCGCCTTTTCCACCACGGTGACGGTCTTGGCCCAGTCGATGCCGCGCGCGTGCGCGAGCCCCTCGGCCAGCACGTCGCGGCACAGTTCCAGGATTTGCGAGGTCGACACTGTGTTACCGAAGAACAAAGTGGCCGTATCGGGCAGCTGGTGCGCCTCATCGAAGATGATGGTATTGGCCGAAGGCAGCAATTCCGCCACGCCCGTGTCTTTCAGGGCCACGTCGGCAAAGAACAAATGGTGGTTGACCACCACCACGTCGGCCTGCTGCGCTTCCTTGCGGGCCTTCATGACGAAGCAATCCTGGTAATACTGGCACTCGGCACCCATGCAGGTGTCGCGCGTGGACGTCACCAGGTTCCAGATCATGGCGTTTTCCGGCACCTTGGTCAGTTCGGCCTTGTCGCCGGAGCTGGTCATCTTGATGAAGCGCGAAATTTCGCGCAGATGGCCCACGTCGTCGCGCGAGGTCATGCGCCCGTTCTGCAGCGTGCGTTCCAGGTGATAGTGGCAGACGTAGTTCGAGCGACCCTTCAGCAGGGCGACGGAGACGGGCGCCTGCAGCGCGGCGCGTACGGTGGGGATATCGCGCAGGAACAATTGATCCTGCAAGTTCTTGGTGCCGGTGGAAACAATAGTCTTGCCGCCCCACATCAGGGCCGGTACCAGGTAGGCGAAGGTCTTGCCGGTGCCCGTGCCCGCCTCGGCGATCAGGGTCGTCTGGCTGTCGATGGCGCTGGCGATGGCCTTGGCCATGTCCGTTTGCGAACGGCGCGGCTTGTAGCTGCCCACGGCCGGACCGAGCGGGCCGCCGGCGCCAAACAGGCGCTCGATGTCGGCATCGTGCTTGCCAGGCGCCGCCTGCGGTTCGGCCGGCGGACTGGCTTGCAGATCGGTCGGCTGGCCATCCGGGTTTACTGGCAATAAATTGTGATCGGTCAAAATATACTTAGGTGAAGGCTGGACTGGACGCTACTGGCGCCCCTCAGGCGGGAACGTCGGGCACCAACTGCATTTTCAGCAAGGTGATGTGATCCTTCAATTGCAATTTGCGCTTTTTCAGGCGGCGCAGCTGCAGCTCATCATGGTGGCCATCGAGTATCAGCAACTCGATGACGGCATCGAGGTCGCGGTGCTCCACGTTGAGTTCAATCAGGCGCCGCTCTATTTGCTGTGCATCGCTCATGTGTTGCGTTCCAGGCAGTGTTGGTAACAGTGTTGGGAAACCGGCGCGGCGCGCGCAGGCAGCCATGGTGCATAGTTTAACCTGCCGCGCGCGTTAGGGCACGCCATTTCCGGCGTGCCCCTGCGCGGCGGTGTTATTTGACCGGCGGCACAGGCACGGCAGCCGCCGGCGCGCTGGCAGCGGCGGCTGCCTTGGCGGCCTTGGCATCCGCTTCGGCCTGGCGCTCGGCCAGGCGCTGGGCCACGCGTTTCTGGCGCGCCACGGCGTCAGCCTGTTTCTTCGCATAGGCTGCTTCGCGGGCGGCGCGGCGCGGCGCCTCGGCGGCATCGTCGGCGGCTTGTTTCGCCACTTTCGCCGCTTGCTCAGCCTCGCGCTCGGCAACGCTCTTGCCTTGCGGCTTGGGCGGCGCCGGATCGGGCGTGACCACTTTCACGGGCTTGGGCACGGCCGCGGCCCGCTGCTCGGCATCGAGGCGCGCGCTTTCCTGCGTCCTGGCCAGGTCGATATCGCGCAGGCGCACGGACTCGGCACGCTTGAAATAATTCGCTTCCGCGTCGATGGCGCGCAGGCGCACGAGGATCAGGCGGCGCTTTTCCTTGGCCTTGTCGAGGCAATTATTCACGAAAAACTTGTTGTAGCACTCGATTTCGCGCGCGGCAAACTCGTTTTCCGCCGCTTCGCGCTCGCTGGCCGACTGCTTCAGCTTGGCGTCCGCCTCTTCCACGGACAAGGTGGCGGGCACCTGCGGTGCGCCGACCTCATCCAATGCCGCGGCACCCTTGTGCGCGCAGGCGGACAACGCCAGAACCAGGCCCAGCGCCGCACCCAGCTTGTATAGTGTATTTGCCATCATGTTCCTTATCCCTGCCTCAAACGATCGCGTCGGCCGCGCCGCGCTGTTCTTTTTCCATGTATTCGCGCGATTGCATCTCGATGATACGCGAAACGGTGCGGTGAAACTCGTTGGCCAGCATGCCGTTCGTGTACAGCTGGTCCGGCGCCACTTCGGCCGACATGATCAGCTTGACCTTCTGGTCGTAAAACACGTCGATCAGCCAGGTGAAGCGGCGCGCCTCGGACGACTGCGCCGCCGACATGGCCGGTATGCCGGACAATATCACCGTATGGAAGCGGCTGGCGATTTCCAGGTAGTCATTTTGCGAACGGGGCCCGCCGCACAAGGTGGCGAAATCGAACCAGATGATGCCGCCGGCGCGGCGCAGGCAGTGGATTTCGCGGCTTTCGATGCGGATGCGCGCATCTTCGTCGGCCGTCTCGGCGATGCGCGTGTAGGCGTCGCGCAGGGCCCGGTCCGTGTCCGCGCCCAGCGGCGTGTAGTAACTCTCCACCTGTTCCAGCGCGCGGCCGCGGTAATCGACGCCGGCGTCGACGTTGATCACGTCGAGCTTGTCCTTGAGCAGCGCGATGGTCGGCAGCATGCGGTCGCGGTGCAGGCCGTCCGGATACAGCAGGTCGGGGTCGTAATTCGAGGTCATGATGAAGGACACGCCATTGGCGAACAGGGCCGACAGCAGGTTGTACAGGATCATTGCGTCGGCGATGTCCGAGACGTGGAATTCATCGAAACAGATGAGGCGGTATTTCTTGGCGATGCGCTTGGCCACCTCGTCGAGCGGATCGGCCACGCCTTTCAATTCATCGAGCTGCTGGTGCACGCCGCGCATGAATTCGTGGAAGTGCAATCGCGTCTTGCGCACCAGGGGCACGACCGAGTAAAAACTGTCCATCAAGAACGATTTGCCGCGCCCCACCCCGCCCCACATGTACACGCCCTTCGGCACGGCGGGACGGTTGATCAGACGCTTGAAGGTGCTCGAGCGCTGGCCCTTGTAGGCCACCCACTCGTCATAGCACAGCTGCAGGCGGTCGACCGCGCGCCGTTGGGCGGCGTCGGCCTTGAAATCACGCTTCTGCAACGCGTGCTGGTAAAACTCTTCTACGTTCATGGGATTCGCTTTAACGCACAAGGGCGCCGGCGGAAAAAATCCGCGAGCGCCCCTGCTGGACTAACTACAATTAGAAGTTCAAGGTACGCTTGTCAACCGCCAGTGCCGCTTCCTTGGTCGCTTCGGACAGCGATGGGTGCGCGTGGCAGATGCGCGCGATGTCTTCGGCCGAGGCCTTGAATTCCATCGCCACGACGGCTTCGGAAATCAGTTCGGACGCCATCGGGCCGACGATGTGCACGCCGAGGATTTCATCGGTGGTCGCATCGGCCAGGAATTTCACCATGCCCGAGGTGTCGCCCAGCGCACGCGCACGGCCGTTGGCCATGAACGGGAAGGTGCCGGCCTTGTAGGCGATGCCTTCGGCCTTCAGGGTTTGCTCGGTCTTGCCGACCCACGCGATTTCCGGCGAGGTGTAGATTACCCAAGGAATCGTGTTGAAGTTGGTGTGGCCATGCTGGCCGGCGATACGCTCGGCCACGGCAACGCCTTCTTCTTCGGCCTTGTGCGCCAGCATCGGGCCGCGCACGACGTCGCCCACTGCCCACACGTTCGGCAGGTTGGTCTTGCAGTCGCCGTCGACGGCGATGAAGCCGCGCTCGTCCAGCTGCAGGCCGACCTTGTCGGCGCCCAGGCCGTTCGTGTTCGGCGTGCGGCCGATCGAGATGATCAGCTTGTCGAACACGGCTTTTTGCGCTTCGCCCTTGGCGTCCACGAATTCCACGGTGACGTCTTTCTTGCCTGGCGTGATCGTACCGATCTTGCAACCGAGGTTGATCTTCAAGCCTTGCTTGGTAAACAGTTTCGACGCTTCCTTGGCGATCTGCTCGTCCACGGCGCCCAGGAAGACCGGCAGGCCTTCGAGCACGGTGACGTCGGAACCCAGGCGGCGCCAGACGCTGCCCATTTCCAGGCCGATCACGCCGGCGCCGATGACGCCCAGCTTGGCGGGTACGGCGTCGATGGCCAGTGCGCCCGTGTTCGACAGGATCAGTTTCTCGTCGAATGGTGCGCCCGGCAGTTCGCGCGCGTTCGAACCCGTGGCGATGACCACGTGCTTGGCCGACAAGGTTTCGTTGGCTTCGCCCGTCACGCTGATGTCATACGCGCCAGCGGCGGCGGCAGCGAAAGCGGCACGGCCGTGGAAGAAGGCGATCTTGTTCTTCTTGAACAGGTACAGGATGCCGTCGTTGTTCTGCTTGACGACGGTGTCCTTGCGCTTGAGCATCTGGCCCAGGTTCAGCTTCAGGCCGGCGACGTCGATGCCGTGCTCGGCGAAGCTGTGGCCCGCGTGTTCGAAATGCTCGGACGATTGCAGCAGCGCTTTCGACGGGATGCAGCCGACGTTGGTGCAGGTACCGCCAGGAGCGGCGCCGCCCTTGGCGTTCGACCACTCGTCGACGCAAGCGACGGAAAAGCCCAGCTGCGCTGCGCGGATGGCGGCGATGTAGCCGCCAGGGCCCGCACCGATGACAACTACGTCAAATTGTTTAGTACTCATGTTTTGTTATTCCAATCTCTTCGTCTGGTACGAAAATCCACAATAGAAGGTAAATCACCACGCCGAAGCCGAAGGTCAATGTAAACAGGACGAAGACGAGGCGCCAGATCCACGCTTCCATGCCGGAAGCGCGGCCCAGGCCGCCGCAGACGCCGCCAAGCCAGCGGTCGTCGCGCGAACGGCGCAGGCGGTTGAATTCCTGCACCAGGTCGTTCGCCGGGCCGGCAGCGGCACCGGCGCCGGACGTGCTGTCCGGCTTGTCCAGGTTGATATTGCTCAGGAGCTTGGCTTTCGCTTGCGCGAATTCCGCGTCGCTCAGGGCGCCCGCCAGGTGCAACTCGTGCAGACGCTTGATTTCTTCAGAGATGTTCATAGGAATCCTCTTTCATTGAGATCAGCCAGCTGCGTCTTCTGGCAAGGGGTATCAGCTACATTGCCCCGGCGGCTACGCCGGGGGACTACAGTGCTTACAGGTCCAGCAGCAGGCGTGCAGGATCTTCCAGCGCTTCTTTCATCGCCACCAGGCCCAGGACGGCTTCGCGGCCGTCGATGATGCGGTGGTCGTAGGACATGGCCAGGTAGTTCATCGGACGCACCACGATCTGGCCGTTTTCGACGACGGCGCGGTCCTTGGTCGCATGCACGCCCAGGATGGCCGATTGCGGCGGGTTGATGATCGGAGTCGACAGCATGGAGCCGAAGGTGCCGCCGTTCGAGATCGAGAACGTACCGCCCGTCAGGTCGTCCAGGGTCAGCTTGCCTTCCTTGGCTTTCGCGCCGAATTCACCGATTTTTTTCTCGATGTCGGCGATCGACAGCTGGTCCGCGTTGCGGATGATAGGCACGACCAGGCCGCGCGGCGAACCGACGGCGATACCGATGTCGAAGTAGCCGTGGTAGACGATATCGTTGCCGTCAACGGAGGCATTGATGATCGGGTACTTTTTCAGGGCGGCGACGGCGGCCTTGACGAAGAAGGACATGAAGCCCAGCTTGACGCCGTGCTCTTTCTCGAACTTGTCCTTGTACTTGTTGCGCAGGTCGATGACCGGCTGCATGTTCACTTCGTTGAACGTGGTCAGGATGGCGTTCGTCGATTGCGATTGCAGCAGGCGCTCGGCGATACGTGCGCGCAGGCGGCTCATCGGCACGCGCTCTTCAGGGCGGTCGCCCAGGCTGGCGGCCGACGGCGTGGCAACTTGTTGCAGCGCCGGCTTGGCAGCGGCTGGCGCCAGCGGCGCAACGGCTGGCTTGGCGGAAGCGGCCAGGGCGTCGCCCTTGGTCACGCGGCCGTCTTTGCCCGAACCGGCGACGTCGCCGGCGGACAGGCCTTTTTCGGACAGGATCTTGGCGGCGGCAGGCATGGCGACATCGCCTTTGGTCGCGGCAGCTGGCGCCGAAGCGCTGGCGGTATCTTGGGCAGCGGCAGCCAGGGCTGGCGCAGGCACGGCGGAGACTTCCATCGGGCTGACCTTGGCCGAGCCGTCGGTATCGATGATGGCGATGACTTCGCCGGCAACGACGGTGGCGCCGTTATCCTTGATGATTTGCACGATCACGCCAGCGGCCGGCGCCGGCAGTTCCAGCACTACTTTATCGGTTTCGATGTCGATCATGTTTTCGTCGCGCGCGACTGCTTCGCCGACCTTCTTGTGCCATGCCAGCAGGGTCGCTTCCGCAACCGATTCCGACAACTGGGGAACTTTGACTTCGATTTGTGCCATGTAAAACTCCGTTTATTTTGTTATTGCGGCGCCGCCCCTGCGTAGCAAGGGCGGCGCTCCGTCATGATGTATGCGAGCAGGCGCCATGCACTCGCATGACGCCCCTTATCGAGCCACTTACTTGGTCAGGATAAAACCCTTCAGCTTCGAGAATGCCGTTTCCAGCAGGTCTTTTTGCTGGGCGTAGTGCTTGTCATAGTAACCGACAGCAGGCGACGCCGAAGCAGGACGGCCGGCGTAGGCCAGACGCTGACCCGATTCCAGGCCTTCGAAGATGTTGTGCTGGATCTGGAACCAGGCGCCCTGGTTTTGCGGCTCGTCCTGTGCCCAGACGACTTCGACCAGGTTCGGGAACTTCTTCAGTTCAGCAGCGAACGACTTGTGCGGGAACGGATACAGCTGTTCCAGGCGCACGATGGCCGTGTCGGTCTGACCACGGGTCTTGCGTGCGTTGACCAGGTCGTAGTAGACCTTGCCCGAGCAGGCGACCACGCGCTTGACTTTCTTGGCGTCGATTTTGTCGTCGACTTCGCCGATGACGGTCTGGAAACCGCCCTTGGCCAGGTCGGTCAGCGGCGAACCGGCATCCTTGTTGCGCAGCAGCGACTTCGGCGTCAGGATGACCAGCGGCTTGCGGAACTGGCGCACCATCTGGCGGCGCAGCAAATGGAAGATCTGCGAAGCCGTCGTCGGCTGCACCACTTGCATGTTGTTGTCTGCGCACAGCTGCAGGAAACGCTCGGGACGCGCGGACGAGTGCTCAGGCCCCTGGCCTTCGTAACCGTGCGGCAGCATCATGACCAGGCCCGAAGCGCGGCCCCACTTCACTTCGCCGGAGCTGATGAATTGGTCGATCACCACTTGCGCGCCGTTGGCGAAGTCGCCGAACTGGGCTTCCCAGATCGTCAGGGTGTTCGGTTCAGCGGTCGAATAGCCGTATTCGAAGGCCAGTACGGCCTCTTCGGACAGCACCGAGTCGATGACGGTGAACGGCGCCTGGTTGTCCGACACGTTTTGCAGCGGAATGTAGGTGCCTGCATCCCAACGTTCGCGGTTCTGGTCATGCAGCACGGCGTGGCGGTGCACGAAGGTGCCGCGGCCGGCATCCTGGCCCGTCAGGCGGATGGCGTAGCCGGACGATACCAGCGATGCGTAGGCCAGGTGTTCGCCCATGCCCCAGTCCAGGTTCATTTCGCCGCGGCCCATGGTGGCACGGTCGCCCAGCACTTTTTCCACCAGCGAGTGGACCTTGAAGTCTTCCGGCACGGTGGTGATGCGGGTGGCCAGGCGTTTCAGTTCCGTCATCGGCACGGCGGTGTCGGCCGAATCGGTCCATTTCTTGTTCAGGAACGGCAGCCAGTCGACGGCGTACTTGTTCTTGAAGTTCGAGATGACCGGATCGACGGTGTGCTTGCCGGCGTCCATGGCGTCGCGGAACGCGGCCACCATCTTGTCGCCGCCATCGGCAGGGATCACGCCTTGCGCCACCAGCTTGTCCGCGTACAGCTTGCGGGTGCCTGGATGCTGGCCGATCTTCTTGTACATCAGCGGCTGCGTCAGTGCCGGCGTATCTTGCTCGTTGTGGCCAAGCTTGCGGTAGCAGATGATGTCGAGGACGATGTCCTTCTTGAATTCCATGCGGTAGTCGAGCGCGATCTGCGTCGCCAGTACCACGGCTTCCGGATCATCGGCGTTGATGTGCAGGACCGGTGCTTCGATCATCTTGACGACGTCCGAGCAGTACAGGGTCGAGCGGGCATCGCGCGGATCCGAGGTGGTGAAACCGATCTGGTTGTTGATCACGATATGCACCGTGCCGCCGGTATGGTAGCCGCGGGTTTGCGCCAGATTCAGCGTTTCCATGACCACGCCCTGGCCGGCGAAAGCGGCATCGCCGTGCACCAGGATAGGCAGCACTTGCGCGCCCTGCGCGTCGCCGCGGCGGTCCATGCGGGCCTTGACGGAACCTTCGACCACAGGGTTGACGATTTCCAGGTGCGACGGGTTGAACGCCAGCGACAGGTGGACCGGGCCGCCTGCGGTGGAGATGTCCGACGAGAAGCCCTGATGGTATTTCACGTCGCCGGCTGGCAGGTCGTCGCCATGCTTGCCTTCGAATTCTTCGAACAGTTCCTGCGGCGCCTTGCCCAGGGTGTTCACCAGCACGTTCAGGCGGCCGCGGTGGGCCATGCCGATCACGATTTCCTGCACGCCTTTTTCGCCGGCGCGCTGGATGGTTTCATCCATCGAGGCGATGAAGGTTTCGCCGCCTTCCAGGGAGAAGCGCTTCTGGCCCACGTAGCGGGTGTGCAGATAACGTTCCAGGCCTTCAGCCGCGGTCAGGCGGTCGAGGATGTGGATTTTCTTCTCTGGGGTGAAATTCGGGGTGGAGCGGATCGATTCCAGTTTCTCTTGCAGCCAGCGCTTTTCGGCCGGATCGGAGATGTACATGAATTCGGCGCCGATCGAACGCGTATAGGTATCGCGCAGATAGTTGAGCAGATCGCGCAGGGTGGCGGTCTCGGGGCCAAAATAGGTATTGCTGATGTTGAACACGGTGTCCATGTCCGCATCGGTGAAACCGTAGAAGCTCGGCTCGAGCTCAGGGATCATCGGACGTTCCTGGCGTTGCAGCGGATCCAGGTTGGCCCAGTGCGAACCGAGGTAGCGGTAAGCGGCGATCAGCTGCGTGGCGGCGACGCGCTTGCGGCCCATTTCAGCATCGAAGGAAGCGGTCACTGTGCGGATCGGACCTGCTTTTGCGCGCTCGGCGAACGAGGCGACGACGGAGGCATGTGCCACGTCAGGCTTGTTGGTGCCATCGACGGCAGGCACGTGCTGCATTGCGTCGAAGTAGGAACGCCAGTTATCGGGTACCGAGCCTGGATTGTTCAGATACGCCTCGTACAGGTCTTCCACGTACGGAGCATTCCCACCGAACAGGTAGGAGTTGGTCGTTAATTGCTGCATATATTGCTCACCTTTCTTCGCGCTTCGCGAGGAATTAGCGGGTTAATCTAACCTTCCGCGACACGGCCTGACCGGTTAGCGGATTGCACATCAAGTTGTGGGGAAGGGCTTTTTTATTGCACCAGCATTCTGCATACCGTCATTTAGAATAGCACGCGGTATTGTAACGCAACAACTGCAAGTTGAATTTTATTTGGCAAGCAAATGTAAGCTGTGTTGTTGATTTTCCCGGGCTTGCAAGCCTGTCACTGTTGTGCTTACGGCACATCGGCGGACCTGCCGGCGTGCCGCTTGCGCCCGACTGGTCTGCCCGGCAACGGCCCCGCCGCGATGGCCGCCAGCCAATCGGCATCGCCGGCAAACCACTCCACCAGGAAGTCGAGCATGGTGCGCAGCAGCGGCGACATGTGCTGGCGCGAGGTGTAGACACCATAGATGCCCATATCCTGCGGCACGTAAGCGGGCAGCAGTTCCACCAGCTGTCCGCTGGCGATCAGCGGCGCGGCCGAATAGCGCGGCTGCATGGCGATGCCCGCCCCCGCCACCGTGGCCACCAGCAGGACCAGCGACTCATTCGCCGACAAACGGCCGCTGACGGGGACAGTGAGCGCTTCCCCGTCATGCGTAAATTGCCACAGGCTCTTGCCGAAATACGTATAGGTCAGGCAGTTGTGCAAGGCCAGGTCTTGCGCCCGGCGCGGCGTGCCGTGCGCCGCCAGGTACGATGGTGCGGCGCACACCACCGACGCGCAGCTGGCCAGCTGGCGCGCGATCAGGTTCGGTTCAAGCGCGTTCGTGATGCGGATCGCCAGGTCGATGCGCTGTTCCACCAGGTTGACGGCGCGGTTCTCCATCTGCAGGTCGACGGCGGCGCGCGGGTAGCGCCGCAGGTAAGCGGTCACTGCGCCAGCGAGCGCCGTCTGCGCCAAGGATTGCGAGCAGGTGATGCGCAACAAGCCGTGCGGCGTGTCGATGCCCTCGGGCGAGGTGACGGCCATGGCGCCGGCCACTTCCAGCATCTGCCGGCAGCGCGCCAGGGTGGCGTCGCCCGCATCCGTCAGGCTCAGGCGGCGCGTGGTGCGATGCAACAGGCGCGCCCCCGCCCACTCTTCCATTTCGGCCAGGTAGCGCGTCACCATGGCGCGCGACATGTCGAGCGCCTCGCTGGCGGCCACCATGCTGCCCCGCTCGGCGATGGCGACGAATACTTGTGCGGCGGTGATACGGTCCATGCGCTACTCCTTGATTCATCCGATCCATGCAACTAAGTATTGCAATCTACCCTATTTGTCGCGCCTGGTCGAAAGGATAATATGCGACATGAGCACCTAATGCAGAAAGAATAATATGTTTGCACGCGCCGCCCTTCCCTCCCGTACCTTGGAAACCTTCCAGCTCGATGTACTGGGCCGCGCACCGTCCACTTCGCTGCTGCTGAGCGGCGTGGCCGACGCCATCCTCGTCAATGCCCAGTTCCTGCGCGACGATGCGGCGCAGTTAGCGCACACCATCGCCGCCAGCGGCAAGCGCCTGATCACCATCTATATCAGCGCGGCCGAACCGCAAGCGTACTTCGGTCTGGGCGTGCTGCGGCTAGCCTTTCCGCAAGCCCGCATCCTCGCCAGCGGCGCCACGGTCGAGGCGATCCGCCGCCAGGCCGGCGCCAGGGTCGCCCACTGGGGCGGCATCCTCAAGCACAATGCGCCGCGCTGCATCGTCATGCCCCAGCCCTATGAAGGCAGCAGCCTGCAGCTGGAGGGGCGGCAGGTCGCGCTGCGCCAGCTCGAAGCAGCGCTGAACTGAGGCCGCTCGGCCGGTTCTACAACGCAGCCAGGAAGCGCTCATACTCTTGCGCGCTGCGCGCCAGCCGCTCGGCATAGCCCGTTTCCTTCGGCCCGTCTTCCGCGCCATAGAAGGCGAAGAAGCGGCCATTGTCGGCGCCGATATACGCCAGGGTGACATCGAACGGCGCCAGCAGCTGCGCCAGGGTGACGTGCCACTTGCCTTGCGGCGTGAAGTCTTCCTCGCGGATGCCTGCCGTGACGGCCAGCGCCACCTTGCGGCCCCTGAAGGCGTCGCCGCCCGTGCCATAGGCCCAGCCATACGCCAGCACCTCGTCGAGCCACCGCTTGAGCAAGGGCGGACAGTTGAACCAGTACACGGGGAACTGCAAGACCACGTGGGCGTGCGACTCCACCAGCGCTTGCTCGCGCGCCACATCGATCTTTCCATCCGGATAAGCCTGGTGCACGTCGTGGATGGTATAGCGGTCCGGATACCGCGCCAGTTCCTGCAGCCAGCGCTTGTTGGCCACCGACGTGGCGATGGAGGGATGGAAGACGATCACAAGGGTTTTCATCATGCTGCTTTCCTGAAAATGAAAGGGATGCACCGGCCCCGCCTTTTCAAAAAAGCAGGCAAGCCGATGCCCTGCCCCGTGGCGTGCAGCACGTGGCCGCACGCCTCCAAGGGCAGAAACAGCATAGCCATGCCGGGTACTTTTCACAAGTACGCACATTAACTACTCATACCATACAAAAAGTAAGCTACTAGACTATGGAAAAGCGCCTTGCCAGGTGCATCCGCATCAGACTGGCTGGTGCCGCTCGCCCCACTCGCACAGGGTATGCAGCACAGGGATCAGCGAGCCCCCCTTGCTGGAGAGCGAGTATTCCACCTTGGGCGGCACTTGCGGATACTCCTTGCGGACGATCAGCGCGTCCGCTTCCAGCTCCTTCAGCACGACGCTGAGGGTCTTGAAGGCGATGCCGCCCAGATGGCGCTTGAGTTCGTTATGCCGCAGCACCTTGTTTTCCGCCAGCGCGTACAGGATCAGCATCTTGTATTTCCCGCCGATCAGCGACAAGGTATAGCCAAATGCAGTATCGCCGAGGGCCACGCCGCCGGGGGCGCAGGTTTCTTCATTCATCGCGTTGTGCTTCCTGTTGATCAGAGTACGAGCATAACAGCCCGGCGGCCCCGGCTTGCGTCGAACACGCGCATAAAAAAACGGGCCGAAGCCCGTTTTTTTGTTTGCTCGATACCGCTCTGGATTAACGCTTGTCCAGTGGCAGCACTTCACGCGTGGTCGAACCGACGAACAGCTGGCGCGGACGGCCGATCTTTTGCTCTGGGTCGGCGATCATTTCGTTCCACTGGGCGATCCAGCCGATCGTACGGGCCATAGCGAAGATACCGGTGAACAGCGACACAGGGATGCCCAGCGCCGATTGCACGATGCCCGAGTAGAAGTCGACGTTCGGGTACAGTTTGCGCGACACGAAGTATTCGTCGTTCAGCGCAATCTTTTCCAGTTCCATCGCCAGCTTGAACAGCGGATCGTCTTGCAGACCCAGTTCTTGCAGCACTTCGTAGCAGGTTTCACGCATCAGCTTGGCGCGTGGATCGAAGTTCTTGTACACGCGGTGGCCAAAGCCCATCAGCTTGACGCCCGAGTTCTTGTCCTTGACTTGCGCGATGAAGGCAGGGATGTTCTCGACGGTGCCGATTTCTTTCAGCATGTTCAGTGCCGCTTCGTTGGCGCCGCCGTGGGCAGGGCCCCACAGGCAGGCGATACCGGCAGCGATACAGGCGAACGGGTTGGCGCCCGACGAACCGGCCAGACGGACGGTCGAAGTCGATGCGTTTTGCTCGTGGTCCGCATGCAGGATCAGGATGCGGTCCAGGGCGCGCACCAGCACGTCGTTGACCTTGTACTCTTCGCACGGGTTGGCGAACATCATGTGCATGAAGTTGGCGCTGTACGACAGGTCGTTGCGTGGGTACACGAACGGCTGGCCGACCGAGTACTTGTAGGTCATGGCGACCAGGGTTGGCATCTTGGCGATCAGGCGGATGGCCGACACTTCGCGGTGACGCGGGTCGTTGATGTCCAGCGAGTCATGGTAGAACGATGCCAGCGCGCCGACGGTGCCCACCAGGACCGACATCGGATGCGCGTCGCGGCGGAAGCCGCGGAAGAAGAATTGCATCTGTTCGTGCACCATCGTGTGCTTGGTGACGGTGTCGACGAACTTGGCCTTCTGCGCCGCGTTCGGCAGTTCGCCGTTCAGCAGCAAGTAGCACGATTCCATGAAGTCGGCGTTGACGGCCAACTGTTCGATCGGGTAACCACGGTACAGCAGCTCGCCCTTGTCGCCGTCGATGTAGGTGATCGACGAGTTGCAGGCGGCCGTCGACATAAAGCCTGGGTCGTAGGTGAACTTGCCGCTACCGGCGTACAGTTTGCGGATGTCGATGACGTCCGGGCCAACCGTGCCTTTGTAGATTGGAAATTCAAGCGATGGGCTGCCATCGGAGAACGACAGGGTAGCTTTTGTGTCAGAGATATTCATGGGCTCTTCCTTCTCGGGAGTGAGTCGAAATTAAAATCAAAAATTCTGGCTGCAATTCGCACCGCATTCGGCAGTGCTACAGCGCGCCACTCGCACCGTTTGCAATATATCGCCCAGGCGTCTAGGCAATGCGCAGTCGTTGCAGCAGTGCGCGCACATGCGGCAGATCGACTTCGCCTTCCGGCTCTTTACGGGCCAGTACCAGATCCATTAACGCATTGTCCGATAAATCCAGCAAACGCGTCAGCGCGTCAACTTCTTCATCGGTCAATTCGGTTTCATACGCATCGAGAAAACGGGTCAGGATAATGTCGTTTTCCAGCAGGCCACGGCGTGAACGCCAGCGCAGGCGGGCGCGGTTGGCCGGGTCGGCCTGATGCGAGGACAAAATTGATTCTGTCATTTGGTTTACCACTTTACGTGTGCCTTGCGGCACGGTGCTGCTTTGCAGGCGCCGCCTGCAGGCAAGAGAGGATACCCTCTTCCGGCAAACGGCGCCCGGCGGACGCGATCAGGAGGATCAGATCGCGCGGCGGACCATCAATTCCTTGATCTTGCCGATCGCCTTGTTCGGGTTCAACCCTTTCGGGCAGACGTCGACGCAGTTCATGATCGAATGGCAGCGGAACAGGCGGTACGGGTCTTCCAGGTTGTCCAGACGCGCACCCGTGGCTTCGTCGCGCGAATCGGCGATGAAGCGGTAGGCTTGCAGCAGGCCGGCAGGACCGACGAACTTGTCCGGATTCCACCAGAACGACGGGCACGACGTGGAGCAGCATGCGCACAGGATGCACTCGTACAGGCCATCGAGTTCTTCGCGCTGTTCCGGCGATTGCAGGCGTTCTTTTTCAGGCGGGATCGAATCGTTGATCAGGAAAGGCTTGATCGAATCGTACTGCTTGAAAAATTGCGTCATGTCGACGATCAGGTCGCGGATGACCGGCAAGCCTGGCAACGGACGCAGCACGATAGGCTCCGACAGTTCGTTCAGGTTGGTGGTGCATGCCAGGCCGTTCTTGCCGTTGATGTTCATCGCGTCCGAACCGCACACGCCTTCGCGGCACGAGCGGCGCAGGGCCAGCGAGTCATCGACGTCCGCCTTGATGCGCTGCAGTGCGTCGAGCAGCATCTTGTCGGTGTCTTTCAGTTCGACCGTCAGGTCTTGCATGTACGGCTTGGCATCCTGGTCAGGATCGTAGCGGTAGATTTTGAATTTAAGAGTGCGTGCCATGGTATAGCCTTAGAAAGTACGTGGTTTCGGTTTGAAGGTATCAACCGTCAGCGGCTTGGTCACGACCGGCTTGTATTCCAGTCGGTTGCCTTCCGAATACCACAGAGTGTGCTTCATCCAGTTCTCGTCGTCGCGTTGCGGATGGTCGTCCTGGGCGTGCGCGCCGCGCGATTCCTTGCGGGCCGCTGCCGAAACGATGGTCGCTTTCGCCGTTTCGATCAGGTTGTCCAGCTCCAGCGCTTCCACGCGGGCCGTGTTGAAGACCATCGATTTATCCTTGAAGGAGACGTGCTTGCGGCGCTCGTCGAGCTTCATGATTTCTTCGACGCCCTTGCTCAGCATCTCGTCGGTACGGAACACGCCGCAGTACTTCTGCATCGTTGCGCGGATGTCGTTGGCCACGCCCTGCACGGTTTCCGTGCCGGTCGAGTTTTCCAGGCGCGCCAGGCGGCCCATGGCGAAATCGGCAGCGTCGGCTGGCAAAGGCTTGTTTTCCTTGGCTTTCAGGCCGCTGTTGACGATGTGGTTGCCGGCCGCGCGACCGAAGACCACCAGGTCGAGCAGCGAGTTCGTGCCCAGGCGGTTGGCGCCGTGCACGGAAACGCAGGCGCATTCGCCGATCGCGTACAGACCGTTGACGACCTTGGCCGAATTATCCGGACCGGTCGGGGTGACGACCTGGCCGTGGATGTTCGTCGGGATGCCGCCCATCTGGTAGTGAATCGTCGGCACGACAGGAATCGGTTCCTTGGTGGCGTCGACGTTGGCGAACTTGTGGCCGATTTCCAGGATCGACGGCAGGCGCTTGGCGATGGTGTCGGCGCCGATATGGCGCAGGTCCAGCATCACGTGGTCCTTGTTCGGACCGCAGCCGCGGCCTTCCTTGATTTCCTGGTCCATCGAACGCGAGACGAAGTCGCGCGGCGCCAGATCTTTCAGGGTCGGTGCATAGCGCTCCATGAAGCGTTCGCCTTCGCTATTGATCAGGATGCCGCCTTCGCCGCGCACGCCTTCGGTGATCAATACGCCCGCACCGGCCACGCCGGTCGGGTGGAACTGCCAGAATTCCATGTCCTGCAGCGGCAGGCCGGCGCGTGCCGCCATGCCCATGCCGTCGCCGGTATTAATGAACGCATTCGTCGACGCGGCGAAGATGCGGCCTGCGCCGCCCGTTGCCATGACCGTCGTCTTTGCTTCCAGGATCATGCATTCGCCGGTTTCCATTTCCAGCGCGACAACACCGATCACGTCGCCTTCGGCGTCACGGATCAGGTCAAGTGCCATCCATTCGACGAAGAAGTGCGTACGGGCGCGCACGTTGCGCTGGTACAGCGTGTGCAACAGGGCGTGGCCGGTACGGTCGGCTGCCGCGCAAGCGCGCTGCACCGGCTTTTCGCCGAAGTGGGCCGTGTGGCCGCCGAACGGACGCTGATAGATGGTGCCGTCAGGGTTGCGGTCGAATGGCATGCCGAAGTGTTCCAGTTCGTACACGACCTTCGGTGCTTCGCGGCACATGAATTCGATGGCATCCTGGTCGCCCAGATAGTCGCCGCCCTTGACGGTGTCGAACATGTGCCAGAACCAGTTGTCTTCGGCCATGTTGCCGAGCGACGCGCCGATACCGCCCTGCGCTGCCACGGTGTGCGAGCGGGTCGGGAAGACTTTCGACAGAACTGCGACGTTCAGACCGGCTTCAGCCAGCTGCAACGACGCGCGCATGCCGGAACCGCCGGCGCCAACGATGACCGCATCAAAGCGGCGGGTAGGGATTGCAGATTTATATGCTGCCACGATTACACACTCCAGAGTATCTGTACCGTCCAGCCGGCACAAGCGATCAACCACAGCATGGTGGCAATTTGCAGGGTCAGACGGAGGCCAGCGCTTTTCACGTAGTCCATCCAGATGTCGCGTACGCCGACCCATGCGTGGTAGAACAGGGCGACGAAGGTCACCAGGCTGAACAATTTAAACCACTGCTGTGCGAACAGACCAGCCCAGCCTTCATAGCTGAAGTTGCTGCCGGTCAGGAAAGAAATAAGCAGGATGGCCACATAAGCCACCATGACGATGGCGGTGACGCGTTGCGCCAGCCAGTCGCGCAAGCCGTAATGGGCACCGACGACGAGGCGTTTCGGTCCGATATTATTGTCTGCCATGTTTAAAATACTCCAAACAGTTTCAAAGCGACCAAAGCCGTCAACACCAGGCTCACGACCAGCACGGACGACGCGGTCTTGCGGGCCGAATCTTTTTCGATGGCGACGTGCACATCCATGAACAGGTGACGGATACCGGCGCAGAAGTGGTGCAGGAAGGCCCAGACCAGACCCAGGGTGATCAGCTTGACGAACCAGTGCGAGGCGATGCCCTGGAAGTAGGCATAGGACATTTCGGAACGCAGGCTCAGTTCCAGCATGTACAGTATGCATGGCAGCAAGGCGAAAATGATGAAACCGCTGATGCGATGCAGGATCGAGACGATGGCGCCGACAGCCATGCGGTAGTTCGACAATTCGGTAACATGAATGTTACGGAATTGCGGCCGTTCTTTTTTTGGTACTTCTCTTACGGCTTCAGACATAACAAAAACCTCCCCTTTGAATTTCAACTAAATATTGAAGCCGCGATTTTCGCCGATTTTCGCAACCCATACCAATATCTATTGTTACATATAACCAAAATGGTTTTTTACTACAAAATACCGCGCTACTTTCCGTAGTTCACGTAATTTAATTACAGAATCGCTGGCAAAACACGGCCCGCCGGGGGCGGGCCATGTTGTCGCTGCGCTTTCCGTTGTCTCCGTAGCCCGCCTTGCGGCAGGCATCTTGCAAGCGATGCACTTCAGCCTTGCCGCTTGTGCGGACACCCGCAGGCGCCCCGCAGCTTCAGCTGAGTTCATTCTGATAATGGTGGCGACTGGTCAGGTACAAGCCCCGGCGCAGTTCGACCGGCTTGTCGCCGTAGGTAAACGACACGCGCTCGGAACTGAGCAAGGGCGTGCCGAGGTCGATATTCAACAGTTGCGCGGCGCCCGCGTCGGCGCACACGGCGCGGATCTGCTCGGACGCGCGTATCATGCGCGTGCCGAATTCCGTTTCGAACAGGCCGTACATGGGTCCCTTGTATTCCACCAGGCGCTCGGCCGTCAGACCCTTGAAGATCAGGCCGGGCAGCCACAGCTCTTCGACGATGGTCGGCACGCCGTCGAAATACTGGACGCGCTTGATGAAGATGACGGCGTCGCCGGACTTCAGGTCCATCAGGCGCGCCACGTCGGCCGGCGCGCGCACGCGCTTGACTTCGATGAATTTGCTTTCGGGATAATGCGGCACGCCTTCGTCCGGCACCAGGCGCAGGAAGCGGAAATGCGCGCGCGCCTCATGGTGGGTGGAAACGAAAGTGCCCTTGCCCTGGCGGCGCATGACGAGATTCTCGGCGGCCAGTTCATCGATGGCCTTGCGCACCGTGCCCTGGCTGACCTTGAAGCGGCCGGCCAGCTCGACCTCGCTGGGAATGAGTTCGCCCGGTTTCCATTCGCCCGATTGCAGGCTTTGCGTGATGAGCGCCTTGATCTGCTGGTACAGGGGACTGAAGGTGGGCGAAGCAGTGACTGCAGGCACGGCGGAAGCACTGGTATTGCTGGCGGCCGTCACGGTGACTGGCGTACTGGCCACCGCGGGGACGGACGTGGCCGGGGTGCCCGCGGTCGGACTGACCGCCCCGCTTGCAGCAGTGGCATTGTTGGTCAGATTGGACGAGGCGGAATTCATAGTCCGACATTTCAACACAAATCACTGCCCGCGTCCAGTAAAACAGACGCGGTTATCTGTCTTATATAAGACATAAGATATGATTGACAGATAGGGATCGGAGGCCTAAACTGCCCTCGATAAAACATGTGAGCCCGCGTTTTATGTTGTCGGCCAGCCACTCTGGCTTCGTGCAGCACGAGCGTGACGGCAGCGTACACCAGCAATTCGGTGGCGCGGGCCGGTTTTGGTATCATTATAGTTTTTCCGGATAAGCGTAAGCCCAGCTTCAAGCCCGTTTTCTTTCCCATTTTTGGAGATTCATCATGGCTAAAACCCCAATGCGTGTTGCAGTGACCGGCGCCGCCGGCCAGATCGGCTACGCCCTGTTGTTCCGCATCGCCAATGGCGACATGCTCGGCAAAGACCAGCCTGTCATCTTGCAACTGCTTGAAATCCCGGACGAAAAAGCCCAGAAGGCGCTCAAGGGCGTGATGATGGAAATCGACGACTGCGCCTTCCCGCTGCTGACGGAAATGACCGCCCACTCCGATCCGCTGACCGCCTTCAAGGATGTCGACGTGGCCGTACTGGTTGGCGCGCGTCCGCGCGGCCCAGGCATGGAACGCAAGGACCTGCTGGAAGCGAACGCCCAGATCTTCACGGTGCAAGGCAAGGCGCTCGACGCCGTCGCTTCGCGCAATGTCAAAGTGCTGGTGGTCGGCAACCCTGCCAACACCAACGCCTACATCGCCATGAAATCGGCACCATCGCTGCCGGCGAAAAACTTCACCGCCATGCTGCGCCTGGACCACAACCGCGCGCTGTCGCAAGTCGCTGCCAAGACCGGCACCGCCGTGAAAGACATCGAAAAGCTGACCGTGTGGGGCAACCACTCGCCAACGATGTACGCCGACTACCGCTTCGCCACCGTCAACGGCAAGGCTGTGAAAGACCTGATCAACGACCAGGAATGGAACGCCAACGTGTTCCTGCCAACCGTCGGCAAGCGCGGCGCGGCCATCATCGAAGCGCGCGGCCTGTCGTCGGCAGCGTCGGCAGCGAACGCCGCCATCGACCACATCCATGACTGGATGCTGGGCACGAACGGCAAGTGGACCACCATGGGCGTTCCTTCGGATGGCTCGTATGGCATCCCGGAAGGTACCGTGTTCGGCTTCCCGGTCACCACCGACAACGGTGAGTACACGATCGTTCAAGGTCTGGAAATCGATGCATTCTCGCAAGAGCGCATCAACCTGACCCTGAAGGAACTGACCGAAGAGCGCGAAGGCGTGAAACACCTGCTGGCCTAAGTCCAGTTCTGGCGGCGCGGCGCAAACGTGCCGCCCGCCACGAAGGCCGCCCCGCGAGATTCGCGGCGCGGCTGTTTTATCAAGTAGTCTTTACCTGCAGAAATGCCTTAAGCATGCACCCTTCCGAGGTTTTATTCCAAGGCAAACGCCAGCCGCTGTTGCTCGCCGCTTGCGACCACTACGCCGGCTCTGAAAAGCTGATGCGTAAATCGATTGCTTTGCAACAAGAGCTTGGTCCCCTGTTCGACATCACGTTCGACTGCGAAGACGGCGCCAGCGCCGGCAATGAAGAATCCCACGCCCTGATGATCGCCGGCCTGCTGGCCAGCGACGACAACCAGTTCAACCGCATCGGCGTGCGCGTGCACGACGTCGACAGCCCGTTTTTCGCGCGCGACGTGGAAATCATCTGCACGGCCGCATCCCGCCTGGCCTACATCGCCGTGCCCAAGGTGGCCGGCGTGCAGGACGCCATGCTGGCCATCGACCTGATCAACCTGCACGCGCGCCGCGCCGGCCGCGACAACCTGCCCGTGCACATCCTGATCGAGACGCACGGCGCGCTGCGCGACGCCTATGCGATCGCCGCCCTGCCCCAGGTCGAATGCCTGTCCTTCGGCATCATGGATTTCGTCTCGGCCCACTACGGCGCCATTCCCGCCGCCGCCATGCGCACGCCGGGCCAGTTCACGCACCCGCTGGTGGTGCGCGCCAAGCTCGAAGTGGCGGCCGCCTGCCACGCGCACGGCAAGGTGGCGTCGCATAACGTGACGACGGACGTGCGCGATTCGGCCGTGGTGGCCAACGACGCCCAGCGCGCGACAGCCGAGTTCGGCTACACGCGCATGTGGAGCATCCACCCGGACCAGATCAAGCCCATCATCAAGGCCTTTACGCCGCGCCTGTCCGAAGTCAACGAGGCCAGCAACATCCTCAACGAAGCGCTGCGCGCCAACTGGGGGCCGATTGCGCAAAATGGCCGCTTGCACGACCGCGCCAGCTACCGATATTATTGGACCGTTTTGCAACGCGCCAAACTGGCGGGCCTCGGCCTGCCCGAGGCGGCTGCTGCATTACTCAACACCCCCTCTTCCAGCACCACTGAAAACTGACAGGAATTACACGATGTCCCTCTCCAAATTAGCAATTGCCTGCAGCGTCGCGCTGGGCGCCATGACCCTCACGCTGGCGCCAGCCAGCTTCGCCGCCACGGCAGAGGCAAATCCCAAGGCCGTCAAGGCCAAGCCAAAGGCCAAGGCCGCCAAGGCAAAAGCTGCCGCCAAGGAAGCCCATCCGCTGGCCATGTCGGTCGCCGACAAGGAAGAAGCCGATGAACCGAACACGGCAGGCTCGGCCTCCACCGATTTCAATTGTGAACTTGGTAATAAAATTACCATCTACACCAATGCTACTGACGACAAACACATCGCCCTGCGCTGGAAGAAGCGCCTGCACCGCCTGAGCCGCGTTGGCACCACCACCGGCGCCAACCGCTTCGAGAACCGTCTGTATGGTCTCGTGTGGATCGGCATCCCGGCCAAAGGCATGCTGCTCGACTCCAAGCAGGGCCGCCAGTTGGCCAATGAATGCAAGGATGCGGAGCAAGCCAAGCCGGCGGCAGTGATGGAAGCCGCGCCATCGCTGGGCGTGCTGCCGGCGACCGGCGGCTGATGTGCGTAGCAAGGGCCTCTTCGGGGGCTCAGTCATGTTTTGTAATTTGAATAATCAATAATAGACGATACCCAACAAGGAGAGGTCATGTCCCGCAACACTCTGAACACGCTCAAGGACTTTAATATTTCGGACAGCAAGAAGGGCAAGCTGTATTCCCTGCCTGCGCTGGAAAAAAGCCTGGGCATCAATGTCTCCCGCCTGCCAGTGTCGATTCGTATCGTGCTCGAATCGGTATTGCGCAACTGCGACGGCAAAAAAGTCACCGAAGAACACGTCAAGCAATTGGCGAGCTGGGGCCCGACCGCCGAGCGCACCGACGAGATCCCGTTCGTAGTGGCGCGCGTCGTGCTGCAAGACTTCACCGGCGTACCGCTGCTGGCCGACCTGGCAGCGATGCGCAACGTGGCCGCCAAGATGGGCATCAACGCCAAGAAGATCGAACCGCTGGTGCCGGTCGACCTGGTGGTCGACCACTCGGTCACCATCGATCACTACCGCGAAAAGAAAGCGCTGGACCTGAACATGAAACTGGAATTCTCGCGTAACAACGAGCGTTACCAGTTCATGAAATGGGGCATGCAGGCATTCGACACCTTCGGCGTCGTGCCGCCGGGCTTCGGCATCGTCCACCAGGTCAACCTGGAATACCTGGCGCGCGGCGTGCACCACGCAGGCAAGAAAGCCGGCGACGTGTACTACCCCGACACCCTGGTCGGCACCGACTCGCACACCACCATGATCAACGGCATCGGCGTAGTCGGCTGGGGCGTGGGCGGCATCGAGGCGGAAGCCGGCATGCTGGGCCAGCCGGTCTACTTCCTGACGCCTGACGTCATCGGCGTCAACCTGTCGGGCGCATTGCGCGAAGGCTGCACCGCCACCGACCTGGTACTGACGATTACCGAATTGCTGCGCAAAGAAAAAGTCGTCGGCAAGTTCGTCGAATTCTTCGGCGAAGGCACTGAGTCCTTGACCCTGACGGACCGCGCGACGATCGCCAACATGGCACCGGAATACGGCGCGACCATGGGCTTCTTCCCGGTCGACGAAGCGACCATCGACTACTTCAAGGGCACCGGCCGCAGCAAGGCTGAAATCGCCGCGTTCGAAGGCTACTTCAAGGCGCAGAACCTGTTCGGCGTGCCAAAAGCCGGCGACATCGACTACACCCGCGTGGTGGAACTGAACCTGGCGTCGGTCGCTCCGTCGCTGGCCGGCCCGAAACGCCCGCAAGACCGTATCGAAATCGGCAACGTCAAGGCGAACTTCGCCGAGCTGTTCGCCAAGCCGACGACCGAAAACGGCTTCAACAAGAACCCGGCCGACCTGGCTGCCGTGTACGAAACGACGAACGGCGTGAAAGTGTCGAACGGCGACGTGCTGATCGCCGCGATCACCTCGTGCACCAACACCTCGAACCCGAGCGTGATGCTGGCTGCCGGCCTGCTGGCCAAGAAAGCCGTGGAAGCGGGCCTGAAGGTCGCTCCGCACATCAAGACATCGCTGGCTCCCGGCTCGCGCGTCGTGACCGAGTACCTGACGGCCGCCGGCCTGCTGCCCTACCTGGAAAAACTGGGCTTCGGCGTGACCGCCTACGGCTGCACCACCTGTATCGGCAATGCGGGCGACCTGACGCCCGAGCTGAATGCAGCGATTGCCACGCACGACATCGTCGCCTCGGCCGTGCTGTCGGGCAACCGCAACTTCGAAGCGCGTATCCACCCGAACATCCGCTCGAACTTCCTCGCTTCGCCACCGCTGGTCGTCGCCTACGCCATCGCCGGCAACATGACGCGCGACCTGATGACGGAACCTGTCGGCAAGGGCAAGGGCGGCAAGGACGTCTACCTGGGCGACATCTGGCCGACCTCGGCTGAAGTGTCGGCCATGATGAAGTTCGCCATGAACGCCAAGGTGTTCAAGGACAACTACGCGGACGTCAAGGGCGCGCCAGGCAAGCTGTGGGAGAAAGTCACCACCGTCTCCGGCCAAGTCTACAACTGGCCGAAATCGACCTACATCGCGGAACCGCCGTTCTTCGACAACTTCTCGATGACACCAGCGGCTGTGGCCACCGGCATCGAAGGCGCGCGCGCACTGGGCGTGTTCGGCGATTCCATCACCACCGACCACATCTCGCCAGCCGGCTCGATCCAGGAAAACGGTCCTGCAGGCAAATGGCTGAAGGAAAACGGCGTCCTGAAAGCGGACTTCAACTCCTACGGCTCGCGTCGCGGCAACCATGAAATCATGATGCGCGGCACGTTTGCCAACGTGCGTATCAAAAACCGCATGATCCCTGCCAAGGCGGACGGTTCGGCGGTCGAAGGCGGCATCACGATCCACCAGCCTTCCGGCGAACAGATGTCGATCTACGACGCAGCGATGAAATATGTTGCTGAAGGTACGCCAACCATGGTCTTCGGCGGCGAAGAGTACGGTACGGGCTCGTCGCGCGACTGGGCAGCCAAGGGCACCCAGCTGCTGGGCGTGAAAGCCGTGATCACCCGTTCGTTCGAGCGCATCCACCGCTCGAACCTGGTGGGCATGGGCGTGCTGCCGCTGCAATTCATCGGCGACGACAGCGTGCAGACGCTGGGCATCACCGGCAATGAAACCTTCGACCTGAAAGGCCTCGAAGGCGAAATCAAGCCACAGCAACTGGCCACCCTGGTGATCCACCGCGCCGACGGCAGCAGCCAGGAAGTCAAAGTCCTGCTGCGCATCGATACGCCGATCGAAGTCGATTACTACAAGCATGGCGGTATCCTGCCATTCGTGCTGCGTCAACTGCTGGCCGAGTAATCAGCCCAGCTGTGATGCAAGATCAAAGCGCCGGTTCCGACCGGCGCTTTTTTTCGTCCCTGCGCCCCGTTCCGACTTGAAATTTCGACTATTGGCATGATCTAAGGACAGCTTACGTATTGCGTGCGGCTGAATCCTCTACAATACGGTTATAAGGGTTTATCATTGTTTGACTGATCCATTTTTTTCACTTTCCGAGACTCTTATCCCGCTATGCGTCGTCCTTCCAAAGATTCATCCCATAAACTGACTGCCGACAGCCAGCGCCTGGTCACCTTTGCCCAGGCGATCGTACAGGCAGCCAGCCGTCTCGAAGAGCGGTCCTGGGAACACAGCCTGGATACGCAGCTCCAGAAATTACTCAAAACCGGCCACCAGGACACCATCGACAACACCCTGGGCAGCCTGTTCAAGGAAGACTTGAACGCCTACGACGTGCTGATGGACTGCGTTGAAGCCATCAGCGAATCGACCGTCGTCACGCATGAAGACGTGCGCTACGACGCCCTGCTCGTCGCCGTGCCCATCCTTGCGTGGACGCGCTTTTCCATCGCCTCCGGCCCCATGGCCGGCGACGCGCACGGCGTGCTGTCCGCACATTTCGCCGCCCACCTGCTGGCCGACGGCACGAAGATGGCCATGGCGCCAACCCTGTACTCGATCGATCAGTTGCCGCGCAGCCACGTCGAAACCTATGCCAAGACGCAAAAGCTGGCCCTGGCCGCCCTGAAGGGCACGGCCGTCAAGCCCTCCAGCAAAGAGGCGGAAACGGCGCCCTTCCTGGCCGACACGCGCTACCTGCTGGTGGCCGTGGTCGCGCCTGCCGGCGCGCCGCTGTTCCGCTGGCAGACGCCTTCGAGCCAGCTCGACTTCATCGCCGAGCGCAGCGCCGCCCTGGAACAATGGCGCACGCAGGCGACGCCGACCATCGCCCGTCTGCTGCCCGGCTGCGGCCTGGAATTGCTGCTGCCGGAAGCGTACTACGTGGCTTGCCGCGAAGCGGACAAGCTGATACGCCCCGTCTCCGTGCGCGCCGCCGTGCACTACCTGACGCACACGCTGGCCATCGAGCCGTCGGAACTGCGCGCCGTGATCGCCGGCTTCGGCGAAGAGGCGGCCGACGGTCAGGTCGACGAGTACCGCATCGCCTTCACCCTGCGCCAGGCGCCGGACGTCATCTACGGCATCGTCTGGCCCCTGTACGGCCAGGAAGACGAGGATGGCACGCCGATCGAAGGCCTGATCCAGGTCGGCATCGCCGCGCTGGACAAGCAAAAGACGCCCGTCGATGAAATCATCGAACACCTGAACGCCGCCGGCGTGACGCAGATCAAGCGCCACGCGGAACGTTTTGTCGGAGAGTATTGCGACGACTGCGGCGCCCCCCTGTTTGCCGACCCGGTCGGCGAGCTGGCGCATGCGGAAATGCCGGAAGATACGCCGCAGGGTACCGAGCATTTCCATTGATGCGGGCTTGTCGGATTACGCGCGCAGCGCTAATCCGACCTACGATGCCGGCATAGGCCGTAGGTCAGATTAGCCGGAACGGCGTAATCCGACTACGGTTTGAAGAGGTGTCGATGCAATAGGTGTCGATATAATGGTTGAAAGGCAGGCCGTAGATACTGTTATCCCCGTCAAGCGGCGTGCAAGGCCGGATCAAATATTTTTCCCGACCTGAGCACGCCGAATGC
>NZ_JACYMK010000045.1:0-553 GCF_020858135.1 Janthinobacterium sp. FW305-128 | reverse complement strand
GTGGCCACCAATTGGAAAGAAGAAGTTTGAGACTCTATCTTACCTTCCTGACCTTACCGATTCCGAATTGGCTAAGGAAGTTGACTACCTTATCCGCAACAAGTGGATTCCTTGTGTTGAATTCGAGTTGGAGCACGGATTTGTGTACCGTGAGCACGGTAACTCACCCGGATACTATGATGGACGGTACTGGACAATGTGGAAGCTTCCCTTGTTCGGTTGCACCGACTCCGCTCAAGTGTTGAAGGAAGTGGAAGAGTGCAAGAAGGAGTACCCCAATGCCTTCATTAGGATCATCGGATTCGACAACACCCGTCAAGTCCAGTGCATCAGTTTCATTGCCTACAAGCCACCAAGCTTCACCGAAGCTTAATTTCTTTTCTAAAACATTCTTATGAATTATCTCTGCTCATTTCATTTCCTATTGTCTGTGTTCTTTTTCTCTTTATGAGACAATTTCTATCGGATTGTCAAATGTCTGATTTATGAATATGTAATTTATATATCCGTGCGTCTTGATTTTTTCCGATGGTTAACTAGTTTGAAAATTTCC
>NZ_JACYMK010000044.1:0-856 GCF_020858135.1 Janthinobacterium sp. FW305-128 | reverse complement strand
ACTCAAAAAACTGACAGGCTACTTCCGAAGAAGTATCCTATTTCATTATTTCTTGTGAACATTTGATATTTTAAGTTTTACAGCGATCCGAAGATCACTGCTGCACTGACATCAAATGCCCACACTTATCGACTGTTAATTGTTAAAGAACTGTATTCGATTACTGCTTTCGCGCTATCGACAAAGCGTTGTGTTTGTCAGCTGCGAAGAAGGAAGAGTATGAAGCATTTCGCTAAATCCGTCAACCTTATTTTTACTACCATCACCGTTTCCAGTGATCCCGTTGTTTCGCAAACTGCAGCGTCTCATTGGGGAGGCGAACTATAGCAAAGCTATGCGAAGGCAGCAAGGTTTATTCTAAGAAAGTGTGAACTATCATTATTCAATGCCATATCAACATCAAATCGACCAGATAATTACATTCGGAATACCCGGCTAGCTGTTTCTACAGGTGCATTAAGCGGCATATTCATTGCATCTGCATTGGGTGGCGCCGGCCAAGCAGCTGCACCAGGGCTGGTCGTAGGGTCGAATTGATCGGCTGGCATTGTTGTCGGATTACGCTACGCTAATCCGACCTACTGAACTTTACATGAGCGTAGGTCGGATCAGGCTGCAGGCCGTCATCCGACAACACTACGCTTATCCAGCCCACCCGACTTGGTCGATGTGCGTCGGCGCAGGCCGGCGTAGGTCGGCTTAGCGCAGCGTCAGCCGACAACCACCCGCAGCACCCCGCAAAACCACCAGACGAAAAAAAACCCCACCGGAATCCGGCGGGGTTTTTCTCTTACTGCGTATAACAAGCCTGACGATAACCTACTTTCACACTGGTTGCAGCACTATCATCGGCGCA
>NZ_JACYMK010000005.1:360481-389857 GCF_020858135.1 Janthinobacterium sp. FW305-128 | reverse complement strand
GTCCACATCGTCAATCACTCCAAAACATCAAAGATGCTTTGACCTGAAAGTTGCTATAAAGTTTTTAAACCGTTACTAAGCAGTCAGAATGATCACGAAGAATTAATCTTTCCGATTAAAAACAAACAATTCCTTCAACACATTCCAATTGCAACAGGCTTACCCCAGGCAGCCGGCCATGCCCTCAAGGCTCAGGCGGACGGTGCCCCATCGCATGCGTGGCCATCTTCAGATACAGGAACGATTGCTCCTCGCTGTGCGCGTAGCCCATCTGTCCTTCGGCCAGGGCGACGGATTTCTGCTGCAGCGCTTCCGGGTAGTCCAGGTCGCAGGCGGCGTCGAGCCAGTAGCGCGCCCTGGCTTCGTCGGTATCGAGCAGCAGGTTCGCCACGATGAACATGGCGGGCGCCACGCCCCGTTGCGCGGCCAGTTCCAGCCAGCGCAGCGCGGCGGCACCGTCCTGCGGCCCGCCCATGCCGTTCTTGTGCATCAAGCCCAGGTAGTACGCGGCGGGGCCGCTGCCCTGCCCCGCCTCGCGTTCGAACAGGATGCGCGCCTGCGGCTGGGTCGCGACTCCCGCGCGCATCAAGGTCTTGGCCTGGGCCGTCAGGTCCGGCCCTGCCGATGCCAGCGGCGATACGGCCAGGGCGATGGCACACAACCATGCCTTCACTTCGACAGGTCCACTTGATACAGCGCAAAGCCCTTGCCCGCACCATCGTCAGCTTTCAGCTGCGTGACGTTGTCGATGCCGGCCGCTTTCGCCAAGTCGATCACGCCCGGCGCGGAATGGAACACCACAGGGCCTTTGGTGGCAGCTTTGGCGAAGCGCCAGCTGCGCGCCGAACCGTTTTTTGCGCGCGTCAGGTTTTTCTGCTGCGTGACGTAGGCAATCAAGAGTTCGCGGTTGTTATCGGGCGAGGCCACCACCGTCTTGCTGCCGTCGAGGCCAGGGAAATTGCCGCCGCCGCTGGCGCGGTAGTTATTCGTAGCGATGAGGAACTCCTGGCTGGAATCCACGGGCTTGCCCTTGTACGTCAGCGCCTTGATACGCTGGCCCGGCGGCTGCGCGACGTCGATCTGGTAGCGCACGTCGGCGCTGGTGATGGCGTCAAAGTTGTAGCTTGGATGGGCCGTGTTGACCAGTTCCTGCGCTTCCAGCTTGTGCGGATCGATGGTATTGAAGCGCCGCGCCGACTGTTCCAGCCAGGCTTTCAGCTCCGCGCCATTCATCTTCACGCCGTACAGCGCGTTCGGATACAAATACAGGTCGGCCGCATTGTTCAGCGCCACATTGCCCGCCTTCACGTCCGTGTAGTCGGACACGCCGGCCGAGCCGCTCTTGAACGGCGACGACATCGACAGCACGGGCAAGTGCGCGTACTGCGGCAGGTTCGCCTTCACATACGCGGCCAGATAGCCCGATTGCGCCTGGTTCACGACTTCGATGGCGCTGACGTCGCCCACGTCGGCGAAATACGTCGACATGCGGAAATCCGTGGCGCCGACCGGTGTCTGTACGTAGGCGATCGTGGCCGCGTGCTCCTCGGCCACCAGTGTGGCGATGGCTGCATCGGGCTGCACGTAACTCTTGTCCGCGTTCTGGATGCCGCGCGCTTCCACCGTCGTGGCGCTCTTGTCGACCACCCACTGCTTGCCGTCGTGACGCAGGCGCAAGCCGATCACGCCCAGGTGCTTGCCCCACAAATTGGCCATCACGGTAGGCACGCCGTTGACCAATCCTTTGACCTTGTCGACGCCGGGCAAATTAAACTGCGGCACCGTGCTCGCGGCGTTCGGGAACAGCTGGTGCGAGTGGCCGATCAGCATGGCGTCTACGCCCGGCACTTGCGACAGGTAGTAATTGCCGTTTTCCATGGTGGGAGAGTACGGGCTGTCATCGAGACCTCCGTGCGAGATCGCCACCACCAGTTCGGCGCCTTTCGCGCGCATCTCGGGAATGAATTTTTCCGCCGTCTCGCGCACGCCCTGCGTGTAGACGCGCCCTTCCAGCCAGCGCTTGTCCCAGGCCATGATGGTAGGCGGCGCGAAGCTAATGATGCCGACCTTCACGCTGCTGGTCACCGGTTTTCCATCGGGACCGGTGGCCGTGATCTGCTTGTCGATGATGTGGTACGGTGCAAACAGGGGCTTGCCCGTCTTGACGCTGTAGACGTTGGCCAGCACTTGCGGGAACGCGGGACCGGCGCAGCGCGGCTTGCCGGCATCGACGCTGTCGACGTCGAAGCGGTTGCCCGTCACCTGGCTCAAAAATGCGAGGCCGTAGTTGAATTCATGGTTGCCGATGCCGCCGCCGTCCACTTTCAGCAAATTCATCGCCTTGTAGATGGCCAGGGTCTGGTCGCAGGCGAGCGGTTTTACCAGTGCCTGGTAGTCGGCCAGCGCCGTGCCCTGGATGGTGTCGCCGTTGTCGAGCAGCAAATTGTTCGGGAATTGGGCACGCGCCTGGGCGATCAGGGCCGCCGTGCGTTCCAGGCCGATCGACGGTTCCGCCTGCAGCTTGTAGTAGTCATAACTGAGCACATTCGCGTGCAAGTCCGTCGTCTCGAGCAGGGCCAGGGTGGCGCTGCTGCCGGCCGGCGCGGCCGAAGGCGCCCGCGCGGGTCCCGTGGCGGCGGGCGGCAAGGCGCCGCAGCCGGCCAGCAGCAACGGTAACAGGGCGAGACGGGGAAGTTGACGCAAGGGTTGGCACATGAGAATTCCTGTGGAAAGACAATATCGCCAGCATCATACGCAGCACGATAGCCATCATCAAGGCAAAAATATTGTCGCAAATATAGCAAAATACGCATTTTATTGCCCCGCGCGGCCGCAATTGCGCCGCGGCGGCAACGGAAACGCGCCGCGCTCGCGTATAATTCAGGGTTTGATTTCACCATAGAAGACCAGAACATTATGGAAGCCGAACGCATCAATATCATCTCCGCCCTGCTCAACGACCTGACGGTCCGCGAAGCCGAACTTCGGAGGTATCTTTGACTTCACTGTCAAGTCGGAGAAACTAGAGCAAGTCAACGAAGAGCTGGAAGATCCCACCGTCTGGAACGATCCCAAGCGCGCCCAGGACCTCGGTAAAGAGAAGAAGGCGCTGGAAGCGATCGTCTTCACCCTGGCCAAGGCCGATGCCGACCTGCGCGACACCCGCGACCTGTTCGACATGGCCCGTGAAGAAGGCGACGACGAGACCCTGGAAGCGATCGAGCACGACGTGCAGGAAATCCGCAAGGTCATCGAAAGCATGGAATTCCGCCGGATGTTCAACAATCCGATGGACCCGAACAACTGCTTCATCGACATCCAGGCCGGCGCCGGCGGCACGGAAGCCCAGGACTGGGCTTCGATGCTGCTGCGCCAGTACCTGCGCTATTGCGAACGCAAGGGTTTTAAAGTTGAAATCCTCGAGCAGTCCGACGGCGAAGTCGCCGGCATCAAGACGGCCACCCTGAAGGTCGAGGGCGATCATGCCTACGGTTTCCTGCGCACGGAAACGGGTGTGCACCGCCTGGTGCGCAAGTCGCCGTTCGACTCGGCCAACGGCCGCCACACGTCGTTCACGTCGCTGTTCGTGTATCCGGAAGTCGACGATTCGATCGAGATCGACGTCAACCCGGCCGATATCCGCGTCGATACCTATCGCGCGTCGGGCGCCGGCGGTCAGCACATTAATAAAACCGACTCCGCCGTCCGCATGACCCATGCGCCGACCGGCATCGTGGTGCAGTGCCAGAACGACCGTTCGCAGCACCGCAACCGCGCCGAAGCGATGGAAATGCTGAAAGCGAAACTGTACGAGCATGAACTGCGCAAGCGCATGAGCGAACAGCAAAAGCTGGAAGACTCGAAGACGGATGTGGGCTGGGGTCACCAGATCCGCTCCTACGTGCTGGACCAGTCCCGCATCAAGGACTTGCGCACCGGTTTCGAGACGGGCAATACCAAGGGCGTGCTCGATGGCGACATCGACGACTTCATTTCCGCCTCGCTCAAGCAAGGCGTATAAGGATGAACGCATCCGCTCCGGCACTGGCGCAGCGCGCCTTCCTGTTCGACATGGATGGCACGATCGTCGACAACATGGCCTTCCACACGACATCGTGGCTGGCGTTCTTTGAACGCCACGGCCATGCGCTGGATGCGGACGCCTTTTTCCGCGACACGGCGGGACGGCAGGGACACGAAATCATCGCCAAGTATCTGGGCGAGGATGCCGACCACGTCACCCTGCTGGCGGAAAAGGAAGTCGTCTACCGCGAACTGTATGGCCCGCACCTGGCCACGGTGCTTGGCTTCGACCGGCTGATCGCCAGCGCGCGCCAGCATGGCGTGGGGCTGGTGGTGGGCACGGCCGCGCCAAACGAGAATATCGCGTTCACGCTCGACGGCCTGGACCTGCGCCACCGCTTCGACGCCATCGTCGGCGCCGCCGACGTGGAACGGGGCAAGCCGCACCCGGACGTGTTCCTGAAAGGCGCACAGCTGGCCGGCGCGCTGCCGCAAGACTGCATCGTCTTCGAAGATGCGCCCCTGGGCGTGGAAGCGGCGCGCCGTGCCGGCATGCGCGTCGTGGTACTCACCACCACCCTGCCGGCCGAGGCGTTTGCCGCATTCGACAACATCATTGCCATCGTGCCGGATTTCTCCGCACTCGACGTCGACGCACTGTTTGCCAGCGTGGCGCCAGCGCTGGCACCACATCATCAATCATCACCAACGAAGAACACCATGACTACGGATATCCAAGAACAAGCCGCCGCCCCCGATGAAAACAAGATCATCGCCGAGCGCCGCGTCAAGCTGGCCGCACTGCGCGAACAAGGCGTCGCCTTCCCGAACGATTTCCGCCCCGAACACAAGGCGGCCGATCTGCACGCGCAATACGGCGGCAAGACGCGCGAAGAACTGGAAGCCGAACCTGTCACCGTGGTGCTGGCCGGCCGCATGATGCTCAAGCGCGAAGCGGGCAAGAAAGCCGCCTTCGCCACCCTGCAAGACGCTTCCGGCCCGAAGGCCGACGGCCGCATCCAGATCTACGCCACGCTTGATCTCACCGGCGAAGCGGCCATGGCCGCCCTGCACCACTATGACCTGGGCGATATCCTGGGCGTGACGGGCACCCTGTTCAAGACCAAGACGGACGAACTGACCATCAAGGTCACCGAACTGCGCCTGATCACCAAGTCGCTGCGCCCGCTGCCGGACAAATTCCACGGCCTGGCCGACCAGGAAACGAAGTACCGCCAGCGCTACGTCGACCTGATCATGAACGAAGAGACGCGCCGCACCTTCAAGGCGCGTACCGCCGCCATCTCGTCGATCCGCCGCTTCATGGAAAAGAACGAGTTCATGGAAGTGGAAACGCCGATGCTGCACACGATTCCGGGCGGCGCGGCGGCCAAGCCGTTCATCACGCACCACAATGCGCTCGACATGCAGATGTTCCTGCGCATCGCGCCCGAGCTGTACCTGAAGCGCCTGGTCGTGGGCGGCTTCGACCGCGTGTTCGAGATCAACCGTAACTTCCGCAACGAAGGCGTGTCGATCCGTCACAACCCGGAATTCACGATGATGGAATTCTATGCGGCCTACACCGACTACAAATGGCTGATGGATTTCACGGAAGCCGTCATCCGCCAGGCCGCCATTGACGCGCACGGCACCGCCACCCTGACCTACGGCGGCCGCGAGCTGGACCTGGCCAAGCCGTTCCACCGCCTGACCATCGTCGAAGCGATCAACAAGTACGCGCCGGGCTACACGCCGGAGCAGTTGAACGATGCGGACTTCATCAAGGAAGAGCTGAAGAAATTCGGCGTCAAGCCGTTCGCCACGGCCGGCCTGGGCGCGCTGCAACTGGCGCTGTTCGAAGAGACGGCTGAAGCGCAGCTGTGGGAACCGACCTACATCATCGACTACCCTGTTGAAGTGTCGCCGCTGGCGCGCGCTTCCGACACGGTGGCCGGCATCACCGAACGCTTCGAGCTGTTCATGGTGGGCCGCGAAATCGCCAACGGCTTCTCCGAGTTGAACGATGCGGAAGACCAGTCGGCCCGCTTCCTGGCGCAAGTGGCCGCCAAGGACGCCGGCGATGAAGAGGCGATGTTCTACGACGCCGACTACATCCGCGCGCTGGAATACGGCATGCCGCCAGCCGGCGGCTGCGGCATCGGCATCGACCGCCTGATGATGATCATCACGGATTCTCCGAACATCCGCGACGTCCTGCTGTTCCCTCACCTGCGCCGCGAAGAGTGATGAACACCTGAAAAATCTACTGCGCGTCGCGATTTGCGGCCTGCGATGCTCACTGTGCTATAGCACAGTTGCGCTTCTTAGCCGCAACTCCCATCCGCTCGCTACGATTTTTTCAGGCGTTCGATGCTTCAAGGCAAAAAAAAGCCGCCTGATTTTTTTAATCAGGCGGCTTTTTTACTTATGCGGCCTGCCGTCAGCCGGCCAGGGTCACGCGCTGGTGGCTGCGGCTGGCCTGCTGCGCCGCCAGCGCCGTCGCCAGCGCGCGCATGCCGTCGTCGCCCGTGGCGGCCGGCTGCCCTTCGCCGCGCATGGCGCGCTGGAAGGCGCGCACCGAGCGCACGTACAGGTTCTCGTGCTCGACGGGGATGTCGACGCTGCCGCCGTCGCGCGTCAGGCTGATGCTGCCGACGGGGCGCTGCGTCATCACGCCGGTGGCGAAGATGGTGCCCTTGCTGCCGATGATTTCCACGCCGGACAGCGAATACGGCGCGTTGAACGCGTCGTGCACCTGCACCAGGGTGCCGTTGTCGAACTCGATGACGGCCATCAGGCCCTCTTCCAGCCCCGCCACCGTCATGCCCCCGCTGGTGGCGCAGGCGGTGACGTGGCGCGGTTCCGAGTCCAGCAGGAAGCGCAGGGTATCGACATCGTGCACGAACATGTCGAGCGTGACGCCGCCCGACTCCGGCGCATCCAGGCGCCAGCCGCGCAGGTGCTGCGGCAGGTTGTTCGCGTGCAGTACGCGGCCATACAGGGGCTGGCCGATCTCGCCCGCGCGTATCAGCTCGCGCACCTTGCCGTGGCTGGCGGCGTTGCGCAGGTGGTGGTTAATCCCCAGCACCACGCCCGCCTCGGCGCAGCCGTCGACCATGCGGCGGGCGTCCTCCAGGTTCAGCGCCAGCGGTTTTTCGCACAGCACGTGCTTGCCCGCGCGCGCCGCCTGCAAGGTCTGCGCCATGTGCCATTCGTTGGTGGTGCTGATGTATACGGCGTCCGCGCCCGGATGGGCCAGCGCCGCATCGAGGTCGGTATAACTGGCGGCGATGCCGAATTGCGCCGCAAAGGCGGCGCCGCGCGCGGCGTCGCTGCTGACCACGGCCAGCACCTCGGCATCGCCCTGCTGGCGGATCGCGTCGACCATCCATTCGCGCGCCACGGTGCTGGCGCCGACCAAAATCCATCCGGTTTTCTTCATTCGATTCTCCCGTTAAAAAGTGTGGCGCAGGCCCAGGTTCCAGGCCTGGTTGCCGGTGCCGTTGTCGGTGGCGTTGCCCACCACATAGGCGGCGCCGTTGCGGTTGTCGATGTGCGCGTAGGCCGCGTACAAGGTGCTGCGTTTCGACAGCGCGTACGTATAGCCGATGCCGAGCTGGCTAGCGTCGCCGTTGGCGGCACGCCGGTCGTCTCGCCGCACGTACGAAAACAGGATGCGGTGCGGTCCCACCGGCACGGTGGCGCCCAGCATCAGGTCCGCGCTGTCGACCGTGGTGGCGGCACCGGCAGTGCTCTTGCTGACGGCGACGGCGCCATGCGCCTTGACCACGCCGAAGTCCCAGGTGGCGCCCAGCACCGTGTTGCGCGCCCGCCCCGTCAACAGCGCGCTTGACAGGGTGTTGGCGTCCTGGTGCGCCATGCGCACGTACAGCGGCCCGCTGGCATAGGTGGCCGCCGCGCCCATGTAGCGCTTTGCCGACGCGTCGCCCGGCACTTCGCCGAAGCCGTACGCCAGTTCGCCGGACAGTCCCCCGCGCACGGGCGAGCTGTAGGTGATGCTGTTGTCGACGCGGCTGATGTAGCCGGCCGTGAAGACGTTGCTCATCCTGCCCGCAAAACCCAGGTAAAACGGGTCCAGCACGCCCAGGCTGCTATCGATGAACGTGTACTGGCGGCCCAGCCGCAAGGTGCCCGCCGCGCCGGCGAGGCCGACGAAGGCCTGGCGCCCGAACAGCAGGCCGCCCTGGGCCGAAGCGCCCGTGTCGGCCAGGATGCCCGCATCCATCGTAAAGATCGCCGTCATGCCGCCGCCCAGATCTTCGCTGCCCTTGAAACCGAGCCGCGAACCGTTGGCGATGCCGCTGGTCAGCTTGAGTACCCTGCCCCCGGGGCCGCCGCTCTCGGACACCACGCCCAGGTCCGCGATGCCGTACATGGCCACGTTCGACTGCGCCGCGCACAGGCCGCCGCAGGCGCCCGCGCCAATGATCATTGCCCTTGCTACCTTGTTCTTCATTTCTTTCCCTGTCTGTCTTTTTATGGATACTGTTCTTAACTGACCAGGTGGCGCGGACGCTCGCCGCGCAGGCCGGCCAGCAGGTTGTCCACGGCCTGCTGCGCCATGGCGTAACGCGTTTCATGCGTGGCCGAGCCGATATGCGGCAGCGCCACCACGTTGGCCATGCCCGGCAGCGGATTGTCCGGCGCCAGCGGTTCGCGCTCGAACACGTCCAGGCCGGCGCCGTGGATGGTGCCCTGCTGCAGGGCCTCGATCAGCGCCGCCTCATCGACGATGCGCCCGCGCGAACCATTGATGAAGATGGCGCCGGGGCGCATCAGCGCGAATTCGCGCCGCCCCATCATGCCTTCCGTCTGCGCCGTCAGCGGCAGGACCACGCAGACGAAATCGGAGCGGGCCAGCAAGTCGTCGAGCGCCACCTGTCGCGCGCCCAGCGCCGCTTCCACCTCGGGCACCGCCTCGCCATTCACGTACAGCACCTGCATGCCAAAACCGAGCGCGGCGCGGCGGGCGACGGCGCGACCGATGCGGCCCATGCCCAGCATGCCGATGGTCTTGCCATGCACGTTGACGCCGTACTGGCTTTCACCCACGCTGCGCGTCCAGCGTCCCGCCTTGACGAATTCGGCCAGCTCGACGACCCTCCGCGCGCTGGCGAGGATCAGCGCGAAGATCGTGTCGGCCGTCGTTTCCGTCAGCACGTCCGGCGTATTGGCCAGCAAAATACCCCGTTCGCGCAGATAATCGACGTCGAACTGGTCGACGCCCACCGAAATGGTGGAAATGATGCGCAGGTCTTCGGCCGGGTCCAGCAGTTCGCGGTCCAGGCGCACGCTGGCGCCCAGCAAGCCATGCGCGCCACGGATGGCGGCGGCGAACGCGGCGCGGTTGCCCGCGTCGATCGCCTCGAAATACGTCACATCGCATTCGGCGCGCAGGCGCGCCAGCAGCGGTTCGGCCAGCTTTTTATACACAAGCACATGTTTTTTCACGAGTGTTCCCCTGTTCGGTTCAAGATTGGCCCAGCGCGTCGAGCTGGGCGCGGGTCGGCAAGCCTTCCATGTCGCCGGCCACCTGGATGGCGAAGGCGCCGACTCTGTTGCCGCGCCGTACCGCCTGCGCCAGCGGCAAGCCTTCCAGCAAGGCGCTGACCAGGCCGGCCGCGAAGCCGTCGCCGGCGCCCACCGTGTCGACCACGTTGGCCACGCGCTCGCCCGGCACCATGCCGCTGTCGCCGTCGGCCGTGCGGTAGTAGGCGCCCTCGGCGCCCAGCTTGATGACCACCAGCCGCGCGCCCTGCCGCAGATAAAAGCCGGCGACGTCGTGCGGCAGGTCATGACCGGTGAGGATTTTTCCCTCCCCCAGGCCGGGCAGCACCCAGTCGGCCCTGGCGGCAAGGCGGTTGATCTGTTCCACCATGACGGCTTGCGACGGCCACAGCGAAGGCCGCAGATTCGGATCGAACGACACGGTCCGGCCATGCTCGCGCATGAAGTCGATGGCCTGGCCGGCGAACGCCAGGCTGGTGGCGGACAGCGCGGCGGCCACGCCCGTGGCGTGCAGGTGGCGCGCGGACAGGAAATAGGCGGGGTCGAAGTGCTCGGGCGCCAGCCGGCTGGCGGCGGAACCCTTGCGGAAGTATTCGACCAGGGGATCGGCGCCGTTCTCGGCCTTCTCCTTGAGCAGGAAGCCGCTGGACTGGCCGGCGACGGCGGCGACCCGGCTGCAATCGACGCCCTCGGCCTGCACGCTGGCGCGGATGAAGCGGCCGAACGAGTCATCGCCCACCCTGCTCAGCCAGCCGACTTTCAAGCCCAGGCGCGCCAGGCCGATGGCGACGTTCGTCTCGGCGCCGGCCAGGCGGCGCGTGAAATGCGCCACGGCCGCCAGGTCGCCCGTTTCCTCGGCAACGAACATCGCCATCGCTTCGCCGTAGGTGACGACGTCGAGCGCATGCGCTCCATGCATTATTTCGTGTTCCGTCATGCGGCCTCCAGCATCTGGATGTAGCGGCCCGTTTCGGCCACCAGGTCGGTAGCCTCGAGCGGGAATTCGATGGCCCGCTGCACGCCCGGCGCAAAGTGCGCGAAGACGGCGCGCCAGGCCGGATCGGCGGCGGAGACGGCGCAGGCGGACAGCCGGCCCCCGTCATCCTGGACGGCCTTGCAGTGCACATAGCGCACGTACGGCGCCAGCAGGCGGGCCGCCTGCTGCGCATCCTCGCCCACCCAGCGCCAGTTGCCGATGTCAAAGGTCAGGCCCACGGGCAGCCCGATGTCGCGCGCCGCCGCCAGGAAGCGCGCCATCGTCGCCAGCTTGCCGCCATGGGCCGTCTGGTCGTTTTCCACCAGCAGCGCCACGGGCGCGGCCGCCAACTGGGCGCTCAAGGCGTGCAAGTCCGGCGCGGCCGGGTAATGGCCCAGCGACACCTTCAGGTAGCGCGCCCCGAGGTGCGCCGCCTCGTCCAGCATCTGCTGCAGCAACTCGTGCCGCAGCAGCCCGTCCGCGTCCCACAATTCGATGGGCGTGGAATACACGCAGTACAGGCCGCGCGCAGCCACCGCCGCGCCCATGCGCGCCAGGTCCGGCAAGTCGGAGGTGAACAGTTCGCGGCGGATCTCGATGCCGGCCCCGCCCGCATCGGCCACCACGTCGATGAAATGGCTTTGCCCCAGCTGCCTTACCCTGCTTGCGCCATAAGCAGACGCCGCTACCAGGACGGGGCTCATTTGATCGCTCCCGCGCCGACGAACTGGCGCGCTTCAGGCGTTTTCGGATTGCTGAAAAACGCTTCCGACGGCCCGCTTTCCCACACCAATCCCTGGTGCATGAAGACGGTGACGTCGGCCATGCGCCGCGCGAACTCCATCTCGTGCGTCACCAGCAGCATCGTCATGCCCGCCTGCGCCAGCTCTTCCATCACCTTCAGCACTTCCTGCGTCAGTTCCGGGTCGAGCGCCGACGTCACTTCGTCGAACAGCATCACCTGCGGCTCCATCGCCAGCGAACGGGCGATCGCCACGCGCTGCTGCTGGCCGCCCGACAGCTGCTCGGGATAGGCTTCGCGCTTGTGGTCCAGGCCCACCTGCTTGAGCACGCGCAGCGCCGTGGCGCGGCCCTGGGCGTCGGGCACCTTCTTGACGATGCGCGGCGCCAGCATGACGTTTTCTTCCACGGTCAGGTGGGGGAACAGGTTGTAGCTCTGGAAGACCATGCCGACGTCCTTGCGCAAGTCGAGCAGGTGTTCCTGGCGCGCCGTCAGCGTGTGGCCGGCGACGACGATGCTGCCGCTGTCGATGGTTTCCAGGCCGTTGATACAGCGCAGCATGGTGCTCTTGCCGGAGCCGCTGCGGCCGATCACGGCGATCACCTGGCCCCGCTCGACGGCGAACGAAACGCCCTTGAGCACGTGATTGGCGCCGAAGCTCTTGCTGATATTGTCGATTTCAACGATGGGCATGGAATTTCCTTTCCAGTGAATGGCTGTAGCGCGACAGCGGATAGCACAGCGCGAAGTAGATCAGGGCGACGACGGGGAAGACGATGAAAGGCAGGAAGGTCGCATTGCTGACCAGTTGCCCTGCCCGCGTCAATTCCACCACGCCGATGATCGAGGTGATCGAAGTGTTCTTGATGATCTGCACCATGAAGCCCACGGTCGGCGGCAGCGAATGGCGCAGCGCCTGCGGCAGGATGACGTAGCGCAGCTGCTGGTAGCGGTTCAGCGCCAGCGCGGCCGACGCTTCCCACTGCTGCCGCTGCACGCCTTCGATGCAGCCGCGCCAGATCTCGCCCAGGTAGGCGCTGGCAAAGATCGTCATCGCCGCGCCGGCCGCGATGACCGGCGACAGCTTGTAGCCGAACAGGGCCAGGCCGTAATACGTCAAAAACAGCACGATCAGCACGGGCGTGCCCTGGACCAGCTGGATGTACAGGGCGCTGATGCAGCGCAGGAGCGGGCTGCGCGCCGTGCGCAGCAGCGCCACGGCGAAGCCGGCGATGCCGCCCGTGATGAAGACGAGCAGCGACAGGCCGATGGTCCAGCGCGTGGCCTCGAGCAGGAATTGCAGGTTATCCCAGGAAAAGTCACTGATCATGTCAAGCTCCCATGCGCGCCGCGCCCAGACGGCGGCGGCGTTTGAAGACGATCTGGCCCAGCACCCAGAAGCTGAAGCGGAACAGCAGGGCCAGCAGGATGTACAGCACCATCACGACGATGTAGATCTCGAAGCTGCGGAAGGTTTCCGCGTCGAGCAGGTGGGCGGCGGCGGTCAGCTCTTCGGCGGAAATGGCCGACACGACGCTCGAGGCCAGCATCATCAAGGTGAACTGGCTGGCCAGCGCCGGATACACCTTTTCCAGCGCCGGCAGCAGCACCACGTGGCGCATCACCTGCCAGCGCGTCATGCCCAGCGCCTGCGCCGCCTCGAGCTGCGAGGGATGCACGGCGCCGATGCCGGCACGCACGATTTCCGCCGCGTAAGCGCCCAGGTTGACCGTCATGGCGACGAGCGCGGCGCCGTTCGCGTCGAGCTGCAGGCCCAGCGACGGCAAGCCGAAGTAGATGATGAACAGCTGCACCAGGAAGGGCGTGCTGCGGATCACCTCGACATACGCGCGCACCACGGCGCGGGCATAGGCGGGACCATTCTTCAGGATGACGGCGGCGCACACGCCCACCGCCAGGCCCAGCACCATCGCCAGGGCGCTCAGGCGTATCGTCAGCGCCGCGCCCCACAACAGGCGGTCCAGCGATTGCATGACGAGTTCGAAATGAAATTCATACGGCATACTCAACTCCTTGTCTGCGTGCGCATCCCCGGCCGCGCCACCGTGGCGGCGCGCCGTGCGGACGGGCACTTTCCTGTGCGGCTGGCGGTATCAGAAGGTCGGCAGCGCCGGCAGCGGCGCGCCGCTCCACTTGCGCGCGATGGCGTCGAGTTCGCCGTTCAGCTTGACGTAGTAGATGAAGTTGTTGAGCCACTGGTGCAGCTCGAAGTCGCCGCGGCGCACCGCCATCGAGTTCGGCTGCAGCGAGTAGGTGAAGCGGACCTCGATCTTGCCCGCGCCGCGCGTCTTGATGATGTCGAGCGCCATCGTGCTGGGGATCGAGACGGCGTCGACCTGCTTGCTGAGCAAGGCCTGGGTGACGGTGGCGTCATCCTCGAAACGCACGATATTGGTGCCGGCCGGCGCCAGGCGGCTCAGCGCCGTGTCGTTGGTGGTGCCGCGCGTCACGCCCACTTTCTTGCCCTTCAACTCGGCCAGGGCCTTGAATTTGCCGCCCACCGGCGCGACGATGGCCAGTTCGAACGCGCTGTAAGGCATGGTGAACATCAAGGTCTTGGCCCGTTCCGGCGTGGGCGCCAGGGTCGCCACGAGGAAATCGACCTTGCCCGACTCCAGCGACGGCACGCGCGACGGCGCCGTCAACGGGACTATTTCCACGGGCAGGTTCATGTATTTGCCGATCAGGTTGGCGACGTCGACGTCATAGCCGACGGGCGCGCCCTTGGCGTCGATGCTGCCGAACGGCGGCGTGCCGCTGACCACGCCGATGGTCAGCTTGCCTTTCTTGATCAGGTCGCCAAGCGTCTGGGCGCCGGCATCGGCCGCCGCACCCAGGGCAAACGTTGCTGCGAGCGCGCACGCCACGATCTTCGAATACAACAGTGTAGTCATCTTCATGCTTCAGTCTCCTGTGATCCCGGTACCGGCCTCGTCGAGGCACTGCCGGGAATATTGTCAAATGGACGATTCAGATCGTCTCTTGCCGTGTCATTTCAACTTCATGCCAACCATTGCCCTGCCTGACTATCCGCGCTCCTTTCCCAGGTGAATACCATCTATGAAACCGGTTCCATAACTGTCTCAAAAAAAAGGCAACGCCCTCTTCCCTTCCTCAAGCGTCGCCGCCCTTGCGTACTTCGCTACCCTGGGTGGAATTACGCACAATCAACTTGCCGGGCAACAGCACCTCGCGCGGCGGGCATTGATCGCCCTGCAGGCGCGACAGCATGCACGTCATCGCCGAAAAGCCGATGTCATAGGTCTGCTGCTCGATCGTGCTCAGGCCCGCCAGCGGCGACCATGGCAATTCATCAAAGCCCAGCAAGCCCACGTCCTGCGGCATGCGCAGGGCAAGGCGCTGCAGCATCAGCGCCAGCTCCAGCGCCACCATGCCGTTCGAGGCCAGCAGCGCCACGCGGCGGCCGCGCCACTGCGCCAGGCATAGACGCACCTGCGCGTCGATGGAAGGCCGGTCGTCCAGGTCCACGGCCAGCACTTCGCCCACGCAGCCCGGATGCTCGGCCATCACGGCCTGGAAACCGTCGGCGCGCATCAGCCGCGAGCTGACGCCCGTCAATGGCGGCGCGACGAAGGCGATGGCGTCGAAACCCTGCTCGATCAGATGCGCGGTGGCCAGCCGGCCCGCCTGCACATTGTCCAGGCCCACGAGGTCGAAATCGGCGCCCTCGATGCGGCGGTCGACCAGCACGATGGGCATGTCCGCCTGCTGCAAGTCGGACGACTGAATATTGCGCCCCTGCGTGTTGACGATCAGCCCTTCCACGCTGTACGAGCGCAGCGCGGCCAGCGACTGCCGTTCGCGCTGTTCGTCATTGCCGGTATTACACAGAATCAAGGTATAGCCATGCTGCTGGCAAGCCGCTTCCACGCCTTGCAGCACGGCCACCGTGTAGGGATTGAGCATGTCCGCCACGACCATGCCGATCAGGCGCGTGCGGCCCCGCTTGAGACCGCGCGCCATCTGGTTCGGCTGGTAGCCAAGGCGCGCGATGGTGCTGGCGATCTGCTGGCGGATGTTCTCCGACAGGGCATCGAGTTCGCCGCCGAGAAAGCGCGACACGCTCGTTTTCGATACGCCCGCCTCGCGCGCCACCTGGGCGATGGTCACGGGCCGTGGCGGCTCGCCGGAGGCTGTTTTTTTGTTGCTGCGTACTGAATCCAAGGTGCTCTCCACTACCTGTTGATCTGTATATTTTTATTTTGGAACCGGTTCCAAAGATAGCACCCACGCATCGATGACGCAAGCGATTTGATTGCCTGTGGCGGCGAAGGAACACGATGGGTGCATGGATGGGAACGCGGATGAAAAAACGCCGCCCGCCCCTTGCAAACGCAGGAGGCGGGCGGCGTGATGGTGTCAAGACTGTTTACTGGACCACGGTGTAGCACGGCACGTAGGCCGTGCCCGCCAGTTTCATGCGGTGCTGCGCGACGAACGAGGCGAGCAGCGCATCCATGGGGCCGGCGATGGATTTGTCGCCGTGGATTTCGAAGTTGCCATGCTTTTCGATCGAGCGGATGCCGTCATCCTTGACGTTGCCCGCCACCACGCCCGAGAACGCGCGGCGCAGCTGGGCCGCCAGCAAGTGCGTGGGCTGGTTCTTGTGCAGGCTCAGGTTGCGCATGTTTTCATGCGTGGGCTGGAACGGCTTCTGGAACTCGTGGTCGATCTTCAACAGCCAATTGAAGTAATACGCGTCGCTGTGCGCCTTGCGGAATTCGCGCACCTGGCGTATGCCTTCGAGCATTTCGCGCGCCACCAGTTCCGGGTCGTCGATGATGATCTTGTAGCGCTGCTGCGCTTCCGGGCCCAGCGTGTCGTGGATGAACTGGTTGATCTGCACGAAGTACTCGCGCGATGTTTCCGGGCCCGTGAAGATCAGCGGGAACGGAATCTCCGCGTTGTCCGGGTGCAGCAGGATGCCGAGGATATACAGAATCTCTTCGGCCGTGCCCGCGCCGCCGGGGAAGACGACGATGCCATGACCGGCGCGCACGAACGCTTCCAGGCGCTTTTCGATGTCCGGCATGATGACGAGGTCATTGACGATGGGGTTCGGCGACTCGGCCGCGATGATGCCCGGCTCGGTGATGCCGAGATAGCGGCCATTGTGCAAACGCTGCTTGGCATGGCCGATGGTGGCGCCCTTCATGGGGCCCTTCATGGCGCCCGGGCCGCAGCCCGTGCAGATGTCGAGGCCGCGCAAGCCCAGCTGGTAGCCCACTTCCTTCGAATAATTGTATTCGGCGCGGTTGATCGAGTGGCCGCCCCAGCAGACGACCAGGTTCGGGTTGAGCTGGGTTTGCAGCACGTTGGCGTTGCGCAGGATGTGGAAGACGGCGTCCGTCACGCCTTCCGTGCTCTGCAAGTCGAATTTCGGGTTGCCCGTCACTTCGTCGCTGACGAAGATGATGTCGCGCAGCACGGCGAACAGGTGCTCGTGGATGCCCTTGATCATCTTGCCGTCGACGAAGGCGATGGCTGGCGCGCCCTTGATGTCGAGCTTGATGCCGCGCTCGCGCTGGATGATGGAGATTTCAAACGACTGGTAGCGCTCCAGCAGGGCGCGGCCATCGTCGATGGTGCTGCCGCAATTCAAGACCGCCAGCGCGCAGCGGCGGAAAGTGTTGTACAGGCCGCCCTGGCTGGTGTCGAGCAGTTTGTTGACTTCAGTCTTGGAGAGCACGTCCAGGCGGCCTTCCGGTGAAACCAGAGTATCGATAACGTCGTGTTCCATAATGCGAAAAATCCTTTAAAAATCGATGCTCGAAGGTCTTGCAGCCTTAATATACGACAAGTCAGGCAAGTTGTGCTGTGCCGCCGCAAAATCGCCCGGGCCGTTCTTGCCTGCAAACCGGTTTGACTAATATGAAACAGTCATTCTTGCTAATGCGAATCGAAACCTTCGCTCCGCGCAATTTGTAGATTAGAATGCCAGCCTATTGGAATTCCCGTGTGTACGGTTCTTCATGAGAGTCCCCGCCGCCCGCAGGCTTCCATAAGTTCGTTGTATCGATTGACTATAATAATTTTTCAGGAGGAACCGCATGAGCGGTGCGACTACGCCCAACAAGGAAGCCGTTATTCCCGAGTTCAAGCAGATTATGGGCCATCCAAGCCCATTGTGGATGTTGTTCATGACTGAATTCTGGGAACGCTTCGCGTTCTACGGAGTTCGCTGGGCGCTGGTACTGTACATCGTGGCCCAGTTCCACGGCGGCGACGGTTCGGGACAGGCAGCGGCCAACCTGACCTACGGTTCCTTCCTCGCGCTGGTGTACGCCGGCGCCCTGTTCGGCGGTTACATCGCCGACCGGGTCATCGGTTACCAGCGTTCCATCCTGCTGGGCGCCATCTTCATGGCTGCCGGCCTGTTCTGCATCTCCGTGCCGAACCAGGACATCTTCAACCTGGGCCTGGCCACGATGATCGTCGGTAACGGCATGTTCAAGCCGAACATCTCGACCATGGTCGGCAAGCTGTATACGACCGCCGATCCGCGCCGCGACAGTGGTTTCACGATCTTCTACATGGGCATCAACATGGGCGCCATGGTCGCGCCTGTCTTCACGCAATGGCTGGCCGAGTCGATCTTCGGCACCAGCGCCATGCCGTCGTACAAGATGGTCTTCATGGCCTCCGGTTTCGGCATGCTGATCAGCCTGGTATGGTTCTTCATCGGCCGCCGCGCCCTGAAGGGCATCGGCGCTCCGGAAGCCGGTTCCGGCAACCCGATGCGCGTCGTCTGGGTGGCCGTCGGCTCCCTGTGCGTGATCCCGCTGATGTACTTCCTGCTGACCGTCGGCGCTGAAAAGCTGCAAATCGTCCTGACCGTGCTGTTCGTCGGCCTGGCCGTGATGCTGATGATCGAAGGCATACGCAACGGTAAAATTGCGCGCGACCGCGTCATCGCCATGCTGCTGATCTTCGTCTTCAACATCCTGTTCTGGATGTTCTTCGAACAGGCTGGCAGCTCGTTTACTTTCCTGGCTGACAAGATCGTCAACCGCGACCTGGGCTTCTGGATCTTCCCGACCGCCTACTTCCAGACCGTCAACTCGGTCGCCATCATCGTCTTCGCGCCGATCATCGCCGCCGTCTGGGTCTTCCTGGCGCGCCACAACGTCAACCCGTCGATCCCGCGCAAATTCGGCCTGGGCTTGCTGGGCAATGCGCTGGCCTTCGGCCTGCTGATCTTCGCTCTGTCGAGCCTGGTTGGCGCCGATAACAAGATCCCGTTCTGGACCCTGACCACCGTCTACGTGCTGCAATCGATCGGCGAGCTGTGCCTGTCGCCTATCGGCCTGTCGATGGTGACCAAGCTGGCGCCGGTGCGCCTGGTGGGCCTGGGCATGGGCGGCTGGTTCCTGTCGACCGGTATCGGCAACAACCTGTCGGGCATCTTCGCCAGCCACGTCAGCGGCACGAGCGGCATGTCGGTGCAGTCGGCCCTGTCCGGCTACACCTTCGGCTTCTGGTCCCTGCTGGGCGCCGGCGTCGTGTTGTTCCTGATCGCACCGCTGATCAACAAACTGATGCACGGCGTGAAGTAAGCGTTCTGCCTTAGCTGAAAACGGCGGCCCGCGGGCCGCCGTTTTTCATTCCGGCGCCGGTTCTTGCCTTGGCGGGCGGTACAATACAGCCAGGGCCACCGGCCACTCCCCCCACTCAGCAAAGAATATTATGTCCAGCATCTCCACCACCTCGCCCCTCTCCGACGACGAATACGCCGAACTCGACACCCTGCTGGCCGCGCCCGCGCTGGAAGGCCGTGCCATGGACGTGTCGATGCTCGAAGGTTTTCTCACAGCCGTCGCCCTGAACCCGAAACAGATCGCGCCGGAACAGTGGTTGCCATGGGTATGGGACAAGGCGGCCGGCAGCGCCGCGCCCGCAGCGGATGCTGCCAGCGAACGGGCGGCCAGCCTGGCCCGCCGCCACCACGCCTACATGGTCGAATGGCTGGCGAAAGACCCGGACAGCTTCGAGCCCATCTACGTCTGCGGCCCCGAATGGAGCGTGCCCGCCTGGTGCGCCGGATTTATCCTGGGCACCAGCCTGGACAAGCCCCAGTGGGCGGCCCTGGCCGTCAGCCATCCTGATTACCTGGCGCCGTTCCAGCACCTGGCCAGCGCCAGCGAACTCGATGACGATGCGGCCGAAACGGCCATGGACGGCGTGATTCCCGCCGTCATCGCCATCAACGCCGCCTGGGCGCGCCAGCGCCACCTGAAGCAAAGCCAGCCCGGCGCCACCGTGCTGCGCGAACTGCCGAAAACGGGCCGCAACGACCCGTGCCACTGCGGCAGCGGCAAAAAGTACAAGAAATGCTGCGCCGACGCCGATAGCGCGGCCGGCTAAGGCGATTACTCCTTGCGCCAGCTGCTGACGGCCATCCTGCGCTTCCTGCTGCGCCACGCGCTGCAGTTCGCCCTGTTCATCGTCATCCTGCTGGCCGGCCGATTGCTGCTGGCCGAATGGCGCAGCTACAGCGCCGGCAGCGAGGCTGTCGCCGCCCTGCGCCAGGCTTCCGGCAGCGCCGATAGCCATGGCGCCAGCCTGGCCGAGGCGGCCACGCTGCGCGTCAACGCCTTGCAGCACGCCTCGCACGCGGTCATCGCGGCACGCCTGAAGCAAGTGCAGGCGCAATTGGCAGCCTTGCGCGCGCAGCGGCAACCGTCGCTGTTCACCCTTCCCCTGCCCGACCCGAGCACCCTGGCCTTGCATGCGCAGGACGAAGCCACGCGCCGCGTGGAAATCGAAGTGCTGGTGCAGGAAGCCCGTTACTTGAGCGTCCTGCAGGCGGCGATCAGCGGCGAAGACGCACGCCAGACGCTGGCGCGCCTGCATGCGGAACACGTTAGCGCGTATGCGGCGCTGCAACACAACCTGCGCCAGCGCCGGCAGCTGGAAGCGCAGCATCCCGTGGCGGCGCGCCTGCCGAGCAGCGATGCCTACGCGCAGCTGTCGCAGCTCGACGCGGAGGGCCAGCGCTTGCGCGAGGTCAACCTGCAAGCGTATCAGGCCTGGCTGGCGCAGCGCGCGCGCACCAGCAACGCCACCAACATCACCCGCCCCGCGCCATTCGCCGTCGATAATGCGGCGCTGGCCGGCGCGCTGGCGCCCGTACAAAAGGCGATTGCGGCAGGCGAAGAACAACTGGCGCGCAACTGGATCGCCCGCTGGCGCGCTCCCGTGCTGGACGTGGCACCCACGGCCGCCCTGCTGGTGCTGTCGGCCATGCTGCTGCCCGCCGCCATCAAGGCCTTCTTTTATTTCGTGCTGGCGCCCGTCGCTTCCCGTTTGCCGCCGCTGGCCATCGCGCGCGAACTGCAGGTGAATGGTTGCTCCCTGCCCCTGCCGCCGCTGGGCGAATCGCGCATTTCCGCGGTGTCGCAGGCATTGCAGCTCAAACCCGGCCAGCAGATGCTGATCCATCCCGAATACCTGCAATCGTCGCCCGTCGGCACGCATAAACGCACGCAGTGGCTGCTGGACTGGCGGTTCCCGTTCACCAGCCTGGCCGCCGGCATGGCGGCGCTGACGCGGCTGGAAAGCGACGTGACCGCATCCGTGACGATTTCCGCCAGCGACGACCCGCTGCTGGAAGTGGCCGTCGTCCACCTGCCGGCCGGCAGCGCCCTCGTGTTCCAGCCGCGAGGCCTCGTGGGCCTGATCTGCGACGCTGGCCAGCCGCTGGCGATATCGAGCCACTGGCGCCTGGCCAGCCTGCATGCCTGGCTTACATTGCAGCTGCGCTTCATCGTCTTTCGCGGCTCCGTCACCCTGATCGTGCGCGGCTGCCGCGGCGTGCGCCTGGAACGGGCGGGCCAGGGCCGCTCCATCAGCCAGTCCGCTACCCTGGGCTTTACCACCGACGTGCTGTACTCGACGATGCGCAGCGAAACCTTCCTGCCCTACCTGCGCGGCCAGCAAGCCTTGCTCAACGACCGCTTCGACGGCGGCAACGGCGTCTACCTGTACGAAGAAACCCCGCGCCACGGCAAGCAGCCGGGCAAGGTAGGCAGCTGGTTCGAGGGTTTTACGGACGCGATCTTGAAAGTGTTCGGCATCTAGCCGATGAGACCATATGAACGACTTCCTGTTTGCCGATTTTCTCGAAGACCAGGCCGCGTATGCGGCGGCTGAGGCCTACTGGCAGGCACGCCTGGCCTTCCTCGACGGCCAGTGCGCGCCGTATCTGCGCACCGCATTTGCCAATGGCCAGCCGTTCTATGACGGCAATCCCATCGTCAACCTGGCGGACCGCAACGCCGGCAAGGCGGCGCGCATCGTGCAGCAATGCCCGCAGGAGTGCGGTCCCTGCTACACGAGCTTCGGGCAAGCCATCGAGCTGGCCGGCAGCGATGGGCAGCATCGCCCGGCGCAGGAAATGGTCATCGTGCTCACGTTGACCGAAGACTCGGCGCAGAGGGCCGTCGATGAACTGCGGGACTGGTTTGCGCCAACGTAAGACAGCCGGCTACGCCGCGATCGAATGCGACACCGTCAGCCACTCGCCCGGCTGCAAATTCGCCGCCGCCTCGCGCGTGGCCAGCACGCTGTCCGGGTCCAGGTCGGAGCGGTTCAGCTTGTAGGAATAGGCGAAATCGTCGGCATCGAATGCCTGCCCCGCCTTGACGTAATACTTGAAGCCGACAAACGAGTCGGGATTGGTGACGACCGAATACTCAAGCGTGACGGTGTTCATGGCGGGCCTCGTCGGCGATGGTGATACAGCCATTATGCGTCAATTCCCGCGGCGGCGACGCGGCGGCCAATCCTTGCGGTAAGTCAATAGCCCTGCCGATGGCCGGCGCTACAGTAGCCTGAGCCAACCACCGGATGGAATGCCATGCGCGCCTTGCTCGCGAAAATCAGGAACACTCTGGCGCCGCAGGCGGGCCTGCCGGCGGCGGCGCGCATGGAGCGGACGTCGGACCGGCGCGGCCTGCCCGCCTTTGATCCCGGGCCGCAAGCCGTCATCAAGGCCTGCACGGCCTGGCTATGCGCGGCGCAAGACCATTCCAGCTCCAACGACGGCGGCGTCGCGCGCGACTACAGCCTGCTGACGGGCTGGGCTAGCTCCTATCCCGAAACCACCGGCTACATCATCCCCACCCTGATCGCCCTGGCGCAGCGCACGGGCGACGAGGGTGGGGATGATGCGCTGCACGAGCGCGCGCGCCGCATGCTCGATTGGTGCGTGGCCATCCAGTTCCCGGAAGGCGGTTTCCAGGGCGGGAAGATCGATTCGACGCCGCGCGTGCCCGTCACCTTCAACACGGGCCAGATCCTGCTTGGCCTGGCGGCCGGCGTGGCAGCGTACGGCGGGGCCTACGAGGACGCCATGCACCGCGCGGCACGCTGGCTGCGCGACAGCCAGGATGCCGACGGCTGCTGGCGCCGCCATCCGACGCCGTTCGCCAGCGCCGGCGACAAGGCGTATGAAACGCACGTGGCGTGGGGCTTGTTCGAAGCGGACCGCGTCGCGCCGGGCCACGGCTATGGCGCGGCGGGCCTGCGCCAGGTCGACTGGGCGTTGACGAAGCAGCGCCCCAATGGCTGGTTCGCCTCGAACTGCCTGGACAACCCGCTGCTGCCGCTGACCCATACCATCGGCTACGCCTTGCGCGGCGTGCTCGAAGCGCACCGCTTTTCGGCGCGCGCCGACCTGCTGGAGGCCGCCGCGCGCACCGGCACGAGCGTCGCCAGGGCCGTGGCGGCCGATGGCTACCTGCCTGGCCGTCTCGGACCCGACTTCCAGCCGGGGGCCGGCTACGCTTGCCTTACCGGTTCCGCGCAAAACGCGCATTGTCTGTTCCTGCTGTACCAGCTCACGGGCGAGCGGCGCTACCTCGACGCGGCGCGCCGCCTGAATCGTTACGTGCGGCGCGCGGTCAGCATCGACGGCCCCGCGCACGCGCGCGGCGGCGTCAAGGGCTCGTTTCCCGTCGATGGCGACTACGGCACCTGGGCTTACCTGAACTGGGCCGCCAAGTTCTGCATCGATGCCAACCTGCTGGAATTGGAGTCAGGCCATGCTTGACGGTGCCAGGCGCGCCGCCAGGGCCGCGCTGCAAGCGTGGCGCCGCGCCGCCAGCGCCCGCAACATGCGCCACGGCGCGCGCCACGTGACGCGCGCCGGATTGGCCGCCGATCTGGCGCGGCTGGGCATCGCGCATGGAGACACGCTGTTCGTGCACTCTTCGCTGAAAAGCCTCGGCTACGTGGAAGGCGGCGCGGCGGCCGTGATTGGCGCCCTGCAGGACGCCGTCGGCCCGCAAGGCACCCTGCTGCTGCCCACCTACTATCTGCCGGGCGGCACCGTGCGCGCCACCTGCGACATGAAAGACTATGTGTTCGATCCGCGCCGCCATGGCACGCACATGGGGCGCCTGCCCGAAGCGTTCCTCGCCAGCGCCGGTGTGCGGCGCAGCATCCACCCGACCCACTCCGTGTCCGCGTGGGGCCGCCATGCCGACGCTCTCACCGAGGCGCATCACCGCGCGCCATCGATTTTCGGCGTGGATTCGCCCTGGCAGCGCTTCATCGGCTGCGAGCGGGCCAAGGTGCTGGGCCTGGGCATTTCCATGGGACCGGTGACGTTCTATCACGCGCTGGAAGACGCCATGGGCGAGGCCTTTCCCGTGCCCGTGTGGGCAGGCGAGACAAAGCTGCTGACCTGCCTGGACCACGCCGGCCGGCGCTGGGACGTGCCCGTGCGCCCCTTCGATCCGGCCATCGCGCAGCGCCGCATCGACCATCCCGGGCGCGGCGACCTGCGCGACTACTTTCACCGGGAGTTCGACGCCGCCGGCCTGCGCGTCAACGGGCACGTGGGCGATGCGGCGTCGTGGTGCATCCCGGCGCAGGCGTTTTATGACCACCTGGGCCGGCTGGCCTCAGAAAACGTGACGATCTACGCGAGCGCGGCAGAACTGGCGGCGCGGCCCGTCGGGCGCGCATAAAAAAACCGCCCGGATCGTCATGACACCGGGCGGTTTTCATTAGCGTGCTTAAAAAATCAAGCCTGCGGGCGGTCCATTTTCTTCTCGCGCGCCACGAAGTACAGCAGCACGATGATGGCCGCATACGGCAGCAGGGACAGCGCATCCGAGTTCAAGCCCGCGTAGAACGGGTTGCCGTGCTCGGCCCAGTCGGCCATCATCTGGTCGAAGTGCGTGAGCACGCCGGCCGTGATGGCAATGATGATGCCGGCCAGCGCGCCGCCGGCGATGTAGCCGGACGCCAGCAGCACGCCAGAGCTGCGGTCGCCCGCCAGCTGGCGCTCTTCCTCGTTCAATTTAGCGTTGTGTTCCAGCTTGTTGTTGCGGCGGTCCGCCAGCCAGCGCACCAGGCCGCCGACGAAGATCGGCAAGGTCGACGACAGCGGCAGGTACACGCCCACCGAAAACGCCAGCGATGGAATGCCGGCCATTTCCAGCACCACGGCGATCATCACACCGAACAGCACCAGGGTCCATGGCAGCTGCTGGTCGAGGATGCCCTTGATGATGTAGGACATCAGCACGGCCTTCGGCGCATCGTATTTCTTCACTTCCGAGCCGTCCGGACGCTTGCTGTAGTGGCCATTGATGCCCGGATCGACCAGGTAAGCGAGTTGCCCATCTTCCTTGACAAAATATTTGCCGGCCGGGCCGCCCACGGTATCGGTCTTTTGCCAGACTTTATACGTATTGTGGTCGCTCTCGGCTTGCGGGCCATGCAGCTCGCCCGTTACCGTCAGCTTCGATGCATCGACCGTCAGGCCGGGTGCCACTTGCGCGGCCGGCACGTAGACGGTGCTCGCCTCGTTCAGCTTCAGCAGAATCGGACCGAGGATCAGCGCGGACGACAAGGCGCCCGCCAGGATCGCGTACTGCTGCAGGCGCGGCGTGGCGCCCACCAGGTAGCCCGTTTTCAAGTCTTGCGAGGTGGTGCCCGCATTGCTGGCGGCGATGCAGACGATGGCGCCCACCGACAGGGCCGTCACATAGTAACGCCCGCCCGTCCAGCCCATGATCAGGAAGATCAGGCAAGTGAACAGCAAGGTGGCCACGGCCATGCCGGAGATCGGGTTCGACGAGGAGCCGATTTCGCCCGTCAGGCGCGACGAGACGGTGGCGAACAGGAAGCCGAAGACGAGGATCAGCAGCGCGCCGAGGAAGTTCATGTGCAGCGGCGTGGCGAACGTGATCACGGCGATGATGGACAGGCAGCCGATGACAACCCATTTCAGGGGGATGTCCTGGTCCGTGCGCAAGGTGGAATCGGTCTTGACGCCCTTGCCGATACCTTTCAGGCCGGCCGACAGGCTGCGCCAGATCATGGGCATGGCGCGCACCAGCGAAATCAGGCCGCCGGCCGCCACGGCGCCCGCGCCGATGTACAGCACGTAGGCGCTGCGCACGTCGTCGGCGCCCATTTCGCTGATCAATTTGGTGCCCGGCGAGAGCACGGTGGTCAGGCTGTCGCCGAAGAACTTGATCATCGGAATCAAGAGCAGATACGACAGCACGCCGCCGGCGGCCATGGTGGCGGCGATGCGCGGGCCGATGATGTAGCCCACGCCCAGCAATTCAGGGGAAATCTCGGCGCCGATGGAGCCGCCCTTGAGCGGCGCGGCAAATTCCACGCCCGGCGTGTCCTTCCAGCCCTTGAACGAGATATTGAAGACCTTATACAGCAGGCCGACGGCGAAACCGCCGAAGATGATCTTGGCGCGGCGCTTGGCGTCCAGCGCGGCGGCCGAATCCTTCTCGATGCTTTCGCCGGCGGCGATGCGAGATTCTTCCGTGGCGGCTGCCTTGAGCACTTCGGCGCAGGCCGTGCCTTCGGGGAATTTGAGTTCCTTGTGCTGGTCGACGATCATGGTGCGGCGCATGGGGATCATCATCAGGATGCCCAGCAGGCCGCCGAGGATACCGACCAGCATGACTCTGGAGATTTCCAGGTCGAAGCCGAGGATCAGGATGGCGGGCATGGTCACGCCCAGGCCGAAGGCCAGCGATTCGCCGGCCGAACCGGCAGTCTGCGTGATGCTGTTTTCCAGGATCGACGAATCCTTGCCGCCCACCTTCTTGGCCAGGCCGAACAGGGTGATGGCGATCACGGCGACGGGAATCGAGGCGCTGACGGTCAGGCCCACCTTCAGCACCAGGTACAGCGAGGAGGCGCCAAAGACCATCCCCAGGATGACGCCCATGAACAGCGCGCGGAAGGTCATCTCGGGCAGCTTCGCATCGGCCGGGATGTACGGCTTCACGGCGCTCGGCATTGCATCTTTTGCCATAAATAAATCCTTAATTGTATAAATTAAACAGCCCGGATTGACGCCCGGGCTATTTGCTTGAAGCCGAGACTATCGCACAGCCGCGTTTCGATGAAAAGGTTTTTTGCTCCCGGTCCCGGCGCCTGGCCCGCGCCGGGACCGCCGCCGCATTGGTCTATAATCGCTGCCACCGTGCCCTGCACGCTCATGTGAGACTGCCTTGACTGCCAAACGATCCGGATTCCCCTGGCCTTCCCGCCGCGCCGCCGTGCGCGGCTTCATCATCGCCGGCGGCGCCGCGCTGGCCGCCGCCGTGCTGCTGGTCGCTTATCTGTTCCTGTACGTGCGCCCGCGCCTGCCCGAGCTGGGCGTCATCACCGATTACCAGCCGAAGATCCCGCTGCGCGTGTACACGGCCGACAATGTGCTGATCGGCGAATTCGGCGAAGAGCACCGCGACTTCGTGCCGATTGCGCAAGTGCCGGAAATGATGAAAAAAGCCCTGCTGGCCATCGAGGACAGCCGCTTCTACGAACACCACGGCATCGACTTCGTGCGCGCCGGCGGCGCCGTCCTGTCGAACCTGCGCCACGGCTTCGGCCATGGCGGCGGCTCCACCATCACCATGCAGGTGGCGCGCAACTTCTTCCTGACGCGCGAAAAAGTCGCCTCGCGCAAGCTCAATGAAATCATGCTGGCCCTGAAAATCGAGGCGGCCCTGTCGAAAGAGCAGATTCTCGAGCTGTACATGAACCAGATGTACCTGGGCCAGCGCTCGTTCGGCTTCGGCAGCGCGGCGCAGACGTATTTCGGCAAACCCTTGTCGGAACTGTCGATCGCGGAAATGGCCATGCTGGCCGGCCTGCCGCAAAACCCGTCGCGACACAACCCGATCAGCAACCCGAAAAAGGCGCATGCGCGCCAGCAGCTGGTCTTGAAACGCATGCGTGAACTCGATTACATCAGCGAAGGCCAGTACCGGCAGGCGCTGGCGCAGCCGCTGCATATCAACAGCCGCGGCAAACAGGGGTTCGACACGCACGCCGAATACGTGGCCGAACTGGCGCGCCAGGCCGTGTTTGCGCAGTTCAAGGAAGACAGCTATATCAAGGGCATCAGCGTCTACACGACGATCCTGAAGGCGGACCAGGATGCGGCCTACGCCTCGACGCGACGCAACGTCATCGCCTACGACCAGCGCCACGGCTACCGCGGCCCGGAAACCTTCATCGACATGCCGGCCGATCCCGAGCAGCGCGACGACGCCATCGATGCTGCGCTGCAAAAACGCCCGGACAGCGACGGCCTGATCGCCGCCGTCGTCACGGAAGTCGCCAGCGGCAAGGTGGTGGCCGACACGGGCGACGGCGACGCCAAGGCCATCACGGGCGACGGCTTGCGCTTTGCCGCCCCGGCGCTGTCCGCCAAGGCGAGCGCCGGCATCAAGCTGCGACCGGGCGCCGTGATCCGCATCAGCCAGGACGCCAAGGGTAACTGGGCCATCACGCAAGTGCCGCTGGTGGCCGCCGCCTTCGTCTCGCTGGACGCGGACACGGGCGCCTACCACGCCATGGTGGGCGGCTTCGACTACAACCTGCAAAAGTTCAACCACGTCACGCAGGCGTGGCGCCAGCCCGGTTCGGCCATGAAGCCCTTCGTGTATTCGGCGGCGCTGGAAAAAGGCTTTTCGCCGGCCACCCTGATCAATGACGTGCCGCTGGAAATGCAGGCGGGCGGCAAGGTGTGGGCGCCGCAGAATGACGACTTCAAGTTCGACGGCCCCATCACCATGCGCTACGCGCTGGCGCAGTCGAAGAACGTGGCCTCGGTGCGCATCCTGCGCGCGCTGGGCGTATCGTACACGCACGACTTCCTGGAAAAATTCGGCTTCGACCCGGCCCGCCAGCCCAGCAATCTGACCATGGCGCTGGGCACGGGTTCCGTCACGCCCGTGCAGATGGCGGGCGCCTACGCCCTGTTCGCCAATGGCGGCCACCAGGTGGAACCGTACCTGATCGACCGCATCGTCGACGCCAGGGGCACCATCCTGATGCAGACCAAGCCGCCCGCGCCGAACGACGACAAGACCCTGGCGCTGGACCCGCGCAACGCCTTCGTGATGGACAGCATGCTGCGCGAAGTGGCCCGCACGGGCACGGGTGCGGCGGCGACGAAAAAACTGGGCCGCAGCGACATCGCCGGCAAGACGGGTACCACCAGCGACGCCGTCGACGGCTGGTTCGCCGGCTACAGCGGCGGTATCGTGGCGGTGGCGTGGATGGGCTACGACGAACCCAAATCGCTGGGCGGACGCGAATTCGGTTCGACCCTGGCCATGCCGATCTGGATCGACTACATGCGCACGGCCCTGTCGACGCGCCCGCAAGTCACGCGCGACGTGCCGGCAGGCCTGAGCCAGGTCGACGGCGAATGGCTGTACGATGAATTCATCGACATGAATGGCGTGAAGACGCTGGATATGGAGGCGGAGACGCCGACGGACCCGGCAGCACTGCCGGAGACGCTGCCGGTGGAAACCACGAACTGACGCAGCTATCTTGTCGGATGACGCTTCGCTAATCCGACCTGCCTCTTACTGCATCAATCACCAGTATCTTGTCAGATTACGCTTCGCTAATCCGACCTACCTCTTACTGCATCAATCACCAGTCGTAGGTCGGGTTAGCCGGGACGGCGTAACCCGACAAGTACCGCAGCGGTTTACACCGTCTCTTGTCGGATTACGCTTCGCTAATCCGACCTACCTCTTACCGCATCGATCAC
>NZ_JACYMK010000005.1:0-360384 GCF_020858135.1 Janthinobacterium sp. FW305-128 | reverse complement strand
CACCAGTCGTAGGTCGGGTTAGCCGGGACGGCGTAACCCGACAGGTGCCGCAGCGGTTTACACCGTATCTTGTCGGATTACGCTTCGCTAATCCGACCTGCCTCTTACCGCATCAATCACCAGTCGTAGGTCGGGTTAGCCGGGACGGCGTAACCCGACAGGTGCCGCAGCGGTTTACACCGTATCTTGTCGGATGACGCTTCGCTAATCCGACCTGCCTCTTACTGCATCAATCGCCAGTCGTAGGTCGGGTTAGCCGGGACGGCGTAACCCGACAGGTGCCGCAGAGGCTTACGCAGCGGCCATGCTCAAATATCCGCGCACCGTGCCGACTACGCTGTCGGCAAAATCGTCGACATTGACCTTCGCCGCGCGGTACTTCCAGCGTTTCACGTACCAGTCCTGGAACAGGGCCAGGCAGTGCGCCGCCAGCAGGGTGGGATCGCCCTGCGGCTTCGGTTCGATTTCGGCGATGGTGGCGGCGATCAGGGTCTGCACATACAGCTCGGAATTTTTCGCCATGCTGCGCTGCTCCACCTGCAGCACGCGCGAATCCATGAAGACGAAATAAAACCACGGCTGCAGCACTTCGGACAGGTAGATCGACGAGCGTATCATCGCCTCCAGGCGGTCCAGCGGCGACTTCACGTCAACGAACAGCAGCGGCAAGGCTTGCGTGGCGTGGCGCACCACGTCCTCGATCATTTCGGCCAATTGATCCTTGCTGGTGATGTAGCCATACAGGCCGCCCATCGACAGCCCCGTTTCGCGGCACAGGTCGCGCAAGCTCATGGCGCGGAAACCCACGTCATTGGCCAGGCGAAAGGTGGCGACAAAGATGCGTTCGAGATTTTCCAGCGCCGGCTTGCGGCGTTTGACGCCGATGCGCTCCGCGTGGCGGTCAAGAATATATTCCCAGATGTTTTCGCCATTTAAAGGCGTCATCTGCTGAAACTGTTCAAAATTAAAATGGGTCGACAAGTGCATTCCCAAGTAACGGTGTATGAGCAATGTAAGACAGCACCTGGGCGGCGCTGCAAGACGGCGGGACGGCGGATGCGGGGCCGATTATAGCTCAGGAAAACAACTATTTGACCTTTCAACTATGCAATGGACCCATACGCAACGCCAAATGCGCACAGTTATTGCGCTGCATCATGCAATTCACAGCAATTTAAATCCAGCGGTGCTACATTCAAAAAACCGAGCGCTCGCTATTTTTAATGCATCGAGAATGTAAGGAGTGCACGGTTCATCGCTACAGCATCGACATTTCCACTATTCAATAATAACGGAGACAAAATGAAGACTCGCTTTTGGCAACTGCTATCCACCCTGCTGCTTTCCCTCGCCATCCTGCCCGGCAGCGCCGGCGCCGCCGGTTACACGCAAACGAAGTACCCGATCGTGCTCGTGCACGGCCTGTTCGGCTTCGACAAGCTGGGGCCCGTCGACTATTTCTATGGCGTGTCCGACGCCCTGCGCAGCGGCGGCGCGCAAGTGTATGTGACCACCGTCTCGGCCGCCAACAGCACGGAAGTGCGCGGCGAGCAGCTGCTGTCGCAGGTGCGGCAAATCCTCGCCGCCACCGGCGCGGCCAAGGTCAATTTGATCGGCCACAGCCACGGCGGCCCCACGGCCCGCTATGTCGCCTCCGTGCGGCCCGACCTGGTGGCGTCCGTCACCAGCGTGGCCGGCGTCAACAAGGGTTCCAAGGTGGCCGATATCCTCAGCGGCGCCATTCCCAACACCAGCGGCGCGCTGGGCAATGCGCTCGCTTCCCTGATCGGCATCTTGTCGGGCAACAAGGGCTTGCCGCAAAACGCGGGCGCCTCGCTCACCTCGCTGTCCACGGCAGGTTCGCTGGCCTTCAATAGCCGCCATCCGCAAGGCGTGCCCACCTCCTCCTGCGGCGAAGGGGCCTACCAGGTGCAGGGCGTGCACTACTTTTCGTGGAGCGGCGCGCAACCGTACACGAATGTGCTCGACGTGGGCGACCCGGCGCTGGCGGCCATCAGCCTGGCCTTCGGCGGCGTGAAGAACGATGGTCTGGTCAGCAGCTGCTCCAGCCACCTGGGCAAGGTGATCCGCGACGACTACGCCATGAACCACCTCGATGAAGTCAACCAGTTCGTCGGCATCGTCAACCTGTTCGAGACGAACCCCGTCACCGTCTTCCGCCAGCAGGCCAACCGCCTGCAAGGCCTGGGACTGTAAGGAGGCTGCGATGCGCACGAACGCGAGATGGCTCATCGGCGGCAGCCTGGCGGCCCTGGTCCTGTACCTGGCATTGCGGCCGGGGGAGCCGCCCGCCCCGCCGCCGGAGAAGGCGGAACCGGACCTGTTCGCGTTCGTGCGCTCGATGGAAGGCACGCGGCCCGACGGCAACGTGACGGTGGCCGCCGGCGACAAGCTGGCGGTCGACGCGGAACTGGGCCACCTGTTCGACTACTACCTGGCGGGCCTCGGTGAAAAACCGCTGACCGCCATCCGCAGCCAGATCGAAGCAGAACTGGACCGGCGCCTCGCGCCCGTCCCCGCCCGCGAAGCCAAGCGCCTGCTGGGCGCTTACCTGGCATACAAGCAGGCGCTGGCCGGCGCGGAACAGGCCTTGCCGGCGCAGGCCGATCCCGCCGTGGCGGCGCGCGCGCGCCTGCAAGCGATGCGCGCCCTGCGCGGCAATTATTTTACGCCCGAGGAAAGCGCAGGCCTGTTCGGCGCCAGCGACGCATATGACGACGATGCCGTGGCGCGCATGGCTATCCTCGGCGACACCTCGCTCGACGAGGCGCAGCGCCAGGCGCAACTGGCCGTGCTGGACCAGAAAATGTCGCCCGCCCAGCGCGATGCGCGCGACGCACCCGTCAGGGTGGCGCAGCTGGACGCCTCGGTGAAGGCGTTGCGGGCCCAGGGCGGCGGCGAGAATGAAGTCTACCGCCTGCGTGCCAGCACCTTCACGCCGGCGGCGGCGGCGCGCCTGGCGGAACTGGACCGCGAGGAATCGCAGTGGCAGCAGCGCATCATCGCTTACCAGGCGCAAAAGGCGCAGCAGGCGGGCCTGCCCGGCGGCGCACAGGATGCTGCAGCGCTGCAGCAGCTGCGCGACGCCAGTTTCACGCCGGAGGAACAGCGCCGGCTGGGTGCCTACGAATAGCCATCAAGCCAGCTGCGCCAGCAACCGCGCCAGCAAAGCTGCTGCCGCCATCACGTCCGTGGTGTCGCGCCCCTGCCGGTAGCCGGCATGGACCGGGGCCAGCATGGCATGCGCGGCGGCGCCGTAGCCTTGCGCCTGCATCACGGCCGCCAGGCTGGTGGCGCAGCGCAGCTCCCAGCCCGGCGCCTGCTGGCCCCGGGCAAGCTGCAGCGCTTCTTCCAGCTGCACGCGCACCGCTTCCAGGCCGGCCGCATCGTCTTGCGCCAGCGCCCGCCAGCGGTGGTGCGCGTCGCGGCGCAGCACTTCCGGCGCGCTCCATGGCGCCAGTCCCGTGCGTGCGCGCCGCAGCGCCTGGCTATCGGCGGCCGCGTCGTGCAGCGTGGCCATCAAATCGATCTGTATCGGCCAGCTGCGCACGGCAGGCCAGGGAAATTCCGTCAGCGTATCGCCCGCGTCGAGCAGCCGCTGGTAGGCGGCGCCCCAGGCGCTCCAGTACAGCAAGCCATAGCGGGCCGCGTGCTCGCACAGCAGGCAAGTCCAGGCATGCGCCAGTCCCCGCTGCCCGCACCACAGGGCGACGGGAATGGCATTGATGGCCAGCGCCACGCACAGCGTGACGCCATTGTGCTCGAAGCCCACCGTCACCGCCTCGCGCGCCAGCGCCAGTGCGTCGTCGGCGCGGCCCTGCATCCACAGGCAGCGCGCCAGCGTGCCGCGCAGGCAAACCTGGTGATCGGCCAGCAAGGCGTTGTTGAAGCCAAGCTGCCCGGCGCCCTCGGGATGCGCGAGCACCATGCGCGCCAGCGCCGCCGATTCAGCGTAGCGTCCGCGCAAGTACTCGCCCGCCGAGCGCATGCGCGCCAGCACCAGCCGCATCGCCGTGTCGTCGCGCGCTTCGCACAGGAGGGCCAGCTGGGCCACGTAACTGTCGGCGCGCTGGAAATCGGCGAGCTGCAGGCTGCAGATCCACATGCCGCAAATCGCTTCCGCACGGCGGCTGTCATCGTCCGTGCGCATGGCCAGCGCATAGCCGCGCTGGAACGAACGCAGCATGGTGCCGGTGACGCCCTGCGTATGCAGCAGCAGGTGTGCCTGCGAGGCATGCAGCTGCATCTCGCTGTCGGGGTCATCCACTGCCTGCGCGGCCATGCACTCGAGCGCCCGCGCGACGCGCACGCGGTATTCATCCATCAGCGACAGCTGATAGAACAGGGGTTGCGCGGCCAGGGTCAGGGCCACGCCCAGCGCCACGTCGCCCTCCTCGCCGAAGGCCCAGTCGATGGCGGCCCGCAGGTCATCCACATGGCGGCCGTAGCGCGCGCTCCAGTGCGCCGGCGGCATGCTCTCCCAGTCGGCGGCGATGCGTCCGGCCAGGCCCAGGCAATGGCGCGCATGGCGCCGCAGCACGGCGCCGGCGTTCCCGCCCGCGGCCAGCTGCGCGCTAGCATACGCGCGCGTGGTGTCGAGCAGCCGGTAATACACGTGCTGGCAGCAAAACTCGATGCTGACGAGGGACTTGGCCGCCAGATCGGCCAGCGTGTCGAACACGTCGCAGCCCGTCACGGCGCTGGCCGACTCCAGGCGGAAGCGGCTCTTGAACACGCTCAGCGCCTGCAGCACCTGGCGCTCTTGCGCGTCGAGCAGGCCGTAGCTCCAGTCCAGGGTGGCGCGCAGGGTCTGGTGGCGCAAGGGCATGTTGCGCGCGCCGCGCGTGAGCAGGCGAAAGCGGTCGTCGAGCTGGCGGCGCAATTCATGCAAGCCGAAATGGCCGATGCGCCCGGCCGCCAGCTCCAGCGCCAGCGGGATGCCGTCGAGGCGCCGGCAGATATCCACCACCACGGGCACGTCGGCGTCGGCCAGCACGAAAGCACCGTCGACGGCCGCGCAGCGTTCGCAAAACAGCTGCACCGCGGCGAAATGCCGGGCCGCCGCCGCGTCGGGCACGGCATCGGCCGGCGGCAATTCCAGCGCGGGCAGCCGCAGCAGCTGCTCGCTGGTGATGCGCAGCGGCTCGCGGCTGGTGGCCAGAACGTGCAGCAGCGGCGCGCCCTTGAGCAAGGCGTCCGCCAGCATGGCGGCCGCGCCGATCACGTGCTCGCAGTTATCGAGCACGATCAGCATGTGGCGCGGGCGCAGGTAGGCCAGCAGGACCGGCATGGCGTCGCCGGCCGGCACCGCCACCCCCAGCGCCGTGGCCAGCGCCAGCGGCACCAGGCGGGCCTCGTCCAGCGGCGCCAGGTCGACGAAACACACGCCATCGGCATAGCGGCGCAGCACGCGCGTGGCCAGGACGACGGCCAGCGTGGTCTTGCCGATGCCGCCCGGACCGGCAATGCACAGCAGACGCAATTGCAGCAGCTGGTTGGCCATCGTTTGCAGCGCCTCGGCGCGGCCCAGCATGCGCGTCAGCATGACGGGCAGGTTGTGCCGCGGCTCGGCGCCGGCCGTTCCGGGCGCCGGCTGGCCCGTGTGCGCCAGCGGCGCCAGGAAGCCATAGCCGCGCCCGGGAACGGTGGTGATGTAGCGCTGGCCATCGCGGCCATCGCCGAGCGCCTTGCGCAGTGCCGCCAGGTGCACGCGCAAGGTCGCGTCGTCGACCACGGCATTGGGCCAGACAATGGCCACCAGTTCATGCTTGTCGACGATGTCGCCTGCGCGCTCCAGCAGGGCCAGCAGCAAGTCCATGGCCCGGCTGCCCAGGCGCAGCGCGCGATCGCCCTCGAACAGCACGCGTTCTAGCGGCAAAAGGCGAAACGGGCCGAAGACATAGGCCGGGACGGGACTGTTTATCATTCTTGCGTGGGGGAGAAGTGTTAAAGCATGCGGCTTGCAGTGGCCATATTTTACTGAGCATCCACGCCAGGCCGCATGGCGCCATGTTTCGGCACTGTTACAAGGCCGGCCGGCGCACCGTCGGCCAGCAGTGCGGCCACGTCGGCCGCGGACGCCGGGCGGTGCAGGTAAAAGCCCTGCACCTGGGGGCAGCCCAGCCGCCGCAGCCGCGCCAGCTGCTCGCCGTTTTCCACGCCTTCGGCCAGCACCTGCAAGCCCAGGCCGCGCGCCAGCGCAATGGTCGAGGCGACGATCACAGTGTCACTATCTGCGCTGCCTGCGCTGCCCAGGTCGCGGATGAAGCAGCGGTCGATCTTGATGGTGTGAATCGGCAGCATCCTGACATGGCTGAGCCCCGAATGACCGGTGCCATAGTCATCGAGCGAAATGGCCAGGCCCAGCGCGCGCAGCCGGCGCAAGACCTGCGTCGCCTGCGCCATGTCGTCGATGCAGCAGCTTTCCGTCACTTCCAGCTCCAGCAGGCCAGGCACGATGGCGTGCCGCCGCAGGCAGCGCAGCACGAAGTCCGGCAAGTGCGGCTGGCACAGCTGGCGCGCCGAGACATTCACCGCGACAGGCACCAAGGGCAGGCCCGCCGCGCGCCACTGCGCCAGCTGGCGGCAGGCGGCATCGATACCCCAGTTGCCCAGCGCGACGATGGCGTCGGTCTGCTCGGCCAGGCCGATGAATGCATTCGGGTAGATCAGGCCGTGGCGCGGGTGGTCCCAGCGCAGCAGCGCTTCCAGGCCCACCAGGCGCAGTTGCGCCGTATCAAACTTGCCCTGGTAGTGAAAACAGAATTCGCCGTCGCCGATGGCGCTGTCCAGGCGCGCCTGCAGCTCCCGGCTGCGCGCCGACGCCATGCGCGTGCCGCCGCGCCCATTCAGCGCCCGCCACAGCATGGCGCAACCCGGCGCCAGCGCCGCCAGTCCCGCCAGCGCCACGTGACGCGGCTGCGCATCGTCCAGCCAGATGCCCAACGGCAGGCAGACGGCCAGCGCAGCGCACAGCAGCGACCGCGCGCGCGGGCCGTGCCAGAACCTTGCCAGGCGCGCCACTAGGCCAGCAGGCGCGGCACGGCCGGCGCGCTCCGGCGCGGCAAGGCGTGCGCCGGCCCCTGCTGCAGGCGAAACACGCTGACCACCTGCAGCAGGTTCGCCGCCTCGCCTTCCAGCGATTGCGACGCGGCCGCAGCCTCCTCCACCAGGGCGGCGTTCTGCTGCGTCACCTCGTCCATCTGCACGACGGCCTGGCTGACCTGGCCGATGCCCGTGCTTTGCTCGGCGCTGGCAGCCGTGATGTCGGCCACCATCTGGCTCACGCGCCCCACGGCCGCCACCACTTCCTGCATGGTGGCGCCGGCCTGTGCGACCAGGGCCGCGCCCGCGTCGACCTGCTGGGTGGAATTGGCGATCAGGGCGCGGATATCGCGCGCCGCCGCGGCACTGCGCTGCGCCAGGCTGCGCACTTCCGTTGCCACGACGGCAAAGCCGCGCCCCTGCTCGCCCGCGCGCGCCGCTTCCACGGCCGCGTTCAAGGCCAGGATATTCGTCTGGAAGGCCAGCATGTCGATCACGCCGATGATGTCGGCAATCTGCGACGATGACGCGCTGATGGCGTCCATGGTGTGGATCACCTGGCCCACGGCTTGCCCGCCGGCGCCGGCGATGTTTGCCGCCTCGACGGCCAGGATGCTGGCATGGCGGGCATTGTCCGCGTTCTGCTGCACGGTGGAGCTGAGCTCCTCCATGGCCGACGCGGTCTGTTCGAGCGAACTGGCCTGCTCCTCGGTGCGCGACGACAGGTCGCTATTGCCGGCCGCGATCTGCGACGAGGCCGTGGCGATGGTGTCGGTGCCGCTGCGTACCCGCTGCACGATCTCGAGCAGGTTACCGTTCATGATGCACAGCGCGTCGAGCAGCTTGCCCGTTTCATCGCCGCCGTGGCGGCCGAAGGTCGATGTCAGGTCGCCGGCGGCCACGGTCTGCGCGACGGTCAAGGCATGGCGCAGCGGATGGACGATGCTGCGCGTGACCAGCCATGCCGTCACCAGCGAGAAACCGATGGCCAGGGCGCTCAGCGCCAGCATCATGGTGCGCGCCGACAGATATTCTGCGTGCACCTGGGCGCCCGCCTCTTCCATGCGGTCGTGCTGGTGCGTGATCAAGGTTTCCAGCGCCGCCATGTAGCGCAGCTGGTCGTTGCGCACGGTACCGAGCAGCAGCTCCGCCGCCTCGTCGCGCGCATCGGCCTCGAGCAGGGCCAGCACCTTGTCGCGGCCCTCGTTGAAGGTGGCGCGCGCCTGCGTCACGGCCGCCATCAGCGCGCGTCCCTGCTCCGACAGCACGATGCGTTCGAGCTGCGCCAGGCGCTGCTCCGTGTCCGCGCCCGCCCTGGCGATGCTCGCGCGCTCCTGCGCCAGCTGCTGCGGCTCCGTCATCAGCAGCAGGTTGCGCGAGGAGCGCGCGATGATGTTGACATTCTTGATGATGTCGTTGGCCAGCACGGTTTTCGGATACTTGTCATCGATCACGTCGCGCATGCGCAGCTCCAGGCTGGACAGGTGCAACATGCCCAGCGCGGCAGTCGCCAGCAGCAGCAAGGTCAACAACGCAAAAGAGCAGCGCAGGCGCGTGCCGATTTTCATATTTGCCATCATTATTCGCATCCTTCAATGTGGTGCATCATCGGTCACCGCGTCGGGCTCGCATGCAAGGCTGACGGCAATGGCTGCCGCCTGCCACGAATGGCTGGACGCAGCAGGCGGAGGGGTCAGCCGGGATGTGGCCGAGGCGGGAACAAGGGTGGTACGGCAGGCAGTGTGAGTTATCTCACAAGCAATGTCGCGTTAAGTTTTGAAAAGATTTGCTTAGATGACAAAACAGCTATTTTTATAACGCTGTTTTTTTAGTAAGTAGTAACCGCAGTGCGGGCTTGGGCGCACATGCAAAAACGGCCGCACAGGGCGGCCGTCCGGTCAGCGCCTGCTGGCGCCGTCAATCCGTCAATCCGTCAGAACACTTCCCACTCGTCGTCGCGCGATGCGCTCTGGCGCTGGGACGGCACGGCGCGCAAGGCCGGGCGGCCTGCAGCGGGGCGTGATGCGGGAGGCGATGCCGGACCCGGTGCGGGACGCCTGGGCGCGGCGCTGGCCACCGCGGCGCGCGGCGCGGCAGGCTTCACGCGCGCGGCCGGCGCCTGTGCGCCATCGAGCTTGAAGACGCTGACCACCTGGGCCAGCTGGCCCGATTGCTCCTGCAGCGATTCGGCCGCGGCGGCCGCCTCTTCCACCAGGGCCGCGTTTTGCTGCGTCACCTGGTCCATCTGGCCGATGGCCTGGTTGATCTGGTCGATGCCCGAGCTTTGCTCCTGCGTCGCCAGGCTGATCTCCGCCATGATGTCCGTTACGCGCTGCACGCTGGAGACGATTTCGGCCATCGTGCTGCCCGCCTCGGCCACCAGCTTGCTGCCCGTGTCGACGGCCACGACGGAGTCGCCGATCAGGGTCTTGATTTCCTTGGCGGCCGCCGCCGAGCGTTGCGCCAGATTGCGCACCTCGGTGGCCACGACCGCAAAGCCGCGTCCCTGCTCGCCCGCTCGCGCCGCTTCCACGGCCGCATTCAGGGCCAGGATATTCGTCTGGAAGGCGATGCCGTCGATGACGGAAATGATGTCGACGATCTTGCGCGACGAGTCGTTGATGGCGTCCATGGTTTCGACCACCTTGCCCACCACGGCGCCGCCCTTCACGGCCACGCCCGAGGCGGAGAGCGCCAGCTGATTCGCTTGCTGGGCGTTGTCGGCGTTCTGCCGCACGGTGGACGTCAGCTCTTCCATCGACGACGCCGTCTCTTCCAGCGAACTGGCCTGCTCTTCCGTGCGCGAGGACAGGTCCAGGTTGCCGCTGGCAATTTCCGACGACGCCGTGGCAATCGTCTCCGTGCCGCTGCGCACCTGGCCGACGATGTTCACGAGGCTGGTGTTCATGTCTTTCAGCGCCTGCAGCAGCTGGCCCGTTTCTTCCGTCGTGTGCACTTCGATGTGGCTGGTCAGGTCGCCCGAGGCCACCGTTTGCGCCACTTTCACGGCCGAATTGATCGGCTGCGTGATGGCCCGCGTGATGTAGGCGGCGCAGCCGATGCCCAGCGCGGAAGCCAGCAAGCCGAGGATGACCATCAGGCTTTCCGAGCGGATCACGGCGGCGCTGCCTTCCTTGACGCTGGCATCGGCCACGCCGTTATTGAGCTTGATGATCTCGTTGAGCGTGGCTTCGGCCTTGCTGAACAGGCTGCGCGAATCCTGGTACTGCTTGTAAAACGCCACGAACAGCTCTTTCTGCCGCGGCTCGTCGCGGTTGTCGGCCAGCTGGCGCAGGATGGCGCGCACCTTGTCGTCATCGCCCTTCCAGGCCGCCCATTCGTCCAGGAAACGCTTCCACAGCACGGCTTCCTCGGGGGTTTGCGGCAGCGGCTCGTACAGCTTGCGGCCTGCCTCGATATTGCTCCAGGCCTTGGTGCGCAGCTGCAGCGCTTCCGCGAACTTGTCCTGTGCCTGGTAATTGTTTTCATAGATGGCGGCCGTCAGGGTGGCGGCGGCGACGGCCGTCTGGCCCTCGTTCATCATCATCAGGCCCTGGATCGACGGCAGGCGCACCACGCCGATCTCATTGACGGCGGTCCCCACGGTGGCGATGCCCGTGTAGCCGCTGATGCCCACCACCAGCAAGGCCACCATCATCACGGCAACGAGCGTCGCCAGCTTCCATTTGATCAGTAAATTCTTAAACATGGCTAGGTCCTTTATAAAGTCACGACGACTGCTGGCGAAGTTGGGGCTGGCATGTTCGAGTAAAACAGCTGACACTTGTATAAAGGTGGCGGGGATAGGGCGTACGCTTCGTTACAATTGGCGAGATTTCATAAGTGAAAGCATAGTGGAAAATACGCTCGCTGGCTGCTACATACTTGATACAAAACAAGATTTCTTTCTTTACTGTGGCGCATATTGCACAGGGGACAGAAAAAACGGCCTGGCGCCCCGCTTTGGTGCAAAAAATCCCGATACGCCACTATTGGCTACGCAGTTGATAGTCGTATAAGATGAGCAACAAGCAAACAACAGGCAGACCATGGCTTATCCTATCGAACACAAACTGGTGATCGGGGTCGCTTCCAGCGCCCTGTTCGACCTGGCAGAATCGCACCAGGTCTACCTCGACAGCGGCCCCGAGGAATACCGCAAGTACCAGGAAGCGCATATCGACACGGTCCTGCCGCGCGGCGTGGCCTTCCCCTTCATTCGCCGCTTTCTGAACATCAACAAGCACTACCCGCGCCAGTCGCCCGTGGAAGTGGTGCTGTTTTCGCGCAATTCGCCGGAAACGGGCTTGCGCGTCATGCATTCGATCGCCCACTACGGCCTCGATATCTCGCGCGCCGCCTTCATGACGGGCAAGTCGCCCTATCCTTACCTGCCCGCCTTCAACGCCTCGCTCTTCCTCAGCGCGAACGAGGACGACGTGCGCAGCGCGCTGGCGTGCGACTATCCGGCCGGCCTGGTGCTGCCATCGCGCACGGAAGACGACGAAAACGACGAGGAACTGCGCGTGGCCTTCGATTTCGACGGCGTGATCGCCGACGACGAGGCGGAAACCGTGTTCAAGCGCAACAATGACGTCGATGAATTCCACGCCCATGAAACCCTGAACGTGGGCACGCCGCACCGCCCCGGCCCGCTGGCCGACCTGTTCCAGAAGCTGGCCACCATGCAGCGCCTGGAAGAAAAGGCGCAGCGGCGCGACCCCGGCTACAAAAAGATCCTGCGCATCGCCATCATCACGGCGCGCAACGCGCCCTCGCACGAACGGGTCGTGACGACCCTGAAAAGCTGGGGCGTGGCGGCCGACGAGACGTTTTTCCTCGGCGGCATGGACAAATCGCGCGTGCTGTCCGTGTTCAAGCCGCATATCTTCTTCGACGACCAGTTGAGCCACCTGAAATCGGCGGGCGGCACGATACCCATGGTGCATGTCCCATTCGGCATCGCCAATGTCCGCGCAGGATAAAACCTGCTGCGCGTCGCGCCTTGCGGCCTGCGATGCTCACCGTACTGGCGTACGGCTGCGCTTCTTGACCACAAATCGCTGCCGCTCGCGACGGTTTTCTCAAGCGCGGAGGTGCGGGCGATGGTCTATAATCTCGCCTGTCAGCGCCGTCACTGGCGGCGCGGCGCGCATCACAGCTGTTCCACTCAACTGCCTCTGCCACTAGTGTCATCGCCTGCATGTCCTTAGACTTAACGAAAGCCCTCCCCAAGCCCGGCAACCGCTACGCGCTGCCCGCCCTGTATGGTTCATCCGACGCCTATGCCCTGGCGCTGGCCGCACTGGAATTGAAAGCGCGGGGCCAGATGCTGGCCGTGGTGGTGGCGCAGGCCAGCGACGGCCAGCGCCTGCTCGATGAAATCCCGTGGTTTGGCGGCAAGGAACTGCGCTGCCATCTGCTACCGGACTGGGAAACCCTGCCCTACGACGCCTTTTCGCCGCACCAGGATCTGGTCTCCGAGCGCCTGGCCACGCTGCACGAAATCCAGACGCGCCAGTGCGACGTGCTGATCGTGCCGGCCACCACGGCGCTGGTGCGCCTGGCGCCGCCGTCCTTCCTGGCCGCCTACACCTTCTTCTTCAAGAAGGGTGAAACCCTGGACGAGGCGCGCCTGAAGTCGCAGCTGACCCTGGCCGGCTACAGCCATGTGTCGCAAGTGATGTCACCGGGCGAATACTCGGTGCGCGGCGGCCTGCTCGACCTGTTCCCCATGGGGTCCGCCCTGCCCTACCGGCTCGACCTGTTCGGCGACACCATCGAAACCATCCGCACCTTCGACGCCGACACCCAGCGCTCGCTCTACCCCGTGCATGAAGTGCGGCTGCTGCCGGGCCGCGAATTTCCCATGGACGAAGCGGCGCGCACCACCTTCCGCAACCGCTGGCGCGAGCAATTCGAAGGCGACCCGTCGCGCTCCGTCGTCTACAAGGACATCAGCAGCGGCATCGCCTCGGCCGGTATCGAATACTATCTGCCCCTGTTCTTCGAGCAGACGGCGACCCTGTTCGACTACCTGCCGCCCGACGCCTCACTGGCCCTGGTGGGCGAGATCGACGCCGCCATCGGCCGCTTCTGGACCGACACGCAGTCGCGCTACCGCTTTTTGAAGGCCGACCGCGAACGGCCGATTTTGCCGCCCGAAGCGCTGTTCCTGTCCGACGAGCAGTTCTTTGGCCTGGCCAAGCCGTATCCGCGCCTGGCGATTGCCAAATCGAACGATGCGCTGGCGTCCGAACTGTCGGCGCCGATTCCTAACATCGCCGTCAACCGCCGCGCCGACGACCCGCTGGCCAACCTGCGCAGCTATCTGCTGCAAGCGGGCCGCCGCGTGATGATCTGCGCCGAATCGAACGGCCGCCGCGAAACCCTGCAGCAGTACTTCAGCGAATACGACCTGCAGCTGACACCGGTGGAAGGCAGCGACGGTTTTCTGCAGTCCGACGCCAAGCTGATGCTGGGCGTGGCACCGCTGCACGCGGGCTTCGAGCTGTTTACGCCGGAAGGAAATCTATCCTTCATCACCGAGACGGAGCTGTATGCCGGTTCCGGCCGCCGGGTCGGCAGCAAGAAACAGGAAGGCGTGACGCAGGTCGAGTCGATGGTGCGCGACCTGTCCGAGCTGAAAATCGGCGACCCCGTCGTGCACATCAACCACGGCATCGGGCGCTACATGGGCCTGACCAGCATGGACCTGGGCGAAGGCGAGACGGAATTTTTGCACCTCGAGTACGCCAAGGACACCAAGCTGTACGTGCCCGTGTCGCAGCTGCATGTGATCTCGCGCTATTCGGGCGCCTCGCCGGAAGACGCGCCGCTGCATTCGCTCGGCTCGGGCCAGTGGGAAAAGGCGAAAAAGCGCGCCGCCGAACAGGTGCGCGACACGGCCGCCGAACTGCTCAACCTGTACGCGCGCCGCGCGCTGCGCCAGGGCCACTCGTTCGAATTCTCGTCGCACGACTACCAGCGCTTCGCCGACAGCTTCGGCTTCGACGAGACGCCGGACCAGGCCGAGGCGATCCACAACGTCATCAAGGACATGACGTCCGGTAAGCCGATGGACCGCCTCGTCTGTGGCGACGTCGGCTTCGGCAAGACGGAAGTGGCGCTGCGCGCCGCCTTCATCGCCGTCATGGGCGGCAAGCAGGTGGCCATCTTGGCGCCCACCACCCTGCTGGCCGAGCAGCACGCGCAAACCTTCGCCGACCGTTTCGCCGACTGGCCCGTGCGCATCGCCGAGCTGTCGCGCTTCCGCACCGGCAAGGAGATCACGCAGGCGTTCAAGGGCATGGCCGACGGCACCATCGACATCGTCATCGGCACACACAAGCTGCTGTCGGACGACGTGAAATTCACGCGCCTGGGCCTCGTCATCATCGATGAGGAACACCGGTTCGGCGTGCGCCAGAAGGAAGCCTTGAAAGCCTTGCGCGCGGAAGTGGACGTGCTGACCCTGACGGCCACGCCGATCCCGCGCACCCTGGGCATGGCGCTGGAAGGCTTGCGCGACTTTTCCATCATCGCCACGGCGCCGCAAAAGCGCCTGGCCATCAAGACGTTTGTCCGCAGCGAGGGCGAAGCCATCATCCGCGAAGCGTGCTTGCGCGAACTCAAACGCGGCGGCCAGATCTACTTCCTGCACAACGAGGTGGAAACCATCCAGAACCGCCTGGCCATGCTGACGGAACTGCTGCCCGAGGCGCGCATCGCCGTGGCGCACGGCCAGATGCACGAGCGCGACCTGGAAAAGGTCATGCGCGACTTCGTCGCCCAGCGCTTCAATATTTTGCTGTGCACGACGATCATCGAGACGGGTATCGACGTGCCGACGGCGAACACCATCATCATGCACCGCGCCGACAAGTTCGGCCTGGCGCAGCTGCACCAGTTGCGCGGCCGCGTTGGCCGCTCGCATCACCAGGCCTACGCCTACCTGCTGGTGCACGACGTGCAGGGCCTGACGAAACTGGCGCAGCGCCGCCTGGACGCCATCCAGCAGATGGAAGAACTGGGCAGCGGCTTTTACCTGGCCATGCACGACCTGGAAATCCGCGGCGCCGGCGAGGTGCTGGGCGAGAGCCAGTCGGGCGAGATGACGGAAATCGGCTTCCAGCTGTATTCGGACATGCTCAACGAAGCCGTGCGCTCGCTGAAGGCCGGCAAGGAACCGGACCTGGCCGCGCCGCTGGCCTCGACCACCGAGATCAACCTGCACGTGCCGGCCCTGCTGCCGGCGGACTTCTGCGGCGACGTGCACGAGCGCCTGTCGATCTACAAGCGCCTGGCCAACTGCGCCACGCAAGAGAAAATCGACGATATCCAGGAAGAGCTGATCGACCGCTTCGGCAAGCTGCCCGACGCCGTCAAGGCCCTGGTCGAGACGCACCGCCTGCGCATCGCGGCGAAAACCGTGGGCATCGTCAAGATCGACGTGCATGGCGAGGCGGCCACCCTGCAATTCATGGCCAAGCCGCCCATCGACCCGATGCGCATCATCGGCTTGATCCAGAAGAACCGCCATATCAAGCTGCATGGCCAGGACAAGCTGAAAATCACGGCAGCCATGCCGGACCTGGCCGCGCGCGTGACGCAGATCAAGACCACCATCAAGCAATTGACGGTGTAGACCATTTCGACCATTTATGCAGGCCTGACCCATGACCAATACCACAACCATCACCATGAACCTGATCCTGCAGGGCCTCGACGGCGATAGCGCGCGCCTCGAACGCATCGCCGCGCTGGCCGCACCCACGTCCGTCACGCGCCTCGGTCCGAATGCCGTGCGCTGCGAGCAGATCGCCTATTCGCCAGCCCTGCGCCCCACCATCGAAGTGGCGGCCCAGGCGGCGCAGCTGGACGCGACCTACATGATGGGCCAGCGCGAACTCAGTGAGTTCAAGCTGGTGGCGATGGACATGGATTCGACCCTGATCACCATCGAATGCATCGATGAAATCGCCGACATGCAGGGCCTCAAACCGCAAGTGGCGGCCATCACGGAAGCGGCCATGCGCGGCGAACTCGATTTCGCGGCCAGCCTGAAGCAGCGCGTGGCCCTGCTCGAAGGCCTCGATGCATCGGCCCTGCAGCGCGTCTACGACGAGCGCCTGAAGCTGTCGCTCGGTGCCGAGAAGATGCTGGCGGCCGTGCAGGCGGCCGGCCTGAAGACCCTGCTGGTCTCGGGCGGCTTTACCTTCTTCACCGAGCGCCTGAAAGAGCGCCTCGGCCTCGACTACACGCACGCGAACGAACTGGAAATCGTTGACGGCAAGCTGACGGGTAAAGTCTTAGGGGGCATCGTCGACGCCGAGGAAAAGCAGCGCACGGTGGAGCGCGTGTGCGCGGAGATGGGCATTTCCCCATCGCAGGCCATCGTCATGGGCGACGGCGCCAACGACTTGAAAATGATGGGCATCGCCGGCCTGTCCGTGGCCTTCCGCGCCAAGCCCGTGGTGCGCTCGCAGGCCGATGTGGCGCTGAACTTTGTGGGACTCGATGGCTTGCTCAACGTGTTGAGCTGAGCCGGGGCCAAGTTCGCGGCGCCGGACGGTGCGCGCACGGTTGCATAAGTTTGCTATATTGCAAACTTATATTCACCCCGCCAGCCCACCGTGAAAGAACACCGCATGCCGCCACCGCTGCCAGAAGAAATACAACTCCACCTGGATGTGTTCGTCGCCGCCGCGCAAACGGCCTTCGGCGCCGACCTGGCCGCCGCCGTGCTGTTTGGCTCGGCCGCCGACGGCCAGTTGCGCGCCACGTCCGACGTCAACCTGCTGTTGCTGCTCAAGCGCTTTACGCCGCAGGCGGCCGATGCGCTGCGCGCTCCCTTGCGCCTGGCGCACGCCGCCATCGACTTGCAGGTGATGTTCCTGCTCGAAAGCGAATTGACGCAGGCTGCCGACGCCTTCGCCGTCAAGTTCGCCGACATCATCGCGCGCCACCGCGTCTTGCTGGGCAATGATCCTTTCGCCAGCCTGCACACGAGCCGCGATGCCGTGCTGCGCCGGCTGCGGCAAGTGCTGCTGAACCAGCAGGTGCGGATGCGCGAACGCTATATGCTATTGAGCCTGAATGAAGAACAGCTGGCCGGCGCCATCGCCGACGCCGCCGGTCCCTTGCGCTCGGCCGCCGCCTCGCTGGCGCAGCTGGAGGGCAAGTCTGCGCTGTCCGGCAAGCAGGCGCTCGAAGCGTTTGTCGACCAGCTGGGCGAACCGTCGCTGCACGCAGCCTTGCAAGCGATGTCGGCGGCGCGCGAAACGGCGCGCCTGGCGCCGGGGCAAGCCCTGCCCGCCTTCACAAGCCTGATGACGATGACCGAACGCCTGCGCGAGCACGCGGAGCAGATGCGGTGAACGGTCTCAATCCCTTTGACTGGAGCGGACCGTGGTTCCTGCTGGCCTATCTGATCTTCGGCCTGCTCGTGTACTACGGCGTGCGCGAGCTGCTGATCCGCCAGGAAGTGCGCAATCCGCACGCCCAGCTGACACTCGCCGACGATCCCTACCGCATCGCCTTCTTGCGCGGCGGCGCCCTCGAAGCCGTGAAGATCGCCGCCATCGTGCTGGTCGACCGCGGCTTGCTGCGCGCCGATGGCCCGCTGCTCGAAACGGCCAGCGCCGACAGCCTGCGCTTCGCCAGCCACGACATCGAACGCGACGTGCTGCGGCTGTACCTGGGCCGCCAAGGCCATAGCAAGGAACTGGCCGTGCAGGCCGGGATGCTGCCATCGTGCCGCGCCTACCAGGAGACCTTGACGCAGCAGGAATTGCTGGTCGGCCCGCCGCTGCTGCGCCGGCGCGAACGCATCACCTGGGCCGCGCACTGGCTGCTGGTGACGGTGGCCGGCGTCAAGGCCGTCATCGCCATCAGCCGCCAGCACTACAACCTGCTGTTCCTGGCAGTCCTGCTGGCGATTTTTCTCCTCATGCTGCGCGGCCTGCGCACCCAGGCGACCAGCTGGAGCGCGCAGCGGCTGCTGACCGACTTGCGCATGCTGTTTGGCCGCCTGAACATGCGCTCGGCGCGCCTGCAGGCAGGCAGCAGCAGCGCGGACATGGCACTGCTGGCCGCCATCTTCGGCATCGGCGCCCTGCCCTTGTCCGTGTACGGATATGTCGCCGAGCTGTACCCGGCGCCCCGGCACAGTTCGGGCGGCGACTCGTCGTCCGGCGGCACGGGCGACTCGGGCGGCTCTTCATCGGGCGGCGACGGCGGCGGTGATGGCGGCGGCAGCGGCTGCGGCGGGTGCGGCGGTGGCGGCGGCTGTGGCAGTTAGCCAGGCAAGCGCACGCGACCGCGTCGGCCTGGGCTGGCGCGGCGAACTGGCCGCCGGCATCCTGTCCCACCTGGCGCGGATCGACGTGCTGGAAGTGATCGCCGACGATTACTACCATGCCTCGCGCGCCGGCATCGCCGCCCTGCACCGCCTGGCGCGCCAGGTGCCCGTCAGCCTGCACGGCGTGGGCATGGGGCTGGCCTCGACGATACCCGCCGACCCGCGCCGGCTGCAGGCGATGGCGCGCCTGATGAAGGCGGTGCAGGCGGAATCGTGGTCCGAGCACCTGAGTTTTGTGCGCGCCGGCGGCGTGGAAATCGGCCACCTGGCGGCGCCGCCGCGCACGCCGCTCAGCGCCGCCGGTGCCGTCGCCAATATCGCGCTGGCCACGCGCATCATCGGCAGCACGCCGCTGATGGAAAACATCGCCACCCTCGTCGCCCCGCCGGCCAGCACGCTGGACGAAGCCGAGTGGGTGGCGCAGATTATCCACGGCGCGCAAGTGCCGCTGCTGCTCGACCTGCACAACCTGTTTGCGAACGCCGTCAATATTGGCGAGCAGCCGGAACAACTGCTGCTGCGCCTGCCGCTGGACAGGGTCGGCGCCGTGCACCTGAGCGGCGGCCACTGGATAGCTGCGCCGGGCGGCGGCCAGCGTCTGCTGGACGACCACCTGCACGACGTGCCGCCTGAAGTCTTCGCTTTATTGACCCTGCTGGCGCGCCATGCACCGCAACCGTTGACGGTGATCGTCGAACGCGACGGCAATTACCCGTCGTTCGGGCATGTGCTGGGCCAGCTGGAGCTGGCGCGCGCGGCCTTGCGCGCGGGGCGTGGCGCATGAGCTCTCCCGCACTGGAAACCTATCTGGCCAGGCTGTACACGGACGACGCCGTGCGCGAAGCCTTCCTGCTCGCGCCCCGCGCGCAAGCCTTGCTGCACGGCTTGTCGCCGCAGGAAGCGGACGCGATGGCGGCGATGGACCGCGTCGGCCTGCAGATGGCGGCGGCCAGCTATCGCGCCAAGCGGGCCGCGCACGGCAGCAGGGCCACGCCGGCGCAACCCTGGTGGCGCCGGCTGCTGGCTGCCTGGACCTGACCGCCTACATCTGCCACAGCCGCAGCGGCAGCAAGCCCCACCAGGCCAGCACCAGCAGCAGTTGCAAGGCCGCCAGCAAGGCCACCCAATCCCATTTCGCCCACGAGCCCGCCTCGGCCGCCGTACCGCGGCTGCGCCAGCAGCGGGCCAGGCCGAATGCCGTGGCCAGCGGCAACGCGCCCGTCGCCAATGTCAGCAGCACGCTGGCCACGGTGACGTCGCCCAGGCGCAGATAGGACTGGAAATAGAAAAACGGCAGCGGCAAGAGCAGCGCCAGCAGCGACAACAGGGGCGCGAACAGATGGTCGCCCCGTCCCAGGCTGCGCAGCGCGGCGCGCCAGACGCCCACCACCAGCACGTACAGCAAGCCGGCAGCACCCAGGGCCAGGCTGCCCCACAGCACCAGCATGCGCAACATCGACGCGCGCTCATAGCTGCGCAAACCGTCGCTGAGCACATGCTTGCCATCTTCCTGCATCAGCACATGCGATGGCGTGCTGCGGTCGCTGGCGCGGAACAGCAAGCCGCCCACCGGTTCCAGCTCCTTCGGCTCGCCCTGGAACGGGATCAGGAACAGCGATTCGCCATCCCATTTGACGCGCGTAAAGCCGAAGACGGCATCGACCCAGGCCATGCTGGCCATGGCGCTGGGCGACGGCACGTAGACGCCCTGCCAGTTTTCCACCGTCGGTGCGGGCGCTCCCTGCGGGGCCGGTGCGCGCAGCGGCAGTTCCAGGTCGCGCAGCAGCAGGCGGTTGAAGCGTTCATAGTCGGCTGCTTCCGCATCCGTGTTGAAGGCCACGAAGAAGGCGCTGTCCTGCTCCGGATAGATGCACAGCATGGCGCGGAAACCCACGGCCGTGCCAGGGTGGCAGGCGCCCACGACATTGTGACGGTCGCGCACGGCCAGCGCCAGGCCGTGACCCGTCGCCAGGCCCGCCTGCGCCGCATCCGTGCCGGCCGGCTCCGACAAGGCGCCCATCAGGGCCAGGTCGATGAACTGCGTACCCTGCAGCTTGCCGTCGCCCATCAGGAACTGCGCCAGCTTGCCCATGTCGGCCGCCGTGGTGGTAAATTGCGCGGCAGGACGCAGGTACTGGGGCACGGCCGGCTGCGCCACGCCATGCTCGAAATACCCCATGGCCAGGCGCGGGTCTGCATGCGGACCTGCCTGGCTGACAAAAGCAAACGTGCTGTCCGCCAGGCCCAGCGGCTGCAGCAGCTGCGCATCGAGGTAGCGTTCATACGGCTGGCCCGTGACTCGCTCGATCACCATGCCCAGCAAGCCATAGCCCATGTTCGAGTAGGCGTAGCGGCTGCCGGGCCGCGTGCGCACGCGCAGCAGATTGCCGCCGCCGTCAAAAGCGGCGGCCAACGGCGTGTCCGGCGCCGGTTGCAGGCTGAAGGCCTGCCAGAAGCGCACATTATCGAGGCCGGACGTATGCGCCAGCAGGTGGCGGATGCGCACAGGATCGCTGGCCAGCCACGGATTTCGCAGCGCCAGTTCGGGCAGCACTTGCTGCAGGGGCGTGTCGAGCGTGAGCTTGTCTTCGCTGATCAGGCGCAAGACGCCCAGCGCCAGCGCCACCTTGCCCACTGAGCCCACCTGCATGCGCGTATCGGCTTGCATCGGTACTTGCCTGGCGGCGTCGCGCAAGCCGGACGCGCCGACTTTGACTGTGCCGTCGGGCAAGACTTCGCTCCAGACGGCGCCCGCCAGTCCCTCTTCCTTCAAGCCGGCGGCAAATTCCGCCTCCAGGGTGGGGCCGGCGGCATGGGCGACAGTGGCGCACAGCAGCAAGGCCGGCACGGCGCGCCGCAGCCAGGACCCGGCGCGCGCGGCCAGGGTGGAATATTGATTTCGCTTCAACAATGTATTCTGCCTTTTTCCATGGACTGCGCTGCCTCGCCGCTTTGCTTGTTACAATTAAAAATTGCGCAACGACGGGAGCTTTCATGTCACAAGATATTATTTTGGATACCCAACTCCAGCAGACCAAGAATCTGGCCTGGTGGTTGTACCTGATACATGGCGCCAGCTTCGTGTTTTCGCTGGGCGCGTTTTCCTTCATTCCGCTCATCATCAATTATGTGAAGCGGGACGAGGCGGCCGGGACCTTCGTGTACAGCCATCACAGCTGGATGATCCGTTCCTTCTGGTGGTATGCGGCCTGGATCGTCGTCGGCGCCATCCTGTGGATCACGCTGATCGGCATTCCGCTGGCCATCATCGTGTGGGGCGTGGCCTGGCTGTGGAAAGCCTACCGCCTGCTGCGCGGCTTCCTCGACCTGAACAACAACAAACCCGTGCCCATGTAGGCGCTTGCGGGCAAGCCCGCATGCTTGCCCCATACCGCTACATCGCCGCGAACGCCCGTTCGATATCGGCGATCAGATCCTGCGGATCTTCCAGCCCCACATTCAGGCGCACCAGCTGACCCGGCAACTGCCAGCCCTTGCGCATGGCGGCGATGCGGTACGGCATCACCAGGCTGTTCGCGCCGCCCCAGCTGTAACCTATCTTGAACAACTGCAAGGCATCGACGAAACGGTCCGTCTGCGCCTCCGTGTAGCGCGCGTCGAACAGCACGGAAAACAGGCCGCCCGCGCCCGTGAAATCGCGCTGCCAGATGGCGTGGCCCGGGCAATCGGCGAAAGCCGGATGCAGCACCGTGGCGATCTCGCTCCTGCCCTTGAGCCAGGCGGCCACCGTGCGCGCGCCCCTGTCGTGGGCGTCGAAGCGCAGCTTCATCGTCGGCAAGCCGCGCAGCACCAGGTAGGCGTCGTCCGCCCCCACGCCCATGCCCAGACGCATGTGCGCCTGCGCCAGGCGGTCGTGCAGCGCCCGCTCGCGCGTGATCAGGGCGCCCATCAGCACGTCGGAACCGCCCGACTGGTATTTCGTCAGCGCCTGCATGATGATGTCCACGCCCAGGTCGAAGCCGCGCAGGGCCAGGCCCGCCGACCAGGTATTGTCCAAAGCCACCAGCACTCCGCGCGCGTGGGCGGCCGCGCAGATGGCGGGCAAGTCCGGCACTTCCATCGTCACGGAGCCCGGTGCTTCCGTCCAGATGAGCTTGGTATTTTCCTGGATCAAGGCCGCGATCCCGGCGCCGATGAGCGGATCGTAATAACGGGCCGTGATGCCGAAATCCTGCGCCAGCCAGCGTCCCAGTTCGCGGTTCGGGTTGTAGATATTTTCCGGCAATAGCACGTCGTCGCCCGTCTTCAGCAAGGCAAAGTCCGCCATGGCGATGGCCGCCAGTCCCGACGGCGCCAGCAGGCAGTGCGTGCCCCCTTCGATCTCGGCCAGCCGCGCTTCGAGGGTGAACGTGGTGGGCGTGCCGTGCAAGCCGTAGGTATAGGCGTTCTTCTCTTTCCAGTCGCCCGAGCGCATGGCCGCCACGTCCTTGAACAGCACGGTCGAGGCGTGATGGATAGCATTGGGAAACGCGGCAAAGCCTTGCGGCGCCTGGTAATCGCTGTGGATCAGCGCGGTTTGCGGAGATTTGGGTGTGGTCATGGCGTCAGGAATAAAAAAAGGCGGATCAGCCTGTGCTGATCCGCCTTGATTGTAAGGGCTTATGCCCTTGCCTGCCGTACGTATGACAGAGTGTTACACCTGCATAAAAAACCTTCAGACCAAGGCGCGCTGCCGCAGACAGTACCTAACTGTACGGCAAGGCAGCGCAACGCCGGCATGGACGTTTTTTACTCGGCGGCGCCCCACAAGTCATGCGCGTCGGCCGACGTGATGGTCACGTCAACGAACTGGCCGACCGCCAGCTTGCGGTGCGGCTCGAACGGCGGCTTCACATACACGACGCCGTCGATTTCGGGCGCGTCGGCGGACGAGCGGCCCACGCCGCCGGAGCGGGTGACTTCATCGATGAGCACGCGCACGGTCTTGCCGACCTTGGCTTGCAGGCGTTTCTTGGAAATTTCTTCCTGCAGCAGCATCACGCGGCCGCGGCGCTCTTCGCGCAACTCTTCCGGCACGGGGTTGGCGATGGCATTGGCCGTCGCGCCTTCGACGGGCGAATAGGCGAAGCAGCCGAGGCGGTCGATCTGCGCTTCCTTGAGGAAGTCGAGCAGATACTCGAATTCCGCTTCCGTTTCGCCAGGGAAACCGGCGATGAAGGTCGAACGGATCGTCAGGTCCGGGTTGATGGCGCGCCAGGCCTGGATGCGGTCCAGGTTTTTCTCGCCGCTGGCCGGGCGCTTCATGCGTTTCAATACGTCAGGGTGCGCATGCTGCATCGGAATGTCGAGGTATGGCAGGATATGGCCGCCGCTCATCATCGGGATGATCTGGTCCACGTGCGGGTACGGATACACATAGTGCAGGCGCACCCAGGCGCCGTAGGACTTGGCCAGTTCGCCCAGCGCTTCCGTCAGCTGCGTCATGTGCGTCTTGACGGGACGGCCATTCCAGAAGCCGGAGCGGAATTTCACGTCCACGCCATAGGCCGAGGTGTCTTGCGAAATGACCAGCAATTCCTTGACGCCGGCCTTGAACAGGTTTTCCGCTTCGATCATCAGTTCGCCGATCGGGCGCGAGACGAGGTCGCCGCGCATCGACGGGATGATGCAGAAGCTGCAGCGGTGGTTGCAGCCTTCGGAAATTTTCAAATACGCATAGTGCTTCGGCGTCAGCTTGACGCCTTGCGGCGGCACCAGGTCGAGGAACGGCGCATGCGGTTTCGGCAAGTGAAAATGGACGGAATCCATCACTTCGGCCAGCGCGTGCGGCCCCGTGACGGACAGCACTTTCGGGTGCACCTTCATGATGATGTCGTCGCCGGCAGCGTCTTTCTTGGCGCCCAGGCAACCGGTGACGATGACCTTGCCGTTTTCAGCCAGCGCTTCGCCGATGGCGTCGAGCGACTCTTGCACGGCAGCATCGATAAAACCGCAGGTATTGACGATCACCAGATCGGCGCCAGCATAGGATTTCGCCGTTTCGTAGCCTTCGGCGCGCAGCTGGGTCAGGATTTGTTCGGAGTCGACCAGCGCTTTCGGGCAGCCGAGCGAGACAAAGCCCACTTTCGGCGCCGCACCTGGCATGGCCAGCATGGCCTCGGGCTGGGCGGAAGGAACGGGAATACGGTGAATTTCAGACATAGTTGGCAGCTAGAAAATGGTGAGGCGAATCGGCTATTGTACCCCGAGCCGCCCCTTGCTGTCAGCGCGGGTTCCTTTTGCTGGCGCATCTGCAACGCTACAACCGCAACTTTGTTCCGGCCACTGCCGTCATGGCAGTGCGCGAATCAGATCCCGCCCCGCATCACCGGTATCAAGAAATTAAAAAATAATGCCACAAAGAAACTAATGACTGACATATAATTGTTTTTTAAAAAACTAAATCAATCCCATGTCTTTTTCCTTTTCCAATCTGAAAGCGCGACGCTCGACTGTCGCGGCTTGCGGTCTGAGCGTATTGCTGCTGAGCGGCTGCGCCGTCAACACCTCGGTGGTCGATCCACTGAAAATGAGCGCGCAATCGGGAGATAGCCCGGTGGTGCTCAGCATCACGTCGAATACCAAGGACATTTACGGTTTCAACACGATCAAGCTGCGCCGCGTGGTGGCGGGTGAGCAGCGCAGTGATTTCAAGCTGGTGTCCGAAAACCTGGTGATGAAAAAAGTCGAGAGCGCGATGGCAGGCGATACTTCCCTGTTCATTGGCGCACTACCGCCTGGCGAGTATGAATTCATCGAGTTGATCGACACCCGGGCCAACAAGCTCTTGCGTGTGTATTCGACCATCGTGGGAAGCTTCAAGATCGAAGCGGGCAAATCGGCGGATCTGGGCCGACTGATTGTGACACGCGGCAATTTCGGCGTGCAGTACGGCCGCAGTGCCCAGGTAGCATCCAATGCGGAATTGATCCGGCGCTTTGCCCCCGACTACAGCGCCATGTTTGGCGCCGCCGCCAGCCTTGGCTGGAGCACCCCACGCCACGCGCGGGACGATGTCGAGCAATTTTCTCGCGCCCACCCGGCCGGGGCCGAGTGCGTCACCGAAATGCCCGATGGCCGGGTGGCTGCCGCCAGCCGCATGGGCGCTGTCCTGATGCGCTCGACGCAAGGTCAATGGAAGATCATCAATGCGCAAACGGTGGAGTCGCTGTCTTGCGTCTTTCCTGTGGACCTGCCCAATGCCGAGTTGATCGCGGTAGGCGAATCCGGCTCCCTGCTACGCAAGGCGCGTGACAGTGACAAGCTGCTTCCTATCGATGCAGGCAACCTGCCGCCCGGCAATCTGCTGCGCATCGGTGGCAACTCCAACGATGGCTGGTACGTGATGCATCGCAAGGGAGATGAGTTAAACATTTTTCATGCGAATCAACTGGACGCTGGCGACTGGCGATCTGTGTACCATACCACCGTGCCCGGATCGTGGCTGCATGGCCCAGGCTTGTTCTGGACATGGCAAGACGCGGGTCGGATCGGCTATGCGCTGGAAAGCGGCTTGATCGGCGAGTTCGATTACCGCACGGGCAAGTTGACCGAACGCTTTAGTCCGCACAAGAAAAACCTGACGGAATTTACCCATCAAGCCAATGGCACAGAAAGCGTCCTGGTAGCGGCCGGCCTGGCAGGCAGATTTCCCGACGCCTATGTTTCACGGGATCGGGGCCAGAACTGGACGACTATCGTTTCGCCATTCAAGGTCCTGATGTCGCCCGTGGCGCCCCTCAATGACGGCAGATTGCTGATGGAGGCCGGCATGTATAACGAGGGCGCACTGCTGGTCAGCAGCGACGAAGGCAAAACCTGGGGGCCGTATGCGCCATACACACTGCGCCACGCACCATTGATTTTCCCCTCCGGCCTCGCTCTCAGCATCCAGGAAGATTTCAAGGGTAACGTCAGCATTTACAGCTCCATGGACAATGCCAGGAAATGGAAGCTCGAGCATTCAAACCAGGATCTACTTTCCACCTTGCAACAACTGAAGCAATAGCATTCAGCATCGGCAGCCGGCGGCAAGACACCCGCAAAGCACAACGGCACAGGAATTCCTGTGCCGTTGCGTGATCCGCATCGGTTGCGGCCTACTTTTTGTCCGTTGGAGGCACCGGCGGAACAAACGGGAACGTGCCGAACAGATTCTTGCTCTGGCTCTGCATCTGTTCCTGCATCTGCACGAACAGGCTCTTGCTCTGGTCGATGTAGTTGTTCATCATGCCTTGCATCATCGGACCCTGGACATTCATGAACTGGGTCCACATTTCCGGGCTGAATGGCTTGCCTTCAAAACTGCCGGCCGACGTGCCCGTGAATTTGTGCTGGATATCGGTGAACGCTTGCACGTTCTTTTCCAGGTAGGATCCCATCATGCCCTGCATGGCGTGGCCATAGTAGCGGATGATCTGCGACAACACGCTGCTCGAGAACATGGGCGCGCCGTTCGCTTCCTCTTCCAAAATGATTTGCAGCAAGATGCTGCGCGTCAAATCTTCATTGGATTTGGCATCGACGACGGTGAACACTTCATTGTCCAACACCAGCTGCTTGACGTCCGTCAAGGTGATGTAGGAACTGGTTTGCGTGTCGTACAGACGGCGGTTGGGATATTTTTTAATCAGGCGGTCTATACTTTTTTTTGCACTACTCATCACAAGTTCCACTTATTGCGCCGCAGCGCATACTGAGTTAATCCGAAAAAAAAGCGAACGTGGGTCCGCTTTCGCACCTGCCTACGTTTTCCATTATAGAGTGGAAAACGGCTCCATTGCACATCAGGGTAGTAGATTCCCGCATTTATTGCAACGCAACTAAAAGTAGATTATTGACAAGACCGGAGATTACGCCGGCCTTGCCTGGCAAATCGCTTTGTGAATTAATCTGCCCTGACTTTAACATACCGCCCCGGCGCCGGCTCGATTGCCGCGTGGCGCTTGTTGCCCGGCTTGGCTGGCGCCTTCACCTGGGCGCCGCCGTGTTCGGCCAGGAAGGCCGCCCATTCGGGCCACCAGCTGCCCACGTGCTCGGTCGCGCCTTCCATCCATTGCTCGGCGCTCAAGGGTTTGGCTTTCGCCGTGCGGGCGCCTTTGCCTGCGTCGTTGCTCCAGTAGCTGCGTTTTTTCTTCGACGCCGGATTGATCACGCCGGCGATGTGGCCCGAGGCGCCGAGGATGAAACGGTTGGCTTTCGGCTTTTTCGGGTTCAGCAAGGCCGTGCTGGCGTAGGCCGCGCCCCAGGGCACGATATGGTCTTCGCGCGAACCGTAGATGAAAGCGGGCGCGTCGATGCTGCTCAGGTCGACTTTTTCCCCGGCCACCGTCAGCTTGCCCGGCACTTTCAGGCTGTTTTCCAGGTAAGTATTGCGCAGATACCAGCAGAACATGGGGCCCGGCAAGCCCGTGCCGTCGCCATTCCAGTACAGCAAGTCGAACGCGGGCGGCTCCTTGCCCTTCAGGTAATTCGACTGCACGTAGTTCCACACGAGGTCGTTCGGCCGCAGGCTCGAGAAAGTGCTGCCCAGGTCGCGGCCCGACATCAGGCCTCCCTTGGCCAGGGTTTGCTCGCGCAGCGCCACTTGCGGCTCGTCGATGAAGACGTCGAGCGCGCCCGCGTCGCAAAAGTCGAGGAAGGTGGTCAGCAGGGTCAGGCTGGCGGCCGGATTCTCGCCGCGCGCCTTGAGCACGGCCAGCGCCGTCGAAACGATGGTGCCGCCCACGCAAAAGCCGAACATATTGAGCTTGTCCTGGCCCGAAATGTCCTGCGTCACCCGGATCGCTTCGATCACGCCTTGCTCGACATAATCGTCCCACGTCAGGTGCTGCATGCTCATGTCCGGATTGCGCCAGGACATCAGGAACACGGTATTGCCCTGCTCCACCGCATAGCGCACGAGCGAGTTTTCCGGCTGCAAGTCAAGGATATAGAATTTATTGATGCACGGCGGCACCATCAGCAGGGGCCGCTGGTGTACCGTGGGCGTACTTGGCGTGTACTGGATCAGCTGGAACAAGGCGTTTTCAAACACCACCGTGCCCGGCGTGGTGGCCACGTTGCGGCCCACTTCGAAGGCCGATTCGTCCGATTGCGAGATGCGGCCCTTCTGCATGTCGGCCAGCATATTGCTCAAGCCCTTGGCCAGGCTTTCGCCCTTGGTCTCGATCAGGGTTTGCTGGGCATCGGGATTGGTGGCCAGAAAGTTGGCGGGCGACATGGCGTCGACGATTTGCTGCACGGCAAAGGCAATCTTTTGCTTCTGGTGCGGCGTCGCTTCCACGGCATCGGCCATGGCGCTGAGAAATTCGGCATTGAGCAGATAGGCGGCCGCATTGAAGGCCGACAGGGGGCTGGCGTGCCAGGCGGGCGCGGCAAAGCGGCGGTCTTTCAGCTCCGGCGCCTTGCCAGCCATAAAGTCAGCCCACAAGCCCGTCAGCTTGGCCACGTAGGCATTTTTCAGTTGCTCGATCGCTTCCGGCTTGATGCTGGCGCCCGCATCCTGCAAAATGCCGGCAATCGGATTGCCCTGGGGCTGCGGTACCATGTTGAACCACGTCTTCCACTGCTCAGGATTGCTGATCTGCGCCATCCATTCCTTGGTCATCATTTGAGGATCGGGCATATTCATAGCTATATAAGTCCATTCAAGAATTGGGGACGCCGAACAAAACCTACTGCGCGTCGGTATAGGCGGCCTGCGATGCTCACCGTACCTTCGTACGGTTGCGCTTCTTAGCCACCTCTCCCTTCCGCTCGCTACGGTTTTGCGCGGCGTCGAAACGTAGTCGAAAAATAGAAAACTTTAATATCAACTGCATGCAAACTCTTACTAATTGCCAATACCAATGATGCTCATGACCGCTGTTGCCTGGATCTATGTCGTCGGCCTCATGGCGCTGACGGAACCGTCCATCGTCGCCGGGGTGATGACCTTCGTGCTGTACTGCGTCATCCCGCTGTCCATCCTATTCTATCTGACGGGCTCGCGGCGACGCAAACGCAAGGCGGCCCGTATCGCTGAACTGAACGCCCGCGCGCTCGCCTCAGCAGACGATAAAACAAAAACGGCAGACACATAAGTGTCTGCCGTGCAGATTATTTGCGCCAGATCAAACTGGCCTGTCTTCCCGTGACGCCGTCGCGCCGGTACGAGTAAAACTGCGCCGCATCGCTGACGGTGCAATATTCCCCGCCCGCCACTTGCGCCACGCCATCGCGCAGCAGCATGGTACGCGCCAGCGCATAAATATTCGCGAGATACTTGCCCGGCTTGCCATCGATGGCGGCGAACGCATCCGACAACACTTGCCGCTCGACGTCATCGCGCGCGCCGTCGCGGAACGCCTGCAGCACGTCCTGCCCCACTTCGAATTGCTGCGGGCCAATGGCTGGCCCCAGCCAGGCGAGGATCTCCGTCGCGCCCTGCGCGCGCATGCTGTCCACCGTGCGCTGCAAGACGCCGTTGGCCAGGCCGCGCCAGCCCGCGTGGGCCGCGCCGACGACCAGGCCATCGGTCGAACTGAACAGCACGGGCAGGCAATCGGCCGTCATTACCACGCACACGGCGCCCGGCTGCGTTGCCACGCTGGCGTCGGCGTCGGGCACGTGGCCGTCCAGCTTGCCAGCATCGGCAACGGCCACGCCATGCACCTGCGACAGCCAGGCCGGCTCGGCAGGCAGGATAGCGGCCAGCCGCGCGCGGTTGGCCGCCACGTGGTCAGGGTCATCGCCCACGTGCGTGCCCAGGTTCAAGCCGCCGCCGCCCTGCCCGTCACCATATGGCTCCTGGCTGACGCCGCCCGCGCGCACGGTCGCGAGCGCGCCCACGTTGGCGGGCAGGCCGGGCCAATGGGGAACAATGCAAGGCAACGGCGACGTCATCAGACCTGTTCCGGCTCGGGAATGCCGGCCGTGGCGATCAATTGCGCGAAATCATCGGCCAGCGGCACGATCCATTCGCACGCTTCCAGCGTGCCCGGATGCACGAGGCCCAGGCGGCGTGCCTGCAAGGCCTGGCGCGAGAAGACGGACACCAGGTGCTGCTTGCCGTACACGTAGTCGCCGACCAGCGCGAAGCCCAGATGCTGCATGTGCACGCGGATCTGGTGCGTGCGGCCTGTTTCCAGGCGACATTGCATCAGGCTCACGGGACGGCGGTCGAGTTCGCCGCTGCCGATCAATTCATAGTGCGTGATGGCGGGCTTGGCGGTGAAGTTCTCCGACACGGCCATCTTGACCCGGTCGCGCGGGTGGCGCGCGATGGACGCATCGATGGTGCCCGCCATTTTCGGCGTGCCCCACACCAGCGCGAAATATTCGCGCTTGACGGTGCGTGCCTGCAGCTGGCGCACCAGGTCCGTTTGCGAAGCCAGGGTCTTGCCGACCACCATCAGGCCGCTCGTATCCTTGTCCAGGCGGTGCACGATGCCGGCGCGCGGCACGCCAGCCAGTTGCGGGCAGTGGTGCAGCAAGCCGTTGAGCAGGGTGCCCGACCAGTTGCCGGGGCCCGGATGCACGACCAGTCCGGCCGGTTTGTTGATGACGATGATATGCTCATCTTCGTGCACGATGTTCAATTCCATCGCTTCCGGCTTAAAAGCCTCGTCTTCCGGCGCGCTTTGCGGCAGAATGACGATCTTCTCGTCGCCATAGGCGGTCATGTTGCGTTTGGCAACTTTTCCATCGACGGTCACGAAACCGGCTTCCAGCCACAATTGCAAGCGGCTGCGCGAGTATTGCGGCACCAGCTGGGCGATGACTTTATCGAGGCGGTGGCCGCAGGCGTCCGGCGTCAGTTCCAATGTAATCGGGGCCATTTCCTCGAAGACGTCGTCGGCGGCAAAATCGCCGTCAAACGCCTCTTCGGCGGCATGGTCAGAAAGGGAGTCAAACGCGGGGTCAGCCAAATTAGGCTTCGGAGTTAATATCACAGCATTCCCATCGGCTATAATCAGCCTATTGTAAAATCTTGGTTAAAACCTTCTTGCAAAACGTCATGCAAAAAAAATTATCGTTGGTAGTCGCTTCAGTCGTTCTGCTCGGCATGTCCGCTTGCAGCTTGTTGCCTGAAAAAGTGGATGAGACCAAAAACTGGTCCGTTACGAAATTATACTCGGAGGCGCGTGAAGAAATGGCCGGGCAGCACTATGAAGCTGCAATCGGCCTGTTCCAGAAGCTGGAGGCTAACTATCCTTTCGGCAACTATGCTCTGCAAGCGCAGATGGAGATCGCTTACGCGTATTATAAGTCGGGAGACCAGGCGCAGGCATTGGCTGCCGTCGAACGCTTCATCAAGTTGCATCCGAACCACGCCAATGTAGACTATATGTACTACTTGCGCGGCCTGATCAGCTTTAACGACCAGATCAGCTTCCTGAACTTCCTGTACGAGCAAGATCCGACCGAGCGCGATCCGAAAGCCACGCGCGAAGCGTTTGCGGCCTTCAAGCAACTGGTCGACAAGTTCCCAAATAGCAAATACGCGCCCGATTCGCTGGCCCGCATGAACTATTTGATCGATGCCATGGCGAAATACGAAGTGCACGTGGCGCGCTATTACTACCGCCGCGGCGCCTACCTGGCCGCCGCCAACCGCGCGCAAACGACGGTCAAGGACTTTGCCGCCTCGCCCGCCATCGAAGAAGCGCTGTTCATCATGTACCGCTCGTACGACAAGCTGGGCTTGACCGACCTGCGCGACGATACCTTGCGCGTGCTGACCAAGAACTACCCGAACACGGCATTCCTCAGCCCGGAAGGGGTGAACAAGGAACGCAAGTGGTGGAAATTCTGGCAGTAAAATAAGAAAAAACCGGGCTAGCCCGGTTTTTTTACTTATTCGCCGACCTTGCGCCGGAACACCCAGCTGGTGTCGTTCGACGCTTCCGGCACGAAACCGTAGCCGTCCACGTCGAACTGCTTGAGCTGCTGCGGATCGCGGATATTGTGGACGGCCGCATAGCGGGCCAGCATGCCGCGCGCGCGCTTGGCGTAGAACGAGATGATTTTATATTTGCCGTTCTTCCAGTCCTCGAACACGGGCGCGATGACGGGCACGTCCAGCTGGCGCGGCTTGACGGATTTGAAATATTCTTCGGAAGCAAGATTGACCAGCACTTGCGCGCCCTGCTCCTTCGCTGTGCGGTTCAGGCCGTTGGTGATGGTATCGCCCCAGAACGCATACAAATCCTTGCCGCGCGTGGTGGACAGGCGCGTGCCCATTTCCAGCCGGTGCGGGTGGATCAGGTCCAGCGGGCGCAGCAAGCCGTACAGGCCAGATAAAATGCGCACGCGCGACTGGGCATAGTCGAGCTGGGCCGGCTGCAGGCTGCGCGCCTCGAAACCGGCATACACGTCGCCATTGAAAGCCATGATGGCCTGGCGCGCCTCCTCCAGCTGCGGCGTCCAGGACGCGTAGCGGGCCACGTTGAGGGCGGACAAGGCGTCGGAAATGCCCATCAGGCTGCCCACTTCGGCGGGCGAAAACTGGCGCATGCGGGCTATGAGCTGGGCAGAATGGTCGAGAAAATCGGGGGTGCTATGCAACGAGGTTGTTGGCGGCGTCTCCAGGTCGAGACTCTTGGCGGGCGAAAGCACGATCAACATAAATTATCACTACAGAATAGAATTGCCGACATGATACCTGCTCCACAAAAACTCGTCCTCGACACCAACGTTTGCCTCGACCTGTTCGTCTTCAACGACCCGCGCTGGGCGGGCCTGCTGGCGGCCATGGAAAGCGGCGCCGTGCACGCCATCACGCGCGAAGATTGCCGCGCGGAATATCTGGTCGTGCTGCATTACAAGCATTTGCCGCTCGATGAAGCCAGCCGCGCCGTCGCCGCCGCCCGCTTCGACGCCCACATCAGCGTCGTGGCGCCGCCCGTGTCCGGCGTGCGCCTGCCCGTCTGCACGGACAAGGATGACCAGAAATTCCTCGAACTGGCGCGCGACGCCAACGCCGACATCCTCATCACCAAGGACAAGGCGCTGCTGAAACTGGCCCGCAAGACGGCCAAGGCCGGCATGTTCAAGATCATGGTGCCGGAAGGCTGGGCATTGCCGGGCTGAGCCGCCAAAGCCCCGCACGCGACGGGGCGCGCTGCGCTAGAATGGGAAACGATTCCACTTTCCGCACCGCGATCCTACCGTTCATGAACAGCCCGTCCCTGCCCCACCTGACTCCCACCCTGACCACCCGCTTGCCTCTGGTGGGCACCACCGTGTTTACCCGCATGTCCAGCCTGGCGGCCCAGCATGGCGCCGTCAACCTGGGCCAGGGCTTTCCCGACTTCGATTGCGACCCGGCACTGGTCGAACGGGTCAGCGACGCCATGCGCGCCGGCCACAACCAGTATCCGATGATGACGGGCGCCGCGCCCCTGCGCGAAGCCATCGCCGCGAAGATCGCCAGCCTGTACGGCCACGCCTACGATGCGGGCACGGAAATCACCGTCACGGCCGGCGCCACGCAGGCGCTGACCACGACGATTTTATGCTGCGTGCATCCGGGCGACGAAGTCATCGTCATCGAACCGGCCTACGACAGCTACCTGCCCGCCATCGCGCTGGCCGGCGGCGTGCCCGTGCTGGTGGCCATGCAGGTGAGCGAACAAGGCTACAGCGTGCCGTGGGACAAGCTCGCTGCCGCCGTCAGCCCCAAGACGCGCTTGATCATCATCAATACGCCGCATAACCCGACGGGCACGATTTTGCGCCCGGCCGACGTGGCCGCGCTGGCCGACATCGTGCGCGGCACGCAAATCCTGATTTTATCGGACGAAGTCTACGAGCACATGGTGTACGACGGCGTGCCGCACGCCTCGCTCTCGCGCCACCCTGAACTGGCGGCGCGCAGCTTCATCGTGTCCAGCTTCGGCAAGACGTATCACGTGACGGGCTGGAAAGTCGGGTACGTGGCGGCGCCCGCGGCGCTGACGGCGGAATTTCGCAAGGTGCACCAGTACAACGTGTTTACCGTCAACACGCCCATGCAGCACGGCATTGCCGGCTACATGGCCGACCCGCAGCCCTACCTGGACTTGCCCGCGTTTTACCAGCGCAAGCGCGATTTGTTCCGCGACGGCCTGGCGGGCAGCCGCTTTACCCTGCTGCCGGCCGACGGCACGTATTTCCAGTGCGTGCGCTACGATGCCATTTCGCAAGAGACTGAAGCGCAGTTCGCCGAATGGCTGACGGCGGAAATCAAGGTGGCCGCCATTCCCGTCTCCGCGTTTTACGCGCAGGGCAAGGAGTCGGGCATCGTGCGCTTCTGCTTTGCCAAGCAGGACGAGACCTTGCGCCTGGCGCTGGAGCGCCTGCGCAGCATTTAACGACAGTATTTCTCCGCCACGGCGGAGCAAAGGATGACAGCATGGTACAGCGTCGCATCGGCCCGGCCGACCTGGTTCCCGGCGAACCCCTGCCCTGGGATCTGTTTCTGGCTGACCACAGCGCCGGCCCGCAACTGCGCAAGGGGCAGATCATCACGGACGGCGCGCAGCTGGGACGGCTGATGCAGCTGGGCCTGTACGTGGGCACGCCGGAGCAGCCGTCCGTCTTGCGCTTGCTCAATGAAGCGGCGCAGCGCCTGGAGCGCCTGCTGCTGGCCTTGCGCAGCGAAAGCAATGCCGAGCGCGACGTGCGCGACATCGCCCGCGAACTGCTGCGCGCACTCGAACACGATGCCGACATCGCCCTGGCCAGCATCCTGCTCAACCAGATCGCCGGCAGCTACGCCGTGCGCCACTGCATCGAAACGGCCTTGCTGGCCATGCTGGTGGGCCGCAGCATGCACAAGTCCCACGATGAACTCTTATTGATCGGCGCGGCCGCGCTGACGATGAACGTGGGCATGCTGCGCCACCACGACAGTTTCCAGGACCGGCGCGGCCCCCTGAACGACGAAGAAATGCGTATCGTGCGCCAGCATCCGCAGGAAAGCACGGAACTGTTGCGCTGCGCCGGCGTCGACGACGAGGAATGGCTAAGTTGCGTGCTGCTGCACCATGAAAACGACGACGGCAGCGGCTACCCGCAGGGGCGTACGGCCGACGAAATCCTGCAAAACGCCAAGCTGATCGGTCTGGCCGACCGCTATTGCGCGCGCGTCTCGGCGCGCAACTACCGGCGCTCCATCGTGCCCGACCAGGCGCTGCAGCACATCTTCCTCGACCAGGGCGTGCCCATTGATCCGCTGCTGGGGGAACGGTTCGTCAATCTGCTGGGCAAGTATCCGCCCGGTACCCTGGTGCGCCTGCGCAGCGGCGAACTGGGCGTCGTCACGCAGCGGGGCGCCGCCCTCGTGCATCCGCTCAGCGACCCGCTGGGCGCGCCGCTGGCCGCCGCCCAGCTGGCGCAGATGACGCCGCGCGACACGGGCGACAGCCAGTTCGCCATCGTCTCGTCGCTGCATGAAGACGATGCGGGCGTGCACTTCAGCATGCGCCATGTGTGGGGCGATGAAGCGCGGCTGTAGTCTGGCCGGGCAACGCCGGCGGCCAGCGCCACCAAATGTTATTTCGCGGTTTTCGGCGGACGGATGCCTGTGTACTGTGCGCTGACGAGCAGCCATTGCTTGTCGACTAGCCGGGCGACGTACCCTGCGCGCATGGCGAAGTTGCGGGCAACCCCTTCCTGATTGAGCCGGTAGGACAACCGGGCCGAGATGAGCGCGGTATCGCCAAAGAGGCGCACCGCCGGTTCATCGACCTGGACTTCCGGACTCGGCCGCTTCTGCTCGGGCGCATAGAAGGACAGCATTTTTTCACGCCCGTCCACCTCGCCGACCGGCGATATTTCCACATAATTCTCGGCCGTGACGGCTTTCAACGCGGCTTGATCGAAGATGCTCTGGGCCTGCGCATGGCGCTGCACCAGGGCCAGCAGTTCCGCATCGGCGGGAGCCCCCTGCGCACCACCCATCGCGCCCAAGGCGCCCAGCAGGCAGGTGGAAAGAAGATATGAAAGGGGTAATTTCATGCGTATGTCATCCTGATCGAGGTCATTGGGAAGCATCCGTTGATGACGGCGCTACCGTCAGCATCGAACACTCGCTTGCGGGCAGCCCATCATGAGGAAACCCACCACATGCTATCGCCTTGCCATTTTCTCGCCCATGCCATTGCGACAAACTGCTGAATCCGGGGATTGAAACGCCATTCCACCGCCTCGGGATGCACATGGCGATGCTTTCAGATATGCCCGCAAGCCCTGCCTCAGCGCGCGTCGGGCAACTTCTGTTGCAGATCAAGGTTGAGCGCCCACTGCTCTTCCACGGCAATGACGCGCCGCGAACTGGTCTTGAGCGAGCCCTCTTGCGTCCACAGAAATGGATAAAAATTCAGGCATAGCTCGCCGGGCAAGGGCAATTCGGGCAATTCGTCAAAGTCCTCCGCGTCGCCAGGCTGGCGGCCGTAAAACTGCCGCAACTGGCTGGTAAAAGCCCATTGGACAAACGTCGTGAAGCCGATCTCCAGCGCTTCCCACTCCAGCGTCTCGGGAGCCAGGTAATACATATTGCCCTGGTCGTCCCCGAGTGCGCCGCCATTGATGGCAAAAAATCCGCCCAGCACGTCGTCGGCGACCAGCAGAAAACCGTCGGCCTTTCCTTTGTTCCAGGCAGCGATATCCCGGCCCAGCCTGGCATGTCCCGACCCCAGTATGCGCAGCCAGCCGTCATCCACCAGGATGCCCCCCGTTTCATAGGCTATCGCCCCCAGGGGAGAACGCGTGGTGACCTGCAGGCTCAGCAGCACATCCTCCCTGCCGGCCGCGGGCGGCAGCAATTCCACCGGCAAGTCGGCCTCGCTGGCCCATTGTTTGATCAGCGGAAACGCCGGGTCTTCACTATCGAGTAATTCATTCAATGTACGCATGTAATCTGACCTTATCGATGACCGCTTGCGGCGGTCGGAATGTGCACGGCGACGCAGGCACTGTCTGGCGGGCGGCACCCGGCACCGTTCATTTTGCGGACGTCAGATACGCCCGCAATCCATGCGTGAGCACAAAAGGAAACACGCTCGCATGGTCTTCGTCCTCGAACACGCGCAAACGCGTTTTCAGATTCGGAAACTTGCGCGATTTCAGCTTGCCGTCGAATTCGCGCACGTCGGCCACCATGTCGGCGTCTTCCTCGGAGCGCGAACGTTTCTTGCCTGCCGCCAGCTTTTCCAGGCCGCCGATGCCGAAGAACACGGAAGCTGGCAAGTCCTTGTGGCTGGCGGCATACGCCTGCTCGCGGTCGAACATCACGCCAGCGTCGTACCACAGCGACGGACTGCCAAGGATGTAGTGCTCGAAGGTGCGCGGTTCCGTCAGCAAAAATTGCAGGCCCAGCAGACTGCCGTAGGAATGGCCGATAAACACCTTGCGCTGCATATTCACGCGATAGTTACTGGCGATAAAGGGAAACACCTCGCCCGCGATGAACTGGCCATACGCCTTCGCTTCGCCGAACGCCGGCTGCCGCCCCGGCATGTCCGAGCGGTAATCGTGCTTGCGCGGCGTGGTGGGCGTGTAGTCGCGGCGGCGGCTGTACACCCCACCGTCGCCGTTGGCGTACGACAGGCCGACCACCACCACTTCTTCCATCCCGGCATGCTTGTTCAGGCGCTGCGCGATATTGCGCACGACGGGAAACGCATAATTGGCATCGACGACGAACAGCACCGGGTAGCGTTTATTCCCCTGCCGATAGGAGTCGGGCAAGGCCACATACACCTGGTAGTCGCGCTTCAAGGTTTGCGCATGGATGTCGCGCACTTCCGTATTCTCCAAAACGTAACTGGCAGGGGCGGTGGCGGGGGCGGCATGGGCATTGTTGAGCAGGCAGCAGAGTGCGAGCAGCAGGCTGAGGGATTTCAAACGGGGTTCCTTGACGTAGTCAGTGATGGCGCGATGATATCAACAATCTGAAAAAGAAATGACACTGTTCCAATCATGCCAAAAATACATCCGCACTACAATATCAAAACTCGCCCTCCATGAGCAAGTCTTCCGGCAAGGTCTCTGGCATGAGGGCCAGCAGCGCTGGCGGGATATATTGCACGGCTTGCCGCTCGTCTTCCGCCAGACATTGAAAATCGACGATGAAATGCGCGATATGGCTCAGATACTGCTCGACCAGTTTGCGATACGGCTCGCTGACAAGTTCTGCCTTCAACTCCAGCAGCGTTGCATGGGCGCGCTGGAGGAAAATAGGGATCACGTAATAGTTCTTGCTCAGGAAAAGGCCCGTCACATGGTTGACGTGGCACACCAGCGCATACGTCGGGCTGGCCATGCGGTAACACTGGTCCGGACAAAGGCGCGGCGAATTGATATGTTCCTGGTAGCGCCTGATTTCCCGGCGCGCCTCTTTCGCCCCCTCGCGTTCATTGCGCATGGCGCGTCCTTTCAATCTTGTTCACTAGCAATATCTGCCACATGCAGGGGGTGGAACGCGAGCAGGTCGCCATAGCTGGCCACCGCATGCTGCGGATGGTTCGCGATTGTGCCGCTGTAGCAGCCTCGTATTCATCGATGCCGGTCACCTGCACCCACATCCGTTCGCACTGGCCGTCGCCACGCGCACCATCCTCGGCGGCGAAGCGGAACACGCGTTTCACGCAGGCGCCGATGGGCAGAGCATCGCGTACCGCGGCCGGCGGCGGCTCGATATCCGTCAAATAGCGGGAAAGCCAGACGGCGTCTTCCAGGTAATAGCCCTGTTCGGCAAACGCGGGAAACGGCTTGTCCTTGAAACGCTCCCAGTGTCCCGCCCAGTCATCCCGCTGCGCGCCCCAGCCACAGGGCAAGCCATGCAACTCTGCCAGCAAGTCATATCTTCGTATCATGTCTGCCAGACAGACAATCTTGACTGAACTCAACATCGTTTCATTTGAGGCCGCGTGAAATTGCCAATCCCCTTCGTAGTCATGGGACACCAGCACGATGGGAGCGCCGTTCAAGACCTCCGTGGTCGTGAAGCAGGCGGTATTCGGGGCATCGGGGAATTTCCAGGCAACGCTCATCTTGTCTTGTCTTGTCTATGGATTCATCCGTTTCAGGCAATTGCTGCGGCGGCGGCAGTCGATAGCGCCAGCAACGCTGCCGACAGGAGAAGCGTACGTATCGTGCTCGTCCCGCTTGCCAACGGCGGCGCCGCAATCGGCCGCACTTACTTGGCCGCCGCCAACTGCACCAGCTTGCGCTCGACAAACGCCAGCAGCTGCGGCGACAGGGTTTGCAAGCCCTTGGCGCGTTCGAACGCCTGGCGCGCCTGGGCCGGGTGGTTGTCCCCTTGCAAGGCGATGCCAAGACCCATCCACCAGACGCCGTTGTCGGGCGCCGCCTGCAGAGCCAGCTGGTAGTGCTCGGACGCTTCGCGGTAGCGCTGCTCGCGCTGCAGCACGCCGGCCAGGAAGGCGTGGTATTCGCCGCTGTCGGCGGCGTACGGCAAGCTGCGCATCAGGGTGTCGAGCGCGGCCGCGCCGCCGTTGGCCTTGTCCAGCTGCAGACGGGCCAGCATCATCGCTTGCGCCGGCTGTTTCGGGTCCAGTGCCAGACTCAGCTGCAACTGGCGGGCAGCCTCGTCCGGACGCTGCGCTTCGAGCAGCAGGCGCACCAGGGTTTCGCGCGCGCCCTGGTGGCGCGGGTCCAGCTGCAGGGTCTGCTGCAAACCGGGCAACGCTTCGGAGACGCGGCCATCCTGCAACTGGGCCAGCGCGCGCCGGTATGCATTCTCCACGCGCTGCTGCGGCGTGACTTGTTTTCCGTCAATGATGCGCTCGCTGGCGGCGGGCGCTGCCGTCCTTACAACGGGCGCAGCGGCAGGCTTGGGGGCTTTTTCCGTGATGCGCCTTATTTCGGCTGGCCGGGCCTTGGCTGGCGCGGGGGTAACTTCCTCGGCCTGGAACGCGGGCCTGGGTTCCGCCACCACGACGGGCGCCGCCGGGGCAGCCACTACCGGCACTGGCACAGGTGCAACGGGGACAACAGGGACAGGAACGGGAACGGGAACGGGCGTACTGGCCACGCTGACCAGCACGGGCGGCACGGGCGGGCGCTTCAGGTAGACCCAGCCAAGGGCGATCGCCGCCGCCGTCAGGCCGGCAGCGCCGCCGAAGATCAGCGCGCGCGGCAAGCCCCGCTCGCGTTCGGGCACGGAGCGGATGCCGGCCGCGTCGCCGCGTCCATCGGGAGTGCCGCGCGCATCGAGGTCTTGCAACATCTTGTTAATCAGGCTCATCTACAGGCTCATCTTCGTCATCGGTTCAATAAAGTCCAGCTCACGCCGCAGGCGGCGGCCAGCACGCCGGCGCCAGCCAGCCATGGCCAAGGCTTCCGCCACAAGCGCGGCTTGCTGGCCAGGGTATCGCTGGCGGCCAGCGCCACGTGGCGCCCGCTGACCTGCTGCCGGCCTTCGCCATACGCCACCATCAGCGCCTTGTGCGCCATGATGTTGATCAGGCGCGGGATGCCGCCGGAAGCCTGGTACAGCTTGCGCACGCCGCCACGGCTGAACAGACGCGCGCCATCGAAACCGGCCACGCGCAGACGGTGCGCCACATAGAAATCCACGTCGTCGCGCGACAACGGTCCCAGGTGGTAGTGAAAGGTGATGCGCTGCGCCAGCTGGCGGATTTCCGGCAGGGCCAGCTTGACGTCGAGTTCGGGCTGGCCGAACAGCACGATTTGCAGCAGCTTGCGTTTTTCCGTTTCCAGGTTCGTCAGCAGGCGCAGCGCTTCGAGGCTGTCGACGGGAATCGCCTGCGCTTCATCCAGACACAGCAGCACGCGCTTGCCTTGCGCCGCCAGGTTAAGCAGGCGCAAGTTGAGGGATTTGAGTAGCTGGTGCTGATCCGCATCTTTCTCCAGCAATACATCGAGGTCGTCCGCCAGCGCCAGGATCAGCGATCGGGGCGGCAGGTTAGGATTCGGGATATAGGCCGTGACGAAATCCGGCCCCAGCGATTGCATGAACTTGCGGCACAAAAAGGTTTTACCAGTGCCCACTTCGCCAGTGATCTTGATGAAGCCCTCGCCATTGCGCGCCGCCACCAGCAAGGTGTTGAGCGCCTTTTGCGACTGCGGGCCGTTGAAAAAGAAACTGGTATCGGGCGTGAGGCCGAACGGCGCCTCGCGCAAGCCGAAATGGGCCTGGTACATTTAGCGCCGCTCCGACGGCCGGCGCGGGTCGAGCGCCTCGATGCGTTTGCCCGAATCGAGCAAGTCCTCGTTCCAGCTGTTGGCGCCTTCGACGATGGTCGGCTTGATCAGCACCACCAGTTCGCGCTTCTGGATCACCTGTCCCGTGTTGCGGAACAGCGCGCCCAGCACGGGAATATCGCCCGCGCCCGGCACCTGCGAGCGGTCCGAGGTCGTGGCCTGGCGCATCAGGCCGCCGATGGCGACGATGCGCCCATCCTGGCTGCGCACCATGCTGTCCATCTCGGACGTGCTGGAAGCGGCCAGCGGCAGTTTCAGCGAGCCGGCGCTGCCCAGGTCGATTTCCTTGCTGATGGTCGACACCTGGCTGACGGACGGGTGCACGTGCAGGATGATGTTGCCATCCGCATCGATCTGCGGCGTCACGTCCAGCACCACGCCGGAAAAGAACGGCTGCAAGGTCACGTTGGGGCTGGTGGTAGCGCCGCTGGCCGTCGTATTCGTGGTGGTGGACACGCCCGTCACGTAAAACTCGTCCGTGCCTATCTTCAGCACGGCCTTCTGGTTGTTCATGGTGGCGATGCGCGGACTCGACAGCACGTGCACGGAGCCCTGCGATTCCAGGAAGGAAATCATGGCGGCAAAGTTGGCCGTCTGGAACGCCAGGCCGAACATGGAGCCGGCCGCCGTCGCCGCCGAACTGAGGCCGAAGCCGCTGCTGGCCGTCAGGCCGCTGCCATTCGTCATGTTGGGCGGCTGGCCGCCGTTGAACGGCAGCGGCGCCAGGCTGCCGCCCGGCTGGATGAAGCCCGTCGAGATGCGGTTCGTGTGGCCGCTCTTGATCGAGGCGAACGAAGCCCAGTTGATGCCCGTCTGCGTGTTGTCGTTGAGCTCGACTTCGAGGATTTTCGCTTCGAGGATCACCTGGCGGTCGACGGACAGCTGCGTGGCCTTCAGGTACATGTCGACGTTGCGCAGCTCTTCCGGCATGGCGCGGATGACGATCACGCCCGACTGCGGGCTCAGCACCACTTGCCGGCCGCCCTCGGTGCTGCCGACGATGGCTTCCAGCGCCGCCTTCAATTCCGGCCAGAAGTCTGCCGTGGACGAGGTGGTGAGGTTGCTGCTGTCCAGGGTGCGGCCGCCCTGGCCGCCATTCGTCTGCTGGTTCTGCTCGCTATTCTGGTTGTTGCCCTGGTTGCCATTGCCGCCCGAACCGCCCGAATTGGTCGAACCGACCGAGCCCACCGAGGTCGACGACACGCGCAGGTTGGAACTGCCCCTGCGCGCGCCCGTCAGGTAATTGACATGGAACAAGCGCGTCTGCATGGTCAGCGGCTTGATGTAGATCTGCGTGCCTTCGACCTTGTAGTCGTAGCCGTACAGCTCGCGCACGGCGTCGAGCGCCTGGAACAGGGTCACGTCCTTCAGGTTGGCCGAAATCGTGCCGCCGATATCGGGATGGACCAGCATGTTGTAGCGCGTGCCGGCCACGATGGAGGTGAAGAACTGGCGCGCCGGCACATTGTTGAAGGCCACGTTGAAGCGCTCGTCGAGCGCGGCGCGGGCCTTCGGCAATTGCTGGGCCAGGGCCGCCACGGGCGGCAGCAGCGCCGCTTCCACGGCATCGGGCTGGGCGGCCGGCGTGGTGGTGGCCGCCGCGCCCTTGACGGCGTCGGTAATCGCATTATAGGTATCGCGCTTGACGGGCGCGACATTGCAGCCGCCCAGGCCCAGGCTGACGCTGACAAGCGCCGCCATCGTGCTGATCTTGAACATGCTCGCCTTGTGTTGATTGAATTGCTTGGCCACTTCTTCTACTCCTGCTTGCGGTCGGTCTTGCTGTCGGTCTGAGGCGGTATCTTGCTGCCCGGGTACAGCTTGAAGGTTTCCAGTGTTTTGCCACGCCGCAATAATACGGCCGTGTCGCGGATCTCCGTCACCACGGCGTCGCCCACCTTGCTGCCGACCTTGACTGTCTGGCCATCGATGACGGCGAGGCGGCGGCCGCCCGGCTGGGTGGAGATGAGCACCGATTGCAGGCGCGGCTGCGCGGGCGGGACGGGAGCGGCGCTGGCGGGCGCCCACAGGGCCGCGGGCGGGCGCGTGGGGTCGTCCAGCGCCTGCGCCTGCACGCCGCTGCAGGCCAGGCACAGCGCCAGGAGCGGCGCCCAGCGGCGCGGCGCGCGGCCGGCGGTCACAGTGCGATCCATGTGTCATCCATGCTGAGGGTATATAAAGTCAGGGTCAGCGTCGCTTGCGGGTAGGTTTCGGCCTCCAGGCGGGCCTGGCCCCAGAAGACCCGCGTCGGCATCGCCTGCAGCGCCTGCATGTACTGCAGCATGTCGGCATAACTGCCCTGCAGCACCACTTCCACGCCATGCCGGTGCAGCAGGGGCGCCGGGGCGCTTGCCTTGGCGGCGCCGTCGCTGGACGCTGCAGCTGCCGGGGAAGCGCCCACGCCACCTCCAGACAAGGTTTTCAGCGCGACCACACGCAGGCCGGCATGCCGGCGCAGCAGCTGTTCCAGCAGCGCGACCATGCGTTCGGGCGCCACCAGGCCGTGCTGCTTCTGGCGCAGCTGCTCTTTCATTCTCGCCCCTTCCGCCAGCAGGGCCGCCAGACGCGCGCGCGCATTCTGGTCCGGGTCCACTGCGTGCGCCAGCATGGTCAGTTCGATTTCCTTGGCGATGGCTGCCTTCTGGTTTTGCTTTTGCGCAATGCTCGCATGCAGCGCCGCCCGTTTCGCGAACAGCGGATTAAAGAACAAAAAATAGAAGACGAACAGGAGCGCGGCCACGCCCGCGCCGAACAGCATCAGCCGCTCGCGCCGGCTGAGGGCGTCGAAGGCAGCGGCCCATTTTTTCAGCAAGGGCTGCATCAGTGTTTTCCTCCCGCTGCCGCGGCGGACGCCGCAAGCTGGCTTGATGATTGCAAGCTGAAAGTCACATACGGCGCCGCCGGTGCCTTGCCTTCGATGACCGCCGGCACCGGCGGCTGGCCGATGTCGAGGCTGGCGAAGCTCTTGCCTGCCAGCACATCCTGCTGGCCCAAACGCGTGATATACGCGGGCAGCAGCGACGCGCGCAAGGCGCGGCCCTGCAAGCCGAGTTCACTGCCGGCACCGGCGATATTGATGTTCGTCAACCATACGCCTTCCACCCTGGCCTGCGCCAGCGCGCGGAAATAGCCGGCAAAGCCCTGGGTATTGCCCAGTTCGCCACTGGCCAGCACGGCCGACGCATCCAGCAGCAACTGGCGCTGCGCCTCGGCGGCCGCGACTTCCTGCGCCAGCGCCGGATCTTTCTTGCGTGGCGGAAAATCACGCAAGGCCTGGTCGCGCCTGGCCTCTTCTTTTGCCAGCACCGCCTGGACATCCGCGTCCTGGCGCTGCAGTTCCGTCAGCGAGCGCTGGCCCAGCACGCACAGCAGCAGCAAGCCCAGCGCCAGCGCACCGAGGCAGGCGCCGGCGGTGCGCGCCGACATCTGGTGGGTCGTCTGTTCGAACTGGGGGTTGAACAGATTGATCTGCTGGCTCATGCGCCCTTCCCTTCGCTCTTGCCCGGGAGCATGCCCCCCTCGCGCAAGGCCGCGCCCAGCGCCAGGAAGTAGCGCGCCTGCATGTCCGGCTCGCGCAAAGCGGCAACCCGTGAAAAGTCGAACACCTGATTCAGGTCCAGCCGTTCGACCGGCATGTACAGATTATCGGCCAGATAGCCGTGCAAGCCATCGCTGGCGCCCGTCATCAGCATCAGGCGCGAGAGCGAAATGAAGTGGAACTGGCGGTCGAAGTGGTCGAACGAGCGCTGCAGCTCCAGGGTGACGCGATCGTAATACTGGCTGGCGTCGGGAGAGTGCAATTGCGGCAAGGTCACATCGATGCGGCGCGCCTGGTACAGCTCGCCATTGAAACTGATGGTCAGCAAGCCGCCGTCGCCATCGAAGGACAGCACGGCGATGCCGCGCCCCGGCGTTTCCAGCAGGGTGGCGATATTGCGCTGCGCCATTTCCGGGATATCGATCACGGACAGGCCGATCTTGCATACGCCATATAGTCCCTGGCGCCGCGACACGGCGCTGTTGCGCGCGGCGACGGCAAACACGCTGCTGCCGCGCTGGGTGCCGTTCGGGTCGCCGGGGATGTCGAACACGTCGATGGTGGCCTCGGCCAGGGGAAAGTCCAGCATGTCCTTCAGGCGCCAGCCCACGGCCGTCTTCAATTCCTCGCGCGGCACAGCCGGCGCTTCCAGCGACAGCAGCTGGTACTCGCCGCCGGCCAGCACGGTACTGCAGTGGCGCGCCGCGGCCTGCAGTTCCTTGCCCAGCTTTTCCAGCACCTCGGCCGACGCGGGCCGTTCCGCCGCCTGGTAACTGGCGCACAGCACACGCGGCAGGCCGTCGGCGGGACGCTCGACAACGACGGCGCTGACACCTTCGCGGCCAAACGCCGTCGCCAGCCAGCCATCGTATTTTCTTGCTCTTGCGAATAAACCCATGCGAACTATCCAGTGTAAGTGCCTGCCCGACTTGTCGCGCAGATAATGCATCAAGCCAATTCTAATTCATGAAACCAATTTTGTTGTGTAAAAACAATAAATTAGCGATCTTTTTTTCAAGCAGTTGACCTTACTGCGACAGCACGGCCTGCAGGCGGCGCTGGACGTAATCGGGGTTGTTGCCTGCGTGCGGACATAACGGCTCGGCCGCGGCCGGCTGGTTGCAGGACGTGGCCGTGATGGTCCAGCTGCTCAGTGTGCCCGGACCCGTGGCCTTGACGCACTGTACGCTGACAGAAAAGGAGGACAGCGATGTGCCTGCCGGCAAGGCAAACGACACGGAAGGAGCGCAGTTTCCATCGATCAGCTGGCTGTACACGCCCCACTCGATGCCGGCGCGCGCGGCCTGCTCGGCGCGCACGCCCTGCACGTCCATCGCCGATTCAACTTGCTGCAGGGTAAACACGTTCACCATCACGGCGCCCAGCCCCGCCAGCACCACCAGCAGGAAGATGGCCGTCACCAGGCTGAAGCCGCGCATGCGGCGCGAGGGAAATATTCTCATGGCGCTCATGGTGTGTTACTGACCTGTACCTGCTGCACCAGGCGCAGCGTGCCGGTATTGCTGTTTTCCGCGCCGAGGCTCAGGACGATGCTGAGCAGGCCGCGCGGCCCGTTCCTCAACACCTCATAGGTAAAACAGCCTTCGGGGGGAGCCTCTGTTTGACCAGACCGCGTCACCGTGTTTTTCAGGATTTTTTGCGCCAGCAGTGCGCGCACGGGGGCCGTTGACAAAGGCACCGCCGCCGCATCGAGCGGCTGCGTCGCCTGGATGACATAGCCGGAATAACGCATCAGGGTACCGGCCTGCGGATCGCAAACATAGCTGACAGGCGTCGTCACCACCTGAAAACGGTGCGATGGCGAGGGGAACTTCAGCGGCGCCTGCGCGAGGAAGGGATTGCTCTTCAGGGTCACCAGCGTGCCGCTGACGGCATCGACCTGCGCCAGATTGCAGATGCCGGCGTTGACGGCACAGCCGTAGGCATCCGGCAGGTTGTCGCCCATATTGTAGACGGCGATAAAGTCGCCGGGCGCGATCTCCGGCGCGCTCCCGACGACGGTAAATTGATTGGCGTTCGCGCCGGCGGCGACGGGATTGAAGGCCAGCACGGCTCCGAGACCCGGTGCATCGTCCTCGGACAGGTAGCGGCCGCCCGATTTCGTCAACAGCAACTCCAGGTATTTCCCGTCCGCGCTGACGCGCACGCTGTTCGGCAGGGCAAGGCGCACGTCGCGCGCGATGCGCCGCGTGGCGGTATCGGCCAGGTCGGCCAGGTCGGCGCGGGCATTGGCATCGATATAACCTTGCACGGGCAGGCGGATGAACATGGCCACCATGCCGCCGATGATGCCCGTGATGACGATCACGATGATCATCTCCACCAGGGTAAAGCCGCGCGCGCGGCGCCGGAAAGAAGAGGTATTCATGGGATGCTGTTCGGCGCGTAGCGCGTGCGATAGCCGTCGAGCACGACCTGCTGCTTGTCGCCATAGGCGACGCTGACCTGGATATGCAGCACCTTGGGCGCCGCGATGCCGTTCAGCGCAACGGTATTGATGCTCACCGTCGCCGCATACTGGCCGGCAAGCGCTGAGAACGGGTTGCCGGCCACATCCGTGGTGTATGTCGAGGTTCCGCCGTCGCTGGCCACGTAATCATTGACGTTGTCGTAAGGCCGCTGCGTGGTGGCGCCCTGTATGCCAAACGCTTCCTTCGTGGCGCAACCGGCCTCGCCGGTCGCCGTCTCGGCTGCCGGGTCGTCCACTGCGCAATAAGTGAAGCGCGCGCCCTCGATTTCGTCGAGCATGCCTTGCGCAATGGCCAGCGCCTGCTTGCGCAGCTGCGGGTCGACGCTATTGCGCGTCGTCAAGCTCATCACGCCAAGGATGGCCGTCACCGCCACGCCCACGATGACGATGAAGAGCACCAGTTCGATCAGGGTCACGCCGGCCTGGCCGCGCCTGGCGGCACGGCGCCTAGCGGTACACATAGCCGGTCTCCGGTGCGACGTTGACCTGGTATTGCTGCCCGCCCGCAACCACGGTCAGCATCAGGATAGTGGAAAAATCGCCGTACGCCGCGTAATACGGGCGCCCCAGCGGGTCAAAGTAAAACCCCGCGCCGCCCGTCAGCGTAACGGCCGCAGGCCATCCTTCGCACAGCCAGTTGCTCCTGTCGCTGCAAGCGAGCAGTGTTTCCTTGCTGCCGCTGTTCGTGCCGGCGGGCGGCACCACCTTCTGCGCATCGCTGCAAGCGGCATCGAAGCACAGCGCCACGCTTTTGCCGTCGATGCGCACAAACACGGGACGGTTTTGCGCCACCGCAAGCTTTTGTCCATAGCGCACGATACTCGCCACCTGATCGCTGGTACTGCGCGCATCAAAGGCATCGCGCTGGAAAAACCGCGAAACGGCAAACGTGGCCAGCAGGCCGGCGATCACCAGCACCGCGACCAGTTCGATCAGCGTGAAGCCGCGCGCGCGGCGCCGCAGCCTGGGCCGCGAGAGCGTCATACGTTGCGGCAAGGTGGTCGATGGCAGGGACAATGGCAATACCCGTAAAAAAGCCCAACCGGCATGGCCTGGCGTTGGGCGGGCGGAAAACATGGCGTGGCCATGCCGGCTTGCCGGCATGGCAGCTGCACGCCCGGATTAGCTGCAGTTGGTCGAGGTCAGGGCCGTCGTGTCAACCACCGCCGGCAGGACTGGCGTGGTGCCTGACGCAGCCACGGCAGTCGTATAGGTCACCTTGCAACTTGTATGCTTGCTATCAGGCAACACTGTCAGCACGGTTCCCGTCGCCGCAACGGTGGTGGTATCGTAGTCAACCAGACCGCCTGCCGCCGAGGCGATGCCAGGCGATGCGATGCCGGGGTAGCCGCTGATGCCCTTGATGTCCGTGCCTTCCATGTTGACGGCAACGGCGTCCGCAGGCGACCCCTTGACCAGCCATTGTGCGTGGAACAGGGCCGAGCCGGATTTCAAGGCGCCCGCTGCCGCCTGCATCTTGGCGATGCGCGCATCGGTCGACATGTCGACGAATTTAGGAATGGCCGTCGCTGCCAGGATACCCAGGATCACGATGACGACGACCAGTTCAATCAGGGTAAAACCCGCCTGGGCGCCGCTTTTCATACTACGTAAGGATTTCTTCATACCAGCTTCTCCAAAATCAAATAAAAACATCAAAACCAACGCCATGAAACGTGCGCTGCACGGCACGCCGTTGCAGCGTCAGGCTATTTCCACACCACAATATCGGGTTCCTGGACGAGCTTGTCAATATCGGCGTCTGCACCTGGCAAGATTACCTTAAATTTCACTGCATCAAGCTCTGAACCGGGAAAAATATTGCCATTACTAAACAAATAGATGATTTTTTGTTCTTTTCTGTCGTACAACCAATTCCCGCCGGGTAATTCATCGAGCACGGGGGCATCGAATTCGCCCAGGTAGTTGGCCGGCTTGTCGGCCAGCCAGTCGAACGGGTTTTGCCGCGCCAGCGCCGGTATGCGCGCGCGCCCGTCCGCCAGGTACAGCTGCAGCACCTGCACCCGCAAGCCGGTGCGCAAGGCCCCCAGCGTCTGCGCCATAGCCAGCTGCTGCGCCTGCTGCTGGTAGTAGCCGGCCCGGTTCAGGAACACGCCCACCAGGATGGCGAACACGCTCGCCACCACGGCCAGTTCGAACAGCGTGAAACCGCGCTGGCGGAGCGGTGTTGCCATCAGTGCAGGGCCGCGCGGCCCAGGTCCCAGATCGGCAGGAAGATGCCCAGCGCCAGCACCAGCACCATGGCGCCGAGGAAGACGATCAGGATCGGCTCGATCTGCGCCGACAGGGTTTTCAGCTCGTAATCGACTTCGCGCTCGTACATGTCCGCGATCTCGTCCATCAGGTCGTCGAGCGAACCGGACTCCTCGCCCACGGCGATCATCTGCAGCACCACGGGCGTAAACACGCCGGCCGCCACCGAGGTGCGCAGGATGCTTTCGCCCCGCTCCACGCCGTCGCGCATCTGCTCCACGCGCGCGCTCAGATAGGTGTTGTCCACCGTTTGCGCCACCACCGTCAGCGCCTGCACGATGGGCACGCCGCTGGTGCTCGACAGGGCGAAGCTGCGGGCGAAGCGGGCCATCGTGCCCTTCAGGATGATCTTGCCGGCAATCGGCAGGCGCAGCTTGGCGCGGTCCCATTTATACAGGCCCTCTTTCGTGCGCAGCCAGGCGCGCCAGCCGAAAAAGCCGCCCACGCCCAGCATCAGCAGGATGGGCCAGTAGGTCACCGTGAAGCGCGAGGTGCCGATCAGGAAGCGCGTCATCAGGGGCAGTTCCGCGTGGAAGCTGGCGAACACTTTTTCGAACTGGGGAATGACGAAGATATTCACCACGATCATCGCGGCGACCATGGCGAAGACGACGAAGCTCGGGTAGCGCGTGGCCGACTTGACGCGCGCGCGCATGTCGCGGTCGAATTCCAGGTGATCGAACAGGCGCAGGAACACTTCGTCGAGGCGCCCCGTCATTTCGCCCACGCGCACCATCGACAGATAAAACGGCGTGAAGATGGCGGGATGGCGCGCCATGGCGGCCGACAACTCGCGCCCCGCATCGAGCGACTCGCGCACGTCCTTGATGATGCGCCCGAACGCGGGGCTGATGGCGGATTCCTGCAGGCCGGCCAGTCCGCGCATGATGGGCACGCCCGCCTTGAGCAGGGTGTACAGCTGGCGGCTGAACAGCTGCACGTCCATGGGCGTGACTTTTTTCTCGGTCAGCTTGTCCCACCAGCCCAATTTGCTGGCGCCGGCGCCCGCCACCGTCTGTTTGGTGACGCTGATGTCGACGGGCGTACTGCCGCCCGCCATCAACTGATCGGCCACGGCGCCGCTGTCGGCCCCTTCCATCACGCCCGTCAGCAGTTCGCCGTTGGCATTGCGCGCCTTGTAAGCAAAAAACGCCACGTCAATCCTCGCTCTGGTTGCTGATGCGCATCGCTTCCATCACCGTCGTGCGGCCTTGCACCACCAGCTGCACGGCGTGGCGGCGCAAGGTGTCGCCGGCCATCTGCGCCGTCGCCACCTTCATGAAGTGCGATGGATCGGCGTGGTTGGCGGCATCGGCCACGGCGCGCGTAATTTCCAGCAATTCGTACACGCCCGTGCGGCCCCGGTAACCCATGCCATTGCAATGCGAACAGCCCTTGCCGTGGAAATACTGGTTGCGCTCGACCAGCTCGCCCAATTCCAGGCGCAGCCATTCGTATTCGTTCGGCGTGGGCTGGTACGGCGTGCTGCAGCTTTCGCAGATCACGCGCACCAGACGCTGCGCCAGCACGGCTTGCAGCGAGCTGCCCACCATGTAGCGGGGCACGCCCATGTCCATCAGGCGCAGCGGCGTGCTGATGGCGTCGTTCGTATGCAGGGTCGACAGCACCAAATGGCCCGTCATGGCGGCGCGCAAGCCGATTTGCGCCGTTTCCTGGTCGCGCATCTCGCCGACGAGCACGATGTCGGGATCTTGCCGCAAGGCCGAACGCAGCACTCTGGCAAAGTTCAGTTCGATCTTGTCGTTCACTTGCACCTGGTTGATGCCGGGCAAACGGTACTCGACGGGGTCTTCCACCGTGATGAGCTTTTTTTCCACGGAATTGAGTTCGGACAAGGCGCAGTACAGGGTCGTCGTCTTGCCGCTGCCGGTCGGCCCCGTCACCAGCACGAGGCCGTTCGGGCGGCTGACGATGGCGCGGAACTGCTGCACCAGCTTGGGCGGCATGCCGATCGCGTCCAGGCGCAAGGTCGTGCCGCCCTGGTTCAGCAGACGCATCACCACCGATTCGCCGTACTGCGTCGGCATGGTGGAAATACGCACGTCGATGCGCTGGTTTTTCACGCGGATGGCGAAACGGCCGTCCTGCGGCAGGCGCTTCTCGGAAATATCGAGGTCCGACATCAGTTTCAGGCGCAGCGCCAGCGAACTGGCGATCTTGCTGTCCGCTTCGGTCTGCAGGTGCAGCACGCCGTCGATGCGGAAGCGGATCTGCAGCCGGCCTTCCTGCGGCTCGATGTGGATGTCGGAGGCGCGCACCTGCGTGGCATCCTCGAACACCGATTGCAGCAGCTTGACGATGGGCGCCTCTTCCAGGCCCGGGTTGGCGGCCAGCGCGCCGAAGTCGACGGACACGTCGCCCAGATCCTGCTCCAGCTCGCGCGTCAGGGTGGAGATGTCTTCCGTGCGGCGGTAGATGCGGTCGATGGCGGCCAGCACTTCCGTTTCATTGACCACGGCCAGCTCGATCTGGCGCTTGACCAGGCGTGAGATTTCATCGTACGCGAACAGGTCGGTGGGATCGGACATGCCGACCAGCAAGCCCTCGCGACGGTCTTCCAGCACCAGCGCGCGGAAGCGGCGCGCCTGGGTTTCCGGCAGCAGCCGCACCAGTTCGGGATTGATGTTGAAAAACTTCAGATTGATGTAGGGAATGTCGAGCTGGCGCGCCAGCGCGCCCGAAATCTGCTCTTCCGTGACGAAGCCGTGCTCGACAAAAACGCGGCCCAGCTTGCGTCCCGAACGCTTCTGTTCCGTCAAGGCCTGGCCCAACTGTTCTTCCGTCAGCAACTTCTGCTGCACCAAAATTTCACCGAGCCGGACTTTCTCTGGCCTTGCCATTGCTTACTCCTCGACAAACAAATTTCACAGAAGATACACGCCTGCGGCGCGCACAGGCATTTTATTCCAGAACCTGTTGTTTCTTAAAGAAAATACATTCCATCATTTGATTTTTGCGCATTTCAACACGATGCAAGGAAACACTTGCCGCCCGCCTGCGCCCATGGCAATAATGGCGGTCGTTCACCGTCTTCGCTGCCGACCATTGCCCCTATGAACGCCTGCGCCATCGAGTTCCACAACGTACATCTGCAACTGGCGGGCAGCGCCGTGCTGCGCGGCGTCGACCTGCAGGTGCGCGCGGGTGAACTGTTCGGCCTGGTCGGCGTAAATGGCGCGGGCAAGACGAGCCTGCTCAAATGCCTGCTCGACTTTTGCACGCCCGAGCGGGGCGAGATCGCCATTTTCGGCCGGCCGCACCGGCACGGCGCGGCGCGCCAGCCGCTATCGTTTCTGCCGGAACGTTTCCAGGCGCCTTATTACCTGACGGGCGGCGACTTCCTGCGCTACCTGTCGCGCCTGCACGATGTGCGGCCCGATGCGCACGCCGTGCAGCAAGCCCTGGACGCGCTGGACCTGGCGCCGGACGCCTTGCTGCGTCCCGCGCGCGCCTATTCGAAAGGCATGATGCAGAAACTGGGGCTGGCCGCCTGCCTGCTGTCGGGCAAGCCGCAACTGGTGCTGGATGAACCGATGAGCGGACTCGACCCGAAGGCGCGCGCGCAATTCAAGCAGGTGCTGCGGCAAGCGCATGCGCAGGGCCGCGGCGCCCTGCTCACCTCGCATGCGCTGGCCGATGTGGAAGAATTGTGCGACCGCATGGCCATCCTGCATGCGGGCCGCATCGTATTTGCGGGCACGCCCGCCGAATGCCGCGCCCGCCATGGCGGTACGGAAGACGCCAGCCTGGAGCAGGCTTTTCTCAATTGCATCGCGGCATGAACACCGACACGCAGGTTTCCAGCCACTACGCGCCCTCGCCGCACGGCATGTATCTGCGCCATTTCGGCTTGCGCACGGCGCCGTTCGGCATCACGCCGGACCCCGCCTTTTTCTATCCCGGCAATACGCGGGGCGAACTGCTCGATGCGCTGCTGTATGCCGTCACGCAAGGCGAAGGCATCATCAAGCTGACGGGAGAGGTAGGCAGCGGCAAGACCATGCTGTGCCGCATGCTGGCCGAACGCCTGCCGCCCCAGGTCGACGTGCTGTACCTGCTCAATCCCTGCCTGGAGCCGGACGAAGTCCTGCACGCCATCGCTGCCGAACTGGGCCTGGAACTGGACGGATGCCGCGCCGATGCCGCGCTGCGCGCCCTGCACGGCGAGCTGATCGCCAGGCATGCGGCCGGGCGCCAGGTGGTGCTGCTGGCCGAAGAGGCGCAAGCCATGCCGGGCGCCACCCTGGAAGCGCTGCGCCTGCTGACGAACCTGGAAACGGCCAGCCACAAGCTGCTGCAAATCGTGCTGTTTGGCCAGCCGGAATTGCAGCACACCCTGGACTTGCCCCAGTTCCGCCAATTGAAGGAACGCATCACCCACAGTTTCACCGTGCCGCGCCTGCCGCAAGCCTTGCTGAACGATTATCTGGCGTGCCGCCTGGCCGCCGCCGGCCGCATGGCGCCGCTCGTTTTTACGCCTGCCGCCCTGCGCCGGCTGGCGCGCGCGGCGCAGGGCATCGTACGCAGGGTCAATATCCTGGCCGACAAGGCCTTGTTGGCCGCGTTTGCGGACGATGCGCAGGAAATCAGCGCGCGCCACGTGCGCCTGGCCATTGCCGACAGCCCCTTTCACCGCCCGCCCTGGCATGCGGGCAAGCTGCTGGCAGGCGTCTTGAGCGCGCTGATGCTGCTGCTGGCTGCGGCACTGCTGTGGCAATGGCTGGTACCGGGCCAAACGGCGGCTATCTCGGCCCCGGCTGCCGTCCCACGCGCACCGCTGCCGGCGCCGTCGACGCTGCTCGACAGCAAGCTGGCCGAATCGCGCGACTGGCTGACACGGCAAAGGCCGCAGCAACTGGTGCTGCAAATCGCCAGCCTGCCCGCCACCGAAACGGCCGCGGCGGAAACTTTCCTGCAGCAGGCGCAGCAAGCGATCGGCCTGCGCGATCTTCACGTGTTTCGCCTGCCTGGCGCAGCGCCCGCAAACGCCATCGCGCGCCTGGACATCGTCTACGGCAGCTTCGCCGACCGGGCCAGCGCCGAAGCCGTTTGGGCGAGGCTGGCCCCCTCGTCGCCACAGAAAATATTGCTGAACGACATAGATAGTATCCGTACGGAAATGAAAGCCACGGCACCGCTACAAACGACGCGTGGTAGCCCCTGACTTTATTTCGGTATATTGCCTCCGGAGCCCGCACAGCCGATTGATTTTAGGCGATCATGCTGGGTAAAATTGCAAAGGCACAACACGACTCCAAGGGCGAACTTTTCATGAATCAACACCCTATTCCTGTGCTGGCCTCCTGGGTCGCCCTCGCCTGCGGCACCGTGCTGTCCGGCTGCGCCACGCATCAAATGCCGCTGTCGCCTGCCCACCTCAATACCGCGCCCGTCGCCGGCGGCGCCATTCCCGAACCGGTGCAGCAAAGCAGCGCGCTGGCCGCGCCCTTGCCCGCGCCCAAAGTGGAAACCTACAGCGTCACCGTGCACAAGGTGCCCGTGCAATCGCTGCTGTTTGCGCTGGCGCGCGACGCGGGCATGAATATCGACATCCACCCGCAGATCGAAGGCAGCGTCACCCTGAATGCGCTGAACCAGACCCTGCCGCAATTGCTGGCACGTATCGGCAAGCAAGTCGATATGCGCTACGAAATCGATGGCAAGAACCTGACGGTGCTGCCCGACGCCCCCGTATGGCGCAATTACAAGATCGATTACGTCAACATCGCGCGCAGCACCAACAGCAGCGTGAATATCGCTACGCAAATTTCCACGGCGGGCGGCGGGTCGAACAACGCCAGCAATCCCGTTGGCAGCACGCAAGGCAGCGGCGGCAACGGCAATAACAATTCGACCACCCTGGTCGTGAATCGTTCGGAAAATAACTTCTGGTACAGCCTGGAAAAAAATATCCGCGACCTGCTGCGCGACACCACGCTCAACGACGTGCAGGTCGACCCGCTGGCGCAGCTGAACCAGCAATTGACGGCCGCACAGGGCAATACGCCAGGCCAGCAGGGACAAGCGGGTCAGCCAGGCCAACCGGGCCAGCAGCAGAATCAGGGCGGCAACCAATACGGCAGCCAGGCGCCGATGCAGACTGGCGGCCAGTATGCGCCAGGCCAGCAGGCACCCAACCAGAATGCGAATCCTGGCCAGCAGCTCGACGCGAACGGCCTGCCGCTATTAAAACTGGCCAACAAGGGCAGCCCCTCGTCCGTCGTCGTCAACGTGGAAGGCGGCTTGATCGCCGTGCGCGCCACGGGTCGCCAGCACGAAAAGATCGCCGAATTCCTCGACGCCGTGTTGCATAGCGCCAAGCGGCAAGTGCTGATCGAGGCGACCATCATCGAGGTGCGCCTGAGCAATGAATATCAGCAAGGCATCAACTGGTCGCGCCTGACGGGCAGCCTGAGCCTGAACCAGGGCCGTGTCGGCACCCTGCCCCTGCCCAGCGGCGTGCTGCCGGGTACGTCGCCCGGCATCTTCGTGCTCAACTACATGAAGGATAGTTTCAGGACCACCATCCAGCTGCTCGAATCGTTCGGCAAGGTGAAAGTGCTGTCCAGCCCGAAGATCAGCGTGCTCAACAATCAAACGGCCATGCTGAAGGTGGTCGACAACAATGTCTTCTTTACCATCAAGGTGACGCCCGCCGTGATCAGTTCGACGGGCACCATCACCACGCCCGCCACCTATGAGTCGAAACTGGAAACGGTGCCCGTCGGCTTCGTCATGAGCGTCACGCCGCAGATTTCCGACAGCGACGAAGTGACGCTCAATGTGCGCCCCACCATTACGCGCATCGTGGGTTATGTGCAAGACCCGAATCCGGCCCTGGCCACGGCCAGCGTGATCAGCCGCGTGCCCGTGATCCAGGCGCGCGAGCTGGAATCGATCATGAAAGTGGGCAATGGCCAGATCGCCGTGATGGGTGGCCTGATGCAGGATTCCATCGACAATGCCAAGGATGGCGTGCCCGGCCTGTCCAGCCTGCCCGTCGTGGGCAATTTGTTTACCTATCGTAATGAGGCAAGCAGCAAGACGGAGCTGGTGATCTTCATGCGCCCCGTCGTGGTCAAGGATGCCAGCATCGAAGGCGATTACCGCGACTACCGTTACCTGCTGCCCGGCCAGGCGCCGCTCAACAGCCAGCCGTACACGGATGGCCCGCCGGCGCCAGCCGTCCAGCCGCAGGCACGCCTGCAGGGAGACGTCCCATGAGCTTGTTGATGCAGGCGCTCAAGAAAGCCGAGCGCGCCAAGCAGAACAGCCTTTCCGACGAAGAACTGGAAAAGCCGTCCGAAGCCTACGACCAGGTGCTGGAACTGGCGCCGGCCGACGCCCTGCCGCCCCGCCCCGCGCCTGCCGCGCCACCGCCCGCGCAGCCGGCAAGCAGCTTGCGCCTGGAACCGCTGCAGGACGCTCCCGCGCCGCAGCCCGAGTCCAGCGGCGCGCAGCCCGGTTCACAGCAAGGCACGCAACCTGGCCCGCCCCCCGAGCCGCCGCGCGCCCGTCCGGAACCGCCGCCCGCCAAGCCACGCGCCAGCCGCAGCAATCCGCCGCCGAAAGGCCCCACCGGCCCCATCAGCGTCGACCCGGCCACCGTGCGCCTGGCCGTGCTGCTGGCGATCCTGCTGCTGGTGGCGGGATCGATGGCGTACTGGTACTGGCGCGCCAGCAGCAGCCCCGGCGCGGGCGCCAACCTGCCCGGCGTACCCATGCCGCTGACGGACGCCCCGGGCACGGCCGGCGTTGCCGGCCCCATCGTGGTGCTGCCTGGGGCCGGCGGCGTCCTGCCGGACGCCCCGGCGCCCGCCCCGCTGCCGCAGGACGCGCCGCGCGAACAGCGCCCGCCGGCCGGCGCGGCGGAACAGCAGGCGATGATCCAGGCCGCCGCGCAAGCGGCCGTGGCCGCCCAGCTGGCGCAACTGCCGCCGCCTGCGCAGCCCAGCCTGCCACCGGTGGCCGCGCCCGACAATAGCCAGATCCAGGTGCTGCGCAACGATACGGCGCCGCAAATCAACCCAGGCGTGCAGCAAGCCTACCAGGCCTTCAACGGGGGCCAGCTGGGCCTTGCTCGCCAGCAATATGAAAGCGTGCTGCGGCAGGATGCCAACAACCGCGACGCGCTGCTGGGCCTGGCGGCCGTGGCCCTGCGCGAGAACCAGGGCGCGCAGGCGGCATCGCTGTACGTGCGCTTGCTCGAGATAAACCCGGACGATGGCGTCGCGCTGGCCGGGCTGATCGGCCTGCGCCAGGGCGACGTCGTGCAGAGCGAAGCCAGGCTGAAAGCCATCCTGGCCCGCACCCCCGACAGCGGCCCCGTGCTGTTTGCCCTGGGCAATGTGTATGCCAAGCAGCGCCGCTGGAACGAAGCGCAGCAGCAGTTTTTCCGCGCCTACGGCGCCGCGCCCGGCAATCCCGACTATGCCTTCAACCTGGCCGTCGGCCTGGACCGGTTGAACCAGCCCAAGCTGGCCGCCACGTATTACCAGCGCGCCTTGACCCTGGCGCAAACCACGCCCGCCGCCTTCGACCAGGCCGTCGTGCAAACGCGTTTGCGCGAACTGGCGGCCCCCGCGCCGGCAGCACCGCCCCCGGCCGAGCCCGTCACCATCCCACCCCGTCAGGAATAAGCACTACATGGCAGAACAGGCAAAACTTCCGCTGGGCAAATTGCTGATCCAGAAAGGGGTGATCAGCGAAGACCAGTTGCGCATCGCCCTGATCGAGCAGCGGCGCAGCAGCGAACCGCTGGGCAAGCTGCTGATCACCCTGGGCTTCGTCACGGAAGCCACCGTGCGCGAGGCCCTCAGCGAAAACCTGAAACAGGTCAGCGCGGACCTGTCGAGCCTGGTTGTCGACGCCATCGCCCTGAAGCTGATTCCGAAGGACGTGGCCAAGCGCTACCGTGTCTTTCCCATCGTCTACGAGCGGCAGGCGGACAACCTGATCCTGGCCATGGCCGACACGAGCAACATCGTCGCGCTCGACCAGATCAGCGCCATGCTGGTCAAGGGCATCACGATTTCCACCGTGCTCGTCAACGAATCGGACATTTCGCGCGCCATCGACCAGTACTATGGTTTTGAATTGTCGATCGACGGCATCCTGCACGAAATCGAAACGGGCGAAGTCAGCTACCAGAGCATGGCCTCGCCGTCGGACGAATACAGCCAGCCCATGGTGCGCCTGATCGACGCGCTGCTGGCCGACGCCGTGCAGAACGGCGCCTCGGACATCCATTTCGAGCCGGAACAGTCGTTCCTGCGCATCCGCTACCGCATCGACGGCATCCTGCGGCAAATCCGCAGCCTGCACAAATCGTACTGGCCGGCCATGGCCGTGCGCCTGAAGGTGATGTCGAACATGAATATCGCCGAAGCGCGCGCGCCGCAGGATGGGCGCATCAGCATCAAGTTTTCTGGTCGGCAAATCGACTTCCGCGCGTCCGCGCAACCCACCACGCATGGCGAAAACGTCGTGCTGCGCGTGCTGGACCGGCAAAAGGGCATCGTCCCGCTGGACGGGCTGGGCCTGGCCGAAGCGGAACTGAACTTGCTCAAACTGATGATCGCCCGTCCCGACGGCGTGATCCTCGTGACGGGCCCGACGGGCAGCGGCAAGACCACCACCCTGTATTCGATACTCAACCATATCAATACGGAAAGCGTCAACATCATGACCCTGGAGGACCCGGTCGAGTATCCGATGAACATGATACGCCAGACCTCCGTCAACGAATCGGTCAAGCTGGGCTTTGCCGACGGCATCCGCTCGATGATGCGGCAAGACCCGGACATCATCCTCGTGGGCGAGATCCGCGACCGCGAAACGGCGGAAATGGCCTTTGCCGCCGCCATGACGGGCCACCAGGTGTATTCCACTTTGCATACGAGCTCGGCCATCGGTTCCGTGGCGCGCCTGCTCGACATCGGCATCCTGCCCGACATCATGGCTGGCAACATCATCGGCATCGTGGCGCAGCGCCTGGTACGCCGCTTGTGTCCGCATTGCAAGGAAACGGTGATCGCCGACGACGTCGAACGCCGCCTGCTGGGCCTGGCAACAAGCGATGCGCCCGCCTCCATCTGCCGCGCCGTCGGCTGCGAGCGCTGCGCGCACCAGGGCTACAAGGGCCGCCTGGCGATCATGGAAATCCTCAAGATGACGGCTGAACTCGATGAATTGACGGCGCGCCGCGCCAGTTCGCGCGAATTGAAGAACGCGGCGCGCGCGGCCGGCTTCAAGGGCATCGTCGACGACGGCGTGCGCCGCGTGCTCGAAGGCGTGACCACCCTGGAAGAAGTGGGCCGCGTGGTCGACTTGACGGAAAGGCTGGCCTGATGGCGCAATATGTCTACCGCGCCATGGATGCCGCCGGCGCATTGATTCCCGGCAGCATGGAGGCGGCCAACGTGCCGGACCTGGAAGCGCGCCTGCACCGCATGCAGCTGGACTTGATCGACTGCAAGATCACGGGCCAGTATCTGGTGCTGCTGGGCAAGCGGGTCATCCACCGCCGCGACCTGATCAACTTCTGCTTCCACATGGAACAATTGACGGGTGCGGGCGTGCCCATCCTGGAAGGCTTGAACGACTTGCGCGAAAGCACGGACCACCCGCGCCTGCGCGAAGTCGTCACGGATCTGATCGAAAGCATCGAAGGCGGCTTGCCGCTGTCGGGCGCGCTGGCCCAGCATGGCGACATCTTCGACGCCACGTTTACCAGCCTGATCCTGGCGGGCGAACAGAGCGGCAAGATCGCCGAAGTGTTCAAGAACCTGTCGGAAAGCCTGAAGTGGCAGGACGAGCTGGCCTCGCAAACGCGCAAGATCGTCATGTACCCGGTCATCGTCGCGCTGGTGGTGGCGGGCGTGACGTTTTTCCTGATGATTTATCTGGTACCCCAGCTGACGGCCTTCATCCGCAACATGGGCGGCGAGCTGCCGCTGCACACGCGCGTGTTGATCTTTGTATCGAATGTGTTCATCGATTACTGGTATGTGCTGCTGGCCTTGCCCGTGCTGCTGTTTTTCGGCCTGCGCACCCTGATCCGCCGCAGCGAGGCGGCCCGCTACGCGTGGGATGGCTTGAAGCTGCGGCTGTGGCTGGTCGGCCCCGTGCTGCACAAGATCATCCTGGCCCGCTTCGCCACGTTTTTTGCCCTGATGTATGCTTCCGGCATCACGATACTCGAATGCATCCGCCTGTCCGAAGGCATCGCCGGCAACCAGGTGGTGGCGGCCGGCCTGCGCCGCGCCGCCCAGCTGATCAGCGAAGGCCATGGCGTGACCGCCGCCTTCCAGCATACGGGCATCTTCCCGCCGCTGGTGATCCGCATGCTCAAGGTGGGCGAGGCCACGGGCTCGCTGGACACGGCCTTGCGCAATGTCAGTTACTTTTACAACCGCGAAGTGAAGGAATTGATTGAAAAAGTGCAGGCCATGATCGAGCCGGCCATGACGGTCATCCTGGGCCTGCTGCTGGGCTGGATCATGCTGTCAGTGCTGGGGCCGATCTACGACACCATCAGCACGATGAAAACTTGAGACCCGAGACCTGAGACCGCCGTGTTCCGCAAACAATTACTCTACATCACCAGCGATGCCCTGTGCGCCTACGACTGGGACCACGGCGTGCTGGGCCAGGGCCAGGCCTTCCCCGCCAGCGCGGCCGGGCTGGACGGTTTCGCCGCGTGGCTGGAAGATCCGCAGGGGCAAAGGCTGGACGTGCCCGCCTACCTGCTGACGGACTTGATCGAGGAAGATTTCCAGCGCCAGCTGCTGCCCCACGTGCGCGGCAAGGCGGGCCGGGCCCTGCTGGAGCGGCGCAAGCAGCAATTACACCGCGACACGCCCTATCGGGGCAGCACCCTGCTGGGCCGTGAAAGCACGGGCCGCCACGACGACCAAGTGCTGTTCTTTGCGCTGACCAACCCGTCCTTGCTGCAGCCATGGACGGAGGCGCTCGAGCACTTGCGCGTGCCCGTGGCCGGCATTTATTCGACCAGCCTGCTCAGTATCGCGCTGGTCAAAAAGCTGTCGATCGCGCACGAACACTTGCTGCTGGTGACGCAGCAGTCGGGCGGCTTGCGGCAAAGCTACTATGAAAAGGGCCAGCTGCGCTTTTCGCGCCAGACGGCCACCATCGCGCTCGACGGCGTGGCCGTGAATATTGCGCTGGAAACGGAAAAAACGCGGCAATTTCTCACCAGCACGCGCATGCTGGCGCGCGGCGACGTCTTGAATACCGTCATCCTGGCGCCGGCCGCGCAAATCGCCAAGCTCGAACTGCTGTGCGACAACGGCGTCGAAGTGGCTTACCACTTCATCGACCTGCAGCTGGCGGGCGAACGGGTGGGCTTGCGCCGCACGCCGGCGCTGGCCGACGAATTGCTGCTGACTTTGCTGGGCAAGCATCCGCCGTCCAGCCACTATCCGCCCGGCGCGCTGGCCCGCTACTACCATTTCCAGCGCGCGCGCAAGACGCTGTATGGCGCCAGCACGCTGATCGGCGCATCGGCGGCCCTGTGGTGCGCGATTAACTTGCTCGGCGGCATAGCCGACGGGGCCGCCATCGAACGCCTGGCGCAGGAAACGGCGTCCTATCAGGAGCGCTACCGCAGCGTCATGTCGACCCAGCCGCCGGCGCCGGCCAAGACGCAGAACATGAAAGTGGCCGTGACCCTGGGCCACATGATCGCCAGCCAGGCGCCGGAGCCGGGCCGGCTGCTGGGCATGCTGAGCGCCGCACTGGATCAGGCGCCGCAAGTCGCGCTGGGCCAGCTGCACTGGCATGCGGGCCAGGCGCCCGCGCGCGTGGCGAGCAATCAGACGCCGCCACAGCAGCAGCAAAGTACGGGCGCACCGGCCGGCAGCGCCCTGGCCGGCATTCCCGTCGCGCCGCCGCAGGCCTTGCGCCTGGAAGCGGACGTGGCCATGCCGAACAACGATTACCGCGCGGCCCTGGCGGCCATCACGGCCTTCGCGCAAACCCTGGCGCGCCAGCCGGGCATGCAGGTGACGATCGAGGAAACGCCGCTCGACCTGCGCCCCAGCGCGGCCCTGTCCGGCAAGAGCGCCGTGCCGGCGCCGGCCAGCCAGGCCCGCTTCACCCTTTTGCTCGCGTGGCAGCCATGAGCGGCCCCGTCAAACAGCCGCCCCTGCCCGGCATGCAACGGAGCGGCACGCCCGCGCGCGCGCTGCCGGCCTGGCTGGGCGAACTGCATCTGATACGCCGCGCCCTGCTGTGCTTTGCGCTGACCTTGCTGGCCAGCGTGGTGCTGCTGAGCCTGAGTGCCGCCTACCGGGCGCGTGAAGCGCAGCAGCTGGACCTGGCCCAGCGCACGCGTTCGGCGGCCGCCCTCCTGTTCAACCATGCGGAGGCGGAAAAGCAGGAAATCCGCGCCTACGAACCGCAATTCCTGGCCCTGCGCCAGCGCGGCCTGATCGGCGAGGAAAACCGCCTGGCCTGGATCGACGCCATCCGCCGCAGCCAGGAACAGCGCAAACTGCTGCCGATCAGCTATGACATCAGCCCGCAGCAAGCGCTGCAAGTACCGTTGCCCATGGTGATGGGACAATATCAGCTGCGCGGCAGCCGCATGCGCCTGCAGATGGATTTGCTGCACGAGATGGATTTGCTGAACCTGCTGGACGATTTGCGCCAGGCCGGCTATTTCGCCGTGCAGGATTGCACGCTCAAGCGCCACGCTGCGGCCGGGGCCGGTCCAGGCAGCGGAGTTGCGCCCACCGTGGGCGCCGAATGCGAGCTGCTGTGGCTGACCCTGGGCAGCGCGCCCGTGCCGGGGCGGCCATGAGGACCACCCTCGTCCTGTGTGCGCTGCTGGCCGGCGCCGCGCTCACGGCCCAGGCACAGTCGCCGCAACTGGGCCGTTTGTTCCTGTCGCCCGACCAGCGCGCCCAGCTCGACGCGCAGCGCTACGGCCCGCCGGCGCCCGATCCTGCCCTGGCGGCGCCCCCGGCCCCGCCGCCGCCACCGCCGCCTGCCCCGCCCGTGGAATTGAATGGCGTGGTGCAGCGCAGCAGCGGCCGCTCTACCGTCTGGCTGAACCAGGAAACGCAAAACGAACCGCACAACCGCCTTGCGCGCGACAAGTCCGGCACGCCCGGCGCCCTGACCTTGCGCCTGTCGAACGGCCAAGTGGTGCTGCTGAAGCCCGGCCAGCGCTACGACCCGGCCAGCGGCACGGTCACCGAGGCGCCGCCATGACGCCTCACCAACCGCATCGCCAACTTCGTCGCCAGCGCGGCGCCGCCCTGTTGCTGCTGGTGGCCGTGCTGGGCCTGGGCACGGCCAGCCTGCTGATCGGCGCCTTCGGGCGCAACACGGGCGAAGCCGAACGCCAGCAGCGCACCCTTGCCACCCTGGCGCAGGCGCGCGACGCCTTGCTGGGCTTTGCGGCGACCAATGGCCGCCTGCCCCGTCCGGCCGCGTCCGCCCTCGACGGGCGCGAGCGCCCCGCCGACTGCGCCGGCGACGCCGAGTGCAGCGGCTTTTTGCCGTGGGTGGCACTGGGCGTGGACGGCGTCGATGCCTGGGGCAAGCTGCTGCGCTACAGCGTCACGCCGGAAATGGCGCGCGCCCCCATCGTCTCGTTTTCCGCTGTCGCCAACAGAGTCGTGCTCACGCGCGACGGCCGCGGTGAACTCGCCTACGTGGCGGGACAGGACCAGTGCGACGTCAGCGCCCAATGCCTGCCCGTCGTGCTGTTCTCGCAAGGTAAGGATCACTACGGCACGGCCGCCAGCGGCGTGGCGCAGATCAACACGGCGCGCGGCAATATCGACGAAGCCGCCAACGACAGCGCCAGCCGCCGCTTCATTAACCGCCCCGCCACCGACCTTGCCACGCCGCCCGGTGGCGCCTTTGACGACATGCTCACCTGGATTACCTTGCCCACCCTGTATCAACGCATGCGCGCCGCGCGCAACCTGCCATGAGCGCCCGCCATGTGCGCCGCCAGGGCGGCTTTTCCCTGATCGAGATCGCCATCGTGCTCGTCATCGTGGGCCTGATGATCGGCGGCCTGGTCACGCCGTTGACGGTGCAGCTGGAACAACGCAAGGTGGCCGAGACGCAACAGGCGCTCAATGAAGCGAAGGAAGCGCTGACGGGCTTTGCGCTGCGCTACGGCTACCTGCCGTGTCCCGCCATCTCCGCCGGCAATGGCCTGGAAGACCGGCGCGGCGCCCGCTGCACGGGCGAAAAACGTGCGGGCTTCCTGCCCTGGGCCACCCTGGGACTGCGCCAGGGCGACAGCTGGAACAATCTGTTCCGCTACAGCGTGACGCCCGCCTTCAGCGACAGCGAGCAGCAATTCAACCTGGGCACGCCGCGCGACATCAGCATCGTCACGCGCAATGGCGGCGCGCTGCTGCAGGCGACGGCGTTAAGGGACATCCCCGCCATGATCATGTCGCACGGCAAGAACGGCTTTGGCGCCACGGGCGTGCAGGGCCAGCGCCAGGCTATTCCTTTCAGCAACAATGTCGACGAGCGCAACAATGCATCGAACGCCACCACTGTCATCAGCCGCGCCGCCAGCGGCCCGCAGCAGCCGGGCGGCGAGTTCGACGATATCGTCGTCTGGCTGTCGCCGAACATCCTGTTCAACCGCATGGTGGCGGCGCAAAGGCTGCCCCGCTGATGCCGATGCTCTGGCCCGCCCTCACCATCGCCCGCTACACGCTGCTCGAAGCGCTGCGCAGCCGCCTGCCGTGGCTGTTCGTGCTGGCCGCCTGCGCCGCCGCCGGCCTGGCCGGCTTCCTGCAGCAACTGGCGCTGACGGAAAGCGGCGCCGTGCAGGCGGCGCTGCTGGCGGCCGCCTTGCGCCTGGCCGGCGTCTTCCTGCTGGCCACGTTCATCATCACCAGCATGGCGCGCGAAGCGGCTGACCGGGGCCTGGAATTGCTGCTGGCCTTGCCCATGCCGCGCGCAGCCTACCTGCTGGGCAAATTGCTGGGCTACGGGGCGCTGGCGGCCGTGCCCGCCGTGCTGTTCGGCCTGCTCATGGCGCTGTTCGCCGCGCCCGCGCAAAGCGCGCTGTGGGCGCTGTCCTTGCTGGGAGAATTGTGGATCGTCGCCGCCTTCAGCCTGCTGTGCGCGGCCAGCCTGCAGCAGGCCCTGCCCGCGCTGGCCGCCACTAGCGGCTTTTATGTGCTGGCGCGCATGCTGGGCAGCCTGCAGTTACTCGCGCACGGCCCGCAGGCGGGCGACTCCCTGGTGCAACAGGCCACGGCTGGCGCCATCGACGTGCTGGCCCTGCTCTTGCCCCGCCTCGACGCCTTTGCGCGCACGGAGTGGCTGCTGTACGCGACCGGCGACTGGCAAACCCTGGCCGGCGTGGCAGCGCAAACGGCCATCTATGTCGGCTTGCTGGCCAGCTGCGCGCTATGCGACTTTTACCGCAGGAACATCTGATGGCCGCCGCCCAGCGTCCTTGGTCGAGCGTGCCGCGCCCCCTGTGCTGGCTGCTGGCGGCCTGCCTGCTGCTGCAGCTGGGCTGGCGCCTGGCGCAGCAGCAGGCACCGCCACAGGCGCGGCCCCTGCCCGCCGCGCCGCCGGCAGCCGTGGCGCGCCTGGCCAGCCTGGGCGAGCCGCTGGCCATGGCCAAGGCCATGCTGCTGTACCTGCAATCGTTCGAAGACCAGCCCGGCGTCAGCCTGCCGTGGCGCAAGCTCGACTATGACCGCCTGGCCGGCTGGCTGGAGACGGCGCAAACGCTCGACCCGCGCAGCCGCTACGCGCTGGTGGCCGCCAGCGAAGTGTACGCGGGCGTGGCCGATCCGCAGCGCGCGCGGCGCATGCTGGCCTTCGTCGCCGCCAGCTTCGCCGCCGACCCGCAGCACCGCTGGCCCGCCATGGCGCAGGCGGCGCTGGTGGCCAAACACCAGTTGCACGACCTGCCGCTGGCGCTCGCCTATGCACGCCAGTTGCGCCGGCTGGCGACGGGGCCGCAAGTGCCAGCCTGGGTGCGCGAGATGGAAGCGTTCATCCTGGAAGACATGGACCAGCTCGACAGCGCACGCCTGGTGATCGGCGGCCTGATCGCCAGCGGCCAGATCAGCGACCCGCACGAACTCGCTTTCCTCGCGCGCAAGCTCGATGCACTGGCCGACAAGAAAAAGGCGGCGCCGTGAGCCACCGTCCGACATGCCGTGCGCGCGCGGCGCCAATTGCAGTAAACTGCCATACCAGTCCCCAGCACTTTTTTCCAAGGAAATCCCCATGCTCCCACGCCGCCAGCACGGCTTTACGCTCGTAGAAATCGCCATCGTCCTGGTCATCATCGGCTTGCTGCTCGGCGGCGTGCTCAAGGGACAAGGCTTGATCGACAGCGCCAAGGTGAAAAACATCATCCAGCAATCGAATGCGCTGACGGCCGCCGTCAACGCCTACCAGGACAAATTCCGCGCCCTGCCCGGCGACGATATCCAGGGCACCGTGCACGTGCCCAATTCGGCCGGCAACGGCAATGGCGACGGCCAGATCGGCGACGGCCAGCCGCGCGAATTCACGCTGGCGCCGCAGCACCTTGCGCTGGGCGGCTTCATTACCGGCTCGTTCAACGGCACCTCGCAATTCATGACCAGCGCCCAGGGCGGCGCCGTCTACCTGTACAACGATGAAGTGGGCGGACGGGCCGGCAACGGCATCCGTTTCGACAACCTGCCCGAAGGCTACGCCGAGCAGATCGACAGCAAACTCGACGATGGCGTGGCCAGCACGGGCAGCGTCCGGGCGAACATGCCCTATGGCAATACCGGTGCTATCATCCCCCGCACCGCCGTCTTTTTCTGAGCCGCCAGTCACTATCGAAGGAATACCATGCCACTGCACCGCCAACTCATCGTCTCCCTGGCCGCCGCCTGCGCCTTGCTGGCCGGCAGCGCGCACGCCCAGTACGTGGGCCCGACGGCCGGCCCTGCCGCGCCCGGCAATGTGGCCGCCATCCTGAAAAATCCCGTCGACGACCAGGCCGTCGTGCTGCGCGGCCACCTGCTGCGCAAAGTGGGGAACGAGAAATACACGTTTTCCGACGGCACGGCGGAAATCCGCGTGGACATCGACGACAAGGTCTTCATGAACCGCCAGATCGACGCCAGGACCCGCGTGGAAATTCGCGGCGAAGTGGAAAAGGATTTCATGGAAAGCCCGGAAATCGATGTCGACGTGCTGACCGTGGTCCCCTAAGTTTTCCTGCCCTCCCGCCGCCACGGCGGGAGGGGCGTCACCTCCCTTCTGTATGCCTTGCGCAACCTTTTTTCCATCCAAGAAACTAGGCTTGTCAGAACAATCAATTTCGTCTAGCATCTTTTCATTCAAGGTCAGCCAGCGCCAGCGTGAGCCTGCCTGTCGACTCATCCATTCTGGGAGCTTTCCGGGTGCAAGATTTGCCTTCGATACGCTCAAGAATTTCATGGCTGGTGTTCGCCTGGGTCATTCCGACGGCCCTCGTGTTTCTCCTGCTCGTGGCGCAAAGCTACACGCGCGAACGCGACCATGTCGTCAGCGAAACGGCGCAGGCGGCGCGCGCCGTCTCCGCCGCCATCGAACGCGACTTGAGCGGCGCCCAGATGGCCGCGCGCCTGCTGGCCGCCTCGCCCGCCCTGCAAGACGACGATATCGGCGCCCTGCGCGCCCTGGCCGGCAACCTGCTGCAGCCGGGCCTGGCCGTCAGCGCCTTCATCGTCTCCGACGCCAAGGGACGCCAGCTCATCAATACATCGCTGCCCGCCGGCCAGACACCGCCCCCCTTGCCGCAAAAATGGGCCGCCAGCATGGACCGCGCGCGCGACTACGGCAAGCCACGGCTGACCAGTTTGCTGACGTCGCCGGACGAGGTGCCGCGGCTGGCCCTGAACCAACGCTTGCCGCGTAACAAGGGACCCGCCTATGTGCTGACGGCGCTGTACCCGCCCGACTACCTGCCCTTGCTGCTGCGCGAGCTGCACCTGCCGGCCTACCTGGGCGCGGCCATCGTCAACGCCGACGGCATCAACGTGGCGCGCACCCTGGCGCCCCAGCGCTATGTGGGCCAGCGCAGCCCGGCCCCCCTGCTGGAGCAGATACGCCAGCAGCGCGAAGGCGTGCTGCGCCACGCCACCCTGGAAGGCATCGACGTGTATACGGGCTTTCGCCGCGCGCCGGACGACGCCTGGACGGTGGCCGTCACCATCCGCACCAGCACGGTGGCCGAAGCCCTGCTGCGCTCCGTCGTCACCGGCTCCCTCATCCTGGCCCTGCTGCTGGGCGCCGGCTTTGCCCTGGCCTGGCGTGTGGGCGGCCGCCTGGCCCGCACCCTGCAGGAACTGACCGTGCAGATCCATGCGCTGGCGCAAGGCAAACCCCTGCTTTCGAACAAGCACACGGACCGCGAATCGGCCGACATGGCAGCCGCGCTGGGCGCGCTGGAACGCGACTTGCGGCGCCACCGCACACAGCTCGAAAGCCTGGTGAGCGAGCGCACCCTGGCCCTGGAAAAATCCACGCGCCTGCTGGAAACCGTCTACGCGACGGCGCCCATCGGCATGCTGTTCGTGGGACTGGACTTGCGCGTCGTCATGATCAACCAGTACCTGGCCGCCATCCACGGGGCCAGCGTGGCGCAGCATCTGGGCCGTCCCGTGGGCGCCATGCTGTTCGACGACGCCGTGCGCATGGAGGTGGAACGCTGCGTGCGCCAGGTGCTCGAGACGGGATCGCCCATCGTCGACCTCGAGTTGCAGGGTCATGGCGGGCGGCAGCGCGAGCAGCTCAGTCACTGGATCGTCTCGTATCACCCGATTTTCGGCCCCGAGCAGCAGTTGCTGGGCGTGTCAGGCCTGTGGCTGGACATTAGCGAGCGCAAGCGCAGCGAAGCGGAATTTCGCCGCTCGAAGCACCTGTTCGGCACCATCATTGAAAACATCCCGGCCATGGTCTTCGTCAAGCGCGCCGACAAGCTGAGCTTTGAAATGGTCAACCGCCATGCGGAACTGACCCTGGGACGCTCGCGCGAGCAATTGCTGGGCAAGACGGATCACGACTTCTTCCCGCCGCAGCAGGCGGCCGCCTTCGTCAGCGCCGACCGCAAGCTGCTGGCCACGGGGCAGATGGTGGAAATCGACCAGGAGCCGATCAACACGGCCGACGGCACCACGCGCCACTTCACCACGCGCAAGGTGGTGCTGCGCGACGACGCGGGGCGCGCCAGCCACGTGCTGGGGGTATCGATCGATATCACGGAGCGCAAGCGCGCCACCGAGGTGCTGCACGCCACCACCTTGCGCCTGGAACAGAGCGAGCGCTTCATCCGCACCGTCACCGACAACCTGCCCGGCATGGTGTCGTACTGGGGCGCCGATCTGCGTTGCCGCTTCGCAAATAATTTCTATAACGAATGGTTTGGCCGCAGCAGCGCCGAGCTGGCCGGCATCCACATGAGCGAATTGCTGGGGCAGGAATTGTTCGACGTGTATGCGCCCCACGTCGAGGGCGTGCTGGCGGGCCGGCCGCAAAGCTTCGAGCGCGACCTGCTCGACCCCACGGGACAGGTATGCCATACGTGGACCAATTACATCCCCGACGTCGACGACAGCGGCGGCGTGCGCGGCTTCTTCGTGCTGGCCTCGGACGTCTCCGAACTCAAGCGCACGGAATTGCGCCTGCACGAACTCAACGAGCAAATGGTGCGCGCGCGCGACAAGGCCGAGGCGGCCAGCACGGCGAAGAGCGAATTCGTCGCGAACATGAGCCATGAAATCCGCACGCCGATGAACGCCATCATCGGCCTGGCGCGCCTGCTGGAAGAGTCGCCGCTGGAACGGCGCGAACGCAGCTACGTCGGCAAGATCCAGATGGCCACGCAGTCGCTGCTCCATATCGTCAACGACGTGCTCGATTTTTCCAAGATCGAGGCGGGACAGATGGTGCTGGAACAGCGGCGCTTCCAGCTCGAACGCATGCTCGGCAGCGTCGGCGTGCTGCTGGCCAGCAGCGCCTGGGCGCGCGGCGTGGAGCCCGTGTTCGTGCTGGCCCCCGGCGTGCCGGACGAGCTGATCGGCGACGCCCTGCGCGTGGAACAGATCCTGATCAACCTGGTGGGCAACGCCGTCAAATTCACTTCGCATGGCGAAGTGGTCCTGTCCATCGGCATGGCGGCCGAGGATGCGGCCAGCGTGACCCTGGAGTTTTCCGTGCGCGACACGGGCATCGGCATCGGCGCGGCCGAGCAGGAACGCATCTTCGACGCGTTTTCCCAGGGCGACAGCGGCACCAGCCGCAAATACGGCGGCACGGGATTGGGGCTGGCCATTTGCCGGCGCATGGTGGAATTGATGGGCGGCCAGCTCAGCGTGAAAAGCGCGCTGGGCCAGGGTTCCGACTTCCGCTTCCGCTGCCGCTTCGGCAAGGCGGCGGCGCCGCACGAGCCGCGCCGCAAGGGCGCGCCCAGGGCCCTGTCGCTGCTGATCATCGACGACAACGCCAGCGTGCGCGCCATGCTGGAAGACTGGTGCGCGGCGCAGGGCTGGCACAGCCGCAGCGCCGACAGCGGCGCGGCCGGCCTGGCCTTGCTGCGCCAGGCCGGTGGCCCGGACGGCTTGCCGCCGGCAGACCTGGTGCTGCTCGACGCGGCCATGCCAGGCATGGATGGCATTTCCATGCTCACCGAGGCGCGCGCCGATGCGCTCTTGGCGCTGCCGCCCGTGATCATGCTGGTGGCCGACCAGGACAGCGAAAACCTCGAACGCCTGGCCGACAGCCTGATGCTGGCCGGCATCGTCTCGAAACCGGCCACCCCGGCACGCCTGCTGGCGGCCGTGACGGCCGTGCGCGAAGGCCGTAGCGCTCCTTCCGCGCTGCCCGTGTCCACGCCCTTGTCGGGCTTGCTGGAAGGCATGCGCGTCCTGCTGGTGGAAGACAATGAAATCAACCAGGAAGTGGCGCAGTACATCCTGCTGCACTCGGGCGCGCGCGTGGCCGTGGCCGCCAACGGCCGGCTGGCCGTCGACTTGCTCACGAGCACACCGGACGCCTGGGACGTGGTGCTGATGGATTTGCAGATGCCCGTCATGAACGGCTACGACGCCACCCTGGCCATCCGCGCGCTGGGCTTGCCGGACCTGCCCATCGTCGCCATGACGGCCAATGCCATGGACGAGGACCGTCTGCGCGCCATCGCCAGCGGCATGAATGCGCATGTGGCCAAGCCCATCGATGTCGACGACATGATCGAGACCCTGACCCGGCTGGTGCCGGCGCCGCCGGGTGCGGGCACTGGCGGCAGCGCCATGCCGGCCGCGAACGCCGTCGCGTGGATGGCCGATGTGCCGGCCACGGTGCCCGGCATCGACCTGGCGGCGGCCCTGCACCGCTTCGGCGGCGACTACGGCGCCTTCCTGGCCCTGCTCAAGCGCTTTGAAAATTCGCAAGGCGACGCCGTCGAGGACACGCGGCGCCTGCTGGCCGCCGGCCAGACGCGGCAGGCGGCGCAGCTGCTGCACCGCGTGTGCGGCGTGGCGGCCAACCTGGGCGCCGCCCACGTCGCCAGCCTGGCAGGCGAGGCGGAAAAAACGCTGAAAACGGCGCAATCGCACGCGACACCCGCCTTGCTGGGGCAGCTGGAACTGGCGATGGCCGAAGTCATCGAGGCGGCGCGCACCCTGCCCTCGCCCCTGCGGCGCGGGCAGGGTGCACCCGCCGCACCCGGCAGCGCGCCGCCCGACCTGCGCGCCGGCCTGGCCGACTTGCTTGTCCTGATCCGCAACAATAACCTGAAGGCGCTGGCCCAATTCCACGCGCTGCACCCCGCCCTGCAACAATCAGACCGGGAAGCGGCCCTGGCGCTGGCCAACGCGATCGAAACCCTGAATTTTTCCGAAGCGGAAAAACTCGTGCTCGATCAGCTGAAACGAGAGGAAAACAAGTGAGCTGGACCAACCTTGCCATGAACGGGCGCATCCTCATCGTCGATGACGCCATGGAAAACATCCAGATCCTGCACCAGTTGCTGCGCGAGGAACACGAGGTGCTGTTCGCCCTGAGCGGAGAGAAGGCGCTGGAGATTGCGCATAATCAACTGCCGGACCTGATCCTGCTCGACGCCGTCATGCCCGGCATGGATGGCTACGCCGTCTGCAATGCGCTGCGCGAATCGGCCATCCTGAGCGCCATTCCCGTCATTTTCGTCACGGCCCTGAACCAGCCCGAGGACGAGACGCGGGCGCTGGAAGCGGGCGCCGTCGATTTCATCACGAAACCGTTCAACGCAGCCGTCGTGCGGGCCCGCGTGCGCAGCCAGCTGACCATCAAGCGGCAGGCCGACGCCATGCGCGAGCTGTCGCTGACGGATACGCTGACGGGCGTGGCCAACCGGCGCAGCTTCAATGACACGATGGACAGCGAATGGCGGCGCTGCGCGCGCGACGGCGTGCCGATGGCCCTCATCATGGCTGATATCGACCACTTCAAGGATTACAACGACACGTATGGCCACCAGGCGGGCGACCTGTGCCTGCAGCAGGTGAGCGACGCCCTGCGCCGCTGCGCCGTGCGCCCGCCCGACCTGCTGGCGCGCTACGGCGGCGAGGAATTCATCATCCTGCTGCCGCAGGAAACGCGCGACGGCGCCGAAGTGGTGGCCCAGCGCATCCTCGACGAAGTGCGCGCGCTGCAAATTGCCCACGCCAGATCGAGCGCCGGCCCGCACGTCACCGTCAGCCTGGGCATGGCCAGCGTCATGCCCACGGAAGGCATGGACCCCAGCGCCCTGATCCGCGCCGCCGACGCCCTGCTGTACCGCGCCAAGCAGACGGGGCGGGACAGGTATTGCGCGTCGGAGGGGGAGTAATCAGGCAGACTATCGGCCCTTTGCGGGCGGGCCGTTGGACCGCTTGCCGCCGGATGGCCGTCCCGTCGTGCTGGGCCAGCCACCCGCATTGCCGGGACCGCGACCTCTGCCCGTAGCGCTGCTACCTTTGGCGGCGCCCTTGCCAGCGCCGCTGTTTCCGCTGCTTGCATTGTTAGACATCATTCACTCCTTCGCCGGAAAGCGCCGGCGCGCCACCAGCGTACATCCGGCGCACGCGCAGGAGCGCACGGCTGCCTGTCGGACTGCCGCACGATGCCGCCACATGTCGGCTTACGCCCTGCGGGCTAAGCCGACCTACGCCGACCTGCGATGTGGGCTCAGCTTGCCGCTCAGGGATAGCAGCGCATCAAAAATTCCGCCACGCACACGGGTTTCGTGTCGCCTTCCCTCTCCATTGTCACGGCCCAGTTCACTTGCGCCCCTTCCGGCACGTCCTCGACGGAGAGGATGTCGAGCCGCGCGCGCAGGCGGCTGCCGACGGGCACGGGCGCGGGGAAGCGCACTTTGTTCAGGCCATAGTTGATGGCCATGCGGATGCCGGCCATGTGCAGCGCACCCTGTAGCATGGCGGGCAACAGGGACAAGGTCAGGAAACCGTGCGCCACGGTGCAGCCGTACGGCGACTCGCGCGCGCAGCGCTCGGCGTCCACATGGATCCACTGATGGTCGTCCGTGGCGTCGGCAAAGGTATCGATGCGCTGCTGCGTGATGGTGAGCCAGTCGGAGACGGCCACGTGCTGTCCCGACAAGGCCTGGAAACCGGCGATGCCGGCGATATCACGCATGGTGCTCTCCTGCCGGACGGCGCCCGAACATGCCCATGCCTTCGACGGTGGTCACCACTTCGCCATGCTGGTTGCGCACGCTCCACACGGAAATGACGATGCCGCGGTCCGGCTTCGAGGTGGACGGGCGCACTTCCTTGACCTGGTAGGTCAGTTGCAGGGTGTCACCTGCGCGCACGGGTTTGAGCCAGCGGATGCTGTCCAGGCCGGGCGAGCCCATGCTGGACGAATGCTTGAGCAGGTTATCGACCACCAGCCGCATCATCATGCCGCAGGTATGCCAGCCGCTGGCGATGACGCCCTTGAAAATGGTCTTTTCCGCCGCAGCATGGTCAACGTGAAACGGCTGCGGGTCGAAATCCGTGGCGAAGGCGATGATTTCCTTTTCTGTCACGTGGCGCTGGCCCAGGTCGATTTCCAGGCCTTGCGTAAAGTCTTCGAAATACCAGTGTTTCGGGGCGATAGCGGTCGATGCGGTCATGCGGTCTCCGTCGGCAAGAAGCCCGGCTGGGCGATAAAGCGCTCGATGTGATGGTCCACGTCGCCCAGGGTCAGGGCGATCATGGAGAGGCGCTTGAAATGATGGGCGGCGGGCAATTCGTCCGTCACGCCCATACCGCCATGCAATTGCACGGCTTGCTGGCCGACAAAGGTGGCGGCCAGGCCCACCCGCGCCTTGGCGGCGGACACGGTACGGCGGCGCTCAGACGCGTCGTCGCTATCGGCCTTGGCGGCGGCCAGCATGGCCATCGAACGGGCTTGCTCCAGGTGGATGAACATGTCGGCCATGCGGTGCTGCAGGGCCTGGAACTTGCCGATCGGCGCGCCGAACTGCTGGCGCGTCTTCAAGTAGTCGAGCGTGGCGGCAAAGATGGCGTCCATGGCGCCCACGGCTTCCGCGCACAGCAGGGCGGCGCCATAGTCGAGCGCCGCGTCCAGCACAGGCCAGCCCTGCCCCTTTTGTCCGACCAGCGCGTCATGCCCCAGCACCACTTGCACGAGGGTCACGGTGGCGGCGCGCTGGCCGTCGATGGTGCGGTAGTCGTGCACGGAAACACCGGGCGCGTCGACGGGCACGAGGAATAGCGAAATGCCCTCCGTCTCATCCTGGCCGCCGCCGCTGCGCGCCGACACAATCAGAGAATCCGCCTGGGCGCCATGAATGACGACGGTTTTCTCGCCGTCGAGCACGAAACCGTCGCCGCTGGCCGTGGCCGTCGTGGCGATGTCGTGCAGGTCGTGGCGCGACTGCCGCTCGCCGAGCGCGCAAGCCAGTTTCAGGCTGCCGCTGGCCACCTGTTCCAGCACCGCATCATGGCCGCCCGCCAGGGTCAAGAAGCGCGCGCCCAGCACGGTGGCGAAATACGGTTCGACCACGAGGCCACGCCCCAGTTCCTGCATCACCAGCAGCATGTCGACGGCCGTGCCGTCGAAACCGCCCGCGGCGGCCGGCAGCGGCAAGGCCGTCATGCCCAGCTCGGCCAGGGTGGCCCAGGCGGCATCGGACGTACCCGTGGCGGAATGGATGATGGTTTGCCGCGTCTCAAACGGGTAATCCTTGTCGACCCAGCGCCGGAGCGCGTCGGCGAATTGCTGCTGTTCCTGATTGAATTGGAAGTCCATGTCGTCTCCTTCTGGCTTACAGGCCCAGGATCATCTGCGTGATGATGTTTTTCTGGATTTCATTCGAGCCGCCATAGATCGATGTCTTGCGGTAATTGAAGTAGTACGCGGCCAGCGGCGCGGCCAGGTCGTCGCCAGCGCTGCTGTGCGGCGCGCTGCCGTCAAGAAATGCCGGGTCGAATGGCAAGGCTTGCGGGCCGATGGCTTCCACCATCAATTCCGTCAGTTGCTGCTGCAGTTCCGAGCCGCGCACCTTCAGCATGGACGCCTGCGGCCCCGGCCCCTTGCCCTCGTCGCTGATGACGCGCAAGACCGTCATTTCCAGCGCCATCAATTCGATTTCCAGGTGGGCCACCTTGGCGGCAAACGCGGGGTCGTGCAGCAGCGGCGCGCCGCGCTTGGTCTGCTGCATGGCCAGCTGCTTGAGGAAAGTCAATTCGCGCTTCGAGCGGCCCACGGCGGCGATGCCCGTGCGCTCGTGGCCCAGCAGGTACTTGGCGTAGGTCCAGCCCTTGTTTTCCTGGCCGACCAGATTGCTGACGGGCACGCGCACATTGTCAAAAAAGACTTCGTTCACTTCGTGTTCTTCGTCGAGCATGATGATGGGGCGCACGGTGATGCCCGGCGTTTTCATGTCGATCAGCAAGAAACTGATGCCTTCCTGCTTGCGCACCGTGCTGTCCGTGCGCACCAGGCAAAAGATCATGTCCGCGTGCTGGCCAAGGGTGGTCCAGGTTTTCTGGCCATTGACGATGTAATGGTCGCCGTCGCGCTCGGCCGTGGTTTTCAGCGAGGCCAGGTCGGAACCTGCGCCCGGCTCCGAATAGCCCTGGCACCACCAGTCGTCGCAGTTGAGGATACGCGGTAAGTAATATGCCTTTTGTTCGGCGTTGGCGAAGGCCATGATGACGGGCGCCACCATATTGACGCCGAACGGCAAAATCGGCGGCGTGGCGGCGCGCGCGCACTCGTCTTCCCATATATGGCGCTGCACGGACGTCCAGCCCGTGCCGCCGTATTCGACGGGCCAGGCCGGCGCGGCCCAGCCTTGTTGCGCGACAATCTTGTGCCAGCGCACATAGTCGTCCTTGGCCAGACGCAGATGCTGGCGCACCTTGCGCTGCAAGTCCGCCGGCAGATGGGTGTCGAGGAAGGCGCGCACCGTGTCGCGGAACGCCGTCTCCCCGGCCGTGTAATGCAGGTCCATGTCTGTCTCCTTGTTCTTATGAGTTGCCGTGATGCCTGCACGCAAGGAAGCTCAGCGCACAAAAAAGCACGACCGTTCTCAAGGATTGTACAACAGATTGGGAGCGGCGCCAGGGCTTTTACACAGGCCGGCGCCGGGTGGCATTGGCCGGCTGGCGGCCCGCAGCCGCCGTTGGCATCGCGTCTATGTGTGCGACAGAATATTGATGAGCTTGCCAAAAGGGTCGCGCACGAAAAAGCGCCTGACGCCCCAGGGCTCATCGCTCAGCCCATACTCGATGGCAAACCCTGCGGCAACCATGCGTGCAAATGCGGTATCGACGTCATCGACTTCAATCGACAGGTCTGGCACGGCCGTATTCGAGCCGCCTTGCGTGGCGAAGCTCACTTGAACACTCATCTCGGTTTGCGCACCATACGTCATGATCCAGCCGTGGTCCATCAGCAGGCTCAGGCCCAGCACCTCCTCGTAAAACCTCCGCGCCAGGCCCGGATCCGACACGGGGACATTGGCAACGATACGCTTGACTTGCATATTTTTCCTCAATACCCAAGATAGTCGCAGACAGGATTCGCCTGCACAGCGGATGTAGGACGCGATGACCGAATCCTTGGCGGCTCAATTCGTTCAGTTTCACTCAATGGCTAAGCCTTGGCAGGCCAGACGGCATCACGAATCTCTGGTTCGTGCGTCGAGAAAACACTGACGCAGGTAGCAGCCGTCACAATGATCCACTCCCGCTGCTGCCGGGTATAGCCTAGACGCTCGTCTTCTTCCTTCGCCCAGCCGCCATCGAAGACCTCAAGGACCGGATAACCCGAAGGAAAGTCTTCGGCGGCCCAGTAGTGCGCCAGCAAGACTTCGTCCAGAAAGCCTGAAACCGTCAACTTGAGAAAATGTAACCTCGATCCCGCTGTTTTTGTTGCGGTTTCGAAGGGCGCGTATTAACAAGCTGCCATCGTAGGCTACGGAATGTATGTCTGCACCCCAGTCGAATTGCTCCTGGAAGCCAAAGGGACTCGCCTTGATTGGCACATAACTCCTGCTGTCTCAGTATTTCTTTGCCGTTACCTGGCTTGATTGTTCAACGATGAGCGAAAAAATCATGGCCAGCATGAGTGCGCTGGGAAGTTGATCGCGCTGCCTACGGGTGCTCCTGAATGCACTTGACGCCCTCGGCGACGTGCTCCGCCCAACCGGTTTTATGCGTTGCAAACCATGTCTCAGTTTGAGCCTTGGTCGCGCCGCAATCAAACGCAATTTTTTCAATTTCTTCCGGGGTCTTCCCAGGCGAGGATTCAGTGCAGCCTGAAATAAACGATACTAAAACTGCGGTTGCCAGGCATACATTATTCCTCATCAATTTCTTTCCTCTATCAGTGACACCAGCAGCCCGTCCAGCTGCTTGAGCGGTTCCCGCAGAATGCGGCCCCAAAGCTTAACGAATTACCAGGAAGAAAGACCCTCACATTGTCACATTGACGCAAATGTCAACCGATGGCCGCCATCAGCCGTACAAATGCAGCAGCACCTGCACGGCAACGATCTTGACGATGGTCATGCTGGGGAAAATCATCGCGTAGCCGAGGTTCGGGCGGTCCGACTTGGCGAGGCGGTTGGCGAACACCAGCACGGCCGGGTTGCCCGTGGCGCCGGCCGCGATACCGAGCAACTCGGGAAACGGCAGGCGCAGGAAGACCTTGCCCAAAATCACCACGAGGGCCACCACCACCAGCACCGTCACGGCACCGAGCGCCAGCATGGGCAAGCCGTCGGCGCCCACCTGCTGCACGAACGGCAAGCCGGAGGCCATGCCGACGGAGGCGAGGAAAATCGTCAAGCCATAGTTGCGCATGACCAAGTTGGCCGACAGCGGCAAGCGCCAGCTGATCTTGCCCACCCTGCCCAGACGTCCCAGGATCAGCGCCATCACCAGCGGACCGCCCGCCAGGCCCAGGCTGAACGAGCCTATCCACGGCAACGGGATGGGCACCAGACCCAGCAGCACACCCAGCACCATGCCCATGCCCAACGAGACATAGCTGAACTCGGCCGTGGCCGTGATGGAATTGCCGAACAGCTTGCGCACGTCGGCCGCATGTTTGGCCGGCGCAATGGCCATCACCCTGTCGCCAAATTCCAGGGTCAGGAAGGGATGGGGCAAAATCATGGCGTCGCCACGCCGGATGAAGGCGATCTGCAGCGGGAAGTCTTTTGCCAGGTTCAGCTCGCCCAAGGGCACGCCGACGATTTCCGCGTCCGACACGAACACTTCCGTGCCGTCGAACGCGCTGCGGTCCTTCATCAGACGGCCCGGGTCCAGGTGGCCCAGCGCCGTGCGCGCCGCTTCCACGCCCGCCACCGTGCCCGACACCATCAGCGCGTCGCCCACGCCGAGCACCAGCGAGGGATCGGGCAAGCGGTTCTGGTGACCCTGGCGCACGCCGATCACTTGCACGCCAGCCAGCGGACCGTCGGCCAGTTCGGACAGGGCTGCGCCCGCCAGTTTCGCTTCGTCGATGGTAATTTCGGACACGACGATGGGCGCCGGCGGCGGCGTCAGCACGGGTTTTAATATGCGCCCGGCCTGGTACAGGCCCAGCATGGGGCCGACGACGCCGAACGGATACGCGACCGCATAGCCGACGGCCGCGTCGCCATTGCCGTGCGACGCTTCGAGCGCCGCCTGCAAGGCGGCCGTGCTGGTCATGGCGCCGGCAAATACGCCGCTGGCCATGCGCAGCGAGATATCGATCCACTGCCCGCCCCAGACGGACACGGCCAGGCCGCCCATGACGGCGGAAAAAGCGATCAGATTGTGTTTTTGCCCCGCCCCGCGCAAGCCGGCGAAAAACTGCACGCCGTACTGCACGCCTATGCCATACAGAAACAGCAGCAGGCCGATCGAGCCGACCATGGGCGGCGGCACGGAACCGGGAGCAAATGCGCCCAGCGCCAGCCCCGCGAACAGCACGCCGCCCACGCCCAGCGAAAAGCCGAACACGCTGATGCGCCCCAGCGCATAACCGGCGCCGATGACGAGAAACAGGGCGAGGATGGGCGTGGACTCCAGCGTGTGGCGAAATAATTGAAGCATCAGGAACCTTGGTCTGGGGAAGGCCCAGTTTAGCATGCACAAAAGCAACACGATGGCGATGATGACAAGCAAGCGTGCGCAGGTTTACGCCTTAAAAACGGGCAAAAAAAAGCCCGCTGCGGAAGCGGGCTGAATCTAATTCCTGTGAGGAAGTAGAGGAGACAGGTGCAATGATGCCGCGTCGCAACATATAAATCCAATTGCATGTTGTGATGATAGAAATATGCTTTATCAATATCTCGTTCAGGCCGTGCCAAAAACGATCAGCGTTCGATCCGATCTTTGCGGGCGAGTGACCAGCACGCGGGCGCGTTCCACCGATACGCAAGTCTGCGGCACAAACCCCGTCGGCAATGTCCCTCCATCGCGCTTGAGCATTTCCGGCTCATTGAACACGTCATAGTCCGCGCGCTTGAAAAGCAACTGTTCGATGCCGGCGTCCCCTTCGGGCATCGGTTTGACAACGATGAGCGACCAAAGGCCTTCATCCCCCAGGAATTGCTTTTGTTTCAGGAAGGCGTTGACCCTGTCCGCAGGAGGCGCCGAACCGGGCAGCTCGCTCTGATACATGGTCAGCGGGCACAGCAGCGTGCCGGGCGGCCACCCCATATCGGGCAGCGCGGCGACCGTCTCCGGACGCAACTGGCCCAAGTGGCGATCAAGCGGATGCCGCTCCTCCGAGCATGCGCCGAGCGCCATCAGCGCCAGCATGCCGGCTGCGTAAAACAAAGGTGTCATCAACTTGTCTCCTTGTGCATGGTTTAGCAAGGGTATCTTAAGCGATGCAGCCGTGGCGACCCGCGCGATAAGGTGCAACGGCAAAAAAAAAGCCCGCTGCGGGAGCGGGCTGAATCTAATTCCTGTGAGGAAGTAGAGGAGACAGGTGCATGATGCCGCGTCGCAACATATAAATCCAATTGCATGTTGTGATGACAGAAATAGCTATTCCCTATATCTGCCCTCTCCCCTGCCGTCCTCAGGCGACGTTATCGGCACGCAAGGTTTTCGCTGCCGCCACCATGTTGGCCAGCGCGGGAATCACTTCTTTCCAGCCGCGCGTTTTGAGGCCGCAATCGGGGTTGACCCACAGGCGCTGCGCGGGAATGCGTTCGGCCGCCTTGCGCATCAGATTCACCATCTGTTCCTGGCTCGGAATATTGGGCGAGTGAATGTCGTAGACGCCGGGGCCGATGTCATTCGGATAATTGAACTCGTCAAAGGCGTCGAGCAATTCCATGTCGGAGCGCGAAGTTTCGATCGTGATGACGTCCGCATCCATGCCGGCGATCTGCGCGATGATGTCGTTGAATTCCGAATAGCACATATGCGTGTGGATCTGCGTTTCATCGGTCACGCCATTGGCCGTGATGCGGAACGATTCCACGGCCCAGCGTAGATACTCGGCCCATTGCGACTTGCGCAGTGGCAAACCTTCGCGCAAGGCCGCCTCGTCGATCTGGATCACGCGGATGCCGGCCCGCTCCAGGTCCTGCACTTCGGCACGCATGGCCAGCGCCAGCTGGTGGCACGAGACGGAACGGGGCTGGTCGTCGCGCACGAAGGACCAGTTCAGGATGGTGACGGGGCCCGTCAGCATGCCTTTCATCGGCTTGTCCGTCAGCGACTGGGCATAGGTGCTCCACTCGACCGTCATGGCGCGCGGGCGGCTGATGTCGCCGAACAGGATGGGCGGTTTGACGCAGCGCGAACCGTACGACTGCACCCAGCCGAACTGGCTGAAGGCGTAGCCGTCCAGCTGTTCGCCGAAGTATTCCACCATGTCGTTGCGTTCCGCTTCGCCGTGCACGAAGACGTCCAGGCCCAGGGTTTCCTGTTCCTGCACGCAATGGGCGATTTCCGCCTGCATCAGCTGCTTGTAGCCGACTGCATCGAGCTGGCCGCTGCGGAACTGGCTGCGCGCCTGGCGGATTTCCGCCGTCTGCGGGAAGGAGCCGATGGTCGTCGTCGGATACAGCGGCAGTTGCAGCAGCGCAGCTTGCTTGACGGCACGCTCGGCATAGCCGCTCAGGCGCTGGCCCAACGTCGCATCGATGCGCGCCAGGGCCGCTTTCACGTGCGGATTGTGCACGCGGGTCGACTGGCGGCGCGCTTGCACGGCCACAAGATTAGCATCGAGTGCCGCCTGCACGGAGGCGCGGCCCTGGTTCAGGGCGCCGGCGATGGTGTGCACTTCATCAAGCTTCTGGCGGGCAAAGGCCAGCCAGGACCGGATATCGTCATCGAGCTTATGCTCGCTGTCCAGGTCGACAGGCACGTGCAGCAGCGAGCACGACGGGGCGATCCACAGGCGCGATTGCAGGCTGGCGTGCACGGGTTCCAGCCACGCCAGCACTTGCGTCAAATCCGTCTTCCAGATATTGCGGCCATTCACCACGCCCAGCGACAGCACGCTGGTGGCGGGCAATTGGGCGATCACTTGCTCCACTTCATCGCGGGCGTTGACGGCATCGAGGTGCAAGCCTTGCACGGGCAGCTTGCACGCCAGCGGCAAATTGTCTTGCAGCTTGCCGAAATACGTGGCCAGCAACAGTTTGACGTGCTTGACCTTGCTCAAGGCATCATAGGCCGTGACGAGGGCCTGCTGCCACGCGCCGTCGAGTTCCGTGACGAGTATCGGTTCGTCGATCTGCACCCATTCCACGCCTTGCGCGGCCAGTTCCTGTAGCAATTGCACGTAGACGGGCAGCAAGCCTTGCAGCAGCGCCAGCTTGTCGGAATCATCCTTGGCCTTACCCAGCCACAAATAGGTGACGGGGCCGATCAGCACGGGTTTGGCTTTCACGCCGAGCTGGCGCGCTTGCGCCAGTTGCCGCAACAGGCGGCTGCTGTCGAGCTTGAATTGCGTCTCGGCCGAAAATTCCGGCACGATGTAGTGATAGTTGGTGTCGAACCATTTCGTCATTTCACCGGCGTGGACGCAGCTGCAATCGCTGTCGCTAACCGAGCGGCCTCGGGCCACGCGGAAATAGTTGTCGAGCGCGGCGCCTTCCAGGCCGCGCACGCGCTGCGGCAGGTTGCCCAGCGTAAAACTCAGGTCCAGCACCTGGTCATAAAAGGAAAAGTCGCCCACGGGCGCGAAGTCCAGCGCGCGCTGGTGTTGCCAGTGACGCTGACGCAACTCGGCGCCCTGGCCTTCCAGCGCGTCCAGGCTGCTTTGGCCCTTCCAGTAGTCTTCCAGGGCGAATTTCAGTTCGCGTTTGGCGCCGATGCGCGGGTAGCCCAAATTGTGTGTCGTGACGGTCATGGTGGTTGCCTCCCAGTGAAGTGTGGGGTCATCATAGAGGCTTTCATCCATGAAAAATAATGGTAAAACTTCATACATCCATTATTAATATTCATGTATGAGCAGGCTGAACGTATTCACGAGGCCGTGCCGCGCGGGGGCGGGCGCCTCGTTCGCCGCGCGTGCCGGCCGGTGCCCAGAACCAAAACGACAGGCAAAAAAAAGCCCGCTGCGGGAGCGGGCTGAATCTATTTCCTTGGAGGAAGATAGAGGAGACAGATGAATGATGCCGCGTTGCAGCATATAAAACCACTTTATATTCGTGATGTCAGAAATACGCAGCAGTGATATTAGGGGCAACAGACAATTCCACAGGGCAACTTTTATGCTGCCACTTCCGTCTTTCCGTCGCTGGAACGCAACATATTCTTGATGCCGCGCAAGGCTTGCCGCACGCGGGCCTCGTTTTCGATCAGGGCAAAGCGCACGTATTCATCGCCGTACTCGCCGAAACCGATGCCGGGCGACACGCTCACCTTGGCCTTTTGCAACAGCAGCTTGGCAAATTCCAGCGAGCCCAGGTGACGGTAGGCTTCCGGGATATGCGCCCAGATATACATCGACGCCTTCGGCTTTTCCACCATCCAGCCCGCTTCATGCAAACCTTTCACCAGCACGTCGCGGCGGCGCTGGTACTGCGCGCAGATTTCCGTCACGCAGCTTTGGTCGCCTTCCAGCGCGGCAATGGCCGCCACTTGCACGGGCGTGAAACTGCCGTAATCGTGGTAGCTCTTGATGCGCGCCAGGGCCGCCACCAGTTCCGCATTGCCCACCATGAAGCCGATGCGCCAGCCCGCCATGTTGTAGCTTTTCGACATGGTGAAGAACTCGACGGCCACGTCGCGCGCACCGGGCACCTGCATGATGGACGGCGCCTTCCAGCCATCGAAGGTAATGTCGGCGTACGCCAGGTCATGCACCACCAGGATATTGTGCTGCTTCGCCAGCGCGACGACTCTTTCAAAGAATTCCAGTTCCACGCATTGCGCCGTGGGGTTCGACGGGAAACCCAGCACCATCATCTTAGGCTTCGGATAGCTTTCGCGGATCGCGCGTTCCAGTTCGGCAAAGAAATCCACGCCCGGCCCCATGCGCACGGAGCGTATATCGGCGCCCGCGATGACGGCGCCCCATATGTGGATCGGGTAGCTGGGGTTCGGCACCAGCACCGTGTCGCCCCGGTCCAGGGTCGCCAGCATCAAATGGGCCAGGCCCTCTTTCGAGCCGATGGTGACGATGGCTTCGCTGTCCGGGTCGATGTCGACCTCGTAGCGCTTCTTGTACCAGTGTGCAATCGCGCGGCGCAGCCGCGGAATGCCCTTGGACGCGGAATAGCCATGCGTGTCGGGACGCTTGACCGTCTCGACCAGCTTGTCCACGATGTGGGCCGGCGTGGCGCCATCGGGATTGCCCATCGACATGTCGATGATGTCCTCGCCACAGCGGCGCGCGGCCATCTTGAGTTCGGCGGTGATGTTGAAAACGTAGGGGGGAAGACGATTGATGCGCGAAAAGCTGCGCGGAGCTTGGCTGTCGGTCATGGTTATCTCTATACGTAAGCGCCCGGATCCGTCCGAGCGACGTTGGCGCAGTGGCTGCGCCTGCAACGATACTAACCCGGCTTCGCAAGAACTGGCAAGGCCGATTCGGACAAGCTACAATACGCGCTGATCGAAAATGAGCGCACCGGTTGGTAACCCGGTAAGTGCCCGGCACAGTCCGGCATGCTCCCGCCCACGCGGACCCACGGCGCTGACCCTTGGCTGTTACACCAGCCGGGGAGGTGTTCTGGTTCGTGCATTTTCCCGCCGCGCCATCCCTCCCCTGCTTTGATTAGGAATATAAAACGGATGGCAACACACGACACCGCAGTAACTGGCATGACCCTGGACCGCGCCGGCATCGAGCAGCAACTGGCCCTGCCGGTGCGCCACTTCATCGATTGCGCCTTCGATGGCGAAGACCTGTCGCGCCTCGACTTGCAGGGCTGTACGTTTGAACGCTGCACCTTTGCCGACACCAGCTTGTTTGCCAGCAAGCTCGCGCGCAGCACCTGGCGCCGCTGCCGCGCCGGCAGCGCCGATTTCGAATCCGTCGACGCCGTTGACGCGAATTTCGAAGGCTGCGACCTGAACAACACGAAATGGCGGCGCGCCAAGCTGGCATCGGTCACCTACCGGGGCTGCAAGCTGACGGGCGCCTCGTTCGAGGAAGCGGCTCACCTGGGCTTGACCTTCGAAGACAGCCTGCTGGTGGGCGCCGACCTGCGCGGCTTTTCGTTCCGCAAGGCGATACTCAAACAGCTCGATTTTTCCGACGCTTACCTGGCCGGCTGCGACTTCCGCGACGCCGTTTTCGAAGGGGGCAGCTTGCGCAACGCCACCATCAAGCTGGCGAAGTTCCAGGGCGCGGACTTGCGCGGCGCCGATATCGACGGTTTCAAACTGAGCGAAGCTGCGCTGCTGAAAGGCGCTGTCATCACGCATGCGCAGGCGGCCAACTTCATGCGGGCGCTGGACCTGGTGGTGATGTAAGCCTTGCCCCACAGCCGTTATTGACAGCAAGCTTGCGGTAAAAGCAGGTTGCCGCAACCAAGGGTTAAGGGCTGGTGGCATTTTCCATGTCCATCGCCCACGCTGCGTCGCTCGCCAGTGGTTTTTCAGGCCCACACAATTTCTCACGCCACGCGATTCACCGCAGTCCATGCCAAATAATGCGTGCTATATTCCGCACGCAGGTTTCCATTTAAACATCCGCCGACGATACTGCCCAATAACAATGATGAAGATAATAAAAATAATCTTATTCATACTGCTGTGCATCCTGACGTCCATCACCATTCCGCCAGCCGGAATAATCTTTAGTTTCATGGCGCTGCGTGAAAACAAGGAGAGCATCAGAAGATTTATCGTCAAGATATCTCCCGACACCGAAAAAATCATCCCTGCGCTGATCGAAAGATATAACGATCCCAAGACCATTATTTCACTTGTTATTTTTTCCATTGCCACGATAGGCGGCCTGATCCTCCTGGTTTCGCACCTGCATATCCAGGAAACAGATGATTATGTAAATTACATCCTCGAACAGGTGGCGCTGACAGGCATTCTCGTCGTTGGGGTGTCAGGCATTGCATGGGTACTTTTTTCGCTGAATTCCGTTTTTGCAAGCCTGCTGGCAAAAGTGGGGGTTTCCCTGGCGGTGTCTGCCTGCGTGATTTTTTCGCGCCTGAGCGCTGTCGATTTTTTTGCGGCCAATTTTCCTTTTCCGCCGTCCTACCTGCCCTTTTCGTTTGGCCTCGCCACCCTGATATTTGCCTTCTCGTTCAGCGCCTTTGCCTATGCTGTGCTGGCAATCATTTTTGAGGTCATTTTCCTGTTGTTCTTGTTTATTTTCGATTTCAAGACCAATAAAAAAACCACTTACTTCCTCTTTGCAATCTCCATTGCTGGCTTTATCGGAAGTTATTCGGCGGCCCAGGCCATGATCCAGGGCATATCAAACAAGGGGCCACTGTTCATGATCAAGGCCGCTGAACGTTATGACTTCACTACCAATCATATGTGCCAGGTGCAGGAGGGCGAAACTGTCCTCTTCATTGACAATGTAGCGGATCGCGCGATTGCAGCGACTTTCCCGCCGCCCCCGCAAGGCGAAAAAATTTCCCCTCGAAATATCTCTGATGCCACATTAAAAAGCTATCTGCCGACACATTTCCGCACCGTGCATTGCAACCAGCTAGCCGAAGCACAAAAGGAAGCTGGCTCGTGCGGCAGTCCCCAACGTTATGGCTATTGTGATGCCGATGGCAAACAGCGCAAATAAAGAGGCAAAAAAAAAGCCCGCTATGGAAGCGGGCTGAATCTATTTCCTTGGAGGAGATAGAGGAGACAAGTGCATCTTGCGGCATCGCGGCATATCACGCCACTTTATATTCATGATGATAGAAATATCCATCAGTGATAATGAGATGCCATCAGGGTTTCAAGCCGTGCGGCGCGTGGCCAAGAGTAAAAATTCTGCCAGCCACACCAGCAGGGCCAGGCCCGGAAACGCCATGCCGGTCAGCAAGGTTGCCTGCCAACCATAGCTGGCATACACCCAGGCGCCGATGGCCGAACCGGCCGCGCCGCCGGCGAAGAACAGCGCAAAATACAGGCCGTTCAGGCGGCCCCGCACTTCCGCGCCCAGGCTGAAGATGGCGCGCTGGCCCAATACCAGGTTGGCCGCCACGCCCATGTCGAGCACGATGGACGCCACCACCAGCAAGCCCAGCGCCACATGTTTCGATTCCGGCGCAAACATGGGCAAGGCAAACGCGACGATGCCCAGCCCCAGCGCGGCAGCCGTGGCCGGCAAGGTGTGGCCCGCGTCCGCCAGGCGGCCGGCGATGGGCGAAGCGACGGCGCCCGCCATGCCCACCAGGGCAAAGATGGCGATGCCCGTTTGCGACAGGCCGAACGCGGGGCTGGCCAGCACCAGCGGCGTGACGGTCCAGAACAGGCTGAAGGCGCCAAACAAACCCGCGTGATAGGCGGCGCGGCGGCGCAGCACGGGCGTGCCCAGCAGCAAGTGCCACAGCGAGGCCATCAGGGCTGGATATTTCATGCTCGACACGGGCCGACGCACGGGCAAGGCACGGCGCAGCACCAGCGCCAGCAATACCATCAGCACGGCGGCGCCGCCAAACACCACGTGCCAGCTGGCGTGCGCGGCCACCAGCGACGCCACGGGACGGGCCAGCATGATGCCCAGCAACAAGCCGCTGACCACCTTGCCCACGGTTTGCCCCCGCGTCGCTTCCTGCGACAGGTGGGCGGCAAACGGCACGATCACTTGCGCCGCCACGGAACCGAGGCCGATGGCCAGGGCGGCGGCCAGGAAGACGATGGCGCCCGTGGAGAGGGCCGCCACCACAAGGGCCGTGGCCGTCACCAGCAAGGCCGTGACGATCAGGCGGCGGTTTTCCAGCAAGTCGCCCAGGGGCACGACAAACAGCAGGCCCAGGGTATAGCCCACTTGCGTCAGGGTGACGATCAGCCCGGCCGCCTTGGCCGACAGGCCCGTCGAGGCGCTGATGGGGCCGACGAGGGTTTGCGCGTAATACAGATTGGCGACGATGAGGCCGGAAGCGATGGCCAGCAACAGCACCATGGCCGGTGCAATGTCGTGGGGAGTGGAAGATGAGGCCTTGTTCATGTTGTTTCCTCGGTTCGATAGGGATGTCGCCATTCTAGGGAAAACTATGGCAAAGATAATCAGGGCATAATCCACTTATACTTTTCACATAAAATGAACAATGAGAATGGAAGTTATCCTATGGACAAGATCAAGGCCATGCAGACCTTCGTGCGCATCGTCGAAGCCAACAGCTTTTCCAAGGCGGCCGAGACCCTGAATTTGCCCCGTGCCGCGCTGACGGCCACCCTGCAAAAGCTGGAAGCCTACCTGGGCACGCAATTGCTGCAGCGAACCACGCGCCGCTTGTCGCTGACGCCGGAAGGGGCTGAGTACTTTCGCCATTGCATTGATATTTTGAAAGCCGTCGACACGGCGGAACTGGCATTTCGCGGTCCCGACGCGAAAAAACCGCGCGGCTTGCTGCGCATCAACCTGCCCAATACGGTGGGCCGCAGGTTGGTCGTGCCGCATATCGCGCACTTCCACGCCGCCTGGCCGGACGTGCAATTGCAGCTGAGCCTGACGGACCGCCTGGTCGACCTGACGCAGGAAGGCATCGATTGCGCCTTGCGCGTGGGCACCTTGCAGGATTCCGCCTTCATCGGCAAGCAGGTCGGCCTGATGCGCTTCGTCACGTGCGCCGCGCCCGCCTACCTGGCGCGGCACGGCACGCCGCAGACCCTGGCCGACCTGGCCGCGCACCAGGGCATCATGCATTACTCGGGCCGCACGGGACGCGCCTTCGATTGGGATTTCCAGCAAGGCAAGGAAGTGCTGCGCGTGCAGATGGCCGGCCCCATCGCCGTCAACGACGCGGACGCCAGCGTCGATTGCGCGCTGCAGGGGCTGGGACTGGCGCAGGCGGCCGTGTACCAGGTGCGCGCGCACCTCGACAGCGGCGCGCTGGTGGCCGTGCTGGCCGATCATCCGCCCACGCCCATGCCGATGTCGCTGCTGACGCCGCAAGGCCGCCTGGCCACGCCCAAGCTGCAGGCGTTTGCTGGCTGGATCACGGCCCTGCTGGCGGCCCAGCCCGACGTGCAAGCGCCCACGCACAGAATCTGAGGCAAAAAAAAGCCCGCTGCGAGAGCGGGCTGAATCTATTTTCTTGGAGGAGAATAGAGGAGACAAGTGCATTATGCTGCATCGCGGCATATCGATCCAATTGATTGTTGGAATGATAGAAATACGCCAAACGGATAACTGATCGGGGCGAAAAAAAACCGGCTCCGCAAGGAACCGGTTTTCTAGTGCATGAAAGCCTTACTTCGCTGCCGTCACCGGCGTCGCCTTGCCATCCGCGCCATATGGCAAGACCTTGGCCGCCATGCGGGTATCGGCCTTGATCAGCGCCACTTCGTCGGCCAGGATGCGCGCCGCTTCGTTCAGCAGCACGTCCTTGGCGCTCTTGGCGGCCGTTTCGGCGTCCAGTTCCGCACTCAGCGCGCGCTCGTCGCCCTGCAAGCCGTCGTCGGTGCGCAAGGCGCCCTTCACGGCGGCGATCTGCTTGGCCGTCTTGCTGGCCGCTTTCGCGCCCTTCAGCACGTCTTTCGGATCGGGAATCACCACCAGGTCGTCGGCCGGATTCGAAATCTGCGCGATCAGGCGTTTTTCACGGGCCTTCGCGCGCGCTTCCTGGGCATCGCGCTCCTTGCGGCGCACGGTTTCATTGAGCGAAATCTGGTTTTCCTTGCGCTGCTTGACGACGAGAGCGATGTCATCGAGCAAGTACTGGAAATCCTTGTCCTTGGCCACGCGCGCTTCATGCTTCTTGTCCAGCAGCGGCACGATATCCTTCAGGTCGCCCGTCGGCATGTACGGCGCCGGCTTGATGGCCACCCATGGCAAGGCATTGTCATAGCTCGATTCGCCGAAGTTTTCCGTGTCCGACATGGCCGGCAGCTTGATGTCGGGCGTGACGCCGCGCAACTGCGTGGTGCCGCCGTTGATGCGGAAGAACTGGGCGATGGTCATCTTCAGCTCGCCGAAGCGGGCTTTCTCGCTGCCGCCGAAACGGTCGAGGTTGAACAGGGTTTGTACGGTGCCCTTGCCGAAGCTGCCTTCGCCGATGATGACGCCTCGGCCGTAATCTTGCACGGCGGCGGCGAAAATTTCGGAAGCGGAAGCGGAACCGCGGTTGATCAGCACGCCCATCGGGCCATCCCAGGCCAGGCCGGAATTGGTGTCGCTTTCCACGTCGACCTTGCCTTCGGCATTGCGCTGCATCACGACAGGGCCCTTGTCGATAAACAGGCCCGTCAGTTCGACGGCTTCGTTCAGCGAACCGCCGCCATTGTTGCGCAAGTCGATCAGGACGTTGTCGACCTTGTCTTTCTTCAGCTCGGCCAGCAAACGGCTGACGTCGCGCGTCGCGCTTTTAAAGTCTTTGTCGCCACGGCGGCGCGCTTCGAAGTCCTGGTAGAACGTCGGCAGGGCAATGACGCCGATGCGGCGCTTGACGCCATTTTCCCGCACTTCGATGATCGATTTCTTCGCCGCCTGCTCTTCCATGCTGATTTTCTTGCGCACCAGCGGCAAGACGACGTGCTTGGCATCGGGGCCGGCGTCGGCCGGCAGGATGTCGAGGCGCACGACGGAATCCTTGGCGCCACGGATCAGCTGCACCACGTCGTCGATGCGCATGCCCAGCACTTCGGTGATGGGGCCGCTTTCGCCCTGCCCCACGCCGACGATGCGGTCGCCCACTTTCAGCTTGCCCGACAGGCCGGCCGGGCTGCCCGGCACCACTTCGCGCACCACCGTGTATTCGTCGCGCGTCTGCAGCACGGCGCCGATGCCTTCGAGCGACAGGCGCATGGCGATGTCGAAGTTGTCCGAGGCGCGCGGGCCCAGGTAATTGGTGTGCGGCTCGATCGACATGGCGTACGAGTTCATGAAGATCTGGAACACGTCTTCGCTGTTGAGCTTGCGCGAACGGGTCGTGTAGCTTTCATAGCGCTTGTCCAGCGTCTCGCGGATGGCCTTGTCTTCCTTGCCCGCCAGTTTCAGGCGCAGCCAGTCGTTCTTGACGCGCTTGCGCCACAGGTCGCGCACTTCCTCGTCATTCTTCGGCCAGGCGGCCTTTTCGCGGTCGATCTGGTAGCTCTCGTCGGCGGTAAAGTCGAACTTGGTTTTGAGCAATTCACGCGCATACGCCATGCGCTCGTCGAAACGCTGCTGGTACAGGTTGTAGATGGCAAACGGCGCCGTCAGGTCTTCATTGATGATGGCGTCGTCGAGCTTGGTGCGCAAGGGAGCAAAGCGGTCGATGTCGGCCTGCACGAAGAACAGTTTTTCTGCGTCCAGGGATTTGAAATAGCGGTCGAAGATTTTCTCCGACATGGCGTCGTCGAGCGGCATGGCCTTGTAATGGACGCGCGTCAATACGCGCGATGCCCACAAGGCGGCCTGCGTTTGCTGGGCCAGCGGCTTCATGGTGAGCGGAGGAGCGGCGCTCTTGTCCGTCTGGGCTGCGCCAGCGTGGGCTGACAGGGCGAGCACCAGGGTGACCAGCATCATTTGCTTCTTCATCGGCTTCTCCGAAAATTAGTTAAATCAATTCCAGGCGGCGCAGAGATGCATGCGCCAGCCAGCAAGACAGTAAGGGGATACACGACTGGTCTGCATATTATTCTACAGGATACGGCCTGGCAGTCTCCCAAGGAAGATCAGTTTCTTCCTGGAAGCTTAAACGCGGATTAAAGGCGGCGTCTCATTCATTACAAAGTGAAACATTCGTGAGAAAAATCGCATCATTCAGCAGCGATGAATATCAACATGCGCTACTGGAATGAAAAAAGTCAATAGGTTGAAGCGGCAATCCTTGATCTCAATGATGTTTTTATGTGAAAAAGTAATTCCTGCTGGAAACACTTAGTAACAAATGGCAAGCAACATGCTATCATCGCGCCCTGAAATACAGCTTGCCTGCACGCCGCTCCCACAGCCGGCGCGCCTCCGTTTCAACAGTGTTCCCACCAGATCCCCTCCCCGCGTGTCATGTCATGACCTGGAATGGCCGAGCTGATTACCCTTTGCCAGACTCACACTATGCCTACAATTTCCTTCTCCCCCCGCCATTGGAGTGTCGGCGGCAAGATTACCGTCTTCACGTTTGCCCTCGTCAGCCTGATCCTCGCCAGCCTGACTGCCTTGATGAGTATCAATACCTCGCGCGTGCTGGAACAGCGTGCCGAAGCGGCCGTCACCAGCGAACTCAATAGCGTCATGACGACCACGCAAGTCTTCCATACGGCCATGGTCAACGAAGCGGCCAGCTTTGCGCGCCTGTTCGCGGCGGAATTTCCCGGCCCGTTCACGGTCGACGCGGGCGCCATGGTGGCGGTCGCCGGCAAGGCCACGCCGGCCTTGGCCAATGGCGGCAAGGTGCTCAACCTCGACACGGCCCTGGTCGACCGCTACACGGCGCAGACGGGCGTGATCGCCACCATCTTTGCCGCCAACGGCGATGAATTCGTGCGCATCAGCACGTCGCTGAAAAAGCAGGATGGCGAACGCGCCATCGGCACCCAGCTCGACCACAACCACCCCAGCTACGCGCCGCTGCGTGCGGGCCAGCGTTTCGTCGGCATGGCAACCTTGTTTGGCAAGCAATACATTACGCAATATGATCCCGTGCGCGACGCGGCAGGCAAAGTGGTGGGCGTGCTGTTCATCGGCCTCGATATCAGCAAGAATCTGGCCATGTTGAAAGAGAAGATTCGCCAGGTCAAGATCGGCCAGACGGGCTACATCTATATCGTCGACACGGCTCCCGGCGCCAATTACGGCCACCTGGTGCTGCACCCGAACAGCGAAGGCAAGAGCGCGCTCGACTTCAAGGCTAGCGACGGCCGGATGTTCATCCAGGAAATGCTGGCGCAGAAAGACGGTGCCATGCGCTATACGTGGACGGCGCCTGGCGAAACGGCTGCCAGCGCGCGCGAAAAGCAGCTGTATTACCGTCAATTCAAGGATTGGCAATGGATCATCGCGGGCGGCACGTTCACGGACGAAATCACCTTGGAAGCGCGCCAGATGCGCAACCAGCTGGCCATTTCCGGCTTCGTCGCCCTGCTCGTCTTCGCCCTGCTGCTGTACTGGCTGGTGCGCACCCTCGTCTCGCGCCCGCTGGCCACCGCCGAAACGGCCGCTGCGCAAATCGCCGCCGGCGACTTGACGGTGCACCTCGATACGACCAGCCTGGACGAAATCGGCCGCCTGCTGCGCGCCATGAACCGCATCAGCGACAACCTGTCGCAAGTGGTCGGCAACGTGCGCGGCAGCGCCGGGCAAATCGCCACGGCGTCCGGTGAAATCGCCAGCGGCAACCTGGATTTGTCGAGCCGCACGGAACAGCAAGCCAGTTCGCTGGAAGAAACGGCCGCCTCGATGGAGGAACTGAGCTCCACCGTGCGCCAGAACGTCGATCACGCGCAGCAAGCGAGCAAACTGGCGCATGAATCGTCCAGCCTGGCAGCCGAAGGCGGCGCGGCCGTGGCGCAGGTGGCCAGCACCATGGACGCCATCCGCAGCTCATCTGGCAAGATCGCCGACATCATCGGCGTCATCGACGGCATCGCCTTCCAGACGAATATCCTGGCCTTGAACGCGGCCGTGGAAGCGGCCCGCGCCGGCGAACAGGGACGGGGCTTTGCCGTCGTCGCCACCGAGGTGCGCACCCTGGCGCAGCGCTCGACGGCCGCCGCGAAAGACATCAAGGACCTGATCCAGGCATCGGCCGGCACGGTGGACCTGGGCCACGCCCAAGTGAGCCAGGCCAGCGCCACCATGGACACCGTGGTGGCCAGCGTCCAGCAAGTGAGCACCATCATGGCCGAGATCGCGCAGGCGAGCGAAGAGCAGCGCAGCGGCATCGAGCAGGTCAACCAGGCCATCGCCCAGATGGACCAGGTGACCCAGCAGAATGCGGCCCTGGTGGAAGAAGCGGCCGCGGCCGCCGACGCCCTGCAGGAGCAGGCGCATGAGCTGAACCAGGTGGTGGGCGTGTTCAAGCTGTAAGGTCATGCCTGGTGCTAAGATGGGGTCGAATCCACCTTACCGGGAGACACGATGCACGACGACTATGTTTTAATTGCCCGGCTGATGATCCCCACGGATGCGCACGTCATCCGCGGCTGCCTGGCAGCGGCCGGCATCGACGTGCTGCTGACGGATGACCAGCACATGCAGGCCGACATGCTGCTGGCGGCCGCCATCGGCGGCGCCCGCGTCATGGTGCGCGCACACGACGTGGCACGCGCCAATGACATCCTGGCCGCGTTCGAACGGGGCGATCTGGCGCTGGCGGATGATGCGGACGTGGGTGTGCCCGTCGCCGAATAAGGAATTAACTTAGGAGTAGAAACAGCGCCCGCAAGCCTGGCGGTAACTCTCGTTGCCGCCTATGCTGATCTGCTCACCTTCCTTGATGCGGCGGCCCTGCTCGTCCACGCGGATGTTCATCGTGGCCTTCTTGCCGCAAGTACAAATATTCTTCAACTCTTCGATATCGTCGGCCAGCGCCAGCAGATAGGCCGAGCCGGGGAACGGTTCGCCCTTGAAATCCGTGCGCAAGCCGTAGCAGATGACGGGCACGCCCTTCACTTGCGCCAGCTGGTGCAGCTGCTGCACTTGTGCCGTGCTGAGAAATTGCGCCTCATCCACCAGCAAACAGGCGACCTGGGGAATATCGTCCAGGAAATTCGTGTCGGCATGAAAGATATCGACCTGGCGCTGCGGCCCCAGACGCGAGGTGACCCGGCCCACGCCGTAGCGGCTGTCGATGGCGGCCGTGTACAGGCGCACCTGCTGGCCCTGCTCTTCATAGTTGTGCGCGACCTGCAACAAGGCCGTCGACTTGCCCGCGTTCATCGCGGAATACCGGAAATAAAGTTTTGCCACCGCCGCCTGCCCTGTCTGGTTGATTTTCAATACTATTTAGTATCTTTTCGAGGCGTGATTATAAATCGCAATGGCAGGCTTGCGGCAGCTTAATAGTCCTGCCTGTGGCGCGGCAAGCGGGCCAAAAACGGTGCATACTCGCATCGCGTACCTTGCCGCCGATATGCGCAGGGCGCATATGCAAGCATGGAAACATTCGTTCGCCGCACTCGTCCACCCGCCTACACTGCGCGGCACGGAAGGCGGCTCGGGACACGATCCTGAGCGGCTGTTTCTCTGACAGGAGCCACCATGAATGATCGAATGCCATCCCCCTCCCAGCCGCCAGCGCTATACAAGCTGATCGGCAACACCCCGCTGGTCGAAGTCACCAGGCTTGATACGGGCCTGTGCCAGCTGTTCCTGAAACTGGAATCGCAAAATCCCGGCGGTTCCATCAAGGACCGCATCGGCCTGTCCATCATCGAAGCGGCCGAAGCCGACGGCCGCCTGCAGCCGGGCGGCACCATCGTCGAGGCCACGGCCGGCAACACCGGTATCGGCCTGGCCCTCGTCGGGCGCATCAAGGGCTACCGCGTGATTCTCGTCGTGCCCGACAAGATGTCGACGGAAAAAGTGCTGCACCTGAAGGCGCTGGGCGCCGAAGTGCACACCACGCGCTCGGACGTGGGCAAGGGCCACCCCGAGTACTACCAGGATTATGCGGCGCGGCTGGCGCGCGAACTGCCGGGCGCCTTCTTCGCCGACCAGTTCAACAATCCCGCCAACCCGCTCGCCCACGAAACGACGACGGCTCCCGAAATCTGGGAGCAAACTGGCCATGACGTGGACGCCATCGTCGTCGGCGTCGGTTCGTCCGGCACCCTGACGGGCCTGACGCGCTACTTCCGCAAGGCGCAGCCCAAGCTGGAATTCGTGCTGGCCGACCCGCAAGGCTCCATCCTCACCGAATACATCGAGTCGGGCAAAGTCAGCGACACGAGCGGCTCGTGGGCCGTCGAAGGCATCGGCGAGGATTTTATCCCGGCCATCGCCGACATGGACAGCGTCAAAAAGGCCTATACCATCAGCGACCAGGAAAGTTTTGATTCCGCGCGCGCCCTGCTGCGCGCCGAAGGTATTTTAGGCGGCTCGTCCACGGGCACGCTGCTGGCCGCCGCCCTCAAATACTGCCGCGAACAGACGACGCCGAAGCGCGTTGTCACATTTGTCTGCGACACGGGGACGCGCTATCTGTCGAAGGTCTACAACGACGGCTGGATGCGCGACCAGGGCCTGTTGCAGCGCGCGCTCTCGGGCGACTTGCGCGACCTGATCGGACGCCGTTACGACGAGGGCGACGTCGTCAGCGTGGCGCCCGGCGACACCCTGCTCACGGCCTTCAACCGCATGCGCGCCAGCGACCTGGCGCAACTGCCCGTCATCGACGGCGGCCAACTGGTCGGCATTATCGACGAATCGGACTTGCTGCTGCATGTGTCGAGCGACGCCGCCCATTTCGCAGGTCTGGTGGGCGCCACCATGACGACGCAGATCGAAACCCTGGCGCCATCGAGCGGCTTGCCCGCCCTGCGCGCCACCCTGGACCGGGGCTTGACGGCCGTCGTCGCCGACGATACCGGCTTCTATGGCTTGATCACCCGCTTCGACCTTCTCAACCACTTACGCAGGACTTTATCTTGAGCCAAGAAACCACCCGCAAGCGCCATCTGGCCACCCGCGTCATCCACGCCGGCCAGTCGCCCGACCCGTCGACGGGCGCCATCATGCCGCCCATTTACGCCACCTCCACCTTCGTGCAGGACAGCCCCGGCGTGCACAAGGGCCTCGATTACGGCCGCTCGCACAATCCCACGCGCTGGGCGCTCGAGCGCTGCGTGGCCGACCTGGAAGGCGGCAGCGCGGCGTTCGCGTTCGCTTCGGGCCTGGCCGCCATTTCGTCCGTGCTGGAACTGCTGGACGCGGGCAGCCACATCGTCGCCGGCGACGACATGTACGGCGGCACGTATCGACTGTTCGAGCGCGTGCGCCGGCGTTCGGCCGGCCACGCATTCACGTACGTCGACCTGACGAATCCCGAGAACCTGCTGGCCGCGCTGCGCCCGGAAACGAAGATGGTGTGGGTGGAAACGCCCACGAACCCCATGCTGAAACTGGCCGACTTGCGGGCGATCGCCGACATCTGCCGTGAGCGGGGCATCATCGCCGTGGCCGACAACACGTTTGCCAGTCCGCTGGTGCAGCGCCCCCTGGAACACGGCTTCGACATCGTCGTGCATTCGACCACCAAGTATTTGAACGGCCACTCGGACATCATCGGCGGCATCGCCATCGTCGGCGCGGAAGAACGCCAGGCGGAATGGCGCGAGCAGCTGGGCTTTTTGCAGAATTCAGTGGGGGCGATTGCCGGGCCGTTCGACAGCTTTCTGGCCTTGCGCGGCGTGAAAACCCTGGCCATCCGCATGCAGCGCCATTGCGCAAGCGCCCTGGCCCTGGCGCAGTGGCTGGAGCAGCAAAAGGAAGTGAAAACCGTGTTTTATCCGGGGCTGGCATCGCACCCGCAGCATGCGCTGGCGCAGCGCCAGATGGATGGTTTCGGCGGCATCATCTCGATCGACCTCGACACCGACCTGGCTGGCGCACGGCGCTTCCTCGAGCGCTGCGAAGTATTTGCCCTGGCCGAAAGCCTGGGCGGCGTGGAAAGCCTGATCGAGCACCCGGCCCTGATGACGCATGCCAGCATTCCCGCCGAACAGCGGGCCAAGCTGGGCATCGGCGACGGCTTGATCCGCCTGTCGGTGGGGATCGAGGATATCGAGGATTTGCGCCATGATCTGCGCACGGCGCTGGACGCGATTTGAGGGGGAGAGGTGCCGGATTACGCTGCGCTAATCCGACCTACGCTATGCCGAGGCCGGTAGGTCGGATTAGCTCGGCAACGCCGGGCGTAATCCGACACACCACAAACGTCACTCCCCCGGCCGATACCTGCGCTCCAGGTGCTTCGCCACGTCCTCCGGATAAAACAACACCTCCTTGAATTCGCCGCGCGCATACATGGCCGCCTGGTCCTGGAAGTGGGGCGACTTCGGGTCGCCGCTCTGGCCACCGGCAAGAATGCTTTTCGCCTTGATGCGGGGGCCGAATTCCACGGCCGCGACAAAGCTGTTGCCGCGTTCGCCGTATATCCTGCGGGTCGTGCTCTTGCTGCTCTGTCCATACGCGGCCAGCGCGCCCCAGTTGCCCGACGCGTAAGGCACGGGCAAGCTCGGCTGCGCATCGTCGAACGGCTGCACCATGTCGCCCGTCAGGCGCTGGAAGCGGTTGATCTCGCCCCACGGCGTTTGCCAGCTACCGAAATCGCGCTGCAGTTTGTCCGCCGCCGTCGCCAGGGCAGCCAGCCGCTGCGCCGCCGTGACCTTGTCCGTCGCCAGAAAATCGACCACGGGCACGCCTTGTTCCCTCGCCTGCTTGCCCGTCAGCTCCGCCAGCTCCTGGCCCCAGAACACGGCCAGCGAGGTGGCGGTCGACGTCAGCGCATAGCGCCAGTCCCAGGTCCGTAGCAGCGCGATTTTTTCCGCCAGCGCCAGCTGTTGCGCGCCGCCGGCCGGCAGCGCATCGTAGGCCGCGAACAGCGGCGGCAGCAGCGTTTCAAAGGCCGTCAGTTCGCTGTCGTAGGAGGCGGCGATCAGGCTGTCGAGCGTAAAACCCGTCTTGTTCTGAAAAACCTTGACGGCATGCAGGCCGCGCGCGTTTTCGCCGTAGACCGACATGTAGGCGGGATAGTCCTGCTGGCGCGGGCTGTTGGCGCCGGCCGCCGAATACGGCCAGTTGTTCGTGTTCTGAATCCAGCCATTCTTCGGATTGAACAAGGTGATGGTTTGCGCCACCGTGTGCAGCCCTTTCCATTCCGTGGCCGGGTCGCTGCCGTCGACGGGCTGCTTCCAGTTGAAGCGCGGGTCGCGCACGGGGATGAAATTGCCGTGAAAGTAGGCGATATTGCCATCCGCATCCGCATACACCGTGTTGTTCGACGAATTCGTGCGCAGCTCCATCGTCTTGTAAAAGGCCGCGTAATCGCGCGCCTTGGTGCGCGTGTACGACTGCGTCAAAGCCTTCAACGGTTCATTCATCAGGCGCACGGCCACCCATTTACCGTCCAGCGCGCGCACGATGGGGCCGTGGTGGCTGTAGTAGACGGTGATGGTTGTCGATCCCATGCGGCCATCGGCCAGTTTATAGGGCAAGGTGATCGGCACGGCTTTCAAAGGGCGCAGCCCGCCGTCATAGCGGTAGAACCAGGCGCCATCGTGGTCGACGATGCTTTCCAGGTATTCGTCGATGACGTCGCCGCCGCCCGAGGTATGCATCCAGCCCAGGCGGTCGTTAAAACCCTGGTAAACGAAGAACTGGCCCCAGGTGACGGCGCCATACGCGTTCAAGCCTTCGCCGCTGGTGACCTGCACTTCGGGACGGAAGTAGAACGAGGTGTGCGGGTTGATCATCAGCAGCGCATGGCCGTTTTTCGTGATGGCGGGCGCGATAGCGAAGCCGTTCGAGCCGCTCGGTTCGGGGTCCAGACCTGACGCCAACCTGGTCTCCACGCTGGCCAGCGCCATGGCGACGGGCCTGGCCTGCTGGCCGTAGAACGCTTCGAGCTGCGTCAGGTTGACCGATTCGATATCGCCGCCGATGCTGCCCTCGCTGAAACTGAGGGCCATCCACGGCTCGAAATGCGTAATCAAGCGAGGTTTGACGTGCGGATGCGTGGCCAGGTAAAAATTGAGGCCGTCGGCAAAGGCATCCATGAGTTTCTGCAGCCACGCCGGGCTGGCGCGGTACTGCGCCTGCAGCTCCTGCGGATCGATGAAGAGCTTCATGCGCAGGTCGCGGTACAGCTCCCGCTCGCCCTCCACTTCCGCCAGCCGCCCCATGGCATTGATATAGTTCAATTCCACGCGGGGGAAATCGTCTTCGGCCTGCGCATACATCAGGCCGAAGACGGCATCGGCATCCGTCTTGCCCGTCACGTGGGGAATGCCCCACGTGTCGCGCGCGATGCTGACGTTGGCAGCCTGCGTCTGCCAGCGGGCCATGTCCGTGACGGAAACGGCGGGCGCCGCCAGCGCGGGAGGAGCGGCAACGATGCCGCAGGCGATGGCGGCGAACAAGGCACGGCGAACTGGCATGCACTACTCCAATATCAGGATGCGTCGATCAGGGTGGCGATACGCTGGTTCAACTCCACATTTTCCGCCTGCAGCTGCGCCACTTTCTGCTTCAAGCTGGCGATCTCGCCGCGCAGGCGCTCCGTTTCGGACGGCGCCTGGGCCGCGTTTTCCGCCCACGGCTCGTTGCCCGTTTCCGGCGTGTCCTGCGAAACGTGAGGCGCTTTCGGCTCGCGCGGCGTGCGCGTGGCGGCGCGCTGTTCGCGGATTTCCTTGGCCGCCTGGCGTAATAATTTCTTGCCGCCGGCGACGGCCGCCACCTGCTCTTCCGGCGGCAGCGATGCCACGGTGGCCGCGGCATTGATCGAGATCGTGCCCGAACGGACGGCTTCCACCAGCTCGGGCGAAGCGGCTTTCTGGATCTTCTCGATCTGGCTGATCTGGTTGCTGCTCAATCTGGCCGCCTTGGCCACCTCTTCGCGCGTGCTCATGGGAGGCTTGGGCGCGTTTTCGCCATCGGGCGCGTCCTGGGCGCTGACGGGCGCCGGGCTTCGCGCGGCGACGATCTCCTTCTTGCGCAAGGCCAGCACGCCGCGCTGGAAGTCCGACACGCTGCGGCGCGCCAGGTGATTGTCGATCATCCACAGCATGACGTCGTCGAGCGAGGTAAAGCTGGTGTTCTGGATGGTCTTGAATTCGATGCCGTGCTGGCGGCAGATGGCGTAGCGGTTATGCCCGTCGATCAGCACGTCGTTCCACAGCACCAGCGCATCGCGGCAGCCTTCGGCCAGCAGGCTGCGCTCGAGCGCCGCGTACTCGCTGGCGGTGAGCGGGTCGATATACGACTGCAGCACCTGATTGATAGTGATATTCATGGTTGTCCTCAATATTGCGGCGCGATGGTCCGCGCCGGCACGAATGCTACACCATCCGCCCTCCATAAGGCTGACCGAGGTCCCCCATCGCTCGTCACGGCAGAAAAAAGCACATTTTTCCTTTCCTTCAGAAGCAACTGAACTTATCATTTGGCAATATTTAACGACCTTCCCCTTACTCGCGCCTGCTTGCGTATGAGCGCTTCGAAGACAAACAAGGAAATCAATGAAAAAGTTATGCCGCGTCGCCATCGCTGCCCTGGTACTCAGCGGGTGCGCCACCATGGAAGTGCGCGAGACCACCCGCACGATGGAACGCATCGGCCATGATCCGCAACTGAATGTCGTTTCAAAGGTCACTGCCGGTGAAGCACTGTTGTCCACATTTCAATACACAAGCAAAACGGGCTATCAGATTTACGATGGACGCGCCGTGTCGATTGGCGGCGGACGTGTAGCCGTCATCGAGGGCGACTTCCTGTACCGCGCCGATGTCGAGGGAAAACCTGCTTACTGCACTGAACGGCAGGTATTCAATATGCTGCTGCCCGGAATGACCAAGAATGCCTGTTTTGCCGACCGAAACAATGATGGCCTGCTGGACCAGGTGATGATCGCAGGCGATCTGGCGTGGTGGCACGAAGACGTCAGCCCCGGCATCAAATTCGGCCCGGGAGTGGAAACTGCACCTATCGACAGGTCCATCAATTCACAATTGCTATATCAGGGCTACAGCAATAAGACATTGCGCATTGCCTACCGGGAGTATGCGGGCAGCCTGGCAAGGCCGTCGTTTTCGCAAGATTTATCATTCGAGATCACAAGTTTTCCTGCGGAAATCACCTTCAGGAAAATCAAGATCCAAGTACGTAGCGCAGGAAATCAGGGCCTGGAATACCAAATCATTGGCGGCTACTGACACTCGCGGGCAAGCTGCGATCCAGGCAGATATAGCATGAAAAGAAAGTACGCCACCGCGATCATTTTTGCCGTCGCCGCCATCGGCTTCACCTGGGTCAGCCCCTACATCGCCATGTACCGCATCAGCATCGCGGCGAAATCCGTGCGCCTGGAAAACTTGGCGCAGCAGGCCGACCTGCCTGCGATCCGCGCCAGCGTGGCGCGCCAGCTGCGCGCGGGCGGCGAAACGGCCAATGACGATGATTTCAAGGAAATGCTCGACACCATCGTCTCGCCGCCCGGCATCACGGTATTGATCTTGCACGGCAAGCAGGGGGCTGACGGCAAGCGCCACGACTTCGGCATGGCGTACCGCTCGTGGAATGAAGTGGTGCTGCGGCGCAGCGGCGCCGGACCCGCCGCAAGCCAGTTTCTGCTGCGCCGCCATGGCATCTGGGACTGGAAACTGATGGACATTACCCTGCCGCCGGAATTACTCTAAAGAAACTTGATCTAAAACAACACTTACCTAAACCGTCATATTGATTTTGGGAAATATTATGTAGAATGCCAACACCTCAGGCGCACCGGGTCGCCAGGCATCCGAGAGATTGCACGATGAAAAGAATGATGCTTCTCGCTGTAGCGGTACTGGTCGCGCTGGCCGGCGTCTTCTATGGCAGCCCGTACTTCACCATGAACAAGATCCGCGCGGCCACCATGGACGAGGATACGCAGGCGCTGGCCGCGCAGATCGACCTGGCCCAGTTGCGCGGCAGCCTGGGGCAGCAACTGCACACCCTGTTCTCGGCGCCGGAAGTGGCCGACGATATCAATCCCGAGGTCATCGATCCCTTGCTCGACACCATGCTGATGCCCGAAGGCATCGTCGCATTGATGAAGCTCAATGACCGCTACGAAAACCCGATCGCGAAGGTCAGCGACATCAGCGGCCGCAAGCGCAACACCAAGCCCGACTACAGGCTGCGCTACACCTCGTGGAACAGCGTGGTGGTGCAGCGCGCCCACAGCAAAAGCCATATCGGCGAACTGACCCTGACGCGCGACGGCCTGTGGCACTGGAAGCTGGTATCGGTGGCCCTGCCAAAGAACTTGCTGGCCGACGCGTAAAGCGCCCCCCTCTTGTCGTCAATCCAGCGGCTATCCGACACCGGACACTGCTATCATCGGATTTTGATTTCCAACGGAGGTAGCATGTCAGACCTGGTACAACACGCACTGGCCCACGCGGGCAAACCGGCCACCACGCCCTGGGTGGTGACCTTGGTCGGCGGTGAAAAACTCACCGGCCCCATTTCCCCGCTCAGCGACGGCTGCTACGCCATCGGCCTGGGACAAATCAAGTACTTTTCCAGCGACAAGGTCGCCTGCCTGAATGTATCGGGCGCGGGCGCATTTCCTATCTGAATATCTTGCCAATGGACGACGCGCGGGATACTCAGCAGGACAGCCTGGCGGCGCAGCTGCAGGCGCTGGAAGCGGCGCTGCAAAGCCAGGCGGTGCGCGCCGACAGGGCCAGGCTGGCGGCCCTGCTGGCTGACGACTTCGTCGAGTTCGGCAGCTCGGGCAATCTCTGGACGCGCGCGGCAACCCTGGCGGACTTGCCGGTGGAAGACTTTTGCCAGCGCAGCATCCACGATTTTCAGGCCCGCTTGCTGGCCGACGATGTTGCCTTGGTTACCTACCGCTCGCAACGCCACGCCAACGGCGCCCTGCCCGCCAGCGCCAGCTTGCGCAGTTCCTTGTGGAAATGGCGCGATGGCCGCTGGCAAATGATTTTTCACCAGGGCACGCCCATTCCCGGCTGATCCACCTCCCCGAAGATACTGTCTTGCGCCCGATCAAACGGCGCAGGAACCAGCATCCATGCCGAAAAGTTGTTTTTTGACACGCAAAATCTCATTGATTTAATGAATTTTTTGTGCAACAATGAATTTAATAAATAAAACAAATAAATTATTGAAATCGGTTTTTTAAATTAATTCCATCCTTGCACCACGAATCCGTGTTCTGGATAGAAAAGCACTGCGTAGGACTCGACCCGTCGCCAGGCAAGCGCCTGCCACCGGTCTCACGCAAGCCCCCTTTCTAATCATCACCACGTATTTTGGAGAGACATCATGGACAAATTCACCGTACGCACCCAGCTCACTCTGGCTTTCGGCCTGCTGGTCTTTTTCCTCATCGGCATATCGATCCTGTCCGTGCGGAGCTTTTCCAACTTCAACGCCAGTTTTGACCAGTATGTCAACGGCATCACCGCCCGCGCCAATACGGCGCACCGCGTACGTGACGCAATCGACATGCGTGCCGTGGCGGCCAGGAATCTGGTGCTCGTCACCAAGCCGGAAGACCTGGAGATCGAACGCAAACAGGTCTTGCAGGCGCAGGCCGAGGTCGTCAAGAACATGCAGCATCTGCTGCAGCTGACACAGCAGCCTGAGGTATCGGATGAAGTGCGCGCCATAGTCAACAAGATAGACGGCATCGAAAAACGCTATTCTCCCGTAGCGATGGCTATCGTGGACCTGGCGCTGCAAAAGAAAACCGACCAGGCCATCGTCAAGATGAATGAGGAATGCCGCCCGCTGCTGGCCGCCCTCGTCGCCGCCAGCGATGAATATTTCGCCCTGACGGACCAGCGCTCTACCGCCATCTTGCAGGAAGACAACGAGCGTTACACGCTCAACAGGAATATTCTCATCGGCGCCAGCCTGCTGTCCATCGTGCTGGCAGCCCTGGCGGGCTGGCTCATCACACGCAGCCTGCTCAAGGCGCTGGGCGCAGAACCGAAGCAGCTGTGCGACGCCGTCAGCCTGCTGGCCGGCGGCGACCTGACAGGCAAACTCAACGTTGCACCGCACGATACCGCCAGCGTGCTGTCGGCGCTGCAGCGCATGCAGGAGTCGCTGACCACGGTAGTGTCGTCGGTGCGCCAGGATTCCGACACCGTTTCCCTTGCCGCCGCGGAAATTTCCAGCGGCAATAGCGATCTGTCGCTGCGCACGGAACAGCAAGCCAGTTCGCTGGAAGAAACCGCTTCGTCAATGGAAGAGCTCACCAGCACCGTGCGCAAGAATGCGGAAAATGCCCGCGAAGCCAATATGCTGGCCACGACGGCATCGGACGTCGCCAGCAAGGGCGGCGCCGTGGTGGGGCAAGTGATGGGCACCATGGACCTGATCAGCGAATCGTCGCGCAAGATTGTCGACATCATCAGCGTCATCGACGGCATCGCCTTCCAGACCAATATCCTGGCCCTGAATGCCGCCGTGGAAGCGGCGCGTGCCGGCGAACAGGGCCGCGGCTTCGCCGTCGTGGCGACCGAAGTGCGCGGCCTGGCCCAGCGCAGCGCCAGCGCAGCCAAGGAAATCAAGGCGCTGATCGACGATTCCGTCAGCCGCGTCGATGCGGGCTCCAGGCTGGCGGCGCAAGCGGGCACGACGATGTCCGAGGTGGTCGCCAGCGTCGCCCGCGTCAGCAACATCATCGCTGAAATCACGGTGGCCAGCCAGGAACAGTCCGCAGGAATCGAGCAGATCAATCAGGCGGTGACCCAGATGGATAGCGTCACGCAGCAAAATGCCTCGCTGGTGGAAGAAGCGGCGGCGGCGGCCGAATCGCTGCGCGAGCAGGCCAGCCACCTGGTGGAAACCGTGAGCATCTTCAAGACGCATGACAGCCATCTGGCGGCACCCGCACCGGCGCCAGCACCGGCACGCGCCAGCCACAAGCCGCTGCGCCTGGTACCGGCAGCAGCGGCCAGCAGCCCCGCCAAGCGCCAGGCCGCACCGGCAAAACCCCGTGCGGCGCAAGCGGAAGCCGTGACGGCCGGCGACTGGGAAGAGTTTTAAGCACGTACAGGCATGCAGCCACGCATGCCCCGCTTCACACGCACAGGGGAGAGCCGCAGCCGGCCTCCCCTGTCGCGTTGCAACAACACGCCCCTCACATAAAAAATCCGCGGCAACTGTTGTATTTGTGCCGCCCCGGATCCCGCTACTACGCCGAAATGGCGCATGCTTTTTTGCGCCGCCGCAGGAAACCTCGTCGTCTTGTCCAGCCTATTTTGTTCCCGCACAAGCCTGCCGGCACTCCACTATGCACCCGCCAGATAGTGACGACAAATACGATTTTATTCGCGTATTGAGTCGAAACGGATATGAATAGCCATCGTTGGAAAATGGCATGAATACCAAAATTTCCCGTGCTAGCATGATTTTTCGTTCAGCTGGCCAGCGCCAGCTTGCATGCCCCCAACAACCTTGACCGACAGGAGCCGTTTCATGATGACACCGCATGCCCGCACAGTACGCCACACCCTGATTGCCCTGGCAATCAGCGCCGCCTTTCCGCTGCAGGCGATGGCACAGGATAGCGTCCCGGCGCCAGCTGCCGACGCGCCTGCCGTCCCGGCGGCACAGACCGGTCCTGGCCAGCTGGAAACGGTGATCGTGACGGCGCAGCGGCGCGCGGAAAACATCAAGGACGTGCCCATGTCCATCGCCACCTTGAAAGGCGACAAGCTCGACACGCTGACGGCCGGCGGCGCCGACATCCGCTTCCTCAACAGCCGCTCGCCCAGCGTCTCCGTCGAATCGGATTACGGCCGCACCTTCCCCCGCTTCTACATTCGCGGCCTGGGCAATACCGACTTCGACCTGAACGCCTCGCAGCCCGTGGGCCTGGTGATGGATGACGTAGTGCAGGAAAACGCCATGCTCAAGGGCTTTCCCGTGTTTGACGTGGATCAGGTCGAAGTGCTGCGCGGCCCGCAAGGCACCTTGTTCGGCCGTAACTCGCCAGCCGGCGTGATCAAGTTCGATTCCGCCAAGCCCGTCTTCAAGACGGAAGGCTACCTGAGCGGCGGCTTCGGCAAGGATGGCATGAAGAACCTGGAAGGCGCGTTCAACGTGCCCGTCAGCGACACGGTCGCCCTGCGCTTTTCCGGCCAGACGCAGCGCCGCGACGACCGCGTGCACAACCCGCGCCCCACCGGCACGCGCGACTTCGAAGGCTATGAAGACAGCGCCGCCCGCCTGCAGGTATTGGTCAAGCCCATGCGCGACTTCACGGCCCTGTTCAACGTGCACGCGCGCAATCTCGACGGCACGGCCACCCTGTTCCGCGCGAATATCCTGAAACAGGGCACGAACGACCTCGTCGACGGCTTTGATTACGACAACTACCCGACCGACGGCATCAACCGCCAGCACCTGAAAACCAAGGGCGCCAGCATGCGCCTGAAATGGGACTTGCCCGGCGTCACCCTGCATTCGATCACCGGCTACGAAAAACTCGATTTCTTCAGCCGCGCCGACGTCGACGGCGGCTATGGCGCCGTGTCCGCGCCGCCGATGGGCCCCGGCTTCATCCCGTTCGTCGTGGAAACGGCCGACGTGATCCCCAACCACAAGCAGATTTCGCAGGAATTCCGCGCCGAGTCGTCTGCCCGCGGCCCGCTGCAATGGATAGCCGGCCTGTTCTACTTCAAGGAAGATATCCAGATCGACAGCATCGGCTTCAACAGCCTGGCGCCCGGCAACCCGCAAAGCCCGAACTACGCCACGCAAAACCAGAGCTCGAAGTCGTACGCGGCCTTCGGCTCGCTCAACTACACGGTCTCGGACGCCCTGAAACTGCGCGCCGGCCTGCGCTACACGACCGACAAGAAGGATTTCTCCGCCAAGCGGGTGGAGGCGACCACGGCCGGCCCCTTCGACTTGCACGACACCTCGCACAACGTCAGCTGGGACCTGAGCGGCACCTATGTATTGACGCCGGCAACGAATGCCTACGCGCGCATCGCCACCGGCTACCGCGCGCCGTCGATGCAGGGCCGCCTGAATGGCCTGGCCGACCGCCCTTCGTTTGCGGGCGCCGAGAAAGCGCTGTCCGTCGAGGCGGGCATCAAGCAGGACCTGTTCGACAAGCGAGCGCGCCTGAGCCTGGCCATATTCCAGTACCGCGTGAAGGACAAGCAACTGACGGCCGGCAGCGGCGCCGTCAACATGAACCAGCTGATCAACGCAGACAAGGCCACGGGCCGCGGCGTGGAACTCGATTTCCAGGCGAACCTCAGCGATTCGCTCAGCATGACCCTGGGCGGCAGCTACAACCACACGGAAATCCAGGACAAGAAGCTGTTCGTGCAAAGCTGCGGCAACGCGCAAAACAACCCGGCCAGCGGCTGCACCGTGACCGACCCGCTGGGCCCGTTCAAGGGCACGGCCTACATCGACGGCAACCCGCTGCCGCGCGCGCCGGAATGGCAAACCAACTTCACATTAAAGTACAGCATTCCCCTCGCCAATGGCGAGTTCTACGCCTACACGGACTGGGCCTACCGCACCAGCTACAACTTCTTCCTGTATGAAGCGAAGGAATACAAGGCCAAGGAACTGCTCGAAGGCGGTTTGCGCGTCGGCTACAAATGGGACAAATACGAACTCTCCGCGTACGGCCGCAACATCACCAACCAGATCCAGTCGCTGGGCGCGATCGATTTCGACAACCTGACAGGCATCGTCAACGAACCGCGCACGTATGGGGTGCAGTTCAAGGCGACATTCTGATAGCTGCGGGGAATGCATGCGCGAGCACCGCGCGCGGAGGAATGCCGTCAGCGCCAGCTGAGCGGCATTCTTTCAGGCCCTCCGTTGGCCACTCCGCTTTAGCGTCCTGCCAATGCGCCTATCGTGGCATTGTCGGGCGCGTAAGGCTGTCCGTCAAAGTATCGCCTGCCGATAGTCGACACTGCCTTCCCGATGTGTCCGGCTGCCACGATGCGCATGCTTTCGTCATGCATCCCCATACTGGCCACGGTCGCGTTACTACCGATGAAATACGGGCCAAAGATACTATTTTGATCAAAATTGCTGGTGGCCATACGCGCCTTATAGGTCACGATATTGTTCGTCGTTCCATCCGCTCCCGTGTAAAAACCGTCGCCGCTCATGCCGCTTCCTTCCGTGAAATAAATATTCCGGTCGCCCGTCGGACGGCCAGCTCCGGGGTTCAGATTGACCATGCGGGGGAAACGCGCCACCAGCGGATCGCGCTTAAAATATACAAGGTTGTTGCTGAAATTGACGAAGCCATCGGCTGCGGCCCCATCGATATACAGTGCCGTACACTGCTGCTTGCCTGCGGGATCGGTTAGCGCCTCATCGTAATAGATGGTGTTTTGATAGACATTCAAGCCCGTCCCTCCCGATATGCGCACGCCGCGAAGTCCTGGCAAGACAATCATATTGTGATGCGCAACGTTATCGAAATTCCTGGTGTTCGTGGCATCGTTATTGGCCAGGCTACCGGCACTTTGATAGTTGTTGGCGAACCAAATACCGCCGGAAGCATAGGTAAGCTGGCGCCGGTCGCGCGTAGTGCTGTAATAGCCATAGTTGTAGCGGATAATGCTGTTATCGTTGGATGACCAGAGCTCCACGATTGAATTGCCGCCGCAATTGCTGCTGATATTCTTTTCAACGATAAGTCCGGAGGTGCAGCTGTACTCGATCGCGTTGTTAAGCACGTCGTCGATGCGGTTCCCTGCCACGTAGCCCCCCTTCAGGCGTATCGCATCTGACAGTCCAATCATAGTGATGCCGTCCGAGGCAAGCACAGGACCATCGGCGCCAGCCTGAGTGGCGCGGCAACCGACCAGGCTGATATCGTTGATGCTGACGATGGCATCGACCACTCCAGTCGTCGGGGGCGCCACCGAAATGGAGACATTGCGTGCCTTGCGCGCCTCGACGCCGCAGACATGGATGTACCCGGTGTGTGGCACGTTCGAGTAGTTGATCATGAGGGCATGCTGGCTACTCGAGACCTCCATTTGCCCCAGACGCGGATCCTCACCGGCATAGGGGCGCACGTACAAGATGCCGTTCACGTACGCACTGCTGCCTTCCGTGGTCAGGCTTGCCGCGGCGCTGCCCGCAAAGGTCTTCTTCCACAGACGCACCTCATTTTGCCAGCAGTCATGCTCGATGGCGCCCATGGGATAAGACCAGATATTCGCTGCGCCGTCCTCCAGCGTCCAGTTCAGGACGACCACACCACTCGTAATGATGGGTAATACTTCGGCATCGCCATAGGGACAAATGGTGAATGGCTTGCCAGGCGAACCGTACACATCCAGTTGCAGCCCCATTGTTCCCGTCACGCGCAAGGTCGTTCCCCGCTTCAAGCCCAGCACCTGCCCGGACATATTTCCATTGATTACCAGCATTAACTGGGCCTGCGTGAAATACGGATGTTTCAAGGTGCCCAATCCAAGGCTGGATGTGGCGCTGGGATCGAAAAACAAGGAAGGCCGGCGAACAAACCCCTTGTCGTACAGATCAATGCCGCTCAGGGTATCGTCGAGCCATGTCAATCCTTTCGGCACACTGAGATCAAGACTCAGCGGGACCGCATTCAATGCACGTCCGGCCTCAGAAGCAGTAATGGTGTGCGGTTCGGTACTAGCGACTTTTTTTTGCATGACAACTTTCAAACAAGAAATTAGGGAAGCGTTCCGGCGTGCGGGACGCGTGATTCAAGTCTTGCGGGCAGTGACGACAAGGATCTGGCCGCATGACTGCGAGAAATGCTTGAGCACCTTGCCCAAGGCCCGCAATAATCCATCTGCCTCGCATGAGACGGAGGTGCTAATTTTTGGGCGTCCTCTTTGCATTGACCTTGCGGCCGTGAAAATCTATGGCTATCTATCCTATAGTTGCCCTCCTTTTGCAAGCTGATTTTGTATGATGTAAGTAGGCAAGCTTAACAACGCCTGACAAACCCTGGCGAGCGGAAAGAAGGCTAGGTGCCACCGTCGACTTGAGAAGCGCAACTGTACCAAGGTACTGGGGCGCTGAGCCAATAAGCATCGCAGACCGCAAATTACGACGCGCATTAGGTGTTGATAAGTGTTCCACATCTGTCCGGCGCCTGGCGGGAGATGACTCTCCACTCCACGATGAGAGTGACACCTGTCGGCTCTTAAAAGCCGCCGGGCTTTTTGCAGCCGAGTTGTTGCCAGCTTATCCGTCAGACCGGTGTGCCGTTCACGTCATCCAATATCCGCAGCCGCTGACAGATAAGCGTGCGACAAAAATCGCGCGCACGGTGGCGCGCCGAGAGCGTTTGCCGAGCTTCGTTTTTTGGCGCGACGACACGCATGGCAGGCCGCCTAGCCACGCACCGATCTGACGAAGTAACTCGAGCAACAAGACTGACGCAAATGCGGCGCAACATGGCGCTATCGATATCACTTGTGCTAGAATCTCGCCGCGCTGCCCGGATGGTGAAACTGGTAGACACTGGAGACTTAAAATCTCCCGCCTGTAAGGGCGTGCCGGTTCGATTCCGGCTCCGGGCACCAGCGCACAGAATTCAGAAACATAAAAAAAGCCATTCATCCCAATATAATCAACGGGTTAGTGGCTTTTTTTACGTCCCGAGATTCCTGCTAATGCATAGTAAACCCGACAAAAACCTCTAGCGGTTACGCCAGATTTACGCCGTGATAGCGCGGGCGATGCCATCATGGTGGCCCTGCTCGCCTGGCTGAAAGTTCACCAGCTCGACCTGATGACCAATGAGAAAACGCGCAAGCACGGCATCGCCTTCAAGTTCGAATTCAACAACCGTGAACAGTCGATATCTCGATCAAGCTGAACCTGACCGAGCGCATCGCGGTCAAACCGGCGAGGCCGGTTGCCTGGACATCCAGCATCCGGCCGAGATAAAGCACATGCCGCCCTACCGGGACAAGTTCTGACAGCAGTACGACGCTCACCCCCTGCTGAAATGGGCCGCGCGGCACGCTGACAGCACGCCCACCTAGTCGGTGCGGACCATGGGCGAACAGTTGATCGTCTTTTCCCGAGAGACCACCTAACGCGCGGCGTGATTACGCGGCGATGTATCCGCAAGCGTCTGAGGCACGCGAGTCCGACGACACTATCCACACGAAGCATTACCCCGACGGCGACGTGGTGGAGTACGACCATGAGGACGACGCCCTGCCCCCTGCCCCGGCGTGATCGCCGCCATCACCGCCCACAGAGTGACGTCAAACGCTCTCTAGAAAAGCGGCTGACCATGGCCGTGCGGCGGCGATAAAAGCCAGCGAGGACGAGCTGGCGAGCACCATCAGCTTGTTCAAGCAGCCTCACGGCGGCGTCAAGGCCGGCGGTGCCATTCGAATCCAAAAAATGAACCTAATTAGCTCTCTGCTGACTAATAGAGAGCCAATCTTAACAATCCATCAAAAAGAAAATTATATACAGTCACAGTTTCAAAAAACTGATGACGGAATGAAATTTAATTTAGCATCAAATTGTCAGATTGAGAAATTTACTCAGCCAATTAAGGAAGACGCACCGAAGCAACCAATAGAATCAGGCACCATTTCTTATACCGATGAAACACAAAAATACAAATTATCAAAAAATTCCATAAGCGCGTTTCGCACATTCTCACCTGCTTGACCTCATCGCCAGAGGAAAAAATATTCGTAATGCTTAGGGATCTGTCCGCTTTCCAGCAAGAATCCTAAGCATGAATTCAAAGATGGTTCATACTGGAGAAATTATCATGCACAACAAAAATGTTTATTGGGACGAGACCATGATGCAGAACGATTTTCATCAGCCGTCAATATTGGCAATCGGCGACAGCTGGTTCTGGTATCCTCTTCTTGGTGGCTCATTATTAAGCAAATTAGGAAATTTGGTTGAAAAAAAGGAGCATTACATTCTAGCTCACGGAAATAACGGTGCCGAAGCCTACGATTATATTTACGGAACCTATAAAAGAAGAATTCAGACCGCATTACAACTACATGGGGATTCTTTGTCGGCTGTTTTCATAAGCGGTGGAGGGAACGACTTCGCCGGCCTATCCGATATGCGCCCGCTACTGCTAAAAGACTGCTCCGCCTGCACTTCGGCTGAAGCTTGCTACCGATCCGGTGATGACGAGAAAAGCCTGAACCGATTTTTAAATAAAGTTACGGGAAGCTTCATCGCTCTTATCGACAAGATAATTGGTGCAACTTGGAATACGACGCAAAATGCAACCGGTCCAACGAAGATCTATTTACATAACTACGACTATGCTCGGCCAACAGGTATCGGCATCTTTGGTGCCGAAAGCAAATGGCTGCGAGCATCGCTAGTAGTCGCAAACGTGCCTACCCACCTGCAGGATTCCTGCATCCGTTTTTTGATCGACGAGTTCACTTTGCGGTTGAAGGGGTTGGTCGCTCGTTATCCCGGCCGCGTTCGTCTTGTCGATAGTCGCGGCACCTTAGGTGACGACGACTGGGCTAACGAGCTTCATCCAACGTCGACGGGTTTCGAAAAAATTGCGCACAATGTGTGGCTACCCATATTGCAAGGCGATGGACTTGCACCTAAGTGATAACTAGTTCAAGAAAGGTATGGAGGCTTCCTCAATTCCAGAAAATCCTTTTGTATCTTGCCCAATAGCATGTGCTGGCCGAGGTGCGGCATCTACGCGTAACTCTTCCTTGTCTGTAAATTCCGACACCTCCATCACCTCTACTTCTTCACCTTGCCGCGACTGTCATCACGATCAATTCCCACACCCGGGCTAACCTGCTCCCACTGACGTTTTTACAACACCCCGCCCCCCTCTCCCTCCTCCAAAGCCCCCTACTGATATAATACTTACAATCAAGTAATATTCCGAAATGTGCGCCTCCAGGCTCCCGCAACCGTCTGTGTACTGCTAGCCCATGCGCTCTCTTTTCGACCACGAGATCATCAAACAGCTGCACAGCGGTGTCCGCTCACGGGTTTACCGTGCCAGGGCCGCCGATGGCACCGCGCTGATCGTCAAGAAACCCAATCAGCAGTTCCTCTCCTTTCAGCAACTGGCGCAATTCAAGCGCGAGTATGCGATCGCGCGCCGCTGCCGGCATCCGGGCGTGGCGCATCCGCTGGCGCTGCAGCTGCACGGCGGGTGCTGGACGATGATCGTGGAAGATTGCGGCGGCCAGGCGCTCGACCAGGTGTTGCGTGCGCAGGTGGCGGCGCGCAGGATGCCGTCGCAACCCGCCTTGGCGCTGGACGACTTTTTCGACATCGCGGTGCAACTGTGCGCGGCGCTGGACGAGGTTCATCGTCAGGGCGTGATCCACAAAGACATCAATCCCGCCAATCTGGTGTGGAATGGCGGCCGGCGCCTGCTGCAGCTGATCGACTTCGGCATCGCCTGCGAACTGCCGTACGAAAGCCATGGCATCGCCAATCTCCAGACGCTGGAAGGCACGCTGCGCTACATGGCGCCGGAACAGACCGGACGCATGAACCGGCGCGTCGATTGGCGCGCCGATTTCTATGCGCTGGGCGCCACCTTCTACGAGCTGCTGGCCGGCCAGGCGCCGTTCGAGACGGGCGACGAGATGGAACTCGTGCATTGCCACATTGCGCGCAGTCCCGACTGGTCGCACCCGGCGCTGGCAAGCTTGCCTGGCCAGCTGCTGCCGATCATCCAGCGGCTGCTGGAAAAAAATGCCGATCAGCGCTACCAGAGCCTGCAGGGCTTGCGCAGCGATCTCGAAGCATGCCGCGCGCAAAAGCCGGCGCAGACGCTCAAGCTGTCCGACCACAACGGCCGTTTCCTCGTGCCGCAAACGCTGCACGGGCGCGAGGATGCCATCGCCGTGCTGCTGGCGGCATTTGAACGCAGCGCCGCGGGCAGGTGCGAGATGCTGCTGGTGGCCGGCCATTCGGGCATCGGCAAGTCGGCGGTCGTCAACGAAGTACAAAAGCCCATCATCGCGCGGCGCGGCTGCTTCCTGTCCGGTAAATTTGACCAGCTCCAGCGCGACGTGCCGTATGCCCCGCTGATCCAGGCCTTCCAGGAGCTGGTGCGCCAGCTGCTCGGCCAACCCGAGGAAACGCTGCGGCAGTGGTCCGCCAAACTGCACGAGGTGCTGGGCAGCGGCATCGGCATGCTGATCGAACTGATTCCCCAACTGGCGCTGATCGTCGGCCCCACGGACGCAGTGCCCGCGTCGGACCCGGCACAGGCCCAGCTGCGCCTGGACCGCCTCTTTCCCCGCTTCGTCGAAGTCTTCGCCTGCGCCGGGCATCCGCTGGCGCTGTTCCTCGACGACCTGCAATGGGCCGATGCGGCCACGTTGCGAATGATCGAACTGCTGATGGTGTCATGCGACAAGAGCTGCATGCTGTTCATCGGCGCGTATCGCGACAACGAGGTGAGCGCCGACCATCCGCTGATCGCGCTGCGCGACAAGCTGCTCGCCCGCGAGGTACGCCTGTCGACGCTGTTACTGAGCGCATTGACCGAGCCGCAGGTGGCGCAAATGGTCTCGGCCACCGTGCGCGTGGCAACCCACGATTGTGCGCCGTTGACCAGTATTTGCTACCGCAAGACGGCCGGCAATCCCTTTTTCCTTAACCAGTTCCTCGCTTCGCTCAATGAGACGGGCCATCTGCGCTACCGGGCCGCCGACGATTGCTGGGACTGGGACCTGCCCGCGATAGAACAGGCCAAATATACCGACAACGTGGTCGAGGTGCTGCTGGAAAAAATCCGCCGCCTGCCCACGGTGACGCAGCATCTGCTGCAACTGGCCGCCTCCTGCGGCAACCGCTTCACGCTCGATACGCTCGCGCTGGCAATGGACCGCGCTCACCGCAAAACGCAGCAAGACCTGTGGCCGGCGCTCAGGGCGGGCTTGATCCAGCCGCTCGACGAACGCTATAAGTACGTCAGTGGCGACAGCGATGCGGCCAACAGCGGCGTCGCTTACCGCTTCCTGCACGACCGGGTGCAGCAGGCCGCCTACCTGGTCGCCGACGACGCTACGCGCGTGGCCAACCATCTGCTCATCGGCCGCTTGCTCCTGCGGCATACGGCGCCGCAGCACCAGGACGCAACACTGTTTGAAATCGTCGAGCAGCTCAACGCCGGTCGCGCGCTGATCAAGGATGCGGACGAGCGCGTGCAGCTGGCGACGCTCAATCTCCAGGCCGGCGTGAAGGCACGGCGTTCCGCCGCGTTCCAGTCCACGCTGGAACACATGCGCATAGGTCTCGAGCTGCTGCCGGCGCACGCATGGAGCGTCCACGCCAGCCTTTGGCTCGACCTGCAGCTGGGCGCGGCCGAAGCGGCTTACCTGTGCGGCCAGTTCGATACGGCCGAGGCGATCTATCCACTGGTGCGCGCCCGCTCCCTGAGCCCCTTGCAGCAGGTGCGCTGCATTGCCATCCAGGCGCACCAGTATCAATTGCAGGGCCGCCTGCTCGACGCCATTGCCGTGCAGCGCGACGGCCTGGCGCTGCTGCACATCGACATCCCGCACGATGTGGCGCAGATGAAGGCGCGCTTCAGCGACATTCTCGCCGACATCGGACAGCAGCCTGGCGCGCACGCGCCCGACACCCTGCTGGCGGCCGATGACATGTGCGAGCCGGACGCCGTGGCCGCGATGCAGATGATGCAGGGCCTGTGGATGGCCAGCTACTACGCCGGCCAGCAGGATCTGAGTGCGCTGATGGTGGTGTCGATGACGCGGCTGTCGATGCAGCGGGGGAACAGCGATTTCAGCGCTGTCGCCTATGTCGGCTACGCGATGATGCTTGCGCTGTACAGCGGCGACATCGCGCGCGGCTACGCCTTCGGCGCGATGGCGATGGCGCTGGCCAGGCGCCGTGCCAACCTGCAGACGCGCACGCTCACGGGCCTGATGTTCGGCGCGCTCAGCAACCACTGGACGCAGCCGCTGCGCAGCTCCGACGCCCTGTACGAAGAAGCGTTTGGCTGGGCGCTGGAAATCGCCGACTTCGTGCAGGTCGGCGTGGTGGCGGCCGTGCGCGCCACCGACCGTATCATCCTCGGCGACTACCTGCCGCACCTGATGCACGACATCGAGCACGACCTGGCGCTGATGCGCGCCAACGGCCAGCAGGCGATGGCCGATTGCTGCGTCGCCGCCGCGGTCCAGCCGATCAAATGCCTGATGGGTCTCCTGCCCCGTCACGACAGCCACGATGATGGGGCCTTCAGCGAGGCGCGCTTCCTCGATCAGTATGGCGGCTCGCAGCTGTACCGCGCCTACTTCTTGCAGGGGAAAATACGCAACGCCTACCTGTTCGACAGCGCCGACGCCGAGCCGCTGGCCGGCCAGCTTGGCAGCGTCACCCAGATCATGCGCGGCCAGGCCAAGGTTGCCGAGTGCAGCTTCTACGCCGCGCTGATCCTGATCCGCGCCTTGCGGCGCGATCCTGCGCGTGCCGATGCGAACGATGTGCTGGCCGTGGTCGGCACGCTGCAAACGAGCCTCGCCGAGTGGGCCAGGCAAGGCTCGGACAATAGCGACGCCAAGCATCTGCTGGTGATGGCCGAGATGGCACGCTACCGGGAAGACCTGCAGCTGGCCACGCGCTGCTACCAGCAGGCGATCGACGCGGCCGGCCTGGCGGGCTACGTCAACATGCAAGCGCTGGGCAATGAACTGTGCGGCGAATGCTGGTTCGACCAAGGACATGCGCGCGTGGCCGGCATCTTCATCCAGGACGCCATCGCGCACTACGGCCAGTGGGGTGCGCAGGGCAAGGTAGCGCAGCTGCAGGCGCGCCATGGCGCACTGCTGTCAAGGATGGATGGCCGCGGCGCACAACATCATTCCGTCTCCCACACGCACGGCAGTTCAGCGCTCGACCTGGCGTCGCTGCTGAAAGCGTCGCAGATCCTGTCGAACGAAGTGGGCCTGCGCAGCGTGCTGATGCGCCTCATTACCATCGTGTGCGAAAACGCCGGCGCGCAGGTGGCGCGCCTGCTGTTGCTGTCCGAAGGCAGCTACCAGCTGGAGGCCAATATCGATGGCGATGTCGTCACTGTCCTGCAATCGCGCCAGTTCGACCTGAACGCCGCCAGCGACCCGCAGTTCCCGCTGTCGCTGCTGCGCTACGTCATTCGCACCGGCGCCGAGGTGATCGAAGACTGCATCACGGGCGCCTCGCGCTTTGCCGCCGATCCGTACGTGCAGTTGCACCTGCCGCGCGCCGTCATGTGCCTGCCGATACGGCACGGCGGCCAGATCGGCGGCATCCTGTATTTCGAGAACCGGCTTGCAGAAGCCTCGTTCACGGAGGAACGCGTGGCGTTCCTGCGCATGCTCGGCGCCCAGGCGATGATCTCGATCTCCAGCGCCAGGCTGCATGACAGCCTCGAACGGCGCGTTGCCGAACGCACGGAACAGCTGGAAGACGCCAACCGCAAACTGGCGACCTTGTCCATCACCGACGGTCTGACCGGCCTGGCGAACCGGCGTCATTTCGACGACGTATTGCGTGCCGAATGTGCGCGTGCCACGCGCGTCGGCCGGCCGCTTGCCGTCATCATGCTCGATGTCGACTACTTCAAGCGCTTCAACGACAGTCACGGCCACCAGGCCGGCGACGCATGCCTGGTGCGGGTCGCGCATGCGCTGGCGGCCGGCATGCGGCGCGCGGGCGACCTGACGGCGCGCTATGGCGGCGAAGAGTTTTCGATCGTGCTGCCCAACACCGGCGCGGACGAAGCGCGCCAGATCGGCGAAGCACTGCGGCGGGCGATCGAAGATCTGGGTATCTCCCACGCGAACGCGGAGGCGCGGCAGGTGACGATCAGCGTCGGCATCGCGGTCCAGCCGGCACCGGGAGCCGCCGATCCGGACGCCCTGCTGCGCCTGGCCGATGCCGCGCTGTACCACGCCAAGGATGAGGGACGCAATTGCGTGGTGCTCAGGGTGCTGCCGCCTGGCTGACCGGCAGCGCCGCGCACCGCATTCACGGCGCCGGCGATGCCTCAATCGCTGCCATGGCTGTTCTCGCGCGCCTGCTGCCGCGCTTTTTCGCTTGACGCCAGCCCGTTGAAGAACAGATTGAGCAGCACGGCAACGATGGCGGCCAGCAGGATGCCGCTGTGCAGCAACGGCGACAGGACTTTCGGCATGTGCTGCGCATATTGCTCGGCCACCAGCGGCAGCATGCCGAAGCCGATAGCCAGGGCCACGATGAACAGGTTGTTGCGGTTGCTCTTGTAGTCGACGCCGGCCAGAATGCGGATGCCCGTGGCGGCGACCATGCCGAACATCACCAGCCCCGCCCCGCCCAGCACGAACGCCGGCACGGCTTCGGCCGTCTGCGCGATCTTCGGGATCACACCCATGATGAGCAGGAGGATACCGGCCGCCACGCAGACCCAGCGGCTGCGCACGCCCGTCACGCCCACCAGTCCCACGTTTTGCGAAAACGACGTGTACGGGAAGGTATTGAAGATACCGCCGATCAAGGTCCCCAGACCATCGACGCGCAAGCCGCGGCTGATGTCGGCCTGTTCGATACGCTTGCCCGTCATCTCGCCCAAGGCCAGGAACATACCGAGCGACTCGATCATGACGACGATCATCACCAGGCTCATGGTCACGATGGCAACCAGGTCGAAAGTCGGCATGCCGAACTGGAACGGCGTGACGATGGCGAAAGCCTTGGCGCTGGCCACCTTGGCGAAGTCGGCCTTGCCCAGCGCAAACGACAGGGCCGTGCCGGAGATGATGCCGATCAACACGGCGATATTCGACAGGAAACCACGGCCATACTTGGCCACTAGCAAGATGACGGCCAGCACGAAGAAGGCGATGCCCATGTTGTCCAGCGCGCCGTAGCCGGGGTTGGCGATCAGGGGCACGGGGCCAGGCGGCGCGGGCAAGCCGGCCGCCGTGGCGGCCGCGGCCATCTTGAGAAAAGCGGGATCGGCGATCTGCGCCATGGCGGGCGGCCCGCCCATGGCCCAGTTTACGCCCACGCGCATCAGCGACACGCCGATCACGGCGATGATGCTGCCCGTGACCACGGGCGGAAACAGGGCCAGCAGGCGGCTGATGAAGGGCGCGATCAGCATGGAAACGACGCCGGCGCCGATCACGGCGCCAAAGATGCCGGTGATGCCCAGGGCCGGATTGTTCGCCATGGCCAGCATGGGACTGACGGCGGCAAAGGTCACGCCCATCATGACGGGCAGACGGATGCCGAAATGCTTGCCGATTCCCAAGGACTGAATCAGGGTCACGAGGCCGCAGCAGAACAGGTCGGCACTGATCAGCGCCGCCACCTGCTCGGGCGGCAGCTTGAGCGCGCGGCCGACGATCAGCGGCACGGCGATGGCGCCCGCATACATGACGAGTACGTGCTGCAAGCCCAGGGTGAACAGTTTCCCGGCCGGCAGCACTTCATCGACGGGGGACGGAGCGGCAGGCGTGGTACCGGACACGCCGCGGTGGATGGATTTCAGACGGGGAGAGGCCATTTACGCTCCATTTCCTGGGTTACCGCGGCACGGATGGGTGCAGGTGAAAAGGAAAAGCAAGACAGAAACGGGACGACAGAAACACACCAGCGGCCGATGATGCATGCGAAGCTCCTTGGATGGAATGACCGAGGTAGCCATGCACGCTTCGTGCCAGGTGATTGTATACAGAGATTGTGCCGAAAGTCACCAGAAATCAGCTAATCAGGCGGTGAATGCACCGTTTTCTCGCATGCGGCCCCGCATCTGCACCAGAAGGCGGCGGTGCTGGCAGGCCACGGGTGAATGGGGACTGCTGCGTGGAACGCCTGTCAAAAACCAATGCGCGTCGTCATTTGCGGCCGGCGATGCTCACTGCCTCGGCGGCACGCTGCTTCGTGCAGTGGCGTTTCTCGGGCCAGCGGGACGCCGGGCCTTCCCTGCGCCCGTCACGGTTTTGGTGGGCGCTATCAGGCGCAGTCAGGCGTTGTTAGCCGCCCGCACAGGCATCGAGCAGCGCTTCCAGCTGACGCACATGGGCAGCACGCAATTGCTCGCACGCCAGCAAGGCTTGCACTTGCTCGAAGATGCCGTGGGCTGGCACCGCCGGCAAGGCGGGCGAGGCGGGGCGCGTGGCAATGCATGGCGCGCTCACCGGCCAAGCTTGCACCTGCGATGCTGGCCCCCATGCCGCACAGCCGCTCAACAAGCTTACCAGCAACAAACTGGCTAAACGGTTGGCGAGGCTGCCGGCATGCCTTCCGGCACGTTCGCCTGGCGGTCTCATGGCATTTCTCTGGCGATCAAGGCCTCGGCGGCACGGCAGGCGTCGCCTTCGGGCGGCAGCGCGAGGATGCGCGCTGCCGCCGCTTGCGCGTCTGCCTGCCCGGTCTGCGCCGTGGCCAGCGCCTGGCGTACCCGCGCCGACCGGCGTGCGCCCTCTTCCCGCATCGTATCGAGCGCCTGGCTCTGACGCCGCAACACGGCTTGCACTTCGAGTACTTGCGCCGCGCACGCGGCACGGCCCGTTTCGCGGCCCCAGCGCTGGGCGCAAAACACGGCTGCCCCCAGCAACAGCAGCATGGCCACAATGCTCCAGGACGGCTTCATGCCAGCACCTTGCGTGCAGCCTGGTACAAGGACAGACGCTCTGCCAGGCCGTTCACGCCGCCGTTGATGCGGCGCGTCACCCGTTCCTGGTCACCCGCGTCTGCCAGGCCGTTCAATCCGCGCGATTGCCAGAACCAGCCCGCCGAGCGACATGCGAAAGTCGTCTGCTCCAGCAACTGCGGCGCCGCCAGCAAGTCGATATCCAGCGCCACGCCGCACGCCGCGTAGTTGGCGCGCCCCGTCACCTGCAGCAAGCCGCGCCCCTTGAAGCGCACGCCATCGCCAGCGACCACATTACCCAGGTCCGCGCGTCCTTCATAGGCCGTGCCGCTGGCCAGCTCGCGCACATAACGCAACTGTCCCGATTCGTGCCCCACCTGCGCCAGAAACGCCGCCTGGCGCAGCGGCGTATCGATGCTGAACTCGCTCATCGCCGCATTCAGCGGAGCCAGGAACAGCGTAGCGCGGCGGCCGGCCAACGGCATGATCTGCATCAATTGCGCGCCTGTCACAGCATGCCCCGCACATCCTTGACGGCAGCGGCCGCATCGGCCGCCAGTTCGCCGATATCCTTGCCGCGCCGCTTGTCGAACCAGCGCACGCAGGCGCCCAGTACCCACCAGGCAGGCAAGCCGGCCGCCACCATCAGCGGCGCGGCGATAAATAAAAATCCCGTGGCCGGGTCGCCGCCATACAGGCCCGCCACGGTTTTCGCACTGTCGAACAGGCTGGGCCACCACGACAGCACGGCGGCCACCAGCACGGGGCCGAGAAAGGTGGAAATGATGATGCTGGAACAAAAACGAATAAATGCCTCCTTGGTGGTTTGGGGCCACATGAACATGAAGCCCAGCGACGTGGCGGCGGCGCCGGCCAGCACGGGCACGCCAAACAGTTTGATCAATGCGCCGCCGGCGGCGGTGGTTTCGAGGGCCATGGTTGCCTTTCAGGTGGTGGAAATGAAAAAACCCGCCGAAGCGGGTTTGTTGATGAGGTATAAGAAATACAGGAACTTAGGTCATCCGTTCGTCTGCGGGCACTGCGTCAGACAATGGGGCTTCAAACTGCTTCGGCACGCCCCCGTCCGCAAGCCACTCCATATATTTAATATAATCGAGGTTCTGGCAATCCATCGGTATGAATGCCCCGTCCGATTCACGTATGATTATGTTTGCCTCTTCTGCGATGGTGTACATGCGTTCTCCTAATCTTAAATTTCGGCGATGGCTTCCCAGTTACCTTGGATATTGTACTGACGAGCCGAGGTATTGGACTTTACTTTCATGTACTTATTGGTAATTTCTCCGGCTTGTCCCAAAAAGCCCTGGACACCCCCTTGAGCTGCCGTACCTTGGCATGCCCAGCTGTACGGATTGCCCACATAGCCCCGCATATTGATCGTCGGAGTAGCACGCATAGGGATAGGAAACTTAACCGTATGACGGCCGTTATTTTCCAGAGAATCTACAGCTTCGCCTCCCGATAAAATTAACCCAAGCGCGTCAGCAGCAAGTACAGTTACATCCGCACCTTCAGGGAACGAATTGCAGTAGTAACGAATGCACAGACTCATTTCCTCTGCCATAGAGCGACGCGAGAATGGTGTTGCTGTGCCTACTTCAAACTGCACACCTGTGATCAGGAAGTTGCCATTATTAGCTAACATGTTTACAGCACCGGCTACACCTGTCATGTTGCCAGTAATCCAAGTACCTGTTACTGGACGTACAAAGTTAGCCCCCGACCCCAAGTTAAAGCGCAGGTGCAGGCCTTGCATATTATTCGTGTTCATCGCACTGGCAAGGTCACCGGGGATAGAGACAGCGATTTTCGTCCATGTGTTCGCTACGGGAACCGAGAAAGAAAACACATAGCTTTTGTTTGCCAAAATGTTGTATAAAGCACCCGAATGTGAACCAGCGATGTTCGAGTAAACCCAAGCGGACAACGTGCAAGTTTTTGCACTGGCTGTGCCATATTGCAGGTCGGCTAAATGATTGCCCTCAATTACCTGCTGTAAGAGGTATGCCTCTATAGCCGAGGCAGAATAAGCGCCTTGAGCGCCCAAACCAAGGTAATTAGGGAAGCCGGGGGCACGAGTTGCCACATTGTAAAAATTTGGGCCATAGGCAACCTTACCTGCCACCGATGCATCGTAGTTCCAGCGATCCAAACCATAACCAATGAGATATGTGCCCGAATTAGGTACACCACGTTGATTGATACGCATATCGCCGTTGATGACACGATTCTGCATACCGCTGATGAACGAACCGTTAATACTGGCTAATTTAAAGTCCTGTGTGACATCACCGTTCTGCGATGCTTTTAAATCCAGCGCCGCTCTTTGCGTAATGCTGACTGGCTTGTCCATATCGGCCGTATTGTCGACGCTACCCAGGCCAACATCAACCTTGCTGCCTGACGTAGCCACCGCCGCAAACTGTGGCTTACCAGTAATGCTGCCCCAGGCCGGCACATACGAGCTAGGCTGCGCATCAGTAATGCCATAGCCAGCCAGCGTCGTCGCGCGCACCGCTTTTTTGGTATCCAATTCGGCCAGCGCGGCCTGCACATTCGTCGCAACGATGCCACCCGCCGGCGTGCTTGCAACTTGCGAGGCCACGTTGGTGGGTATCGTCATCCAGGTGCCAGCCTGGAATACGCGCAGGCAGCCGCCGTTCAGCACCGTGTCCCAGTAAGTCGCGCCGGCCAGCAGCGCTGCGCCAGCGTTGTCCGATGTCGGCGCCAGCGCTTTAGCACCGAGATAGCGCGCGTCGAGCGAAGCAAACGCGGCGCTTGCGGATGCGGCCTGCGCGGATGCTTTAACTGCATCTGCGCTGGCGCTGGTAGCGGCCTGTCCCGCCGCTGCCGCACTGGCCGCAGCAGCAGCCGCATTGCGCGGAATATCCGCGACATCCTTAGCAAGCGCCAAGTCGTTGAGCTTGCGCAGATAGTCGGTCTGCCCTGGATAAAAATTGGCTGGCATCAGATTTCCTCTACAGTAATGGATGTGGAATAACGTTCGAATTGCGGCGTGGTGACGGCAATCGCCTCCGGCAGCTTGCCGTACACTTGGTGATCCTGCTCCAGCAAGGGATCGTCGGATTCCGGAAAGAGGCTGATGAAGACCGGACGCGACTTGCCATTGCCGCGCAAGATGGCCATCAACTTGCTGCGGTCGCGTGGCGACATGGTAGTCAGGCTCAGAGCCAGCTTGCGGCTGCGCGGTCCCACATTCGTCAGCAAATCACCGCCTTCATTGCGGTAATGCTGGCTGGCATCGTCGGCCGTCACCGAAGCACCATAGTCGGCATTGCTTTCAGGCGACCAGTACATGCCGGCGACAAGGCGCGACGCCTCGATGTAGCCGGCAGGATTGAGCGCGTCATCGATGTCAATTTCCAGCTTTTCCACCCAAGCCGGTGCAAACCAGATGCGCCCGTAGGCGCCGCCGCCATACGAGAAGGCATTCACGCCCAAGGGTTCCAGGCCCCAGTCCCAGGCGCCCAGCGGCTGGTGTGCACAAGCCTGCACCGTGCCCGTGTCGAATGCGGGTATCGAATCGCTCGCCAATACGTAGCCGCGCACACGCAAGGTGGCGGCCGAACTCAAGTTGCAAAATGGCAGCGCTAAGGCGCCGATCAAAGCGGTCGAGGGAAAAACAGCGCGCAGGGTGGCGTTTGTGCCTGTTGACCGCCATACTTCGGATTTAGTGTCCGTCAACAGGTTTGCTGCGGTGAGCCCCCCCGACTGGCTCGATGCCGTGATGACGGCCAGGTCAGCCGCATTGTGGTGGATGATGCGTAAATTCGTCATGACATATTCTTTCCTGAAATTTGCAAAATATCTCTACGGCAGGAAGCTTCCATCTATTACCAGGAATGGCGAAGGATGACTTACCGTTGAGTCTTTACCCCGCTGACCTTGCGATTCAATCCTCTTGAATGTGAGCCCTGCCGAATATCCCACTGTATTGTTCGCGGTGCGCAAAAGAAAATAGCGGCTATTCGTCAGGATGTAGCCAGGCTCAAGATCAAAATACGAAACATTGTAGAAAGGTGCATTTCCAATGGCGATTGGACGATCAACGGGAGGAATCCGGACACTTTCACCCAGCGATCCGGACGCAATCGGGAAAGTGATATTCGGTGTGCCAAAATCATGGGTCACGTAGTGCTCCTTACTATGCCGTAAGATCAAACCAAACTTTGAGCGTGCCTGGGATATGGTGGAAAAGGCCCAAACATCCACAGCTTCCTGCCTGTCAAATTTTTCCCAATCTCCTCCGGTACCGCAATACACCCCCACCGTATGGACACCATCCTGATACGATGTGCCAAAAATGCCGACACGCCGGCCAAGCGGCAAATCGAACGCCCACAGCACCGGGCGATCCGTCGCAAACGTATATTGTGAGTAGCCCGTCTGCCATGCGCTATCCTTGTAGTAAGGCTGTACAGTTTTCAAGAAATTCGCTTTACCTATGCAGGCGGTGCCAGGGGTATCGCTATCGACCACGAGATCGCCAGCGGCATTCAAAATGCGCAATGTATTTGTCATTTCAAATACACTCCCGCAGTCGTCATACTGGTTGATGGCAAATCGCTGCTAACGGGGAAAATAAAACGCGGATAGCCAGGTGTTTCGTCATAGGACCACTCCACATGATTTTGCCCATCGCCATACACCACCATTGGCATGCGGCCACGCGGCAAGCCAGGAAAGATGATGGTTTTTCCTGTCGCCGGAATGGCGAAGATCCCAAGACAGACTCCGCCTGCCGCCTGCCGTGAATCGAATATCACCCGGCCTGTATCGGTACGAAGTATCAACGCGGCGGCCCTCATAAAGCCATCCCCAGTTCTATCACCGCCCGGCCGTCTTTATTGAACACGTAAAATCCGTTCGCATTGAGTTCAATTCGTTGATATCCAGTCACCTCGCTGGGCGTCGAACGCAAATAAAACGTGCCATCCGCATTAATGACGACATTGCCATTGGCGGACTTACAGGTATCGCTGAACGTCAACGCCCCCGTCTTGGTCGAAATCGCCTCCAGCGAGCCAAACTTGGCATAGCTCTGGAAAGGAGTCGTCCACACAGTCTGGTTGGTTACCGGATCGTAGTTGCCGCTGGACTGGAACCACACCTGCCGTTCCGCCGGGGCGCCATTGATGGCCGCGCCCCAGGGGCGCGTCTCGCCCCAGGTACCCACGGGGGGATAAGCGTCGCCCTGCACCGTCACGCTGGCCGGATTGAAGGCCAGCGCATAGCCGTCGATCAGCGTGAAGCACTGGCGCGCTGACTTGCCGCTGCTGCCATTCGATCCAGGCACGCCATTCACGCCGTCCTGCACCTTGTTGACGATCTGCTGCGCCGTGAACGTCACGCCGCTGTCGTGCAGCAAAGTGGCGGTCACGGTGACCTGCTGCACCGACATGGCGCTATAGGCCAGGCTACGCGTGTTACCGCTACCGCTCAGGACGCCGCCAGCGCTGCAGCTCCATTGCACGGTGCCGGGCAAATTGATTTGCGTGGCCTTGAAATTGATGGCGGCCGGCGAGCCGGCGCCGCTGGTGCTGACGTGGAACACGGGCGTGTCCACCGTCAGCAGCAGCGCGGCCCCCGCTTCCGGCGCCGTCAGCCGTGGCGACGTTGCCTGCAACAGCACGTCGCGGTCATTCATGATGGTACTCATACGACAAACCCCACTTTCACATGTCCAGTCAACCAATCCGGGGCCAGTGATACAACCTGCCCCGCCACGCCGTTTTCCATGCCAAAGCGTGGATGCGTGACTGTCACGGCCTGTCCCAATTCCAGCGCCAGCATCTCCGCCGTGCCGTCGAATTCGTAAACCATGCGCGGCACGCGGCCAATCGCCAGGCGACGCTGCGCCTCTGCCTCGGCATCGACGCGGCGCAGCAGCATGGTGTCCTGCTGCAGCGGTTCCGCGTCGAGCCGGTAGGCCGCCTGTATCGCACTGTCCACAAGGGTGGCCGTCAGCCACTCCGTTTCAAACAAATCCTTGTGCTGGACTGGGATACCTGTCAGCAAACCCGTTTGCACGGTCCAGTTCTTGCAGAAGCCCAGCTTGACGGATGCCATCGGCGCGCTGCGGCTGACTGGCGTCAGGCTGCCCGCCACCATGTGCTTCGGCCCTACCTGCGTCGGCGAGCCGGCGGGAGGCAGGCTAAGTTGCAGCAGCCGCAGCTGCCCCAGGCGGGACATCACCAGCTGCGCACCCAAGCTGGACGCCAGCATCTGGCAGGCATTGAGCACATTCGTGCGGCCGGCCAGGAACAGGCCCACCGCTTGCGGATGCGCGGCATCAAACGCCGCCAGGTTGGCCGTATCGAGGTCGCCATCGACAAAGCGGTCGCCCACCTTGCCGTAGGCTGTCGCCAGGCGCCGCACCAGCGCGGCCACCGTATTGGCATAGGCGCCAGGACGGTCGCCCTGCACAGTCACGGTAACTGTCCCGGCGGGTGGCGCCGCCAGGACGACGGTGCCCCTGGCCTTGTCAGCCGTGATTCGCACCGGCAACCCGTTGTCGCGCACTTCGATGATCCCTTCGATGGCGCCGTCATGCACCTGGTACTGAAGCAAGGCCGGATCGGCCAGCAGCGGCGTGATGTTGTGCACCTCGCCAAAAACCAGTGGCAGCACGGCATCCTTGTTCGGCGTCGCGCCCCCCAGCTTGGCCTCGCTGACAGGCGTATTCAGGCGTTGCAGCTTGTCGCGCAGTTTCAGGGCCAGCTTGTCGCGGCCTTTCGGCGCGATGTCGGCCACCACGCCATTGAAGATCATGCGAAAGTCGCTGCGGCGCCAGCGCGGATCGCCGATCCAGGCACGAATCGGACGGTTCATCCACACGTCATCGAGCCAGGCATCACGGATGCCGGACGGATTGTGGATCTCGATGTCGCCCGCCGACAGACTGGCCTCGCCGCCCAGCGACAGCTGTTCGGTGAACTGCATGCCCGTCGAGACGATGGACTGGTAGGCCAGGTTAGGCGGCGTGTCATCGGGGGCCGTGACATAGGCGCCCGTGCTGAGGAAGCGCGTGCTTTCCTGGCCAGCGCTACGCACGGCCACCTCTATCAGCACCAGACGCCGCGCCGAGGCGTTGCGCAGCCACGCGGTGAACTGCGCGTCGCTCATGGACCCATTCAAGGTTTCGTTCATACTATGCTCGCTTTCGATTGACTGGCCCAAACCGAGGCGCGGGCCGCTTCCGACGCGCCGGCCGACACCTTGTCGGCGGCGCGTTCATTGGCGTCGTAATTGCTGCTGATGATGGCGCCCGTCTGCTGGTCCTGATCGGCGCGCAGCTGGCGCACTTCCTCGCGCAAGCCCTTGATCTCTGCCACCAGCGCTTCGTTGACGCCATCGCCGGCACTGAAATAGCGCTGCATCGCTTGCGCCGCCGGCGCATCGACCATCACCTCGTCAACGGCGGCAAGCGGCATGCCGAAAGCGGATGCGAACTGCATCCCGCCTGTAATATCGACGTTGCCACCTGCCCGCAATGCAGCGCCCAGCGCATCGACCGCTTCCTGGATGCCCACCGCCGTCTTGTTTAGATTGATCAACTGCCCCACCTGCGTGTCGAGGGCCGTCAACTGCTTCTGCGCATCGCTCATCTGCGTGCCGGCAATCGCCGCCAGCGCCGCCAGGTCAGCCTGCACCCGCGCCGCATCGGCCGCATAGGCGTCGCTCGACGATTTGACTACCTGATTCGCCGTCAGGTACGCCGTGGCCGCCGCCGTCAGCGCCGATTGCGCCGCCGCATCGCCCGTCTTCGCCTTGGCCAGCGTTTCCTCATATTGGCGCTGCGCCTCAGCCATTTTCTGCATCGGCGTCAGGGTCGACAAGCTGCCCAGGAGCAGGGAATCCTTGAAAGAGCGGATGCCATCGCCGAAGGTTTTCAGGCGGTCGATGGTGGATTTGAGGGCGGAGGATTCCGTCTCGTAGGCGCTGGCGATGTCTTGCCGCGCCTGCAGCTGGTCATATAGCGCCCGGTTGGAAGCATCGACCGAAGTACGCTCGCGGGCACGCAATTGCGCCGACGTCATCGTCATCTGGTCAAGTTTTTCCTGGATGCTCTTACGCTCGTCGGCGATACCCTGCTCCGATTTGGTCAGGTCTTCCGTCGCCGCATGCGTCTTCGCAAACGCATCGGCCAGCGCCATCAGGCCCGCATACTGCTCGGCGCCCGTCTTGGTGGCCAAGGCGCCGGAATTGGCCAGTTGCAATACCGTGTCCTTGAATTGCGCGCGCGTGGTCACGCTGGCATAGCCCAGGGCTGCCATCTGTTCCGTCACGTGTTTTTGCACGGGCGCCAGGCGCTCGGCTTCGGTCAGGTAGTTTTCGGCAAAGAACGCAGTCCGATTGCCCAGTGCTTCAACGCCGCCGGCGGCCTTGACCAATTGCTCGCGTGCCGCCAGGGATGCCACGCCGACGGCGCCAAATGCCTGCTGCGAAGTGCTGCCCAAGGTTGCCAGCACGGCGTCAACAGTGGCGTAACTACCCGCCAGGCGCTGCAGCGCAGCGCTCGCCGACTCGCCTTTCAATTTGAGCTGCGACAAGGAAGGAACCAATTCCATGGCCATGGCATCGCCGACGCCGGTAAAGAAGTCGGCAATGGCTTTCTGATTGGCCGCATCGTCCTTGGTCATGACAATATTGAGCGACTGCGTGCGCTTGGCCAGGCCATCCGTATTCACGCCCAGTGTGTTGGCGAACGTGCCCGTCACCGCCTTCATCTGCGCGTACGTATCGCCTAACGATGCGGCCAGCTCGGCATCGACTTCAGAATGGTCGGTACCCTTTTTATTCTTGCGGAAAAGACCGCCTTTCTGGGTCCAGTTCGAATAACTCTCGCCCGTAAAGCCATCGACACCGAGACTGCCGGAAATACCTGCGCTGCTGACCTTTTTCTCGCCCATGCCGAACAGGCGGTTCGCGGCGCCTCCCAGCAAGCCGCCGACCAGGGCTCCCATCGCCGTGCCTACCAAAGGAAAGACCACAGTTCCTAGCCCTGCGCCAATGGCCGTACCGGCATTGACAACGCCGTTGCGACCATATTCACCCGAAATCATCTTGCCGCCGTACACGCCACCCATGACGCCGGCGGCAACGCTTGCCGCCGCGCCTACACCGGTGGCGAACGAACCATTGGCACTGACAAACGGAGAATAGGGGGAACCTTGCAGCATGTTGATTCCACGCTGCACCCCATCGGCCACCGAGTTACCGATGCCGGACAGGCCGGTCGATAACGATTCGTAAATGCCCTTCGCCGAGCTCATGAGCGCCTGGATACCCCCGCCATTGGCCAAACTGCCCTGCGCCTGCGCCGCACCCGGATTCAGGAACGATGCAAAGCCGGCCGCAATGGGAGACATGATCGGTTGCAGCACGAGGTTGTTGAACATGCTCTTCAACTTGTCCTTGAACATCGTCGCCAGGTTCTTGCCGCCTTCGAAGCCGTTCATGAAGGCGTCAGTCAGCGATTTTTCGATGTCCTTGGCGCTGGCGGCCCATTCATCCGAGGCCTTCTTGGCCGCAGCGGCAGACGCTTCCTTGGCGGCCAGTTCTTCCGTCGCCGTCATGCTGCGCTGCTTGGCATCGATCAAGGCATTCAAATACTCGATCTGCGCCGCATTTTCCTTGCCCACCGCCAGCGCGGCGCGCTGTTCCTTCAACAACGCCATTTCATTTTGCGCGATAGCGGTCTTGCTCATGCCATACACCGCTACCAGCTTTTCGCCAGCCTCCGCTTCCTTGACGGCATCGGCAACGGCCTGCGTCCGCGTATCGGACAGCGCTTTCGCCTCCGCCTGCGCCTGCTCCGCCACTGCCTTGGCTTGCTTGTCCACCTCGATCTCATCGAGGCGAGTTTGTATCACTTTGCGTGCAACCTCGAATCCCGCCTGTTGTGCTGCGGTCACCTTTTTCGTCCGATCCGCCAGGAGTTCCTTCAACCGATAATCGAACTGTTGCGCCTCGTTCATCTCGGCATAGCCGGCAACTTCGCGCTTCAGGTCGCGGGCCTTGCCGCGCATGTCATCCATCATGGCTTCGAAAGGCGTTGGCGGAGCGGGAAGTGATGGCGCGCCTGTACCAGTTCCGCTCGTCGGTTTACCCGACGCGCCTTGCTGCTCAAGCTGCTTGAGCTTGCCCTGCAGCGCATCGAATTCGGCTTGCAGCCTTGCCATGTTGCTGTCCCGCGCCGCCTTGTCCAGGGACTGATATTTTCCCGTGCGATTGCGCACCGCATCCATCTCCGTCGATATCTCTGCCATGCGCTCGCCAGCCGGGGTATCCAATCCTTTTTCCGACACGCCCAGCTTTGCCAGCTCATTGCGCTTTGCCAGCTGGACCATCTGCTTGTCGAGTTCAGCAATGATATCCTTGGTGCTTTTGCGCATGGGCTCTACGGCCTTCTCCGCATTGTCCTTCGATGAACTCCCCCACATATTCCAGGCAGTAACACCTAACCCTACGACAGTCACCAGCAAGCCAATATACCCACCCATGAATGCCAAGGCCCCTTTCAGTACCCCTGCAGCGACCGATGCGGCTCGCGTTGCTGCCGTTTGCGCCACCAATGCGGCGGAGTGAGCCTCGGAGGCAACAGTGGCACGGGCTTGGGCCGGTATCAGACCATTGGTGGTCAGCGCCAGCGCCACGTCGGCCTGGCTGGCGCGTATCGTCGCTTGCAATTCAGCTACCCGTGCAGCCGCCAGTGCCGAGGTGGCAGCGGTCGCCGTCACGTCGGCATTCGCCGCCGCCAGGGTGGATGCAAGCAAGGCCCGGTTGGCTGCGACCTTGCTGTAAGTAGCCACTACGACGCCGGCAGCCCAGGTGGCAAACTTCGCGGTGGTCAGCGTTTCCAGCACGCCAACGACAAGGGTCAGGTTATTCGACAAAAATTCGAGACCGCTCGTCATCAGGCGCACGGCGCCGCTCGACTCCGCCTGCCTCGCCGTGAATTCCATCACGTTATTGCTCAGAACGGTAAAGCTGCCGCCAATAGTTTCGAACTGCACGGCTTCCTTGCGCAACTCGCCCAGCGCGTTCGGTAGCGCGATGGCCATCACATCGGCGGTGATCAATCCTGCGCCGGCAAACCCGGCAAGCGCTTCTTTCGACACGCCCAGACCGGCGGCCATTGCCGCCATGACTTCAGGGGCGGCCTGGCTGATGGCGTTAAATTGCTGGCTGCTCAGGGCCCCATCGGCGAAGGCATCGGACAGCCCTTTGAAGGCGGTAGCGGAATCGGCCGCCGATGCGCCGCTGATCTTGACGCCCAGATTGAGGGCCTCGGTGATGCCGGCCACTTCGGCCTGGCTGATGCCCAATTTCTTGGTCGCATCGTTCATTTGGGTATACAGACCCGCCGTAGCGGCGAGATCCGTTTGTCCCGAGGCTGCAATACGCTTGACATTGTCGTACGCCTCGCCATATTCCTGTGTAGAGCTGGTCGACATGCGCAGTTGCGCTGTCAATTTCGTATATTCATCAGTTAATTTAACGATCTGGCCGATATTGTTGGAAATACCCAGGCTGGAGAGTATCTCCGTGTATTTTTTCGTGACATCTTCGAGTTTCAGAGTCGACTTGGCGGCCTTCTCGCTGGCCTCGCGCATGCGTTCCAGGTCATCTGCCGCGATGCGCACATTGAGCGTATCAATGCGTATCTGTAGTGTTGCAATATCAACGGTCATAATTTACCCATAAAAAAAGCCACCGAAGGGTGGCAATGCAAATCGAGGCCACCCTGGCGATGACAGTTATGTTTTTGGCGTCACCTCTGCTATAGATAGGCCGGGTAAAGGCCAGCCTAATGAGAACTGTTTTGATGAACCATGTAGGCCGCGTCAAGCTGATCGACCAGCTCTTCTTCCCATACCGCCAGGCGTATGCGGTGTCGCAACTGCCAAGCCAGGATATCGAGGCTGCTCAAGGGATTGACCGCCATGCCGTTTTGCCGCTTGCGGCTCATCTGCACGAAAAACTGCCACACGTGCGCCAGTTCAAACGGCAGTTGCGCGCAAACGGGAGCCTGCGGCTCCCGGTAGAGTGGATGACGCTTCGCGGCATCCAGGTGCTCGCCTTTCGCATTGCCATCAGCCGCCTTCGCCGAACGCTCAAACTGTTCGTCGGCAAAGAGCAGCAAGGCGGCGGCTAGACCGTCAAAAAATTGCCTTCCGCCTCAAGCGCAGCCAGCACTTTTTCCTGCCAGGACGGCATTTTTTCAAAAATCGCCTTCAGCAAAGCCGGGGACGGTTGTACCGGCACGCCCTTGTCGACGAAACCAGGCATGCCCACCACCACCGCGATGGCGATCTTCATGCTGCGGTTTTCCGCCAGGTCATACAGTTCCGCAGCGCCTTCGTCGGTCTTCGCGTCGATCTGCTTGCTTTTTTGCACCGAGCGCTTGATCGCCACCACCGACGTTTCGCGGATCACGGCACGGTATTGGTCGGAATTTTTGCTGACGATTTCAAAGCCCGCCTTGTGCGCACCGTCTTCGTCGAACAAGACCGACACCAGGTGCACCTGGTCCACGGGCTTGTTACCGTCATTCAGCAGGGAGATATCAAAACCAGCCGAGGCGATCATTTGTGCGTTGTTCATGTGTATTTTCTTTCTTGATTAAGGTAAAAATAAAAAGGCCGCCCTCACGGCGGCCCCGGGTCAAGCGTCAGCCGCTTACAGCGCGCTGTCCTGGATGGTCAGGGTGGTCGCTTCATGCTGCGCATCGGCGCCCTTGTAGCGCAGGACGTCGAAGGCGCAGGTGACGATTTTGTTTTTCTCGCCGTCGTCGATCTTGGCCGACGTGATCTTGATGCGGCCCATGGCCAGTGCCAGCACGTCGGCGGTTGGCGCCGTGCCCGACGCCATGGCGTAGGCCAGCGGGATTTCCGTCTCGGACTTGAAGTAGTCGAGATAGGTGGCGTCCTGCAGCAGCACCGTGAACTGGCCCGAGCCCATGACCTTGCCGCGCGAGGCGGCCGTGGCGTACTTCGAGCCGATCACCGGGTCGACCTTGACCTGGCCGTCGAGCGAGACAGACATGCCGGTGCAGATCTGCGACGGGATGCCGTTCACCGACAGCATCGCCGTGGCGCCCGAGAACTTGCCGGTGCCAGGCGCGGCCAGCGGCGTGGGGAAGTACGGCACGGCCGTGGTCGGGCCTTCCGCCTTGCCCATCAGGGTGAAGTCCAGGCTGGTGATGCCGTTCGGCTGCACGGCGATATCCATCTTGCTGACCAGCTGGTCGACGAAGCTGCGGTGCACGCCGATCTTCGGGTCCTGCACTTCGGCCGTGAACCAGTCGGTGGTGTGGCCGCTCAAAGGGGTGAAGCTGCGCTTGCCCACCGCCGCCACGCCGACCGAGTCGCCGGCCGCCTTGACGATCATGGCCGAACCATCCATGAACTGGCCATTCAGGTTGGTCGCCGTCACCGACGTGACGAAGAAGTTCTTCGCGTTGTTGGCGGCCGCCGGCGCCGTCATGCCGGTGATGCGCACCACGCTGCCGGCGCGGAAACCCTCGGCCAGCCAGGAACCGGCGCTGCGCGTCAGGCCGGAGGCGGCGGCAGCGATGGTGGTTTGCGCGGCAGCGACGCCGCCGGCCGTGAAGTCGCGGCGCAGCAGCGCCGCCATCAGCGGCGCATAGGTGCCGCACGCCGCTTCGGCCTTGATGGCGCCCGTCGTGCGGAAATTGCCCAGGCGGGTATCGCCCTGCTGCTGGCTGGCGTCGATTTCGGCGCTCGCATATTTGTCCGCTTCCGTGTCGAAGGTGGCCGTGACGCGGGGATAAATCTGGCCGCCGCCTGCGGCGGCCTTGCTGCCTTCGGCGCTTTGTTTGCTGATAACGATCAAGCTGTCGATGCCGTTTGCTGTCGATGCCATAAGTAATACCTTTCGTGGGATGAAAAAAAGACCACAGGTGTGGTCTTGAGGGGAGAACAGTCAACAATCGGGAAAATAAAAAGCCCGCGCGCGGTGAGGCGGCGGGCTGGCGTCCGGATGGCGCGGGGCCGTGCCGGACGAAAGATGGGCGAAGGAGCCATGAAGGCCGTTCGCTGCGCTGAATTCCCCTATCGGTGTCGCGCCGAAAGCGCGTCTATTACGAGTGGAGAAGCATGTGGTCCTGCGGTGTTGCTGTTGCTGCGTGATCGAGACTCTATTGTAGGGGCGTTTTTTGCATCACCAGGCATATTGCAGAATTTTTTCAGTGACCCAGGCGGCGCATGGCGCGGGCCCCGTGCGACTGGAAGATGCCTTCCAGCTCGCTGACCATATCCTTGATGCGTTCGAGCTCAAAGCCGCCGGAGCAGCTGATGGCCGCTTCACCGGCACCGTGGCACGCCTTGCAGACGACGGGCGCGCCGGCCTGCATGGCGGCGACGACGCCCGTACCGTGGCAAACCTTGCATTTGCTGTCGAGCCAATGCGCGAGCGACGCTTCGGCCACGCGGCGGTACAAGGTATTGGCGGCCTGCGCATCCCAGGCCGTCTGCGCCTTGACCCAGCGCCGCGCGCGGCCCTTCTGCGTCACGGCCGCCGTCCAGGCGCGCAGCAGCTGCGCCAGGTTGCCGGCATTGCCCTCGAACAGGCGGCTGACGGTGCCGTCCGCGTATTTGACGCGGCACAGCAAGGCGCCCATGTCGCCGGCCAGCGCCGCGGCCGCGATCACGTCCAGGTCGTGGTGGACGGCATCGTCGCGCAGGTTCTGCGACGACAGCGATGCGATGAATTTTTCTGCAAACCCCATGATTTTCTCCTCGTTGATTCTTGTCTTAGTTTTCCCGCGCCGGCCCGAACAGGGCCGCCACCAGCGGATCGCGGCGCGCCGCACCGCGTGGCCAGCTGGCCGTGCGGCGCACCTGCGGCGGCAGTTCGGCCCAGCCGTCGACCTCGTCTTCCTGCTCGCCCAGCGCGTACAGGGCGGGCCGCTGGCGTCCCGGCTCCGTGCAATGGCGCTGCGCCAGGTGGATCTGCCCCATGCCGCACATGTGGCGCAAATAGCGGCTCATGGTGCCCGCGTCGAGTCCCAGCAAGGCGGACAACTGCGCCGCGCTGGCCTGGCCCTGCTCGCGGATGTACTGCGCGATGCGGGCGACATGCAGCTGCGACTTCTTGCTGCGTCCCTGTAACTGGCGCCCCTGCCGCGGCGCCGCCCTGCTTTCAACCGACTGACTGCTGTTCAACATCTGCCTGACCTCCCGTGGTGTCGCCAACCGGCAAACGCTGTAGTGCGTTTGCGACAGGCAACGAGTGGACTTTATCAATCGCTAATGTTAAAGTCAAGCATTTGGTAATTTATCAAACGGTAAATTTCAGGTTTAATGTGGAGATGAATATGTATCAATACAGACGCGACCGCCTGCTGGCCTTGATCCGCGAGCACTACGACAACACGCGCAAGAAAATTTCCGACGTCAGCGGCTGGAGCGAGGCGCGCATCTCGCAAATCCTCTCGCCCACCTACCGCGAGGGACGCGCGTTCAGCGAAAAGATCGCGCGCAAGCTGGAAGCGGATCTGCAGCTGGACAGCATGTACTTCGACCAGGGCGCGGCGCCCGACCAGGCGGCCATGGCCGCGCGCGCGCTGGCCGGCGTGCAGCCCGTGGTCGTGGAAGATGGCGAAGATGAACGCTTCTACCCGATCCGCAAGGTGAAGCTGCGCCTGTCGGCCGGCATCACGGGCTTTGCCATCGAACCGGAAACGCACGACGGCAGCACCATCAGCGTGCCGCGCAGCTGGGTCGAGCGCAATGGCTACCACCCTGAAAAACTGGTGGCGATCAAGGTCAAGGGCGAGAGCATGGAGCCGGCCCTGTACGAGGACGATGTGGTGATCATCAATACGGCCGACAACCGGCCGGCCGACGGCATCGTGTTTGCCATCAATTACGAAGGCGAACCGGTGGTCAAGCGCATGGCGCGCGACATCGGCGAATGGTGGCTGACGTCGGACAACCCCGACCAGCGCAAATACCACCGCAAGCTGTGCCGCGGCAATGAATGCCTGATCGTCGGCAGGGTCGTGCGCAAGGAAAGCGACCGGATCTGAGAACGAAGTTTATCGGTTGATAAACTTCGTTCTCATCATGGCGCTTAAGCCAGCGCTGCCTGGATCTGCTGCAGTGATGCCGGGTCATCCATCGACGTCAGGTCGCCCGGGCTGCGCCCTTCGCAGATGGCCTGGATCGAACGGCGCAGCAGCTTGCCCGAGCGCGTCTTCGGCAACTGCGCCACGAACAGCACGCGCGCGGGCCGCGCCACGGCGCCCAGCTGGCGGTCGACGACGGCCATCACTTCGCGTTCCAGCGCCGTTTTCGCCTCGACGCTGTCGAAACCCCGCGGGTCCTTGAGGATCACGAAAGCCATCGCCACCTGGCCTTTGAGCTTGTCTTCCACGCCCACCACCGCCACTTCCGACACGTTCGGATGGCTGGTGATGCTTTCCTCGATTTCGCGCGTGCCCAGGCGGTGGCCGGCCACGTTGATCACGTCGTCCGTGCGGCCCAGAATGAAGTAATAGCCGTCCGCGTCGCGCACGCCCCAATCGAAGGTCGAATACACTTGACGACCGCTGAAGGTGGACCAGTAGGTGTCGACGAAACGAGAGTCGTCGCCGTAGACCGTCTGCATGCAGCCGGGCGGCAGCGGGCCTTCCAGCACCAGCACGCCCTTCTCGTTGGCGCCGCACTCCTCGCCCGTCGCCTCGTTGAGCAGCTTGACGCGGTAGCCGTACATGGCCTGGCCGGGGCTGCCCAGGCGCGTCGGCGTGTCGGCAATGCCCTTGGCCACCGAGAGAATGGGCCAGCCCGTCTCCGTCTGCCAGTAGTTGTCGATGATGTCCACCTTCAGTTCGTCGGCGATCCACTGCGACGTGGTTTCATCGAGCGGCTCGCCTGCCAGGTACAGGGCCTTCAGGGAAGACAAATCGTATTTGCGCATCAGTTCCACCGGGTGCTTGCGCAGCACGCGGATGGCCGTCGGCGCAGAGAACATGCGCGTGACCTTGTATTTTTCAACGATGCTCCACCAGATGCCCGCATCGGGACAGATGGGCAAGCCCTCGTACAGGATGGTGGCCATGCCGGCGATCAGCGGGCCGTAGACGATGTAGGAGTGTCCCACCACCCAGCCGATATCCGAGGTGGCAAAGAAGGTTTCGCCGGGCTTGCCGCAGAAGTTGTACTGCATCGACGACGCCAGCGCCACCGCATAGCCGCCCACGTCGCGCTGCACGCCCTTCGGTTTGCCCGTCGTGCCCGAGGTATACAGCACGTACGACGGCTCGTTCGATTCGAGCCAGGCGACTGGCACCTGCGCGTCCAGGTGCTGTTCGCGCAGGACCGCGTAATCGACGTCACGGCCAGGCGTCCGTTCCATCGGCACCAGATGGCGGTCGACCAGCAGCACATGCTGCGGCTTGTGCGCGGCGATGCGGATGGCTTCGTCGAGCAGCGGCTTGTAGGCAATCGCCTTGCCATTGCGCGAACCGGCATCGGCGGAAAACACCAATTTTGGCTGCGCATCGTCGATGCGGCTGGCCAGGCTGTTGGCGGCAAAGCCGCCGAACACCACGGAATGCACGGCGCCGATGCGCGCGCACGCGAGCATGGCAAACGCCGCCTCGGCGATCATCGGCATGTAGATCAACACGCGGTCGCCCTTGACCACGCCCAGCGACTGCAATATGGCGGCGCAGCGCTCCACTTCGCGCTGCAGCTCGCGAAAGCTGTAGCTGCGCTCCGTGTTCGTTTCGGTGGAAATGGCGATCAGCGCGGCGGCATCGCCCTGGCGGTCCACCCAGCGGTCGACGGCGTTGTGGCACAAATTCGTGGTGCCGCCGACGAACCATTTGGCGAACGGCGGGCGTGAATAATCGAGGACCTGCGAAAACGGGGTATGCCAGTCGATCTTGTCGGCTTCCTCGCGCCAGAAAACGTCAGGCGTGTCGATCGAGCGTTGATAAAATGCTGCGAAATTCATGTCTCCTCCGGTAGGCGTGCAATCTGTGTTTTTTTGTTCGTGCATGTTCTGCTTATCTGTTCATCTGCTTCCTCCAGTGTGGCTATGCTGTGTGGCGAGCAGCTGCCTTGAAAACAATGCCGGCTGCGCCGCCGCGCAACTGTTGCGTTCCTGCGCGATCCGCGCGCGGTTTTCCTCGAGGCTGGCGTCATCGAGCGGCATGCCAAACTGCCCATCGCCAGGCGCAACATCCTGCGGCGACATCACGCGCTGCAATACGATATCGCCCAGCGCCTTCTTGAAATGTCCGGCCTCCCAGTACCAGCGCGTGGCAGTGCCGCGCTCATTGGCGGCGGGTATCGGCTCGCAGTTGTATGCGCCATAGCCGCTGAAATCCGTGAGGGAAATATGCGCATCCGGGTAGCGCGCCTTGACCGCGCCCATTTCCCGCACCAGCTGTGCTTTCCATACTTCGAACAGGGGCCACAGCCCGGCAGCCTCGAACATGGCCAGCATTTGCGCGTGATACGGATAGATCACCAGCTTGATATCGGCCTCGGTGGCCGCCATCGCCAGCAAAAAGGTGCGCAGCAATCGAAAGTCTTCGGTGGCAAGGCTCCGCGTCGATTTGCGGCGCAAGCTGGCGGCGCTTTCCTGCGCCCGCTGCGTGAACATTTTGTGGTAGCCATCCCGGCGCGCATGGGCGCCGTACTCCAGCAAGGGATTGAAGCCATCGGCCGACAAGGTGGCCGCCTCATCGTCGTGCTGAATGCGCAGCGTGTGCACGGCATCCTTGACGGAGGCCAGCGAAAAGAGCGCATCGAAGCGCCAGAAGGCGCGGCCATGCGCCGGCGCGGCGGCCGCTGACGCCGGACGTGCGGACGGTGCGACGGCGGGATTGAGAAAATCGATGAATTCCATGCCCACGATGACCGTGCGCGGCTTGACGCCGGCCTGGCGCAGTTGCGCAAACTGGCTGGCGGATGTCGCCAGGCCCGTGCCCGGAATCGCCAGATTGTAGCCGGCGCCCAGCGCCGACAAGGCGCTGGCGCGCGGATCGAAGCCGATCTCCGCGCGCGAATTGCCGAGGATGATGAAGCGCGGCTGCCTGTGCAGCGCATGTTCCTGCTTGATCTGGTTCTGGTAGCGGCTCAGGCCCGGCTTGACGGCATTGAAATTATCGCGCCGGACGACGCCATACAGGCCATAAGGGTCGACAACGAAAACGAAGGCGCCCACCAGCACGGCGCCCCCCGCCAGCACCAGCGCCAGTACGGCCAGATAGGATTTGAAAGGGGATGCCGTCATGATGCGCCCTCTCTAGAATTGAAAATACAGGAATTCAGCGGGCCGGTTCAGGGCCAGCATGCTCGCCAGCGCGAGCACGGCGATGGCGGCCGCCCACGCAGGCGAGGCGCGCCAGGTGAGCCAGGCGCGCAGGTGTCGCCCACCAGCAGGAAAATCCAGCGCCGGATCAAAGTGGCGCATGATCTGCTGCGTATTCGGCATGGAAAAAGTAATCAGCGCTGCCACCGCTATCCACGTCCAGCTTTCAATGAACACCGTGCCGCCGCCCAGGTAATAGCCCATGCCCATGGCGGCCAGCACAGGCTGAAGCGGCAGCAAATGGGGAGCCAGCGCATCGGGCAAATCCAGGCCAAAGCCGCCCGCCATGCCTTGGATGATTGTCAGGGCGGTGGCCATGTCGGGTGCGCGAAAGAAGACCCAGGCGACGCAGACGGCAATGAAAGTGAGGGCCGTCGCCAGGATGTTGCCAACGCGCGTATCTGACGGCAGGTGCAGCTTGCGCGTCACCGTGCTCCAGGCCTTGTGGATCGCCAGGTAAGCGCCATGCAGCGCGCCCCAGACGATGAAATTCCAGCCGGCGCCATGCCACAGGCCGCCCAGCACCATGGTGATCATCAGGTTCAGGTAGCGCCGCACGGGCCCGCAGCGGTTGCCGCCCAGCGGGATATACAGGTAGTCGCGCAGGAAGCGCGACAGGGTCATGTGCCAGCGGCGCCAGAATTGCGCGATATTGCGCGCCTTGTAGGGCGAAGCAAAATTCAGCGGCAGCCGCACGCCAAATAATCTCGACAAGCCGATGGCCATGTCGGAATAGCCGGAGAAATCGAAGTACAACTGGAAGGCATACGCGAGCACGCCAGCCCAGGCGATCAGCAAGGATGGCGCGGCGGGGTCACTGAACAAGGGCGCCGAATAGGCGCCGATATTGTCGGCAATCAGCACCTTCTTGGCCAGGCCGATGAAAAAAATCGTGCTGCCGATGGCGATATTGCTGGCCGACAGGCGGAAGGTACGCCGGTCGGCGAATTGCGGCATCATTTCCTTGTGATGCAAGACAGGACCGGCAATCAGATGCGGGAAATACGTGACGAACAGCAGATAGTGGACGAAGCGGCTTTCCTGCGCCTTGCCCTTGCAGGTGTCGACCAGGAAGGCGATCTGCGTAAACGTGAAAAACGAGATGCCGATCGGCAGAATCACGTGCAAAGAGGGAATTGGCTGCGCCAGCAATTGCGCCAGACTGGCAATGAAAAATCCCGCGTATTTATAGTAGGCAAGCAAGCCGAGGTTGGCGGCAATGGCGGCAGCCAGTATCCATTTCTTGCGCGGCCGGGGGCTGGCCGCCAGCCAGGCCGCGCAGCCATAGTTAAAGACAACGGAGCCCAGCAACAGCGGCAGGTAGCGGTAATCCCAGTACGCATAGAAGAACAGCGACGACGACGCCAGCCAGGCGGCAGCCCATAATTCGCTGCGCCGTCCCAGGATGAAAAAACCGGCCACCGTGATGGGCAGATACGCGAACAGGAAGACGTAAGAGTTAAATAACATCAGTTCACCCGTCGGGAAGTATGGGAGGTCGCCAGCGTCTGCGCTGCACGCATCGCGGCTGACGCTCCCCCATTTTCCTTGTCGCTCAGTTTCTTTGCTAGCAGAAATATCAACTGATCTGCCTGCGCATCGGCCTACCTGGCCTTAAAACGCGTCGCCGGGAATGCGCACGCTGCCTTCCATCAGTACGCGCGCGCTGCGGCTCATGATGGCCTTGGTTACGCCCCATTGGCCATCGACCTGCTGCGCTTGCGCGCCCACCGTCAGGGTGCCCGACGGGTGGCCGAAGCGCACCGAGTTGCGGGGTCCGCCGCCCGCTGCCAGGTTCACCAGGGTGCCGGGAATAGCCGCCGCCGTGCCGATGGCAACTGCCGCCGTGCCCATCATGGCGTGGTGCAGCTTGCCCATCGACAGAGCGCGCACGAGCAGGTCGATGTCGCCCGCCTCCACCTTTTTCCCGCTCGACGACACATAGCCGGCCGGTTTGGCGACAAAGGCCACCTTCGGCGTGTGCTGGCGCTTCGCCGCTTCATCGAGATGGGAAATCAAACCCATGCGCAGCGCGCCATGCGCGCGGATGGTCTCGAAGCGGGCCAGCGCGGCCGGATCGCCATTGACGGCGTCCTGCAGTTCCGTGCCCGTGTAGCCGATGGCGTGCGCATCGACGAAAATCGTCGGGATGCCCGCGTTGATCATCGTGACTTTCAACACGCCGATGCCGGGCACGTCGAGGTCATCGACGAGGTTGCCAGTAGGAAACATGGCCGAGCTGCCACCATCGCCGCCCTCCTCGTCCGCGGCCGGGTCGAGGAATTCCAGCTTCACTTCGGCGGCCGGGAAGGTCACGCCATCGAGTTCGAAGTCGCCCGTTTCCTGTACTTCGCCCTGCGTCATGGGCACGTGGGCGATGATGGTCTTGCCGATATTGGCTTGCCAGATGCGCACCGTGGCGATGCCATCGGCAGGCACGCGGGCCGCGTCCACCAGGCCGCTGGCAATGGCGAACGAGCCGACGGCGGCCGACAGGTTGCCGCAGTTGCCGCTCCAGTCGACGAACGGCTTGTCGATCGAGACCTGGCCGAACAGGTAGTCGACGTCGTGCTCCGGCATCGTGCTTTTCGCCAGAATCACCGTCTTGCTGGTGCTCGACGTGGCGCCGCCCATGCCGTCGATCTGCTTGCCGTAAGGGTCGGGACTGCCGATCACGCGCAGCAGCAAGGCGTCGCGCGCCGCGCCCGGCACTTGCGCGCTGGCGGGCAAATCCTGCAGACGGAAGAACACGCCCTTGCTGGTGCCGCCACGCATGTAGGTGGCGGGGATCTTGATTTGGGGTACGTGGGTCATGAATTTTCCTGGAAGAGGTAGGTCGGATCAGCGGGGCATCGCCGCGCGTAATCCGACACATTGTTGGCGCGTTTTGGCAGATAAGGTCGGATTACGCGCAAGCGCTAATCCGACCTACCGTTACGCGGCTTTCGAAGATTCGAGGAAATCCTGCGCGAATCGTTGAAGAACGCCGCCCGCCTCGTAAATCGACACCTCTTCCGCCGTATCGAGGCGGCAGGTGACGGGCACTTCGACCGTGTCGCCGTTCTTGCGGTGGATGACGAGGGTCAAGGTGGAACGCGGCGTGCGCTCGCCCACGACGTCGTAGGTTTCGCTGCCGTCCAGGCCCAGGGTCTTGCGGTTCACGCCTGGCAAAAACTCCAGCGGCAGCACGCCCATGCCCACCAGGTTGGTGCGGTGGATGCGTTCAAAACCTTCGGCCACGATGGCTTCCACGCCCGCCAGGCGCACGCCCTTGGCGGCCCAGTCGCGCGAGGAACCCTGGCCATAGTCGGCGCCGGCGATGATGATCAGGGGCTGCTTGCGCTCCATGTACACCTCGATGGCTTCCCACATGCGCGAGATTTTGCCTTCCGGCTCGATGCGCGTGAGCGAACCGGCCTTCACCTTGCCGTCCTCGATGACCATCTCGTTCTTCAAGGTCGGATTGGCGAACGTGGCGCGCTGCGCCGTCAAATGGTCGCCCCGGTGCGTGGCGTAGGAATTGAAGTCTTCCTCGGGCAAACCCATCTTCGCCAGGTATTCGCCGGCCGCGCTATCGAGCATGATGGCGTTCGATGGCGACAAGTGGTCGGTGGTGATATTGTCGCCGAGGACGGCCAGCGGACGCATGCCTTTCAAGGGCCGCGCGCCGGCCAGCGCGCCTTCCCAGTACGGCGGACGGCGGATATACGTCGTCTGCGGACGCCAGTCGTACAGCGGGCTGACCTTGATGCCGTCGTCCGCCTGCGCGGCGAACATCGGGATGTACACCTTGCGGAACTGCTCCGGCTTGACGCTGGACGCGACGATGGCGTCGATTTCCTCGTCCGACGGCCAGATATCTTTCAACAGAATCGGTTTGCCGTCAGCGTCATGGCCCAGCACATCCTTCTCGATATCGAAGCGGATGGTGCCGGCGATCGCGTAGGCCACCACCAGCGGCGGCGAGGCGAGGAAAGCCTGTTTCGCGTACGGGTGGATGCGGCCGTCGAAGTTGCGGTTGCCCGACAGGACGGCCGTGGCGTACAGGTCGCGCGACACTACTTCGTCCTGGATGACAGGGTCGAGCGCGCCCGACATGCCGTTGCACGAGGTGCAGGCGAAAGCCACCACGCCAAAGCCCAATGCTTCGAGTTCCGGCATCAGGCCCGCTTCCTGCAAGTACAGCTCCACGGTTTTCGAGCCGGGCGCCAGCGACGATTTGACCCACGGCTTGCGCGTCAGGCCCAGGCGGTTCGCATTGCGCGCGATCAGGCCGGCCGCGATCATGTTGCGCGGGTTGTTCGTATTGGTGCAACTGGTGATGGCGGCGATGATGACGGCGCCGTCCGGCATCTTGCCCGGTTCGTTTTCCACCACGCCGGAAATCCCGCGCGCGGCCAGTTCCGACGTCGGCACGCGGTTGTGCGGATTCGACGGCCCGGCGATATTGCGCACGACGGACGACAGGTCGAAGCTCAAGACGCGCTCGTACTGGGCGTCCACCAGGCTGTCTGCCCACAGGCCCGTCTCCTTGGCGTACAGCTCCACCAGTTTCACCAGTTCGTCGTCGCGGCCCGTCAGCTTCAGGTACTTGATGGTTTGCGCGTCAATGTAGAACATGGCGGCCGTGGCGCCGAATTCCGGCGCCATGTTGGAAATCGTGGCGCGGTCACCCAGGGTCAGGTGCGATGCGCCTTCGCCGAAGAATTCCAGGTAGGACGAGACGACCTTCTGCTTGCGCAAAAATTCCGTCAGCGCCAGCACCGTGTCGGTCGCCGTGATGCCCGGCTGTGGTTTACCCGTCAGCTTGACGCCGATGATGTCGGGCAGTCGCATCCACGAGGCGCGGCCCAGCATCACGCTTTCCGCTTCCAGGCCGCCTACGCCGATGGCGATCACGCCCAGCGCATCGACCATCGGCGTATGCGAATCCGTGCCCACCAGGGTGTCGGGATAGGCCACGCCATTTTGCACCTGGATCACGGGCGACATGCGCTCGAGGTTAATCTGGTGCAGGATACCGTTACCGGGCGGGATCACGTCAACGTTTTTAAAGGCCTTCTTGGTCCAGTCGATGAAATCGAAACGGTCTTCATTGCGGCGGTCTTCGATGGCCCGGTTCTTGGCGAAGGCGTCGGGGTCGAAACCGCCGCATTCGACGGCCAGCGAATGGTCCACTACCAGCTGCGTCGGCACGACGGGATTGACCAGGGCCGGGTCGCCGCCCTGGGCCGCGATGGCATCGCGCAGGCCGGCCAGGTCGACCAGGGCCGTCTGGCCCAGGATGTCATGGCAGACGACGCGGGCGGGAAACCACGGGAAATCGAGGTCGCGGCGGCGTTCGATGAACTGGCTCAGCGAGGCGTTCAGGGTGGCCGGGTCGCAGCGGCGCACGAGGTTTTCGGCCAGCACGCGCGAGGTGTAGGGCAAGGTGGCATAGGCGCCTGGGGCGATTGCATCGACGGCGGCGCGCGTGTCGAAGTAGTCCAGCCCTGTTCCCGGCAAGGGTTTGCGGTACAGGGTATTCATGGGGGTACTCATTGCGGTGCTCATTATTTGCGGTCCTTGATCGGCACGAATTCCAGGTCTTCCGGGCCGACGTAATTGGCGCTCGGGCGGATGATCTTGTTGTCGATGCGCTGTTCGATGATGTGGGCGGCCCAGCCCGAGGTGCGCGAGATGACGAACAGCGGCGTAAACATCGCCGTCGGCACGCCCATCATGTGGTACGACACGGCCGAGAACCAGTCCAGGTTCGGGAACATGTTCTTGATTTCCCACATGACCGATTCCAGGCGCTCGGCGATGTCGAACATTTTGGTCGATCCCGCTTCCTGCGACAGCGAACGGGCCACTTCCTTGATGACTTTATTGCGCGGGTCCGAAATCGTGTAGACGGGGTGGCCGAAGCCGATCACCACTTCCTTGTTGGCGACGCGTTCGCGGATATCCGCTTCCGCTTCGTCGGCATTGTCGTAGCGCTTCTGGATGTCCAGCGCCACTTCGTTCGCGCCGCCGTGTTTCGGGCCGCGCAGCGCGCCGATGGCGCCCGTGATGGCCGAATGGATGTCCGAACCCGTGCCGGCGATCACGCGGCTGGTGAAGGTCGACGCGTTGAATTCGTGTTCCGCATACAGGATCAGCGACGTGTGCATGGCTTTTTCCCACGACGCCGACGGTTTTTCGCCGTGCAGCAAGTGCAGGAAGTGGCCGCCGATCGAGTCGTCGTCTGTTTCCACTTCGATGCGCTTGCCGTTATGGCTGTAGTGGTACCAGTACAGCAGCATGGAGCCGAACGACGCCATCAGGCGGTCGGCGATGTCGCGCGCGCCCGGCGCGTTGTGATCGTCCTTTTCCGGCAGGGTGCAGCCGAGCACGGACACGCCCGTGCGCATCACGTCCATCGGGTGGGCGGCGGCCGGCAGCGCTTCCAGCGCCGCTTTCACTGCCGACGGCAAGCCGCGCAAGGACTTCAGCTTGGCCTTGTAGCCTTTCAGTTCCGCCAAGGTCGGCAGCTTGCCGTGCACCAGCAAATAGGCGATTTCCTCGAACTCGCAGCTGTCGGCCACGTCCAGGATGTCGTAGCCGCGGTAATGCAAATCGTTGCCGGTCTTGCCGACCGAGCACAGCGCCGTGTTGCCGGCGGTGACGCCGGACAGGGCGACGGATTTTTTAGGCTTGAAAGTGGCGGCTTGCGGTGCGGTCATTGTGTTCTCCAGATTGAATAGTCTCGGGTGCGTCACTGCGGGACCGGCATGCGGTCCCTGTTTCTTTACTTATTTCTTTTGCGCGGCGAACAGCGCGTCGAGTTTTTGCTCGAAATCATGATAATTGATCGATTCATACAGTTCCATGCGCGTCTGCATGGTGTCGACGACGTTCTTTTGCGTACCGTCGCGGCGCAGCGCCTGGTAGACGTTTTCCGCCGCCTTGTTCATGGCGCGGAAGGCGGACAGCGGGTACAGGGCCAGGCCCACGTGGGCGCTGCGCAGTTCGTCCAGGGTGAACAGTGGCGTGGAACCGAATTCCGTGATGTTGGCCAGGATCGGCACGTTGACGGCCTTGGCGAACGTGGCGTACATGTCCAGGTCCGTGATGGCTTCCGGGAAGATCATGTCGGCGCCCGCTTCGACGCAGGCGACGGCGCGCTCCAGTGCCGCTTCCAGGCCATCGACGGCCAGCGCATCGGTACGCGCCATGATGACGAAATTCGGGTCCGTGCGCGCATCGACGGCCGCCTTGATGCGGTCGACCATCTCTTCCTTGCTGACGATTTCCTTGCCCGGACGGTGACCGCAGCGCTTGGCGCCCACCTGGTCTTCGATGTGCAGGCCGGCCGCGCCGAACTTGATCATCGATTTCACCGTGCGCGCCACGTTGAAGGCGGAGGCGCCGAAGCCCGTGTCGGCGTCGACCAGCAGCGGCAGGTCGCACACGTCGGTGATGCGGCGGATGTCGGTCAGCACGTCGTCCAGGCTGGAAATGCCCAGGTCTGGCAAGCCCAGCGAGCCGGCCGCGACGCCGCCGCCGGACAGGTAGATGGCTTTATAGCCGGCGCGCTTGGCCAGCAAGGCGTGGTTGGCGTTGATGGCGCCGACGACTTGCAACGGGGATTCTTCCTGGACGGCCTTGCGGAATGCGGCACCTGCGGAGTATTGAGTCATGTGTTCACCTTATGGGTTTCGGACGGTCCCGAATGTTTCACGGAGTGGCTATGAACATTGATATTGCAAATGCCGTGCCAGCACCATGCGCTCGCGCGGAAAATGCGCCACGGCACAGTGAAAACCATTGTAAACCGCCACGCGGCAGCACTGCAGGCGCTGCCACGCCAGGCAACAGCGATGTCACGATTCAGGCCAACGATGTTTCAAATATGTTTCAATCATTCCATTTGAAACATTGAAACATGAAACGTGCCGGGCTGCCACCAGGCAGGCGGGACGCCAGACGCGCACATAAAAAAAGCCGGCGGGCGCCGGCTGCAGGTTTGCTGGAAATTCAAGGACTAGGCCAGCCGCACCAGCGGGTTGGCGATGATGTTGTCGATCTGGCGCACGGCTTCCTCGCAGGCGGCGGCAATGGCGCCCTCCTCGTCGTCGCGCACGAATTGCATGGTCGAGCCTTCGAACACTTCCAGGCCTTCCGCCGTGGCGCGTTCGATGTCGCAACTGGCCGACCATTTGCCATCGGTGGTGGGCACGGCCAGGGGAACGATTTCCCAGCCTTTATAGTGAATTTTAGAACTGCTATTCATGGGGTGCCTCCTTTGACTGACTCAATACTGGAAATCGTAGCACGAAGCGCTGCCGGCAGCGACGTGTTTCACGCGCCGGCCGTAGTCAGGCGCGTTTTCGGGCTAAACGATTTACGCTGGCTCAAGGGCGCAGCAGATTATCCACTTCCGTCCTGGCCACTTCCAGGCCCGCCGTGCAAGCGGTCTCGGGCGCCGCGTAGCCGCCCAGGGTGCGGCTGCGCGTGATCGCCTGCGCTTCGGGTTCGCCCTCGCGCTGCAGGCGGTAGGTAAAATCCCATAAATCGTCATTATCCTTTTGCGGGGTCACGGAAATCGTAAAACCGCGGTACTGTTCGCTGCGTGCAGTGATATCGTTCATGAATTCCTCCTTGGAAGAATGAGGTTACCATGCTGCAAGCGCGAGCGTGCGCACGACTGCGAAGGAGGCATGCATGCCCGCTTATCTGTTTTTCGCATGTCAAATGTCAATTTGCAGCATTTTTTTAGCGAACTCTGGCGATATAATGCCATTCCCTTGCCCGTCCCTTGCCGCCGTGATGACTCCACAAATCCAAGCCTTCTTCGACCCGACCACCGCCACCGTCACCTACGTTGTCTACGAAGCCGATGGCCGGGACTGCGCCATCATCGATTCCGTGCTCGATTACGACCCGAAGGCGGGCCGCACCTCCACCGCCTCGGCCGACAAGGTAATCGCCTTCGTGCGCGAACACGGCTTGCAGTGCCGCTGGCTGCTGGAAACCCACGCGCACGCCGATCATCTTTCCGCCGCGCCCTACCTGCAGCAGCAGCTGGGCGGCGACGTGGCCATCGGCGCCGCCATCCAGACGGTGCAGCAGGCCTTCGCGGCCGTCTATCACCAGGACGGCGCCAAAGCCGACGGCTCGCAGTTCGACCAGCTGTTCGCGCCCGACCAGGTGTTTCATATCGGCAAACTGGAAGTACGCGCGCTGCACGTGCCCGGCCACACGCCGGCCGACCTGGCGTACCAGATCGGCGACGCCGTCTTCGTCGGCGACACCTTGTTCATGCCGGACGTAGGCTCGGCCCGCTGCGACTTCCCCGGCGGTTCCGCTACCCTGCTGTACCGCTCCGTGCAGCGCTTGCTGGCGCTGCCGCCGCAAACGCGGCTGTTCATGTGCCACGATTACCCGCCCAACGGCCGCGAGGCGCGCTGGGAAGTGACGGTGGCGGAACAGCGCGCCAGCAACATCCATTTGCGCGACGGCATCACGGAAGAGCAATTCGTGGCCATGCGCACGGGCCGCGACGCCACCCTCGACATGCCGACCCTGATCCTGCCTGCCATCCAGGTCAATATCAACGCAGGCAAGCTGCCCGAGCCGGAAGACAACGGCGTGCGCTACCTGAAGATTCCGCTCAACGCGCTGTAATTTCGCGGGGCCACGCTCCGCCCCCTCCTTCCCGCCTCATCGCACCTCCCCCTGGCGCCGCCTGCCCGCGCGCCAGCGCGGCATGCGCCCCTGCCTCCCCAAGCATCAGGAATCGTGAGCCGCGCGCTCAGTATTTACAATTTGCTTCGTCCTTCGTGGCGGCTTATCGTGTATCCGCAATCGCCTGGCCCTGCCTTCCGGGAGCCCGGGCACTTGCCAGCCGGCGCCGGCCCTGTTGCCATGCGCTCCACTTTCCCCCTTCCTTTGCCTGGACAGGCACCACGATGACTTACTTGACCTATGCCAGCCCCCTGCCGCCTGCGCCGCCCTTGCGCCGCATCGATGCCGCCGCAGCCAGCCAGTCCGACGACATTCCCGGCGTGTGGACGCAGGTGCGCGGCATGGCGCAGCAGCTCGCCGAGCTGATACTGCCGCAAGACAGCCCCGCCGGGCTGCCGCCATCTTGGCACAGCGCCTGGGCGCGCGCGATATGCGCCCGGCCGTGCTGCGGCCCCTGTTCGAGGACAATCCAAGCACGCAGCCGCCCATCCTGGCCAGCATCACGGCCGACCTTGCGGCCATCGCGCAGCGCGATCCCGCCTGCCCCGACAGCCTGCACGCGCGACTGAACCTGAAGGGTTTTCACGCGCTGCAAACCTGCCGCATGGCGCACCATCTGTGGACGGCGGGCCGCAGCGAGGCCGCCTTTGCCCTGTCCAGCCATGCGGCCGGCGTCTTCGGCATCGACATCCATCCGGCCGCGCGCATCGGCGCGGGCATCATGCTCGATCAGGGCAGCGGCATCGTCATCGGCGAAACGGCCGCAGTCGACGACAACGTCTCCATCCTGCAGAACGTCACCCTGGGCGGCACCGGCAAGGAGCATGGCTACCGCCATCCGAAGATACGCTCGGGCGTGATGCTGGGCGCGGGCGCCAATATCCTCGGCAACATCGAAATCGGCACCATGAGCAAGGCGGCAGCCGGCAGCGTGGTCCTGCAGGACGTGCCCGCCCATTGCACGGTGGCCGGCATTCCCGGGCGCATCGTCCGCTGCCGCCTGGCCGACAGCCCGCCCGCCTTCGAGATGGGCCAGATGCTGCAGCGGCGCCCACGCACCAGACATGGCGTCAAACGCAACAATATAGTGCAAATGATGCGTCTTCCGCCATGCCAAATCCCTCGTTACCATGGAATCACTCTTATTGGATGGACAAGCCACCTTATGAATTCGCCGTCAAAACCCCTACCTCCAAGCCAGCAGGCCACCCCGGCCGGCACCGCCACCATGCCCGTGCGCGGCGCCCTTGCCAGCCTGTCCCTGTCGATGCTGCTGCCCGCGCTGGGCACCAGCATCGCCAACGTGGCCCTGCCCGACATGGCCAGGGCCCTGCATGCGCCGTTCCAGGACGTGCAATGGATCGTGCTGGCCTACCTGCTGGCCATCACCGCGCTGATCGTCAGCGTGGGCCGCCTCGGCGACATGCTCGGCCGGCGCCGCCTGCTGCTGGCCGGCATCGCCCTGTTCGCCGCCGCCTCCATCCTGTGCGCCCTGTCGCCCACCCTGTGGCTGCTGGTCGCCGCGCGCGCCCTGCAGGGCCTGGGCGCTGCCGTCATGATGGCGCTGACCATGGCCTTTGTCGGCAGCACCGTGCCCAAGGCCAGGACGGGCAGCACCATGGGCCTGCTCGGCACCATGTCGGCCGTCGGCACAACGCTCGGGCCCGCGCTGGGCGGCCTGCTGATCGCGCGCTTCGGCTGGCAAGCCATCTTCCTCGTCAACGTGCCGCTGGCCGGCGTGGCGCTGCTGCTGGCCTGGCGTTACCTGCCGGCTGACCGGGGCGGCGCGCACGCCAGGCGGCCCGTGTTCGACCACCGCGGCACCTTGCTGCTGGCGCTGACCCTGGCCGCGTACGCGCTGGCCATGACCCTGGGGCGCGGCCATTTCGGCATGCGCAACGTGGCGCTGCTGCTGGCCGCCTGCGTGGGCGGCGCCCTGTTCGTGTATGTGGAACTGAAGGCGCCGGCGCCGCTGATCCGCCTGGCCATGCTGCGCGCGCCCGTGCTCAGCGCGGGCCTGGCGACCAGCATGCTGGTGTCGACGGTCATGATGTCGACCCTGGTGGTCGGCCCGTTCTACCTGGCGCGCGGCCTGGGCCTGGGCACGGCCGTCACCGGCATGGTGCTGGCGGCCGGGCCGCTGGTGGCGGCGTTCTGCGGCGTGCCGTCCGGCTGGCTGGTGGACCGCTACGGCGCGCAGCGCATGGGCGGCGCGGGCCTGTGCGGCGCGGCCGCCGCCTGCCTGGCACTGTCGCTGCTGCCGGCCAGCCTGGGCATCCCCGGCTACGTCGCACCGATCATGCTGCTCACGGCCAGCTATGCGCTGTTCCAGGCGGCCAACAATACCGCCGTGATGGGCGACATCGTGCCCGAGCAGCGCGGCCTCATTTCCGGCATGCTCAATCTGTCGCGCAATCTGGGCCTCGTCACGGGCGCCTCCGTGATGGGCGCCGTCTTCGCCGCCGGCGCTGGCGATATCGCTGGCGCCCGGCCTGCCGCCATGATCCGTGGCATGCACGCCACCTTTGCCGTCGCCAGCGCGCTGATACTCGCCGCGCTGGCCATTTTCGCACTCGGCCGCGCCCTGGCCAAGCCCCCTACGCCTTCTGGAGACCCCGCATGATGCGCCCCCGTCCGACCCCGTCCCTGCCCTTCCCACTGCTGCTGGCCCTGGCCTGCAGCGCCGCCTTGTCCGGCTGCGGCCGCTCCCAGGCCTCGCCCGGAAACCCGCCGCCCAAGCCGACCGTTTCCGTGGCGCTGCCGGAAACGTCGATGGTGCAGGCAAGCCTCGACTACACGGGCCGCATCGAGCCGTCGCAGCGCGTGGAAGTGCGCTCGCGCGTATCGGGCTACTTGCAGCAAATCGCGTTTCGCGACGGCCAGCAGGTCAAGGCCGGCGATGCGCTGTTCGTCATCGACCCGCGCCCCTTCGCGGCGGCGCGCGACCGCGCCCGGGCCAGCCTGGCCCAGGCCCATGCGCGCAGCAAGCTGGCCACGGCCCAGTTCGAACGCAGCAGCCGGCTGCAGCAGACGGGCGCGGCCAGCACCGAGGAGCTGGAAAGGGCGCGCGGCGAGCTGGAAGGCGCGCAGGCGGCCGTCATGCTGAGCCAGGCGGAATTGCGCAGCGCCGAACTGGAACTGTCCTTCACCACCATGCGCGCGCCCATCGCCGGCACGGTGTCGGACCGCCGCGTCGACGTCGGCAACTACGTGGCCGGCGGCGCCGCGCAAAGCGGCGTGCTGACCACCATCGTCGCGCACAGCCCCGTGCGCGCCACGGTCGACCTGTCGGAAGCGGATTTCCAGCGCCTGCGCCAGCAAAGCAGGCTGCCGTCCAAGGTGCAGCTGGCGCTCGACGGCGGCGGTCCCGCCCAGGATGCCAGCGTCGATTTTGTCGACAACGAGATCAGCGCCCGCTCGGGCACGGTGCGCCTGCGCGCCAGCCTGGCCAACGCCGACCACGCCGTCATGCCGGGCAGCTTTGCGCGCGTGCGCATTCCCGTCGGCGCGGCGCAAGAGCGCCTGCTGGTGCCCGACGCCGCCATCCTCAGCGACCAGAACAAAAAGATGGTGTTCATCGTGGACGCGGCGGGCAAGGTGGCGCCGCGCAAGCTGGAACTGGGCGGCCTGCAGGGCGACAAGCAGATCGTGCTGTCCGGCCTCGGACCGCGGGAGCGGGTCATCGTCTCCGGCGCGGCCAAGGTGCGCCCGGGCGACCAGGTCCTGGTGGCGACTCCCCGCGCCAGCGGCGCATAAGGAGCAAGCATGCGTTTTTCCCAATTTTTCATCCGCCGTCCCGTGTTTGCCATCGTGCTGTCGATCCTCATCACCCTGGTGGGCGCGGTGTCGGCCATGCGCCTGCCGATCTCGGAGTTTCCCGAGATCGTGCCGCCCACGGTGACGGTGAAGGCCAGCTATCCTGGCGCCTCGGCGCAGGAAATCGCCGATACGGTCGCCGCGCCGATCGAACAGGAAATCAACGGCGTCGACGGCATGCTCTACATGTCCTCGCAATCGGTGGGCGACGGCAAGCTGACCATCAGCGTGGTGTTCAAGCCGGGCAGCAACATCGAACAGGCGCAGTCGCTGGTGCAGAACCGCGTGGCGGTGGCCGAAGCGCGCCTGCCCGACGCCGTGCGCCGGCTGGGTCTGGCCGTCAAGAAGGCCTCGCCCGACCAGCTGATGGTGGTGCTGTTCGATTCGCCGAAAGGCACGCGCGACCAGCAGTACATCTCCAACTTCATCGGCACCGCCGTCAAGGACCAGCTGGCCCGCATCGAAGGCGTCGGCGACATCTACACGCGCGGCGCGCGCGACTTCTCGATGCGCATCTGGCTCGATCCGGCGCGCGTGGCCTCGCTGGGCCTGAGCGCGCCGGAAGTGATCGCGGCGGTACGGCAAGCCAACTCGCAGGTCGCCGCCGGGGTATTGAACCAGCCGCCCGGCGGCAGCGATGGCGCCTACCAGGTGCAGGTGCAGGCGCAAAGCCGCTTGCGCGACGTGGCCGAATTCGAGGCCATCATCGTCGCCGCCCATGCCGACGGCGGCGTGGTGCGCCTGCGCGACGTGGCGCGCGTCGAGATGGGCGCGCAGGATTACGCGGAAAGCGGCTTCGTCGACAACCGCACGGCCATCGCGCTGAGCATCAGCCTGCTGCCCGGCTCGAACGCGCTGGCCACCGGCGACCGCGTGCTGGCGCTGCTGGCCAAAATGGAAGCCGATTTCCCGCAGGACGTCGCCTACCATGCCTATTACAATCCGACCGAATTCATCCGTTCCTCGATCGACAAGGTGCGCGACACCATCTTCGAGGCGGCACTGCTGGTGTGCCTGGCCATGCTGCTGTTCCTCGGCTCGTGGCGCGCCGCCGTCATTCCCATCCTGGCCATTCCCGTGTCCCTGGTCGGCACCTTCACGGTGCTGGCCGCGATGGGCTATTCCCTCAATACCCTGTCGCTGTTCGGCCTGGTGCTGGCGATCGGCATCGTCGTCGATGACGCCATCGTGGTGGTGGAAAACGTCGAGCGCCACATGGAGGACGGCATGAGCCCCGTCGCCGCGGCGCAGCGCAGCATGAACGAGGTGGGCTTCGCGCTGGTCGCCATCGCGCTGGTGCTGGTGGCCGTGTTCGTGCCAACGGCCTTCATCGATGGCATCTCCGGCATGTTCTACCGCCAGTTCGCCGTCACCATCGCCGCCTCCACCGTGATCTCGGCACTGGTCTCGCTGACGCTGTCGCCGGCCCTGGCCGCGCTGCTGCTCAAGCCGCAGCACGATGCCAACAGCCTGGGCGCGCGCTGGATGGCCATCTTCAACCGCGGCTTTTCCCGCCTGACGGGCGGCTACGTGCAACTGACCGGGCGCATCCTCTCGCGGCGCTGGCTGATGCTGCCCGTGTACCTCGTGCTGGCGGGCCTGACCCTGTGGCGCCTGGACGCGACGCCGCGCGGCTTCGTGCCGCAGCTGGACCGCGGCTATGCCATCGTCTCGATCCAGCTGCCGGCCGGCTCGACCCTGGCGCGCACCAGCGCAGTGGTGCAGGACGCCACGGCACGCCTGATGAGCCACCCCGGCGTGGCCCACACGGCCGCCTTCGTCGGCACCGACGGCGCCACGTTTACGTCGGCGCCCAACACGGCCGTCATCTTCACCATGTTCAAGGACTTCGGCGCGCGCGCCAGCAGTGGCCTGGACGGGCCGGCCATGCTGGGCGCCCTGCGCGGCAAGCTGGCGCCCATCAGCGCGGCGCGCGTGATGGTCATACCGCCGCCTTCCGTGCGCGGCATCGGCACCGGCGGCGGCTTCAAGCTGATGCTGCGCGACACGGGCGGCCTGGGACCGCAAGCCTTGCAGGCGGCCGCGCGCGGCATCGCCGAGGAAGCGGGGAAACTGCCCTCGGTGACGGGCGCCTTCACGCCGTTCAACGCCATGAGCCCGCAGATCAAGGTTGAACTGGACAGCACCAGGGCCGAATACCTGGGCGTGCCGCCGCTGCGCATCAACGAGACCCTGCAAAGCTACCTGGCACCCGTGTTTGTCAACGACATGAACCTGATGGGCCGGGTCTGGCGCGTCACCGCACAGGCGGACGCGCCCTACCGGCGCAGCGTGGCCGACCTGGCCGCACTCAAGACGCGCACCGCCAGCGGCGACATGGTGCCGCTGGGCAGCGTGGCCACCTTCAGCGAAGGCACGGCACCGTTCCGCGTGCCGCGCTACAACCTGTATCCCGCCGCCGAAATCCAGGGCAGCACCAGGCCCGGCTACTCGACGGGGCAGACCATCGCCGCGATGGAAGAACTGCTCAAGGCGCGCCTGCCGGCCGGCTTCGACTACGAGTGGACGGAACTGGCGCTGCAGGAAAAACACGCGGGCGCCAGCACCGGCATGGTGCTGGGACTGGCCGTTCTGCTGGTGTATCTGCTGCTGGCGGCCCTGTTTGAAAGCTGGCTGCTGCCCCTGTCCGTCGTGCTGATCGTGCCCAGCTGCGTGCTGGCCACGCTGATCGGCGTGTCGTGGCGCGGCCTGGACAACAACGTGCTGACGCAGATCAGCATCGTGGTGCTGATCGGCCTGGCCGCCAAGAACGCCATCCTGATCGTCGAATTCGCGCGCCAGGCGATGGCGGCCGGCGCCGATGCGCGCGCAGCGGCCATCGCCGCCGCCCGCACGCGCTTGCGTCCCATCCTGATGACGTCGCTGGCTTTCCTGCTGGGTGCGATACCGCTGATGCTGTCTTCCGGTGCGGGCGCGGAAATGCGCCAGTCGATGGGCACGGCCGTCTTCGCCGGCATGCTGGGCGTGACCTTGTCGGGCCTGTTGTTTACACCCTTGTTTTTCACCTTGCTGAGCAGGCGCCGCGCGGCGCCGGCCACGCACACGGTCGCGCTGGGAGAAGCCGCATGAGCCGCATGACACACCTGAACACGCGCCGCGCCGCGCCGCTGCTGGCGGCGGCCATGCTGGCCCTGGCCGGCTGCAGCGCCGGCACGCCCACGGCGACGCGGGCGCTCGATCCGGCGCAACTGTCTGCCCTGCCCTCGGCGGGCGGCCCGGAACTGCAGGCCGGCGCGCCGCCGGCGCTGTGGTGGCAGGCACTGGGCGATGCCAGCCTGGAGCAGCTGGTCAAGCGCGCCTGGCAAGACAACTACGACGTGCGCATCGCCGCCGCGCGCCTGGCCAGCGCCCGCGAGTTCGCGCAGGCCGCGCGCGGCGCCCGCCTGCCGGCGGTGGATCTCGACGCCCAGGCCGGACGCGCGCGCCTGGCGGCGATCGAGAGCCGCGGCGGCCAGCCGCACATCGCCTCGCCGCTGCAGTGGAGCGCCGTCTTCAGCTGGGAGCTCGACCTGTTCGGCCGCGTGCGCCACAGCATCACCGCTGCCGAGGCATCGTCGGACGAGCGCGCCGCCGTGCGCGACGATGTGCGGCGCCTGATCCTGGCGCAGGTGGTGGACGCCTACCTGGTGCTGCGCGGCGCGCAGCAGATGCGCGCCAGCCTGCAGGAGCAGCTGTCGAACCAGTCCGGCACCCTGCAACTGGTGCGCGAGCGCGAAAGCGCGGGCCGCGCCGCGCCGGCCGAGCGCATGCGCGCCGAGGCGCAGATGCGCCTGGCCAGTGCCCGCCTGCCCAGCCTGAACGCCGAAGAACGCCTGGCGCGCAACCGGCTGGCGACGCTCACCGGACAGCGTCTCGATGCGCCGGAACTGGCGGCGCTCGACCAGCCGATGCCGCTGACGCTGCCGCAAACCTTGTTGACGGATGAGCCGGCTCACCTGCTGCTGCGCCGGCCCGACGTGCGCGCGGCCGAACGGGCGCTGGCAGCGGCCAGCGCGCGCGAAGGCGCCGCCATCGCCGAACGCTTCCCGCGCATCAGCCTGGGCGCGCTGTTTGGCGCCTCCGGCGTGGCCGGCGACTGGAATGGCGGCGATGCGGCGCGCTGGCATGCGGGCGCCGCGTTTTCCCTGCCGCTGTTCGATGGCGGCACGCGCCGCGCCCGCGCCCGCGCGGCCGGGGCCGAGGTGCAGGCCGCGCAGGCCGGCTTCGACAAGGCGCTGGCGCTGGCGTTGGAGGAAACCGACAGCGCCATCGCGCAATGGGTGCAATTGCGCAACCGCCAAGCGGAACTGCGCGAGGCGCACCGGCTGGCGCAGGAAAGCGCGCGCCTGGCGCGCGTGCGCTACCAGGAAGGCGCGGAAAGCCTGCTCGGCGTGCTCGAAGCGGAACGCATTGCGCTGGCCGCGCAGGAGCAGCTGGTGACGGCGCACCGCGACGTGGCCATCGCCACGGCGCGCGGCTACACGGCCATGGCCGGCGGCTTCGACGGGCCCGTGCAGCAGGCCGCTGCCGGCGCCATCAGCCGGCGCTGATCCGGGCCGCGCAGGCGTCGACCACGCAGCCGCGCAGCCAGCGGTGGGCGGGGTCGGCATCCATGCGCGGATGCCACATCAGCGACACGGTCAGGTCCGGCATGCCCAGCGGCAGCGCGAAACTGAACATGCCGGCGCGCAGATTGCCCGTATGCCGTTCCGGCACGGTGGCGATCAGGTCGGAGCCGGCGGCCAGCGCCAGCGCCGCCGTGAAGCCGCCGACGATGCTGGCGATCGTGCGCTGCAATCCCAGCGCGGCCAGCGCGTCGTCCATCGGTCCCGTATCCTGGTCGCGCCGCGCCACCAGCACGTGCTGGCCGGCCGCATAGCGCTCGGCGCTGATCGCTCCTTGCGCCAGCGCATGGCCGCTGCGCACCACGCCCACGAAACGGTCGCCGAACAGCCTGCGCGTGCGCACTTCCGGGCTGGTGAGACTGCCGATCACGCCCGTTTCCAGGTCGATGCTGCCCTCGCGCAGCTGCAGGCTTTCGCGGTCGAGCTTTTGCACGAAGCGCAGGCGCACGCCAGGCGCCTGCGCGCCGATATGCGCGAGCAGGGCCGGGCCGAAATTTTCCACGAAGCCATCGCTCGCACGCAGCGTGAACGTCTGCGCCAGCTGGCGCGGATCGAGTGCTTGCACCGGTCCCAGCACGGCCAGCGCCTCGCCCAGCAGGCGGCCCACCCGTTCGCGCAGCTCCAGCGCGCGCGGCGTGGGCACCAGTTCACGCCCGGCGCGTACCAGCAGCGGATCGCCGGTCGTCTCGCGCAGGCGCGCCAGGGCGCGGCTCATGGCCGATGGACTCAGACGCAAGCGCCGCGCCGCGCGCGTGACGCTGCCTTCGGCCAGCAGGACATCGAGGGTGATCAACAGGTTCAGATCGGGTAGCGACATTGGCGCTTACTCGCCCTGCTCCGGCGCGCGGCCGATCTCGCCATCGATATTGGCCAGGAACCACGCCAGCGACGCCATCAGCGCCACGTTGCGCTTGAGGTTATCCGGGTCGACCTTGTCCAGGGTGTCGGCCGGCGTGTGGTGGTAGTGGAAGTAGCTGTGGCTGTCGACGAGCGGCTCGAAGCTGGGCACACCGCCCGTTTCCAGGCGGTGCAGGTCGCCCGTGCCCAGCGCGTCGCGGCGCGTGAACGCGTGCGCGCCCATCGGCAGCAAGGCAGCGCGCAGCGGTGCGAACAGTTTTTCCGACTTCGGCCCCACGCTGGCGAGGATGCCGAACGGGCGGCCGGCGCCGCTGTCCATCTCGATGGCCGCGTATTGTTTGCCGAGCGCCTGCTTGTGGGCCTCGAAGTAGGCCTGGCCGCCACGGCCGCCGTTTTCCTCGTTCATCCAGGCGATCACGCGGATGGTGCGGCGCGGGCGGTAGTCGAGCTTTTTCAAGGTTTCCACCACGCCCATGGCCGCCACGACGCCGGCGCCGTCGTCGTGCGCGCCCGTCGCCAGATCCCAGGAATCGAGGTGGCCCGAGACCACCACCACTTCGCCGGCCTTGTCCGTGCCGGGCCAGTCGGCGATCACGTTGTAGCTGTCCGCTTCCGGCAGGTTTTGCGGCGTCAGGGTCAGGTGCATTTTCAAGGGCCCGCGCGCGGCCAGGCGGCCGATCAGCAAGGCGTCTTCCACGGTGACGGCGGCGGCCGGAATGCGCTTGTTGTCATCGAGGCCCGTGGCGCCCGCATGCGGGATGCGGAAGTTCGCGCCGCCGACCGAGCGCACCAGCGCGGCCGCCGCGCCCAGGTCGGCCGCCGCCTTCGGCCCGAGGAAGCGCGCGCGCGAACCCTGGCCGTAGGTAACGCCGGCCAGGCCCCGTTCGGCCATCTCCTGGTCGAACGGCGTGTCGATCAGCACGATGGCGCCCTTCACTTCCGGCGCGCGTGCCTTGAGTTCGTCCAGGCTCTTGACGATGATCACGGGCGCCGTCAGGCCGGCGGCCGCAGTGGCGCCCGAGCCGCCCAGGGCCGTGAGCACCACGCGCTGCGACACGCCCTGCGGACGGCCCGCATAGTCGACGATTTCCGCCGTTTCCACGCCGCGCACCCAGTGCGGCACTTTCACGGGCTGCAGGGTGACGGTGGCGCCCAGCTGGCGCATGGCGTCGGCCACCTGCTGCACGGCGGCGGCCGCGCCTGCGGAGCCGGACAGGCGCGGGCCGATCAAATCCGTCATGTCGGCCAAGCGGGCGTAGGCCCAGTCGCTTTGCAGCGCCGTGTCGCGCACCTGCGCCAGCGCTTGCGGCGTATTGCCCGGTGCGGCGGCAAAGGCGCCGGCGCTGACGATGCAGCCAAGGGCGATGGATAAAACGGAACGGCGCAATGGCGCGCCAGTCAGGATGATTTGCATGTGATGTCAGTTCCAGTCAACGAGGTCGAAGCGGGTACGCCGTGGCCATGGGCAAGGCGCGGCTGTCTACGATAGCGTATTTGTTCTGTCATTGCAGCAACTTTTACGGGACCGATTGCCTCTTGCCCCCAGAGTCGATTACCATGAAGATTCGTGATCGCTACCGGAAACCGACATGCTCAAGGGAACCCTCTGCACCATCCGGCATTTGCAGGCTGCCGACCTGAATACCTATATTTCCCTCGTCAACGACCTGCCCTCGCGCGGCGAGTTTTTCTCCATGCAATTCAAGTCGCCCGAGGCCATGCGGCGCGACTTCCTGCAATCGGGCTTTGTCACCGAAGACAGCGAATTGTTCCTCATCGAAGATCACTCACAGCACATCATCGGCACGATCACGCACTTCAAGAGCCGCACGCCAGCCTCTCGCGAAATCGGTTACCGCCTGTTCGACCGGCAGCGGGACGGGCGCGGCTACATCAGCGAAGCGACGCGCCTGGTGGTCGACTACCTGTTCAGCGCCTATCCGTATCACCGGCTCGAGCTGCTGATGGACCCGCTGAACATCGGCTCCGAGCGCATCGCGCAAAAGAACGGCTTTACCCAGGAAGGCTTGATACGCCAGGCTTTCTTTATCAACGGCGTGATGCGCGACGCCAAAATGTACAGCCTGCTTCGTCCAGAATGGCAGGCGCGCCGGCGCTGACTTGTTACCGCCCCGCCCCGATTGTAATAAGTTGTATTAGACGTGGAACAAGCTTGCGGCAGCAGATATAGTCCAGTTCATGCAGATCATTGTGATCTCGCCGGAATGGAAGGAAATGCCATGTTGAACAAGAAACTCCTGGGTGCGGTAATGGTAGCGGCAGTGGCTGTGTCTTCGGCCGCAGTCGCCGGTGACCGCGACTTCAATACCGTTGCAGGCGCCGTTGTCGGGGCGGCCATTGGCAACAGCACCGGCGGACGCAATGGTGCGATCGTCGGTGGCGTGCTGGGCGCCGCCGTCGGCAACAGCATCAGCACGAATGACCGCTACTACGACCGTGGCGGCTATCGCGGCGGCTACCGCGAAACCTATTACGCGCCTGCGCCGCAACCGGTGTACTACGCCCCGGCGCCGCAGCCCGTGTACTACGCGCCGCCACCGCGCTACTACGGCCCGCCGGCTGTCGTCTACGTGCAGCCGGGCCGCGGCTACTACCGCGACCATGGCCGCTACGACTACTATGACCGTGGCCACGGTCACGGCCACGGCTGGGGCCATCGCCGTTAAGCGACACCCGCCACCATATAAAACCTGCGCCAGCTTGCTGCCGCAGGTTTTTTTGCGAAACAGGCAAGGTATCGCCCCCGCACGATTTCGGCTAAGCTGTGTCCTACGATCAACATTGCTGGCCGCCTGGACCGCACCAACCGATGCATTTAATTAAAGACGCGCTCGACTTTGGCCCCTGGCTCGATGCCGCCGCCGGCACCAGCGTGGGCGCCGGCCCGATGCCCCGGCGCGAAAACCAGGACAACTTCCTGCTGATCGATGCCAGCGGCCACGCCGTCTGCCTGTCGCGGCAGGCGCCGTTCCACTGCCAGGTGCCGGGCTGGCCGCGCGGCCACGTGCGTGCCGCCGTGCTCGACGGCATGGGCGGCCACGGCCTTGGGCGCGAAGCGGCGGAAGCGGCCGTGCAAGGCTTGCTGGCCGTACCCGCCTGCCTCGACACGGCCAGCCTGGCAGCCAAACTCGACCAGTTGCACACGCGCTTGCAGGATACCTTCGCCAGGACGGCGCCAGCCCAGGCGCGCCCGCCGGGCACCACCCTGACCTTGCTGGAAGTGCCGCCCGGCGAAGCGCCGCTGCTGTATCACGTGGGCGATTCGCGCCTGTATGAAATTGCCGACGGGGTTGCCAGCATCCTCACCGTCGACCACGTGCCGGCCACCGTGTACGCCATGCGCGGCGCGCTCGACGAGACGCGCTGGCGCGCCGCCGTGCACGGCGAGCACCATCCGCAAATCTCGCAGGCCTTCATTTTAGGCAACGCCATCAGCGACAGCTTGCAGCTCGACAAGCCCTTGCGCGGCCTCGATGCGGCCACCTTGCCGCCCTTCCTCGCGCACCTGGGCGACCGCCGCGTGCTGCGCGTGCGTCCCGGCGCCCACTATCTGTTGGCCAGCGACGGTTTCTGGGCCTGCGAGGATCCGCTCGCCCTCACCGCCCGCTGGCCCGCCTTGTGTGCCGGCAAGACTGCGGCTCAGGCCGTCAGCGACCTGTTCGACGACTTCCTCTTGCATCCGCCAAAAGGCTTGTATAGCGATAACATTACCGTGGTGGCGCTGCGCTTCGATGCGGCATTCACCGTCCCAGGCGGCTAGCGGCCAGGTAGCCGGCCGTGGCCGACACGGCCGACAGCACGGTGCCCCAGGCCATGTCGATCGCCGTCAAGGCCAGCGGCCAGCCGCGCAAGGTCGCATAGTTGCTCAAATCATAGGTGCCGTAGGCAAGCAGCCCCAACAGCGCGCCCAGCGCCGCCGCCGTGCGTCCGCGGCGCGCCCGCAAGCCGGGCAGGATGGCAAAGACCAGCAGTCCGGCCACGTACAGCAGATAAAACAACACGGCCGGCGCCCAGCGGGGCGTGTCCGCCAGCAAAGGGCCCAGCGCCGCGGCGTACACGGGTTTCATCAGCACCGCCAGCCACAGGGCGTCGATGGCCAGAAATACGCACAAGGCGGCGCCATAGGCAATGGCAAGCTGGAACGGGCGTTGGGCAGGCATGGTCATCTTTCGGCGTCAGGCGGCGTTGAGGGCAACAGTTGCGCCAGCATAATGCAAAATGCCGCCACGCTCACGTTGGCCCGCATAAATACAGCAGGCAGTGAACCATGCCCATGGCGCGCGGTCTGACGGAAGGATCTCTCCAACGTCACAGGAGCATGCCATGAGCAACACCCTTCCTACACCGCAGGCCGGCGCCGCCGGCGCGCCCGACTACGCCGCCATCAAGCAGCGCCAGCAAGCAGGCTGGGCCAGCGGCGACTTCGCCGTCATCGGCGTGACCCTGCAGCCGGTCGGCGAGTCGCTGGCCGAGGCTGCCGACATCCGCGCCCACGAAGACGTCATCGACATCGCCGCCGGCAACGGCAACGCCACCCTGGCGGCGGCGCGCCGCTTTGCCCGCGTCGTCTCCACCGATTATGTGCCGGCGCTGCTGGACAAGGGGCGCGCGCGCGCCGAGGCGGAAGGGCTGGCCGTGACCTTCCGCGTGGCCGACGCCGAAGCCCTGCCCTTCGCCGATGCCAGTTTCGACGCAGCCCTGTCGACCTTCGGCGTCATGTTCACGCCCGACCACCGGCGCGCGGCCGGCGAAATGCTGCGCGTGCTGCGTGCCGGCGGACGCATCGGCATGGCCAACTGGACCCCGGACGGCTTTATCGGGCAACTCTTCAAGACCATCGGCAAATATGTCCCGCCGCCAGCAGGCGTGGTGTCGCCGGCCCGCTGGGGCGAGGAAGCGTATGTGCGCGACCTGTTCGGCCAGGCGGCCGAGCAGGTGCACAGCCAGCGCAAGGTCTTCAATTTCCGCTACGCCTCCGCCCACCACTGGGTGCAGGTCTTCCGTGATTATTACGGCCCCGTCCACAAGGCCTTTGCCGCGCTGGACGCGCCTGGCGCCGAGGCGCTGGAGCAGGAGCTGTTCGCCTTGCTCGAACGCCTGAATACAGCGGGCGCTCACTCGCTGGTGGTGCCGGGCGAGTATCTGGAAGTCATCGTCAGCAAACAGCGCAGCTGAACGCAGCTGGACTGGCGATATCAAAATAACATATCCGGAAAGACATAAAATGTGTTTTTAAGCAATAGTTTCCATAACAAGCATGACAAGCTGTGACCAAGGGGATGAATTTGGGCAAAAAGAGCGCATTCGAGCGCCGCGAAAGTTGCCAAGCAGGCGCAAAAGCGCGTAAGCTCTCATGTAGAACAGAGGGCGCAATGTCCCCGCTCGATTCGAGTCAGAATGTCATGAAAAAATGCAGCAACCCGGAGCACCCGCACTGTACGTTCTGGGTCTTGCCTGGGGAAACAGTCTGCGCGGGCAACCACCCGCAAGCGACGAATGCCCCCAGCAGCTACGACCTGTTGACCGCACTGCGCAGCGCCCGTTCCGAACCATCGGCAACGGCGCTTCCGCACGCCCGTGCGCATGATGCCGGGCTGCGCGATGCGGTGATACGCGATGCTGCTCAAGCGGTGACCAGCCTGACCAGCCCCATGCCAGCCTCGCCCCCCGCCAGCCTGCCGGCATTTACCCCAGTGCCCGCCGCACAGCCGGCCACTGCGCCCGCCTACCAGCCGATACATGCCCACCTGCACATCAGCGGCTTCGATCCCCGCGCGGCAGGCGGACGGCAAACCCTGAAAATGGAATTGCGCGGCATGAGCGCCGCCTGCGCGCCGCAGCTGACCTTGCGCCTGCGCTCGGACCTGATCCCGCGCGGCGCCGTCCAGCATGATTTCGTGCGCACCACGCGCGGCGACTGGCGCCCCGTATTTGTCGAGTTTTCCTCGCGTAACAAGGAGCACGGGCAATACCAGATCGAGGTCGAAGTGCACAGCCACGTCGACGGCGCCGTGGCGCAGAAATGGGTATGCACGTTTGTCATCCTCGTACCGCGACGCGACGCCACCCTGACGGAAATCCACCAGATCTTCCTCAGCACGCACAAGAACGTGCGCGTGATGGCCGACGACGCCTCGATTGCCCGCGTGACGGGCGGCGACGGCTGCAACCTCGACGTCACCGCGCGCAATGCCGGCATTGCCCACGTGGATTTGTCTGCCCCGCAAGGCAAGATCGACATGGGCTTTACCACCATCGCCTGGGACGAGGAATTGATCGAAGTCGACCTGCCCGCCGCCAGCCACTGCCATCCGCACCCGAGCCAGGCTGCCTGCCTCGTCAATGCGGCGCCGGAAGCGGGCGAACAGCGCCAGATCCGCCTGTTCGCGCTGGAAGAATGCATGCTGGGACGCTTCGAGCTGGTGGACCCCGAAGCCGATGTGCTGCTCAGCCATTTCAGCCCCGACGGCCAGGACAACAACGGCTTGACGCGCCGCTTGTCGGGCCGCCACGCCATCATCCGGCGCAGCCAGCAAGGCTTTGAAATCGAAGACGTGTCGCGCTACGGCATGCTGCTCGACGGCGTATGGCCCGGCAAGCACAAACCCGTCGCCATGCGCCTGGGCATGCGCATCGAATTGTCAGCCAGCATCAAGGGCATCGTCGTGCTCAGCGTCACGGCCATCCTCGCGCACGGCGTGATCCTGCACCGCATCGACCACGGCGCCCGCGCCGAGTGTTTTTACCTGCTGCTGCCCGACACCCAGCCCACGCCGGCAAGCCATCTGGCCACGCCGCAGGCCAGCTGCCTTCCCCTGCTATTCCACCGCAACGGCGGTTTCTGGCACCTGGACACGGCCAGCGGCAAGGAAACCGCGCTGGCCCCCGCCACCGCGCTCGACAAGCTCAGCGGTTTTGCGCGGCACAACCGTTTCGCCAGCGAACCATATCCGGAATGCTGGATCATCCGCACCGAAGGCGCGGCGCTGTGCGATAGCACCATGCAAACTGCGTAGTAACACTGTTGTAAATCTGCAGTTATCCGCAAGGCACTAGCGCGGTATCAGTACGAGAAAAATCATCGACAGGCCCAGAATGAACACCGCTTCCAGCGTAAACACGATGGCGGGAATCTGCAATTCGCGCGGGATTTTCATGGCGACACCCCTTAAAACGTAAGACTGCTTTCAGCATAGCGCGCCGCGCGCCAAATACATTATCAGCCGCACAACATACTTGACCGGCCGGCATCAGGCGCCGAGTCCGCCATCACGTCCATCCCGACACACAATTTAACACTTTAATAGCAGATATTGCGCAAATAGCCCCCATTGGCGCCCCTGCGTACTGTATATTCATCCAGTTAATATTTCCCGTACTTCACAAAGCGCCCGCGCGGCGTTTTACATTTCCTATGGCTTCCAACAAAGCGCATCATGCGACTGGCTGGGCCGCCGGCGTGATCGCCGCGGCCCTCGTCGCGCACGCTGGCGCCGGCGGCCCCTATCAAGTGCTGAGCATGCTCGCCTTTGTCATGGGGGCGCTGGGCGGCACGGCGCCGGACTGGCTGGAAGTGGCCTGGTGGGCGCGCACGCACAAGCTGTGGATCACGCACCGCACGTGGACGCACTGGGGCCTGGCCTGGATCGCCCTGCTCGTCTACACGTATCTGCAATTGCCGCACCACCTGTGGGCGCCGCCCCTGTTCGGCTTTGCCGCCGGCGGCATCATGCATCTGCTGGCGGACTGGCCCAATCCGCTGGGCGTGCCGTGGATTTTCCGCCGCCACTCGCTGCGCTGGTGGAAAAGCGGCCGCCACGACATCATCGTCATCATCGCCGCCTGGCTGGCCGCCACCATCGTGGCCGACCATGTGTTTTTCGACGGCATCCACTGGCAGCGCACCGTGCTGGCGTTCGACGGCCTGCTGCACTGGTCCGCCACCGCACTCCAGACGGCCTGGGCGGATCTGCAACAGTGGCAGGAGCGCTGGCGCCTCGGTGGCTGACGCCGATTGACGCCGGCGGCGCGGCAATGTGATAATGAGTATCATTCTCAAACAGCCCAGCCAGCCGGCACCCCGCGTTCCGTCAGCCCAGCCCATCCCTTGCCTGGAGAACGCAGTGAGTACCGTCAGTCCCACCCATGCCAGCCACCTGAGCACCTTGTACAGCGAACACCATGGCTGGCTGTATGGCTGGCTGCGCGGCAAGCTGGGCAACCGCGCCGAGGCGGCCGACCTGGCGCAGGACACTTTTTTACGCCTGCTGGGCAAGCGCGAGGTGGCACCGCTGGCGCCGCTGCGCGAGCCGCGCGGCTACCTGGCGACCATCGCGCGCGGCTTGCTGATCGACCGCTACCGGCGCCAGGCGCTGGAACAAGCCTATCTGGAAGCGCTGGCCCAGCAAGCCGAGCCGATATCGATCTGCGCCGAAACGCACGCCATCATCATCGAAACCCTGCTCGCCATCGACCGCCTGCTCGACCGCCTGGGCACGCGCACGCGGGCCATCTTCCTGCTGGCGCAAATCGAAGAGCTCAGCTATGTGGACATCAGCCGGCGCCTCGGCGTATCCCTGCCCACCGTGAAAAAGCACCTGGTGCGCGCCTACACGGAATGCCTGATGCTGGTGGCCGGCTGATGTTTTCCCCTTCCACCCCGCAGTCAGCGCCCATCCCCCGCAAGGTGCTGGCCGCCGCCGCCCATTGGCATGTGGAACTCCAGTGCGGCAGCGCCGACCCGGCCGCCCTGCAGGCATGGCGCGACGCCAGCGCCGAGCATGACCGGGCCTGGGCGCTGCTGCAACGCATGGACGGCCAGCTGGCCATCATACCGCCGGCGCTGGCAATTCCTGCCCTGCAGGCGGCGCAGCAGCGACGGCGCAGCGCCGCGAAAGTGCTGGCCATGCTGGTGGCGGCCGGCGGCGGCATCATGCTGGGCCAGGCGGGCTTGCAGTCCGCCCCCTGGCAAGCGTGGACGGCGTCCTTGCGCACGGTGCCGGGCCAGCGCCGCCACGTGGCGCTGGCCGATGGCGGGCAGATGGAGATGAATACGGACAGCGCCGTCGACGTCGATTACAGCGCCGCGCGCCGCCGCATCCGCCTGCATCACGGCGAAGTCATGGTCACGACGGCGCCCGATGCGCGCCCCTTCCTCGTCGACACACCGCACGGCGTGATCCGCGCGCTGGGCACGCGCTTCGGCGTGCGCTGCGATGACGGTGGCAGCGTCGTCAGCGTCTTCGAACACGCCGTGGAAGTACGCGGCGCGGCGCGCCCGGACGCCGTGCGTCGCCTGGAAGCGGGGCAGCAGCTGCGCTTTGGCGGCACCGGTCTGGAAGCCGTGCTGGCCATGCCCGCGCACCAGGACAGCTGGCTGCGCGGCATGCTGGTGGCGGCAGACTGGCCGCTGCAACGGCTGGTGCAGGAACTGTCGCGCTACCGGCGCGGACGCCTGGCCTGTGACGCAAGCGTGGCGAAACGCCCTGTCACGGGCACTTACCGGATCGACGATATCGACGCCGTGCTGGAAAGCCTGTGCGCCTCGCACGGACTGCAAGTGACCTACTTCACGCGCTACTGGGCCACGGTGGCGGCCCGTTCAAGCTAATTATTTTCAGTTTTTTTTGCGCCAGGGGTTGGTGTTTCGCTGCGCTGCTTCGGCTTGACAGGTAAGAAGCCGATTCATCCACCATAGCCCTTACCCTGAGCAGAAAGACCGAGCATGCACCTGACCACCCCCGTCCTCCATCCCGCCGCGCGCGCCATCCGCCTGGCCGTCCTCGCCATGGCGTGCGCCGCCCCCGCCGCCTTTGTCGCCGCGCCCGCGCTGGCGCAAGGCCAGGCCGCCGCTTCAAGCGCTGCGCCGCAAGCCTACGCCATTGTGGCCGGCCCGCTGGCCACCGCTTTGAACGATTTTGCCGTCGCCGCCGGCGTCAGCCTGTCGACCGATCCCGCGCAGACGCGCGGCCTGCGCTCGCCCGGCGTGCGCGGCAGCCACAATGTGGCGCAGGGCTTTGCCCAGGTATTGGCCGGCAGCGGCCTGGAAGCGGTGCAGCTGCCGAACGGCGCCTACGTGCTGCGCCAGGCGGCGCCCCCCTCCGCGCCGGCGGCCGGCGTGGAAAAGACCATGGCGCCCGTGGTCGTGAACGCCAGCATGGAGCGCGACCCCGTCAGTGAACACAGCAACTCGTATGCGGCGCGCGCCGTCACCGTCGGCAAGGGCGTGCAGACCTTGCGCGAGATTCCCCAGTCCGTCAGCGTCGTCACGCGGCAAAAGATGGATGACCAGAACCTCAACACCATCGACGCCGTGCTGGCCAACACCACCGGCATCACCATGTACGACAGCCCCATGGGCGGACGCTATGTGTATTCGCGCGGCTTCATGGTCGACACGTACCAGTTCGACGGCGTCAACCGCGCCATGTACTACCCGCAGGCGAACAGCTTCACCAGCAATACGGCCATGCTCGATCGCGTGGAGATCGTGCGCGGCGCCACGGGCCTGCTGCAGGGCACGGGCTCGCCGGGCGCCGCCATCAACATGGTGCGCAAGCGTCCGCTGGCGGAAAAGCAGGTGCAGCTGGCACTCAGCGCGGGCCGCTGGAACGACGTGCGCGGCGAAGTCGATGTCACCGGCCCCTTGAACGAATCGGGCAGCATCCGCGGCCGCGCCGTGGCCGCGCATGACCAGCGCGATTATTTTTATGACGTGGCCGACAGCCGCACGGACGTGCTGTACGGCGTGCTGGAATTCGACCTGGCGCCGGGCAGCAAGCTGACGACGGGCGCCAGCTACGAAAAACTGCACGCGACGCCCTTCTTTTCCGGCATGCCGCGCTACCGCGACGGCAGCGATCCGAAACTGCCCCGCGAGACTTTCCTCGGTGCCGACTGGAACCGCTGGGCTAGCCGCCAGACGGCCGTCTTCGCCGAATTCGAGCACCGCTTCGACGCCGACTGGTCGCTCAAGGCCAGCGCCAACTACACGCGCGAGCGGCATGACGTGAAATACATGTTCAGCCAGGGCGCGATCGACCCCGCCACCCTGGCCGGCATGATGATGTATGGCGGCGTGTTCGACTACGGCAGCACCAACAAGGGCCTCGACCTGTCGCTCGACGGCAAATTCAACGCCTTTGGCCGCCGCCACGGCTTCAGCGCCGGCATCAGCACGAACCGCCTGGAAAGCGACAGCGATTTCAGTCTGGCCCTGCTGCAGCAAGCGAACAATCCGCTGCAGCCGAATCACAGCGTGGCCGAACCGAGCGACGCCTGGTTCCGCGAACACAGCTACCGGGGCGACCCCAGCGTAACAAAAATGACGCAGACGGGCGCCTACGGCGTGGCCCGTTTCAGCGTCAGCGATCCGCTCACCGTGGTGGCGGGCGCCCGCGTGTCGAACTACAAATGGAGCAGCGTGTACCGCGACACGGGCGAGGTGTACATCGACCCGTACCGCGAAAACGGCGTCGTCACGCCGTATGGCGGCGTGATCTACGCATTCGACAAGCGCTGGTCCGGCTACGCCAGCGTCTCCGACATCTTCCAGCCGCAAAACCAGCGCACGGCCGATGGCGCCCTGCTCGACCCGCTCAAGGGCCGCAACCTGGAAGTGGGCGTCAAGGGTGAACTGTTCGACGGCAAGGTGAACACCTCGCTGGCGCTGTTCCGCATCGAGCAGCGCAACCGCGCGGAACTCGACCTGGCCAATACCTGCTCCAGCGGCACGGAGTGCTATTTCTCGACGGGCAAGGTGCGCAGCGAAGGCCTCGATGCGGAAATCAGCGGCGAAGTGGCGCCGGGCTGGCAGCTGTTCGCCGGCTACACGCTGAACAATTTCAAGTACCTGGAGCAGACGTCGAACGCGGGCGTGATGTTCGCCAGCACCTACTCGCCGCGCCACATGCTGCGCGCGTGGAGCGACTACCGCCTGCCCGGCGCCTTGCAGCAGTGGAGCGTGGGCGGCGGCGTGAACTTCCAGACGGAGAGCTCGCGCGTCACGCGCGACGTGACCGTGGCGCAGGGCGCGTATGCCTTGTGGAGCGCGCGCGCCGCGTACCAGATCGACCGCAACTGGACGGCGTCGCTGTCCGTGACGAACTTGCTCGACAAGCGCTACTACCAGACGGTGGGCGCGCCGGCCTGGGGCAATTTCTACGGCGAGCCGCGCAAGGCGCAACTGACCTTGCGCGCACGCTTCTAAGCCAGCTTATGCCGGAGGACGCAATGGCGCCTTCGGCAACGGGATGAATTCCGTCTCGCCCGGCACTTGTCCCATGCGCTGGGCGCTCCAGTCGTCGGCCGCCTGCGACAAGCGCTCCTTGCTCGACGAGACGAAATTCCAGAACAGGTAGCGGTGGCCGTCCAGCGGTTCGCCGCCGATCACGACGAACTGCACCGGCCCGCCGCCTGCCGTCACGACAGGCGCCTTACCCTCCTCCAGCAAGGCCATGGTGTGCGGCAGCAGCGCCACGCCGTCGACCAGCACCTCCCCGCTGATCGGATAAATCGCCGCTTCCGCCGGCAAGCCATCCAGCCGCAACTCGCGCCCCGCCTGCAGCGCCACGTCCAGGTACAGCGTCGGCATGTAGGTGCGCACGGGCGAGGTCTGGCCAAACGCCGTGCCAATGAGGACTTTCACCACGGCGCCATCGAGCGTCACGACGGGAATGTCAGCCTGCCGCGTATGCGTGAAACTCGGCGCGTCCTCTTCGTGCGCCTTTGGCAGCGCGGCCCACAGCTGCAAGCCGTGCGTGCGGTGCGGCTTGCCGGCCAGATCGTGCGGCGTGCGTTCCGAATGCACGATGCCGCGTCCGGCCGTCATCCAGTTGATGGCGCCCGGTTCAATGCGCTGGCAGGAGCCGATGCTGTCGCGGTGGTCGATCGCGCCCTCGAACAGATAGGTGACGGTGGCCAGGCCGATATGCGGATGCGGGCGTACGTCGTGGTTGGCGTCGGGCGCCACGTCGATGGGGCCGAAATGGTCGAAGAAGATGAAGGGGCCGACGGCCTGTTTTACTGCGGAAGGCAGCAGGCGCCGCACGACGAAGCCGCCGCCCAGGTCCTTCTCGTGGCTTTTCAGGATGGCCGCGCTCATGCCAGCACCGTCGTGATTTCCGTGGTGACGGCCGTCATCAGCTTGTGGATCGGGCATTTGCCGGCCACGGCCAGCAATTCCTGGCGCTGCGCATCCGTCAGTTCGCCCGTCAGGTGCAGGGTGGCGGCCAGGCGGTACACGCCCTTGCGCTCGTCGCTGGCATCGCGCTCGGTCGACACTTCCACGTGTTCCAGCGGGATGCCCTTGTGTCTGGCGTACCAGACGACGGTGAGCGCCTTGCAGGCCGACAGGGCCGCATCGTACAAGTCGTGCGGCGAAGGGCCGGCGTCGCCGCCGCCCTCCTCCACCGAGGCGTCGGCGGAAATGATGTGATCGCGCACGTGCACGATGTGGCGCATGGGTTGCGACTGGTCGCGGATGGCTTTGATGGTCATGGCGTTCCTTGGTGCGTTTGGAAAGCCACAATTTACACCGTTTGCCCGCTTGGCGCAGCCCGCTCTCCTGCTACCTGGTCATATGATACGGAAGACGGCGTCGGCCATCAGCGCCATTTCTTCCGGGTCCGGCGTGACGACGCCAGGCGCCGTACTTGCCTAATCGAGCGTGCGCGCCACGCGGAAGCCCACGATGTCGTTCGACAGCACGGTGGAAAAACCGTTGCGCAGGGCCGAGCGCAGGTAGCGCGGGTGGTACAGCCACGAGCCGCCGCGCAGGATGCGCCGGCTGCTGTCGCTGCCCTCCTCCCATGCGCTGCCGTCGACGGGCGCGCCTTCGTAATTGTCGTGCACCACGTCCTGCACCCATTCCCACACATTGCCATGCATGTCGAACAGGCCCCAGGAATTCGGCGCGAAGGTGCCCAGCGGGCTGGTGCCGCCCCGGTACACGCCGCGCGGGCCGCCGTTGTACACATACAGACCGTCGTAGTTGGCTTGCTCGGTGCTGATCGTATCGCCCACGTTGAAGGCCGTGCGCGTGCCGGCGCGGCAAGCGTATTCCCATTCCGCTTCGCTGGGCAGGCGGTATTTGCGCCCGGTACGCTCGCTCAGCCACCCCAGATACAGCTGCGCGTCATTCCAGCTCACGCCCACCACCGGGTGCTGGTCGTTCTGCACGAAGCCGGGATTGTCCCAGTCCGTCTCGGAACCGCCCGCCCAGCCGGTCGCCTTGACGAAGGCGCGCCATTCGCCCACGCTGACAGGATGCCGGGCCAGCGCGAACGGGCGCGAGATGCCGACCCAGTGCTGCGGCATCTCGCGCTCGAGCCAGGCCTGTTGCGAGCCGGCCTGGATGGCGGCCTTGTGTTCCGTCTCGTGCGCGCCCATCTGGAAACGGCCGCTGGGAATGAGCACCAGTTCCGGCCCCTGTCCCGAGCCATCGAGAAAATCGTCGCGCAAGACGCCTTCCGCGTTGGGCACCGGTTCCACGTGGTCCGCTTCCGGCACAGGCGCGGAGGCCGGCGCCGGGACAGCGGCCGCGGCGGCGCGGCTGGCCTCTTCGCGGCGCGCGCGTTCCTGCTCGGCGCGGTAGGCCGCCTCCGCCTTGGCGACGATGGCCTTGCGCTGCAATTCCTGGTGTTCCTGCAAGGCGGTGGCGGCATCGGCTTCGCGGCGCGCGCGCAGCTGGCCGCGCAACGCTTCCTTGCGCAGCTTGCGCGCCTCTTCCGCCTCGAAATGGCGCTGCGCCTCCTGCTCGCGGCGCAGTTTGTCCAATCGCTGCTTTTCCAGCGCGGCGGCCTGGATTTCCGCCTTGCGGCGCTGGTCCAGTTCTTCCTGGCGCGCACGTGCCTCTTTGAGCGCCGCCTCGCGGGCCTGTTCGGCGGCCAGCGCCGCCGCCTTTTGCTGCTGCGCCGCGCGCGCCTGCTGCTGGCGCGCCTGCTCCGCCAGTTCTTCGGGCGACGGCCCGGCCGCGCGCTCCAGGTTTTCCAGCAAGGCTTGCACCGATTGCGGACGCAATTCCGGCGTCAGCGAAAACCCGTTCTGCAGCACCTGCCACTGCTGCGCGTTGAGCGCTTGCGGCGCCGACGGCAGATGGCTGGCGCTGCGCGCGTCGTCGAACGGCATGCGCCCTTCGAGCATCTGGTAGATCATCACGGCCACCGCATACACGTCCAGGCGCGGGCTGGGCTGGCGCTGGTTGGCGCCGGCCTCGGGCGCCCGGTAACCGTGCGTGCCCGCATTCGGCATGTCCAGCGCCAGGCTGCTGTCCGCATTGCGCACGCGCGAAGCGATGCCGTAGTCGAGCAGCTTGACGTCGCCTTTCGCCGTCAGGAAGACATTGCCCGGCTTGATGTCGCGGTGCACCAGCTTGTGCTTTTCCCACGCATACGACAGGGCGTCGGCCACCGGCTGCAGCAGTTGCTGCACCGTGGACAGAGGCAGTGCGCCCTCGCGCGCCAGATAATGCTCGAGGTCTTCGCCATCGAGGCATTCCATGATGATGAAATAGCTGGCCGTGGCCGGGTCCTGCGCCCACTCGTAGACGCGCACGATGTTTTCATGCGCGAGCTTCCTCGCCTGGGTCGCTTCCTCGATCAGCAGCTTGGCATGCGTGGCGCTTTGCGTCAGCTGCGGCGGCAAGATCTTCAGCGCCACCATTTCGCTGCTGCCCAGCTCCGCGTGCGTGGCCAGGTCGGTCGCTTGCCATACCTGTCCCATGCCGCCCGTGCCGATCAGCCGTTCGAGCCGGTAGCGGCGGTTCTGCGGGCCGATTTCCTGGCCCGTCATGAAGCCCAGCTCCGTGCCCTGGCGCACGGGCAACGGCGCGGCCACGGGAGCGGCGCCGGGCGGCGCGTACTCGGCGTCGAGGATGGCGTTCTTGCGGCGTTCAAATTCCTGCTCGCTGAGCAGCCCGTCGTCGTGGAGGGCGCGCAGTTCCCGCAGTTTGTCTCGTGCTTTTTGCATCATCTGGGGTGAAACGCTTCCATCAAGGCTGCAGGGCGACACCGCAGGCGGCGCAGAATTTATCTTCCGGGTGACCCGCGCGCTGCGCATGGCCGTTCTTGCAGCGGGCCGGCGCCGATGCCGGCGCGGCGGAGGCCGCACCAGGCTGCAGCGCCTGCGCCACGGCCACGCCCAGCTGCGCCTGTGCCGACAGGCCGTGCGCGTGCGCCGCGTTCTGCAGGTTGATCAGGTCGAGCTGCTGGCGCCGTTCGCGTTCCGCCTGGCCTTCCAGGTAGCTGCGCTCCTGCGCCACGCTGTCCTGCGCCATGCGCAGCGCGTCCAGCGGCGCGACGCTGTTCTCGGCCGCCGCCAGCGCCGCCAGCGCGTGAATCTGCTCGGCGCTCATGCCGGCCTGCAGCTGCACCTTGAGCACTTGCGCCAGCGCGGCCGCGTTCTGCCCGGCGGCCATGGCCACCTTGCCCGTATCGCTCAGCGAACCGATTTTCTCGATGCGGTCGATATCGATGCGCGCCAGTTCGGCCGCATGCGCTTGCTGCGCCAGCAACGCCTCATATTCTCCCTTCCAGCGCGCGTAATCGCTTTCGCGCTGCTGCGTCATGGCCAGCAAGTCGCGCTGCCACTGCGCTTCCTGTTCCAGCTGGCGCAGCTGCTGGCGCTGTTCCTCGATGGCCAGCGCGTCGAGCTGCGCCAGCTGCGATTGCTGCTGCAGCTGGCGCGCGTGCACGCCGTCGGCCTCGATGGTGCGCAGCAGCTTTTCCTGCTGCGCGACGGCCTCCTCGCGCGCGCCGCCGCGCCGCAGCGCCGCCACCTTTTCCGCGATCTCCGCCGCCTGCACCTGGGCCGTTTCATCCTTGTGCGCCTCGGCGCGCAGCAGTTCGCGCTGGCGCGCCAGTTGCATCTGGTCTTCCCACTCCTGCACCCGCTCGGCCTCGCGCTTGCGCGCCGCGTTGGCCAGCATCAGGCCCTGCCAGGCGGCCTGGTGCTGCTCCGCCTCCAGCTGCGCCTCGCGCTGGGCCGCATCCGCTTCCGCCTGGCGCAGGCGCGCCAGCTGGGTGCGGCGGCCCGTCTCGTCGTCGATCAGCAGCGCGCTTTCCACTTGCTGCGCGATCGACTGCAAATGCACCTGATGCGTAAAGCGCTGCTGCGCCATCTGGATCTGTTCGCGTCCATGCAGCTGCGACAATTCCAGCTCGCTGCGCATCTTGATGGCGGCCAGCGCGCGCACATGTTCCCAGTTGGCCGCCTCATCGGCGCGCTGCGCGCCCTTTTGCGCCAGTTCCTGTTCCAGCTCGCCCAGCGCCAGCGCGGCGCCATGGTCGAGCGCCTGGCGCCGCGACTTCGCTTCCAGGATGCGGCCATACAGGTCGATCTGGCGTCCGCGCAGCGCTTGCAGGCGCTCCGCTTCCTGATGGCCCAGCTCCGCCTTTTCCAGCGTCGCGTCCTGCCGCAGTTCGGCGCGCCGGTGCGCGTGGCGCGCCGCCAGTTCCTCGCGGCGGATGCGCTGCCATTCTTCCTCGTCATACAGCTGGTCGAGCTGCTTCATGCGCTCCAGGCTGTGCTGTTCCAGTTCCTGCGCCGGCAAGCCGCCCAGCCACAGGGTGCCGATAGCGGCATCGCCGTTGCCGTCGCGTTTGTCGTGGCGCAAACTCAGCGTTTCCACGCGCGCCACGGCCAGGCCGGACGGCGCCAGGCGCTGCGTCAGGGCCGATTGCAGGCGTTCGTTCAATTCGGGCCGCAGGTCGGCATTCGCGTCCATCTCGCGCAGCGCGCGGCTGCCGATGAATTCCAGCGCAATCTGGCGCACGGACGGCAGCAGCAAGGCGTGCAGGTGGGCGCGCGTGACGGCGCCCGGCGCGCGCATGAACTGGCGCGCGAACGCATCGGGCTGGCCCAGCGCGATGTCCACGCGCAGCGAGGCGGCGATGTTCAGCAGTTCCGTGCTGGCCAGGGCGGGCAGGTCGAATTCCAGGCCCACGGCGTCGGCGCGCGCGATCAGCACTTCGACCGGGCGTGCCGGCAGCAGCGCGGGCAGGCGCGCAAAGAAGGCGGCGCTGTCGTAATCGCCGGCCGGTATCAAGGTGAAAGCGTCCGATTGCACGATCCAGGCGCGCGACTCGGTGGGCACCTGCAGGCGGCGTGCGGCGCTGCCAAACAGCGAGGACAATTCGCGCACGCCAAAGAACAGGGCCAGTTGCCCATCAGCAAGATGCCATTGATTGGCATGCAGCACCGCGTCGCTGTCGGGAGCGCCCAGCGACAAGCCGCATTGCGCGCAATAGCCGGCGGCAGCGCCGTTCTTGTGCTCGCAGCGCGGGCAGCGGGCGCCGCCAAAACCAAACAATTGGAACATGTGTGACTCCTGATGAGAATGATTGCGTGCGCGCTGGCTACCGTAGCGATTCTAGCAGGAGCGCCGGCGGCGCACGCTACACCGCGCAGTATCAAATAATGCCACGCGGCAAGTACATTCATATGCACGGATACAGGGCTAATTAGGCCTCAATTCAAGCGGTCGCCCGCGCAGGCATTTCAGCGCCGTTTTTTTGCAGGCCATCCCGCCAAAACCACGGCTGGTCGCATGCGCATGGCGGGCGGGCGCGCGCTTGGCTACAGTGCATGCATACCCACCCGCCACACGAAAGGAACGATCATGAAAGCCTTGAAAAACATGGAAGCCATCTTCACCGTCGCCGTCGCCATCGCCTGCGGTGCCAGCTATGCCAGCTTCACCAGGCCACAGGCGGCAGAAACCGGCAATACGGCGCAGGCCCGCGCCATCCCCGTCGTCGTCGTCAGCGCCAAGCGCCTGACGGAACAGGAAAAGAAAATTTCGCTGATCGAGGAACGCCAGGCCTTGCTGGGCAACACCACCGCCAGCGCCCTGTGAGTCACCGATGCTGCCCCCACGCCGCCTGGCGCCAGTTTGAACACGACCGCGCCAGGCCGCCATTTGTATCGGCCACGGATACACGGACACACAGCATTGTGTCAATTGTAATAAGTTGAATCAAAGGCGAAAAACCGCCGGCAAGCGCCTATAGTCCATTTCACGCAATCACCGAAATGGAGCACATCATGAAACCCATCACACTCTACGCAGCAGCCATGCTTGCCATCAGCGCCGCAGCCTTCCTGCCCGCGCAGGCCATGGCACAGACTCAGCTCGGCGTCAGCAATGTCGTCGGCAACGCCCCGCCTCCGCCACGGTTTGAAAGCGTGCCGGCACCGCGCGCCGGCTATGTCTGGGCGCCAGGCTACTGGAACTGGGATGGCCAGCGCCATGTGTGGAACGACGGAGAATGGCTGCGCGAACGCGGCGGCAACCAGTACCGCCGCGCTGCCTGGATACAAGAGAACAACCGCTGGCGCCTGGACCGTGGCGGCTGGGTCGCCGCACAGGTGCAGCCCGTGCGCTATGACGACATCCGCATCGCCCCGCCGCCGCCGCGCCGCGAAGCCATCCCGCGCGCCCGCCACGGCTACGCCTGGGTGCCCGGCCACTGGGAATGGCGCAGCCAGCGCTACGCCTGGACACCAGGCGTATGGATCGCCGAACGCCCCGGCTACGTGTATGCGCCGCCCGCCTGGAACCAGCGCGACGGCCGCTGGCAGATGGAGCAAGGCCGCTGGTCGCCACGCGGCCCGAACGGCGACCGCGACCACGACGGCATCCCCAACCGCTATGACCGCGACAACGGCAACCGCCACGACCGCGACGGCGACGGCGTTCCGAACCGCGACGACCGCCGTCCCGATAATCCCCATCGCAATTAATATGCAGCCGTAGTCCGGACAAGGCCACCCATTGCGGTGGCCTTGTCATTTTCCGGACACATCCGTGTATTAACATCGCGCGACGATCAATCACACTGCGCGAGAAAGATTCACGATGGCGATGGAAACTGCCGGTTTCACCTACGGCTCGGACACCTCGGGCCTGGTCTGGGGCTTCCTGTTTGGCCGCGAAGCGCAGCCGCTGGCGCTCGACTCGACGGCCGCGCTGGCCTGGCTGGCCGATGGCGCGGCGCGGCCGGCGCAGGAATTCGTCTGGCTGCATTTTAATTTGTCGCATGCGGCCAGCGAAAAATGGCTGATGACGCACACGCAGCTGGCCGACGAATTCTATGAAACCCTGCACCAGGGTTCGCGTTCCACGCGCATCGAGCAGGCGGAAAATACCCTGATCGCCGTGGTCAATGATGTGGTGCACAACTTCTCGTTCGAAGCATCCGACATTTCCACCATGTGGGCCAGCGTGGCGCAAAACCTCGTCATCACGGCGCGCCGCGCGCCGCTGCAGTCGATCGAACGGCTGCGCCAGGCCGTCATCAAGAACCACGAACCGATCCGCTCGTCGGTGGAACTGCTGATCCACCTGCTGCGCGACCAGGCCGACGTGCTGGTCAACATCGTGCGCGATGCCGTGGCGCGGGTCGACGATATCGAGGATCACTTGCTGGCCGGGCGCCTGGTGCCGAAACGCGAAGACCTGGGCGCCATGCGGCGCGTGCTGGTGCGGCTGCAGCGCCTGCTGGCGCCGGAACCGGCCGCCCTGTTCCGCCTGCTGCAGCGTCCGCCCGCATGGGTGTCGGAACTGGACAGCCTGGAATTGCGCCAATCGACGGAGGAATTTTCGGTGGTGCTCAGCGATATGTCCTCGCTACAGGAACGCATCAAGCTGCTGCAGGAAGAGATCGCCGCCAGCGTCAACGAGGAAAACAGCCGCAGCCTGTTCGTGCTGACCATCGTCACCGTGCTGGCCTTGCCGATCAATATCATCGCCGGCATGCTGGGCATGAATGTGGGGGGTATTCCGCTGGCCCAGCATCCGCAGGGTTTCTGGATCATCGTCGCCATCATCGTCACATTTACGGTCGTGGCGGGATGGCTGGTGGTGCGCGTGCAGCGAAACAGTTAATTTCCGTCCCGGCACGGCCTGGCAGGCGAACGGCAGGCGCCGTCCGCCGTCATTGCTTATCGGTGGTACTCGCCGGCCCGTTCAGGCTGATAGACGATTTCCTCGATCTTGACCTTCACCACGCCGCCCGGCATGGGCCAGGCGATGCTGTCGCCCACGGACAGGCCCAGCAGCGCGCTGCCGACGGGCGCCAGCACGGAAATGCGGTCGGCCTGGCCTTCCACATCCTTCGGATAGACGAGCGTGAGGCAGAATTCCTCCTTGTTTTCCACCGTGAAGCGCACGGTGGAATTCATCGTCACGACGGTCGGGGGAATCTCTTGCGGTTCGAGCACCTCGGCGCGGCCCAGCTCATCGAGCAAGGCGGCCTTGTCCGGCGATAAGTTATTACCCAAGGCATACAACAACGCTTCCAGTCGTTCCAGGTCTTGTGACGACAAAATAATTTTTGGTTTTTTTTCCAAGATATCCTCACTATTGATCATTAGGGCGGCGTCCGGTTTTGCTGGCGGCGACTTGCTTGGCCGCGGCAGACAAAACAAACAGCATCAGAACGTCCATCATCAGCGGATTATGGACGAACTCGCGAAGCAAGGCCATAGCGTTCGCGCATTCTTCATTAAAATTTATTAAAATCAATGACTTGCAATGGCCGATACAGTCAAAAAGTTAATCCGTGCCGGAATGGCCGGGCACATTGAAGTTATTCTTGGCGGTATTTTGTTTACCTTCAGCATGTTTTTAGAGAAAAAAACCGGCAGGCAAAAAAAGGATTAAACTTCAGTATGTATTATTATTAGAAAGACACGCCCGCCTTTTCCGCCTGTCTTGTCGCCTTGTCTGCCGCCAGCGGTGCCCGGCATGGATACTAAATTGCCGCACGCCCTGTACTTTCACGCTGCAAAATGACAATATGTCGGCCTTAGCAACACTTAGCAACACGTTGAGAGTTCCGGCTCACTTCGGTTTTCTTCAGACTGGAACGTAAAGTATGGCAGGGCGAGGCGCGATCACACGGGGCGGCGGCAAGCGGGGCCGGCAGGAGGAAGCGTCATGATGACGCCATTGATACTGCCGTCCGTGCAATTACGCGGCGACCGGATAGCCCGGCTGAACTTGCTGGCCGCGGCGGCCATGCTGGCCATGGCCAGCCTGCTGCTGATCCTCTTCCAGTTGTTTTCCCTCCAGGCATCCCTCCAGCGCAGCCTGCAGATCCAGGCCGACATGCTGGCGCCCGCCACCACCGAGGCCATGCGCCAGGACAATCGCCTGGCGGCGCAACAACTGCTCGCTCCCCTCGCCGCCGCCCCGCATATCCGGCAAGCCCTGCTCTACAGTCCCTATGGCGCGCCGTTTGCCCGCTATGCGCGCAGCAGCGTCGATACCGTGCCCGCGGCGCCGCGCAACGGCGTGCACCTCGATTACCTGGACGGCAGCGCCGCCATCCTCAAGACCTTGCCCGGCGGCGGCGCCCTGTACCTGCGCGCCAGCCTGGCGCCGCTGTACGCCAGCCTGGCACAATTTGCCGCCTTCACCCTGCTAGTCTGCCTGTGCGCATTCGGCCTGACGTTCCTGATGGTGCGCCGCACGCGCACCGCCGCCCAGCATGCGGAAAGCCACTTGCACTACCTGGCCCACGTCGACTCCGTTACGCAGCTGCCGAACCGCCATGAATTCAACGACGCGCTGGCCTACGCGCTGGCGCGCGCCGACCGCCAGGACAGCAGCGTGGGCCTGCTGCTGCTGGATCTGGACAACTTCAAGATCGTCAACGATACGCTGGGCCACCACTGCGGCGACCAGTTGCTCAAGCTCGTCGCCGAGCGCCTCGTGGCCATCCTGCGCGGCACCGACATCATCTGCCGCATCGGCGGCGACGAATTCGTCGTCATCGTCGAACCGGCCGACGACGCCTCGGAAATGGCCAGCGTGGCGAGCAAGATCCTCGCCGTGCTGGCCGAACCGTTCGACCTCGAAGGCCACCAGTTGTATGTCAGCGCCAGCATCGGCGTGAGCCTGTACCCGTTCGACGCGCAGGACGTGGCCACCCTGACGCGCAATGCCGATACGGCCATGTACCACGCCAAGCACCAGGGCAAGAACCGCTACGCCGTGTTCAAGGCCGAAATGGAATTGCGCGCCCAGCGCCGCCTGCGCATGGAAGCGAACCTGCGCCGCGCGCTGCAAAATGAGGAACTGTATCTGCACTACCAGCCGCAGATCGACTTGCGCAGCGGGCGCATCGTCGGCGTGGAAGCGCTGGTACGCTGGAACTGCCGCGAGATGGGCCAGCTGAGCCCTGCCGAATTCATCCCCGTGGCAGAGGAAAGCGGCATCATCGTCGATCTGGGACGCTGGGTGCTGCAAAGCGCCTGCCGCCAGGCCGCCGTCTGGTGCAAGGCGGGGCTGCTCGACTCGCTCGAGCACGTGGCCGTCAACCTGTCGGCCTGTCAGGCGCGCGACCCGGGCCTGATGGACGACATCCGCGCCATCCTGCACGAAACGCAGCTGCCGCATGGCTTGCTGGAGCTGGAAATCACGGAAGGGGTCTTGATGGACAACGTCCACGCCAACGTGGAACTGATGCGGCGCCTGCAGGAGACGGGCATCCACCTGTCGATCGACGATTTCGGCACCGGCTATTCGTCGATGTCCTACCTGAAGCGCCTGCCGATCGACCAGCTGAAGATCGACCGCAGCTTCGTGCACGACCTGCCCGGCGAGGGCGAAGCCATCGTCACGGCCATCATCGCCATGGCGCACAGCCTGCACCTGAAAGTGGTGGCCGAAGGGGTGGAGACCTTGCAGCAGGTGGAATTTTTAAGAACAGCGGGCTGCGACAACGTGCAGGGCTACTTCTTTGCGCGACCGATGACGGCGGCGCAGCTGACGGCATTGCTGCTGGAGCGGCGCGACTGGAGCACGCGGACGATTTTGCCGGCTTGAGTTGCTGCTAACGATGGTGTCGGATTACGCGCGGCGTTGCCGTGCTAATCCGACCTACGCCATGCACAGGCAGGTCGGTGTAGGTCGGGTTAGCGCGAAGCGCGTAACCCGACACCACTATGCTACATCAGGCCAATTTCGCTGAATGCTCGCGCGTCGCGTGGAATGTCAATTTCGGCCAGCGCTCTTCCGTCAGACGCAGGTTGACGCCCGACGTGGCCAGGTAGGCCATGTTGCCGGCCGCATCGTAGGCCACGTTGTGGCCCAGCGCGTTTTCGAAATCCTGCAGAACGCGCTTGTCGTCGCAGCTGACCCAGCGCGCGCTGCTGATGCTGGTGCCTTCGAAGACGGCATCGACGCCATATTCGTTGAGCAGGCGGCTGGCCACCACTTCGAACTGCAGCACGCCGACGGCGCCCAGTACCAGTTCGCCGCCCTGCACCGGCTTGAAGACCTGCACCGCGCCCTCTTCGCCCAGCTGCTGCAAGCCCTTGTGCAACTGCTTGATCTTCAGCGGATTACGGATGCGCACGGAACGGAAGAAGTCCGGCGCGAAGTACGGGATGCCGGTAAAGGTCAGCATCTCGCCTTCGGAAAAACTGTCGCCGATCTGCATGTTGCCGTGGTTCGGCAAGCCGATGATGTCGCCCGCGTACGCCTCTTCCACCTGTTCGCGCGAGGAGGCCATGAAGGTCACCACGTTCGACACCTTGATCTCGCGCCCCAGGCGCAAGTGCTTGACCTTCATGCCGCGCTCGAAACGTCCCGAACACACGCGCAGGAAGGCGATGCGGTCGCGGTGCGCCGGGTCCATGTTCGCCTGGATCTTGAAGACGAAACCGGTGAATGGCTGCTCGGTCGGATCGACGGAACGCACGGTCGCGTCGCGCGGGCGCGGCGCCGGTGCCCAGTCGACCAGCGCGGAAAGAATCTCGCGCACGCCGAAGTTGTTGATGGCCGAACCGAAGAACACGGGCGTCTGCACGCCGGAGAGGAATTCCTCCAGGTTGAACGGGTTCGACGCGCCGTGCACCAATTCGACTTCCATGCGCAACTGGTCCATCTCCAGCGGGAACATCTCCTGCAGGCGCGGGTTGTCGATGCCCTTGATGATTTCGAAGGCGCCGTCGGCCTTCTCTTCACCGGCCTTGAACAGCATGATCTCGTCGTTCAGCAGGTGGTACACGCCGCGGAAGTTCTTGCCCATGCCGATAGGCCAGGTGACGGGCGCGCACTGGATCTTCAGCACCGATTCGAGTTCGTCGAGCAGGTCCAGCGGATCGCGCGTCTCGCGGTCCATCTTGTTCATGAAAGTGACGATGGGCGTATTGCGCATGCGGCAGACGGCCAGCAGCTTGATCGTCTGCGCTTCCACGCCCTTGGCCGCATCGATCACCATCAGCGCCGAGTCAACTGCCGTCAGCACGCGGTAGGTATCTTCCGAGAAGTCCTGGTGGCCCGGGGTGTCGAGCAGGTTGACGACGTGGTCGCGGAATTCGAACTGCATCACCGAGGAGGCGACGGAAATGCCGCGCTGCTTCTCGATCTCCATCCAGTCCGACGTCGCGTGGCGGCCCGACTTGCGGGCCTTGACGGTACCGGCCATCTGGATCGCGCCCGAGAACAGCAGCAGTTTTTCCGTCAAGGTGGTTTTACCCGCATCCGGGTGGGAAATGATGCCGAAGGTGCGGCGGCGCTGCACTTCGCGCGCGATCACGGCCGGCGCCTTGCTGCTCGCCGGCGCTGCGGCGTTATCCGCATTGTCGCTGGAATCGGGGGTAGTGATGTCGTTCTCGTTGGCCATATTGGTGACCATAATATGGCCCTCGCAAAAAACCCTCGATTTTACAGAAGGATCGGCCTTCCGTGTGAACTGCTTCACTGTAGAGAAAAGCAAAATCGCCCGCTTCATCAAGGGGTCACAATCCGCAGGCAACATTGCACTGCAGAAATGTTGTCACCCTACCCTGGAAACCCGATGAAAATCCTTCTCACCCCCGCCATCCGACTCATGCAGCGCTTGCGTCTGCTGCCCAAATTCATGCTTGTCTGCCTGGTCTTCCTGCTGCCGCTGGCGCTGGCGACCACCCTGCTGATCTCGGAGCTGGGCAAGTCGCTGGCCCAGGCGCAGGATGCGCAGCGGGGCGTGACCTATGTGCGCCAGTTGCAGGAAGGCACGCGCCTGCTGCAGCAGCGGCGCGGCCTCGAGCACTTGCGCCTGAGCGGCAAGGCGGGCATGGATAACACGGCCCTTAACGCGCGCATCACGGCGTCTCTGTCGGCCCTGGCGCGTTTGCCGGCCGGCGCGGGCCTGCCCCAGGCGGCCGAACTGACGAAACAGTGGCAAGCCCTGCTGGGCCGCCAGGCCGGCCTGGCGGCGCGCGACAGCTACGCGGCGCACACGGCGCTGCTGCGCCAGGCGGCCAAACTGGGCCAGCTGGTGGCCGACCGTTCGCACCTGAGCCTGGACCCGGACGCGGGCGCCAACCATCTGAGCGCCGTCTTCACCGCCACCCTGCCCGACCTGGCCGAAAGCCTGTCGGACATCGGCGGGCGCGGCGCCGCCTACATCGACACGGGCCTGTTCGAGGCGAACGAAGATCAGCTCGTCAACGCCAACGCCCTGATCGCGCGCCACGAACTGGAACGCCTGCCCTCCCGTTTCGACGAGATCCTTGCCGCCAGGCCGGAACTGCGCGCCAGCCTGCAGCCGGCCCTGAAAGCCGTGCCGGCCGCGCTGGCCTTCCTCGAACGCACGAAAAATGAAGTGACGAATTCCTACGACCAGACGTCGGGCGCGCAATTCCACGCGGCCGGCATGCAGGCGATCGACGCCCTGCACGCGCTCTCCGGCGCCTCCGCCACCGCGCTGGACAGCCTGCTGGCGCAGCGCATCGCCCGCGACGAGGCGCGCCGCGCCCTGATCTTGGCAGCCATGCTGCTGGTGCTGCTGGCCGCCGCCTACCTGTGCGCAGGCTTTTATACCGCGTTCGCCCGCGACGTGACGCAATTGCGCGTGGCCGTCGGCGCGGCGGCGGCGGGCGACCTGTCGCAGCGCATCAACTCGCAGGCGCACGACGAGATCGGCGACCTGGTGCGCGACTTCGGCGCCATGACGCACGGCCTGGCCGCCCTGGTGCAGGAAATCCGCGGCGGCGCGGCCGTCATCGCGGCGGCCGGCGCCGATATCGCCCAGGGCAACGCCGCCCTGTCTGGCCATACGGCCACGCAAGCGGACGCGCTGGGCGCCACCGTGGACTCGATGCGCGAACTGACGGCCACCGTGGGCCGCAACGAAGCCCACGTAGGACAGGGACGCACGCTGGTGGCGACGGCGGCCGACGTGGCCCTGCGCGGCGGACAGACCGTCGGCGCCGTGGTCGAGACCATGGCCTCGATCAAGGCCAGTTCGCACAAGATCGTCGACATCATCAGCGTCATCAACGGCATCGCGTTCCAGACGAATATCCTGGCCCTGAACGCGGCCGTGGAAGCGGCACGCGCGGGCGAACAAGGGCGCGGCTTTGCCGTGGTGGCCTCCGAGGTGCGCAGCCTGGCGCAGCGCTCGAACGAGGCGGCGCTGGAAATCAAGCGCCTGATCGGCGATTCCGTCGCCACCGTGGATGCGGGCGGCGACCTGGTCAATGCAGCCGGCAGCACCATGCGCCAGGTCGTCGATGCCGTGCAGCAGGTGGCCGTGGTGATCGGGCGCATCAGCAGCGCCGGCGCCGAGCAGAATGGCGAGATTACCCGCATCAACCAGGCGTTGGCGCAGATCGACGACATGACGCGCCAGAACGCGGGTCTGGTCGACGAGGCGCGCGCCGGTTCGCAGCGCCTGCACCAGGAAGGCGAAGCGCTGACGCAGGCCGTCAGCCGCTTCCGCCTGGGCGAACACGAGGCGCCAAACGCGCGCCAGGCGCCCGCCGCGACCGTGCGCGACGGCTTGCCCAGCGTGCGTCCGGCCGGCCTGTGGAGCGCCAACAAACCGCGCGTCATATCACAAAATCGCGCAGAACGGCGCAAGGCTAGCTAGTCAAAAGTGTGCACGTAGGACAAGGACTACAATTTCGCCTCAAAAGAGACTACAAAGTGGCGACTGCTAATCTTATGTTCGCCACTTACATAAGCTCTTAAAGTAGCTACATCGCGATCTGCACCGCGCGGTCGAACAAAACGCCGTTATCACATGAGCACGGCAGCTTCTTTGACCAGCAACGCGGCAGTCGCACTCCGATGTAAAAAGCCTGTGAGGAATACTATGAACCAAACTCAACTTAGCACCCCGGTCCAGAAGAACCAGTTGCTGCCGCGCGCCATGCCGGCGGCCGGACGGGAAATCAAGCTTGCGTCGCGGGTTAGCCTCAGCAGTGCCCAACAGAATGAATTGCTGGCCGCCCTGCCGCGCGCCGCGCTCGAATCGCTGTTCGAAGACCTGGAACTGGTTGAACTGCCGTTCGGCAAGGAATTGTATGCCTATGGTAACAACCTGGAATACAGCTACTTCCCCACCACCGCCATCATTTCGCTGCTGTATGTCATGGAAGACGGCGCCACGACGGAAATCGCCGTGGTCGGCCATGAAGGCGTGGCCGGTGCCTCGCTGCTGGCAGGCGAGCGCGCCATGTGCACGGCCGTCGTGCAAAGCGCCGGCTACGGCTACCGCCTGAAAACGCAAAGCCTGCGCGACGCCTTCAATCAAGGTGGCGCCCTGCCCCAGCTGCTGATGCGCTACACCAACGCCCTGTTTGCGCAGATGGCGCAGAACGCCGTCGGTGGCCGCCACAGCTCGATCGAGCAAAAGCTGTGCCGCTGGCTGCTGGACCGCCTGGACCGTTCGCCATCGAATGAATTGAAAGTGACGCAAGAGCTGATCTCGATCATGCTGGGCGTGCGCCGCGAAAGCATCACGGCCGCCGCCGGCAAGCTGCAGGAAGAAGGCTTGATCCACTATCGCCGCGGCAATATCACGGTGCTGGACCGCGCCGGCCTGGAATGCTATGCGGGCGAGTGCTACAAGGTCGCCAAGACGGAATACGACCGCTTGCTGCGCGACGTTTCACGCTGCTGATCGGGCAAGATAGTTAGCAAAATGGCCGGGCTGCATGCCCGGCCATTTTTTTATCTCAAGGAAAATTATGCTTCGGCATCCGCATCGATATCTTCCAGCTCCGGCGTCAGCGGCATGGGAATCACGGCCTCCACACACGTCCCCTTGCCTTCCGGCCCCTGGCGCACGGTAAGCGTGCCACCCAGCAGCAGGGCCCGCTCGCGCATGCCCAGCAAGCCGTGCGACATCGGTTTTTGCAGCGCATCTTCCGTGATGCCGATGCCGTCGTCGATCACGCGCAGCACGAGGCCGTGCTCGTTGCGTTTCAAGGTCACGCTGACCATGCCGGCCCGTGCATATTTGAGGATATTCGTCAGCGATTCCTGCACGATGCGGAACAGAGCGATCGTCAAGGTCGCTTCGCGGTTATCGATATTGATGGCCACATCCGTTTCGCAGCGCACCGAGCTCATGCGCGCAAAATCCTCGCAATAGCTTTCGATGGCGGCGCACAGGCCCAGGTTGTCCAGCAGGCTGGGGCGCAGGTCTTCCACGATGCGGCGCTTCAGTTCCACCGTTTCCAGCAAGGTCGCCTTGGCATGGCGCAGCTGCGCGGCCAGTTCCGGCTGCGTATGCGCCAGTTGCTGCGTGACGGCGCCCAGGTCCATGCTGATCGAGGTCAAGTTGGCACCCAGTTCATCGTGCAGCTCGCGCGCCAGGCGCGCTTTTTCCACTTCGTTGACACTGATCAAATGACGCGACAGCACGGATAACTGCTCGGTACGCTTGCTGACCGTCGATTCCAGGGTATCGTTGGCATTTTGCAATGCATACTCGACGGCTGCCCGGTTCTGGAAGCTGCGCCGCACCAGCTGGTAAAACATGATCAGCACGAGGATGGCCAGGGCATTGATGCCGATGCCGAGCAGCACGGCTTTCTGGTACTCATGATAAAAGGCGGCGCTGCCGGTCGACAGCGCTTCATTCTGCTCGCGCGTCATGATCACCACCTGCAGACGAATCTCGTCCATGGTGGCGCGGTCATCGGTCACGCGGGAAATGTTGACGATCTCGGCCAACCCGCCCTGCTTGTAGACGTCGATAGACTGTTGCAACATCGACATTTTTCGGCGGATCAGGCTTTTCAGCTGGCCCAGGTTTTTCAACTGGGTGGGACTGCCCGCGAGCAAGGTTTGCAGCTCGTTGAATTCGTTGTCGATCTCGGTGGCAGCGGTCTTCGACGGCCCCAGATAGGTTTCGGAGCCGGAAATGAAATAGCCGCGCAAGCTGCTTTCCGCATCGAGCACGAGCACGTTCAGATACTGCAGGCGGTCGGCAACGCGGGCGCTCTGGCTGAGCAAGGCATTCGTGCCCTTCAGCGACTCCAGGTTATGGTAAAGACTGAAACCATTCAATACAAGCAACAAGGCGCACGTCACGCACAGGATCGTCTTGTACAGGGGCAGGCGGTGATTCGGGGCCGGTTGAGCGGTGAAATACATCCTGGTGTGCATCCTTAGCAAGGTTCGGCGCGGGAGAGAGCGCCGGCGCCGGCCAATTATAGTCCTCGCCACAAACTGCTGCACTGCACAACATCAAGTCGTGCCCGGTTAGCTGGCTGAGCGATCATGTTTCCATGATCGCACCGCAGCGCTAGTCAAGCAAATTGTTTTTCATTGCGTAATAGGTCAAGTCGCTGTTCGATTGCAAGCCCATTTTTTCCATGATGCGCGTACGGTAGGTACTGACCGTCTTGATGCTCAGCGACAAGGCCACGCCGATATCGGACACGGTGGCGCCGCGCGCCAGGCGCAGGAAGACCTGGAACTCGCGGTCCGACAATTCCGTATGCAGCGCGGCATTCGTGTCGCGGTCGAACGACTGCGCCAGCAACTCGCCCACGGTGGAGCTGACATAGCGGCGCCCCTGGAATACGGTGCGCACGGCCGTCATCAGCTCGTCGGCTTCGCATTCCTTGTTCAGATAGCCATTCGCGCCCATCTTGAACAGATTCAGCGCATATTGCTGCGCGGGATAGCCGCTGAGGATCAGCACGGGCAATTCCGGCTGGCCCTGGCGGATCGTGCGCAAGGTATCGATGCCGCTCTGATCGGGCATGGCGATATCGAGCAGCAATACATCGCAAATTTCGCGGCGGGCGATATCGAGCGCTTCGCGCCCGGTACCGGCTTCCGCCACCACACTGAAGTCGCTTGACGACGAAAAAATCTGTTTGAACCCAGCTCGTACTATTTGGTGATCATCACAAATGGCAACGCGTATCATTGTTTCCCCTTAAATTTTCCTGGCCTGGGAAAGACTACCGGAACCTGAACGCTGCTCCGGCTTAGCGTCACTAACAAAAACGCAACATTAACATTATATTCAAAATATGGCGCGCCGTACGGTAGCGTCAGCACCAAGGCGGAGCGCCCATGCAGTATAGTCAACTTAGTCAACCGCTACCGGACAACCCGACCTATATTGGTACAAATCTTATTTTAGCAAGTTTAAAATCGCAATTAATTCATTGCGTATCCACACGCGGTCCAGCGGCGCTTCCAGCGGCACGGCAGGCATGGCCGGCAGCACTGGCAGCTCGTCGGCGATGGCATGCGATGCGCCACGGCTGTCGAGCTTGTTGCGCGCGCCGCTGATGGTAAAGCCCTGCTCGTACAGCAATTCGCGGATGCGGCGTATCAGCAGCACCTCATGGTGCTGATAATAACGGCGGTTGCCGCGTCGTTTGACCGGCTTGAGCTGGGAAAACTCCTGCTCCCAGTAGCGCAGTACATGCGGTTTGACGCCGCACAACTCGCTCACCTCGCCGATCGTGAAATAGCGTTTCGCCGGAATGGGCGGCAAGGGGGCGATCAACTCGGTTTTACTGATGCGCTCGTTCATCGCCACTCACTCAGGCAGCACGTGCCAGCGGACTGGTCTCTTCGACCATGCTTTTCAGCTTCTGGCTCGCATGAAAGGTCACGACACGGCGCGCCGTGATAGGAATCTCTTCACCCGTCTTCGGATTGCGGCCCGGCCGCTGCGGTTTGTCGCGCAACTGGAAATTGCCGAAACCGGACAGCTTGACGGCTTCGCCACGCTCGAGCGCATTGCGGATCTCGTCGAAAAAGGTCTCGACCATATCCTTCGCTTCGCGCTTGTTCAGGCCCACTTGCTCGAACAACAGTTCGGCCAGTTCCGCCTTGGTCAAGGTGGGTAAATCTTTTTCCGCTTCCTGGCGCACTTTGGCAACCAGCATGGCCCGATGCAAATCGGCGGCCAGTGCGGATTGCAGTACGGCGGAATCAACGTCGCTGTTATTAATTTTCCTGCCCTGCCTTTTCTGTGCGCCCGAGCCCGCCACATGGCAAGCTCGTCTACGATTGACGACGGAAAGGCCGTCACGCAAAAAGCGACGGCCAGTCCGGTAATTACGAACGCAGTTTCGCGTCGTGGCCCTGCTTGGCGGCATCGATCAGGACAGCCATCAGGCCATCGACGACATCGTCTTGCAGGGTGTTTTGAGTATCTTGCAAGCTAATCCGGAAAGCAAGGCTTTTTTCATCCGCTTCCAGACCTTTTCCACGATATTCATCAAATAAAACAATGGCTTGCACGATACGCGCCGCAGGGCTTGCCTTGGCGGCGGCATGGAAGCTGTCGAGCAGATCCTGGACGGCCACCGATTGCTTGACGACCACGGCCAGGTCGCGGCTGGCGCCAGGGAATTTCGAGATTTCCTGGTACACGGGCACGACTCTTTGCGTCAGGGCAGCGGCATCGACTTCGAACAGCACGGGCGCCAGCGGCAAGTCGTACTTTTGCATCCAGCGCGGGTGCAATTCACCGATGAAACCGATGACCTTGCCATCGAGTTCCACGTTGGCCGAACGGCCCGGATGCAGAGCCGGGTGTTCCGCCTTGGTGAAACGCAAGACCAGCGGCGCGAACAGCGCTTCCAGGTCCGCCTTCACGTCGAAGAAGTCGACCGTGCGGGACGGCTGGCCCCACTGCTCGTCCGCCACCGCGCCGTAGGCCATGGCGGCAACGCGCTTGGGCTGGGCATAGCCGGCCACCGACAAGGGGCCGTTTTGCACGCTGTCGTCGCGCTGGTAAATGGCGCCCACTTCGAAGATGCGCACGCGGTTCGTCTTGCGGTTCAGGTTGTAGCGCACGTTGGCGATCAGGCCGCCGATCAGCGAGGAACGCATCACGCTCATCTGGCTGGCGATCGGGTTCTGCAATTTGATCGGATTCGTGTTGCCCGAGAAGTCGCGCTCCCATGCCGTATCGACAAAGCTCATGTTAACCACTTCCTGGAAGCCCAGGTCGGCCAGCTCATGACGTACCGCAAACAAGGAGCGGGTATTTTCTGGTGCAATCTGCATCACGTTCGCGGCCACGGGCGGCAAGGTCGGGATGTTTTCAAAGCCGTATACGCGCGCCACTTCCTCGATCAAGTCTTCCTCGATCTCGATGTCGAAACGGTAGCTGGGCGAGGTCACGGAAAACACGCCGTCGGCCAGGGTGAACGGCAGGGCCAGGCGCGTGAAGATATCGGCGATCAGCGCATCGTTGAGCGGCACACCGATGACTTTTTGCGCGCGCGCCGTGCGCATGGTCACGGGCTGGCGTTGCGGCAGGTTCACTACATGGTCGTCGACGGGACCGACGGTGGTGGCCGGCGTGCCGCAGATTTCCACGATCAGGGCCGTGATGCGCTCGATATGCTCGACGGTGGTGGCGAAATCGACGCCGCGCTCGAAGCGGTGCGCCGCATCGGTCGAGAAATTCAAACGGCGGGCGCGGCCCTGGATGGCGTTCGGCCACCAGAATGCCGCTTCCAGGTAGATGCTGTCCGTATCGTCCGACACCGAGCTGGCGTCGCCGCCCATGATGCCGGCCAACGATTCGATTTCCTGCTCATCGGCAATGACGCCGATCCACTCGTCGACGGCAACGGTGTTGCCATTCAACAGCTTGACGGATTCGCCCGCCTTGCCCCAACGCACGTCGAGGCTGCCGTGGATCTTTGCCAGGTCAAACACGTGGCTGGGACGGCCCAGTTCCAGCATGACATAGTTGGAAATGTCGACCAGGGCCGACAGCGGACGCTGGCCGCTGCGCTCGAGGCGCTGCTTCATCCAGTCCGGCGTGGCTGCCTTGGCGTTCAAGCCGCGGATGACGCGGCCCGTGAAACGGCCGCACAGGTCCGGCGCGCTGACTTTCACGGGCAGGATTTCATCGCTGGAAACCGGCACGGTGCGGAACTGCGGCGCATGCAGGGGCACGCCCGTCAATGCCGACACTTCGCGCGCCACGCCCAGCACGGACAGGCAGTCCGCCTTGTTCGGCGTCAACTTGATGGTGAATTTCAAGTCGTTCAAAGCAAAGTAATCGCGGAAATTCTGGCCGATCGGCGCGTCGTCCGGCAATTCCATCAAGCCGGCGTTTTCTTCCGACAATTTCAATTCGCGCGCGGAGCACAGCATGCCTTGCGACTCGACGCCGCGCAGCTGGCCCACCTTGATTTCAAACGGCTTGCCATCGGCGCCAGGGGGCAGCACGGCGCCCGCCATTGCGCAGACGACTTTCAAGCCCGGACGCACGTTCGGCGCGCCGCAGACGATGTTGAGCATGGTGCCCGTGCCGACATCGACCTGGCACACATTCAGGCGGTCCGCGTTCGGATGTTTTTCCATCTCCAGGACCAGGCCCACCACCACGTTCGAGAACGGGGGCGCGACAGGATCGACGTCCTCGACTTCGAGACCGGACATGGTCAGCAGATGGGCCAGTTCGTCCGAAGTCATCTTCGGATCGACCATGGTACGGAGCCAGTTTTCGGAAAATTGCATAATCAAGCCTTCAAATGGTCAAAGCTCACAGCGCGAGCGCACGGGCGCTCAAGCGCCATGAATCAAACGGAACAACGCTTAGTTGAATTGCTTCAGGAACCTTAAATCGCCTTCATAGAACAGGCGCAGGTCGTTGATGCCATAGCGCAGCATCGTCAAGCGTTCCAGGCCAGAGCCGAAAGCAAAACCGATGAATTTCTCGGGATCGAGGCCGAAGTTCTTCACCACGGTCGGATGCACCTGACCGGCGCCCGACACTTCCAGCCAGCGGCCCTTCAGGGGGCCGGAGCCGAAGGCGATGTCGATCTCGGCCGACGGTTCCGTGAACGGGAAGTACGACGGGCGGAAGCGCACCTGCAGGTCGTCCGTTTCGAAGAAGGCCTTGACGAAGTTCAGGTACACGCCCTTCAGGTCGGCAAAGCTGATGTCTTCGGCGATCCACAGGCCTTCGACCTGGTGGAACATCGGCGAATGGGTGGCGTCGCTGTCGACGCGGTAGGTGCGGCCCGGCGCGATGACCTTGATCGGCGGCGTATGCGTGCGCGCATAGCGCACCTGCATCGGGCTCGTGTGCGTGCGCAGCAGCAAGGGCTTGCCGTCGGTGTCGTTGCCATCGATGTAGAACGTGTCTTGCATGGAACGAGCTGGGTGGTTTTCCGGGCTGTTGAGCGCCGTGAAATTGGTCCAGTCGTTCTCGATTTCGGGGCCGTCGGCCACGTCGAAGCCGATCGAGCGGAAGATTTCCTCGACACGCTCCCACGTGCGCATCACGGGATGGATGCCGCCGGGCATGCGGCCACGGCCCGGCAGGCTCACGTCGATCGCTTCGGCGTTCAGACGGCCTTGCATCTGGGCATCAGCCAGCGCATCACGGCGCGCCGTCAGCGCGTCTTCGATCTGCACTTTGACGGCGTTGATCAGGGCGCCCTGCGCCTTGCGCGCGTCCGGGTCCAGTTTGCCCAGGCCCTTCATCATTTCGGTAATCTGGCCAGTCTTGCCCAGGTAGCGGGCTTTGGCGTTTTCAAGTGCGGCAGCGTCTGCGGCGGCGATAAAGTCAGCCTGGGCCGAGACGACGAGTTCTTCTAGGGAGTTCATGCGGCTTTTCCTGTTTTGGAAATCAATCCTGGATTTAGTAATCTAGAACCCAACAATCAAAAACGGAAACGGGGCATAAGGTTCACACCCCTGCCCCGCTCTTTATAACGTCACCCTGTGGATGACGTTGTGCAATGACCGATGCTTACGCAGCGATTTTTGCTTTCACTGCGTTGACAATCGCAGCGAATGCTGGCTTGTCCATCACAGCCATATCGGCCAGGACTTTACGGTCCAGTTCGATATTTGCTTTTTTCAAGCCGTTCATGAATACGCTGTACGTTACGCCATGCTCACGGGAAGCGGCGTTGATACGGGCGATCCACAGGCGGCGGAAAACGCGCTTCTTGTTGCGGCGATCGCGGTAAGCGTATTGGCCAGCGCGCATAACTGCTTGCTTGGCAACACGGTATACACGGCTGCGGCGACCACGGTAGCCTTTAGCTTGAACAAGAATCTTTTTATGACGGGCACGAGCTGTAACCCCACGTTTTACTCTAGGCATAGTAACTCCTTAAATTGAGTGTGAGATTAAGCAGTCGGCATCATGCGCATAACGGATGTGACATCCGATGCGTTGATGTTACGGGTACCGCGCAACTGACGTTTGTTCTTGGTGGTCTTCTTGGTCAGGATGTGGCGCTTGAACGCGTGACCCGACTTGACAGTTCCACCTGGACGCACGCGAAAACGTTTTTTCGCGGAGCTTTTGGTCTTCATTTTAGGCATAGCAATCTGTCCTCTTACGGACAGCTCCATTTATAACAGGATTGCAGGTGGCAACACGACGTTGCGCTTAGATGCCTGCTTTCACATGTTGTGCAGCGGATGCGAGTCCGCTACAGTTCACGCGGCCCGCACATTGCTGAGCGGGCCGCGCAAATTCTGCCTGGGGTTTGACGCCGCGCCAATGCTGGCACGCGCTGTGTCCACCCACAGTAAAACGCTATTGTAACTTACTTCTTCTTCTTAGGCGAAAGAACCATGATCATTTGGCGGCCTTCCATCTTCGGGAACTGCTCGACCTGGCCGTACGGCTCCAGATCGGCTTTCAGACGTTCCAGCATGCGGAAGCCAATATCCTGGTGCGCCATCTCACGACCGCGGAAACGCAAGGTGATCTTGGTTTTATCGCCATCTTCAAGGAACTTGATGAGATTACGCAACTTGATATTGTAGTCACCATCATCAGTCCCCGGACGGAATTTGACTTCCTTCACGAGGATGATCTTTTGCTTCAATTTGGCTTCGTGAGCTTTCTTTTGCTCCGAATACTTAAATTTGCCGTAGTCCATCAAACGGCACACCGGTGGCTGCGCGGTAGGCGCAATTTCCACCAGGTCGACGTTTGCCTCTTCCGCCAGGCGGAAGGCTTCAGCCAAACTTACGATACCGAGTGGCTCGTTATCGACCCCGCTTAAACGCATTTCAGGGGCAGTGATTTCGCCATTGATGCGATGTGACTTGTCAGTAGCTATTGTAGTTTCCTTTAAAAATCTTGTAAGACGGTCGTGCAGCGAGTTTCCTCGTCAGGCCTTGGTGTCGACTTCATGTTTGAGTCGCTCAATCAGGGCATCGACGGACATGACGCCCAGATCGACATTGCCCCGCGCCCGCACGGCCACTGTATTCGCATCCCGCTCTTTGTCGCCAATTACTAAGATGTAAGGCAATTTTTGTACGGAATGTTCACGTATTTTATAGGTAATCTTCTCGTTACGCAAATCAGCCTGTACGCGCAGCCCCGCTTTGCGCAGTTTTGTTGTTACTTCTTGTACATAATCAGCTTGGGCGTCGGAAATATTCAACACTGACACTTGCACCGGCGACAGCCACAACGGCATGGCACCCGCATAGTGTTCGATCAGGATGCCGATGAAACGTTCCAGCGAACCCACGATCGCGCGGTGCAACATGATCGGCACCTGGCGCGTGTTGTCCACGGCCACGTATTCGGCACCCAGGCGGCCCGGCATCGACGGGTCGATCTGCACGGTGCCCACTTGCCATGCGCGGCCCAGACTATCCTTCAGGTGGTATTCGATCTTCGGACCATAGAACGCGCCCTCGCCCGGCAATTCCGTCCACTCCACGCCGCAGGCGCGCAAGGCCGAACGCAGGGATTCCTCGGCGAAATCCCACGATTCTTCCGTGCCGATGCGGTTATCGGGACGCAAGGCCAGTTTCACGTCGATATTCGTGAAGCCGAATGCCGTGTACACATCCATCGCCTGCTGGTGGAACGCCGTCACTTCGCCGGCGATCTGCTCTTCCAGGCAGAAGATGTGGCCGTCATCCTGCGTAAAGCCGCGCACGCGCATCATGCCGTGCAAGGCGCCCGACGGTTCGTTGCGGTGGCATTGGCCGAATTCGCCGTAGCGCAATGGCAAGTCGCGGTAGCTGCGCATGCCATTGTTGAAAATCTGGATATGACCAGGGCAATTCATCGGCTTCAGCGCATAGGCGCGGTTTTCCGATTCCGTGATGAACATGTTTTCACGGTAATTATCCCAGTGACCGGTTTTTTCCCACAGGCCACGGTCGAGGATTTGCGGCGCCTTGACTTCCTGGTAGCCGTTGACCTGGTACACATTGCGCATATATTGCTCGACTTGCTGCCAGATCGACCAGCCTTTCGGGTGCCAGAAGATCAGGCCCGGCGCCTCTTCCTGGAAATGGAAGAAATCGAGCTGCTTGCCCAGTTTGCGGTGATCTCGCTTTTCCGCCTCTTCCAGGTTGTGCAGATACAGTTCCTGGTCTTCCTTCTTGGCCCAGGCCGTGCCATAGATACGCTGCAGCATCTCGTTTTTCGAGTCGCCGCGCCAGTAGGCGCCGGCCAGCTTCATCAGCTTAAACACTTTCAGCTTGCCCGTCGACGGCACGTGGGGGCCGCGGCACAAGTCCGTGAACTTACCTTCGGAATACAGCGACACTTCCTGGTCGGCCGGGATCGAGCCGATCAGTTCAGCCTTGTACGCTTCACCGATACTGTTGAAGTAGTCGATGGCTTCGTCGCGCGCGACAACCTTGCGCGTGACTTGCTCATCCTTCTTGGCCAGTTCCGCCATTTTCTTTTCGATCGCGACCAGATCTTCCGGCGTGAACGGACGCTTGTAGGCGAAGTCATAGTAAAAGCCGTTGTCGATCACGGGACCGATGGTCACTTGCGCGTCCGGGAACAATTCCTTGACGGCATACGCCAGCAAGTGGGCCGTCGAGTGGCGAATCACTTCCAGGCCGTCGGCGTCCTTGTCCGTCACAATCGCCAATTCCGCGTCTTGCTCGATCAGATAGGAAGTATCGACCAGCTTGCCGTCAACCTTGCCCGCCAGGGCAGCCTTGGCCAGGCCGGTACCAATATTGGCCGCAACCTGGGCCACGGTGACCGGGCCGTCAAATTGACGGGCGGAACCATCGGGAAGTCGGATTGTAAGCATATTGATCTCCATATCGGCGCTGGCGCCAGGTAAAACTGCAATGAATGGTGTGGACTGAAAAACTGAAAGGAAAACGCAGACGCAAAAAAACGCGGACTAGCCGCGTTTTTCACTTTTTTGAGACAAAGGAAACCCGTTCGACTAGCGTCACTCCCAAAGCTTGGTAGTAGTTCGCGGTGTCATAACCGGTTTTACCTTTCTCTCTAACTGCATTCTGGTGGGCGGTGAGGAATTCGAATCCCCGACCCCTTGGATGTCGACCAAGTATTCTAACCAGCTGAACTAACCGCCCGTAAAACTTTTGTTGATCATTGTATTTCAAATGACCGCTTGCGGCTTGCGCCAGCTTAAAACTCTTTAAAACCACTTACTGCCAAATTCTGGTGGGCGGTGAGGAATTCGAATCCCCGACCCCTTGGATGTCGACCAAGTATTCTAACCAGCTGAACTAACCGCCCCGAAGACCAGCATTATAGAGAGGCTTTCCCAGAATGACAAGGGCTGTTTTACAGGAAACTTTAATCTGTTTTTCATCCGCTTCCCGGGCGTCAGCCTCCTTTATAGAGAGTCGGCCCGGCACATGCGGAATGCCGCTAGAATCGCGGCATGAACTCCACCCTATTCGCCTGGCTGAAAACCCTGAGCCGCATCTGCGGTTTTGAAACGGCCGACTCCTTCCCGCCCAATCATCCCTATGCGCGCACGCGCTGGGAAGCCGCGTACTTCGATATCGCCTCCGACGTGAAGCCCGACGAGATCGAACAGCGCATCTGCGCGGCCATCGCCAACACGCCGAGCGTCTTCGCCTACATCAGCAATCCCACGCCGCGCATGCAGCGCGCGCTGCTGAACGTGATCCACGACCGGCTGCGGCGCCAGCCCGGCGCGGGTGCCACGGACCTGGTCTTGTTACTGATCAATGCCTACGCCAGCCCCCACATCACGGAAGCCGTGCCCGGGCTGCGCACCTTGATCTACAACACGGAACACGAAGACACGAATCTGCGCGTGCATGCGATCCTGGAATTGCTGGTCGGCACGCCACGGGGGCTGGACGTGATCGACATGTAATCGTCATGCATGATTGGCGGGAACGTAGCGCGCCCGCAAGCGCATGAATGGCGTTTCCACCACTCTATACAAAAGCCAGCCCGTCAAGATGCTGACGGCGGCACTGAGCAGTATCGCCGGCGCGCCGTCCGGCCCATGACCGAGATCCTGCAACACCGGCCGCAGCAGGATGCACAGCTGCTTGTGCAACAGATAAATCGCATACGACCACAGGGCCAGGCTGGCCGCGCCCGGCACGCGCAGTTTATATAGCGTACTGCCGGGACTGAGCGCGGCGACCAGCAATAAAGTAAAACTGGCGGCCAGGGCCGGATAGCCGAACACGGTCACCGCATAGCCATAGTGATCGGTGAGAAACACGTAAAACATCAGCGCCGTGCCGCCTATCCCCGCTAGCAAGGTGCGGTTGCCGTATGAGGTGAGGCGCGCCCAGGCGGTCGGGTGGTAATTCTTCAGCAGCGCCAGCGCCACGCCCGCCACCAGTTCGTCGAAGCGGCACCACGACGCGTAATAAATATACTTGTAGTAGCCAAGCCCGCCGCGCGGCACTTGCACATATTCATCCCACAGATAGGCGCGCACCAGCATGCCGACGATCAAACTGGCGGCCATGGCCAGCCACGCCCACAGCAGCGACTTGCGGCAGGCGGCGATCGCCAGCGCCACGGCCGGCAACAGCACGTAGAACTGCTCTTCCACGCACAGCGACCACGCATGGGAAAACGCCGTGCCCGGCGTCAGATTGATGTTTTGCGTAAACGTCAGGAATTTCCACAGGGGCAGCAGCGCGCTGTCGCCGCGAAACGCGGGCCACAAGTAATACAGGGCCAGCACGACATAGAAATTGGGCAAGGTACGCAGGAAACGCCGCGCATAGAAGCGGGACAGGGAAAAGCCGTGTTCGCTGCGCAAGGCCGTGAAGATCTGGTTGCCGATCAGATAGCCGCTGAGGGCAAAGAACAGGTCCACACCCGTCCAGCCGATTTCCCCCCAGAAACCAAACGCCCCACCGTCGCTGACGAACAGCAAATAGTGGTTCATGAAGACGAGCACGATGGCCAGCGCGCGCAAGGTATCGAGGCCATACAGGCGCGAAGAAGAGGAAGAAAACGACATGGATCTCGGCAAGGAAAAACAACGGTGGCGCCGATCATGCCACGGCGCACCTTGCCATGGCCAACTTTTTGCAGGCGTGCACGGCGAATCCCGCTAAAATATGCCGACCCCGCTTTCCCTTCCCGCAACAGCATAGGATATGTCCAGCATGAGCAGCGCACTCCACTTCAAATCCATCAACTACACGGGCCAGGGCAGCGGCCCGCGCCTGATCGTCACCGGCGCCGTGCACGGCAATGAAACCTGCGGCACCAAGGGTATCCACCGCGTGATGGCTGAACTCGACAGCGGCGCCCTCTCGATTCTGGCCGGCAGCGTCACCTTCGTGCCCATCACCAACCCGCTGGCCTACGCCAAGGGCGTGCGCAGCGGCGACCGCAACCTGAACCGCAATCTGTTTCCGAACGACAATCCGCAGGATTTCGAAGACCGCATCGCCAACTGGCTGTGCCCTCTGCTGGGCCAGCACGATGTGCTGCTGGATTTGCACTCGTTCAATGCCGACAGCCAGCCCTTCGTCATGGTAGGGCCGCGCAACAACGACGGTCCGCTGCAACCATTCCAGCATGAAGACAAGGAGCGCGCGCTGGCGCGCCGCCTGGGCGTACGCCGCTTTGTCGATGGCTGGCTGCATGCGTATGGCCAGGGCGTGCAGCGCCGCCTGGGCAATAGCGACCAGGTGGGCCTGGTCTTGCGCTATGGCGTGGGCACGACGGAATACATGCGCTCGACGGGCGGCTATGCGCTGACCCTGGAATGCGGCCAGCACGCGGACCCGGCCGCGCCGGACGTGGCCTACCGCGCCATCATGAACACCCTGGCCTTCCTCGGCTTCATCGATGCGCCGCAGCCTGAACCGATCGCCGACGCGGACATGGAAGCGTTGAACATGGTCGTCGTGCACGACAAGCTGCATGCAAGCGACCGCTTCATCAAGACCTGGTCCAGCTTTGACAAGGTCAAACAGGGCGAGCAGATCGGCGTGCGCGCGGACGGCACGCCCGTGACGGCCGAATTCGACGCCTACATCCTCTTCCCGGACGTCAACGCGCAAGCCAATGCCGAATGGTATTACCTGGCGCGGGTGGCCAGCAGCTTCTGATCAATGCCCCACTGATTTGGAGAAAAGATTAATCACCAGCACGCCGGCAATGATCAGCCCCAGGCCGATCAGGGCCGGCGTATCGAGGCTTTGCTTGAACCAGAACCAGCCCACGGCGGAAATGAGCACGATGCCCACGCCCGACCAGATCGCATACACGATGCCGGTAGGAATGACTTTCAAGGTCAGCGACAAGCACCAGAAGGCGATGCTGTAGCCGACCACGGTGATGACACTGGGCCACAAACGGCTGAATCCCTCGGATGCCTTCAAGGCACTGGTGGCGATGACTTCGGCGATGATGGCGATGGCCAGGTAGAAATACGTCATGGCGAGACTCATGCTGGCATCCTTTATTGCGGGCTGAGCAATTTCAAGCCCAGGATGCCGGAGACGATCAGGGCGATGCAGGCGATGCGCGCGGCGCTGGCCGGTTCGCCCAGCACCATGATGCCGAAGATGGCCGTGCCCACGGTGCCGATGCCCGTCCAGATGGCGTAGGCCGTGCCCAGAGGCAAGGTGCGCAAGGCCAGGCCCAGCATCACCACGCTGCCCAGCATGGACACCGCCGTCAAGACGGAGGGCACGAGGCGGGTAAAACCGGCGCTATATTTGAGGCCGATGGCCCAGCCGATTTCCAGCAAGCCCGCCAATACCAGAATGATCCACGCCATCTATTTCTCCCGAGGCGGCAGGGTCGTCCCCGCCATGCAGCCCCCACATCGAGCGGGGTCGTCCCCACAGGAGCAAAGGGAAAAGTATACCATCGGGTGGAAACCCTTGCCGCAAGCACATTTTTTCTAGTGCGGCCGCTCCAATCAAATATTGCCAAAAAACATGCTTGTGGCAGCATAATTGCTGCATCCACTCACTCTCGGGAACAATAATGCTGCTACTGGCCCAAATCCTTACCGCCCTCATCCTGCTGCTGCACGTCTACATCGTGCTGCTGGAAACCGTGCTGTTCGATGCGCGCGGGCGCAAGGTGTTTGGCTTGTCCAAGGAAAAAGCGGAGATCGTGCGCCCCGCCATGTCGAACCAGGGCTGCTACAACGGTTTTCTTGTCGCCGCGCTGGCTCTGGGCTTTTTTCACCCGGACGCGGCCGTCGCCCATGCATTCACCGTCTTCGGCCTGGCCTGCATCGCCGTGGCCGGCGTGTGGGGCGCGGCCACCGTCATGACGCGCATCCTCTATCTGCAAACGGTGCCTGCCGTCATCGCTCTGCTGCTGTTCCACTTCGCCTGATACCTGCCTGAAAAATCCGCCCGCCAGCACGTTTTTTATTTATATCGTAAAATTCCGATATTGAAATTCACAAAAGACGATACATATATCGCTTGAAGACGAACATCGACCAGGAGAAACAGCATGGACATCGACGCCATTCACAAGGCGCTGGCCAATCCCGTACGGCGGCAGATTTTGCAGTGGCTGAAGGAGCCGGAGCAGTATTTTTGCGAACAGGACCATCCGCTCGACTTCGGCGTCTGCGCCGGCCTGATCGACCGGCGGCTGGGGTTGTCGCAATCGACGGTCTCGGCGCACTTGGCCACCCTGCAAAAGGCCGGTTTAATTTCCGCCAGAAAAGTTGGCCAATGGAGCTTTTTCAAGCGCAATGAAGCCACCATCCAGGCCTTTCTGGACCACATGCAGCAAGGTTTGTAACAGCCCCCCCCCATCCATATCGCCGTTCGCGGCATTCTCGACAGGAAAGATAGCAACCATGGCAACTTTATTCGACCCCATCACCATAGGCAGCCTGCAACTGAAAAATCGCATCATCATGGCGCCGCTGACGCGTTCGCGCGCCGGTAATCCGGGCCGCGTGCCCAACGCCCTGATGGCCGAGTACTACACGCAGCGCGCCTCGGCCGGCATGATCATCTCGGAAGCGACGGCCGTCACGCCGCAGGGCGTGGGCTATGCCGACACGCCCGGCATCTGGTCCGACGAGCAGGTGGAAGGCTGGAAACACATCACCAAGGCCGTACATGACGCAGGCGGCCTGATCGTGCTGCAACTGTGGCATGTGGGCCGCATTTCCGCGCCCGTCTTCCTCGATGGCGACCTGCCCGTGGCACCCAGCGCCGTCAAGCCGGCCGGCCATGTCAGCCTGGTGCGCCCGAAACAGGAATACGTCACGCCGCGCGCGCTCGATGCGGAAGAAATTCCCGGCATCGTGGCAGCCTACCGCCTGGGCGCCGAAAATGCGAAAAAAGCGGGCTTCGACGGCGTGGAAATCCATGGTGCCAATGGTTATCTGCTCGACCAGTTCTTGCAAGACAGCACCAACTTGCGCACCGACAACTACGGCGGCTCGATTGAAAACCGCGCCCGTTTGATGCTGGAAGTGACGGACGCGTGCATCGAAGTATGGGGCGCCGACAGGGTCGGCATGCACCTGGCGCCGCGCCGCGATGCCCACGACATGGGCGATTCGAACCCGCGCGCCACCTTCGGCTATGTGGCGCGCGAGCTGGGCAAACGGGGCATCGCCTTCATCTGCGCGCGCGAAGCGCTCGGTGAAGACCGCCTGGGCCCGTACCTGAAGCAGGAATTTGGCGGCGTGTACATTGCCAACGAGAAAATGGACAAGGCGGCGGCCGAAGCCTTGCTGGCCAAGGGCGAAGCCGATGCCGTGGCCTTTGGCTTGTGGTTCATCGCCAACCCCGACCTGCCCATCCGCCTGCGCAGCGACGCGCCGCTCAACCCGCTGAACCCGGACACCCTGTACGCGCCGGACGCGACCGGCTACACGGACTACCCGGCACTGGCGGCACACGCCTGAACAGCGCCCTGAGCACGAGCGGCTCTGCGCCGCTCATTCCCCCACGCGACGGGCGCAACGACACCAACGCAGTTCGCTGCGCAATGATCGTGGCGGCCGCCGTTTTTGCCTGTCTTTCAGCGCCATCGGCGCCGTGCCGGCCGGGCCGGGCGGCGCGCCTGCACGCTACTGAAGACGCGGCGTATCACTTCGGCCGGTACCGCATGCTCGCGCAAATAGGCCGTCGCCACCGTCCGGCCCAGGGCGTGATGAAACGCCACGCCACGCTCGACGAGCTCGGCCATCACTTTGTCCGTTCGGACATTGTTTCCATGTACATCATCGACACTGTTTTTCATGCCATGGCTCCCTATCGGGTGAATCAACCCTGCATCAAGTTTTGACCACATACCGTGCATTTAGTGCCCGGCACAGGAAGCAAGCATGGTTAAAATGGCAGTACAAACGGCGCCGACACCGCATGGATAGCGGCCTCGGCTGCTTGTCGCCACCGCCAGCCCCGTATAAAATGCCTGCGCAGAATTTTTGCTTCAAGGAAAATGGCCACCAGCGCCATCCCATTAAAACAGTGTCACTGAAGGGTATCAATGGACGATTTATTTGTACAAGCGGGCGACTTGCCGACCTGGCACCAGCGCTGCGCGCTGCGCGTGCTGCACCTGTTCGGCTGGCGCCTGCGCTTTCGCCCCTTGCCGGGTCCGCGCGGCATCGCCGTCGTCTACCCGCACACGTCCAACTGGGATTTCATGGTGGGCCTGTTCGGCAAATGGGCGCTGTCCTTGCCGTTCCGCTGGCTGGCCAAGGATTCGCTGTTCCGCGGCCCCATGGGCAAGGTGCTGCGCTATCTCGGCGGCGAACCCGTCGACCGCAGCACCACCAGCGGCACGATCCAGCGCCAGGCCGAACGCATGCTGGCCGCAGACTGGTACTGGCTGGCCATCACGCCGGAAGCGACGCGCAGCTACCGCCCGAACTGGAAAAGCGGCTTTTATCACCTGGCCGTCGCCGCCAAGGTGCCGCTGCTGCTGGTCTACATCGACTACCCGAACAAGGTGCTGGGCGTCGTCGACCATTTATACTTGACGGGCGACAAGGAGGCCGACATGGCGGCGATTGCCGCCGTGTATGCGGGCCACCAGGGCTTGCATCCTGAAATGGCGGCGCCCATCGTGCTGTCCGACAAGCGCCCCGGCGCGTAAGCCGCTCAAGCAACCCCCATCAGCACCACGCCGGCGGCCGTCAAGGCCACGCCGGCCACACGCAGCACGCGCTCGGCCAGCACCTGGCCGACGACACGTCCCGCACACAGCAGCATGGCCGAGGCCAGCATGAAGCCGCACGCGGCCGAGGCGGCCGGCAATTCCTGGCCATGCGCATTGCCATGCGCGAGCGCAAATACGCCCACCAGCCCCATGCCGAGCCAGTTCGGCAAGGCCAGCGCCAGCGCGATGGCCAGTCCCACCAGCGCCACCGTGGCGGCGATACCCGTTTCCAGCCCGGGCACCGTCAAGCCTGCCATGCCGGCAAGCGCGCCGAGCAGCATCATGCCGAGAAACGTGGCGGGCTGCCCCCAGCCGCGGCGCTGCTGGCCGCCCCACAGTCCCACGCCCAGCATGGCCAGCAAATGGTCGATGCCCGTGAACGGGTGGGCGAAGCCGGCCAGGAAGCCCACGCTGTCGCCATGGCCTGGGTGGGCCATCGCGGGCAAGGCCAGCAGGCACAGGGCCGCCACGGCGGCCGTTTTTGTCATCAGTGTTGCGCTCATTGCAGCTCCTTGCCGGGTTGATCGAGCAAACCTTGCTCGCGGATAAAATCGATGACGACCTGCACGCCGTCGCCGCTGCGCAGGTTGGTAAACACGAAGGGGCGCTCGCCGCGCATGCGCCTGGCGTCCTGCGCCATCACGTCGAGGTTGGCGCCCACATACGGCGCCAGGTCCGTCTTGTTGATGATCAGCAAATCCGAGCGCGTGATGCCGGGCCCGCCCTTGCGCGGGATTTTTTCGCCGCCGGCCACGTCGATCACGTAGATCGTCAGGTCCGACAGTTCCGGGCTGAAGGTGGCGGCCAGATTGTCGCCGCCCGATTCGACCAGGATCAAATCAAGATGCGGAAAATCTGCCTGCATGCGCGCGATCGCTTCCAGGTTGATCGACGCGTCCTCGCGGATGGCCGTGTGCGGGCAGCCGCCCGTCTCCACTCCCATCAGCCGTTCGGCCGGCAAGGCGTCGGCGCGCAGCAGGATTTCCATGTCTTCCTTGGTGTAGATATCGTTCGTGATGACGGCCATGTCGTAGCGCTCGCGCATGCCCTTGCACAGCATTTCGCACAGGGCCGTCTTGCCCGAGCCGACGGGCCCGCCTATGCCCACGCGCAAGGGATTGGAGGTAATCGATGTCATGTTTGCTCTCTCATTGAATAGTTCAGGAACGGTACAAGCGGCTGTACTGCACTTCGTGCCGCATCGACAGCAGCGACAGGCCTGGCGCCCAGTTGCCCATCTCGTCGTCTGGTAACGTTTGCGCCGTGAGGGCAGCCGCTTCCAGGTCCGGCCGCAGCGACAGCAGCAAACGCTGGCCCGCCACCTGCCCCAGCGGCACGGATTTCACGCAGACGAGCACCTGGTTTTCCGCCCAGGCGAACAGCATGGCCAGCAGCGCTTCCTCGCGCGGAATGGCCAGCGCCGCCACGGCGCAGGCATACGCGGTGGGTAAAGCCACTTCCGGTTCGCCCTGCAGCATGTCGATCAAGACGCCATCGGCCACGCCCAGCTCGGCCAGCAGCTTGGTCAAGGAATATCCCATCTGGATGGTTTCGGCGCGAAATTCCGCCGTGTCGCGCGAAGCGATGAAGCGCTCGCTCCAGCGCTGCACGGCGCGCAGATCCTGCGCTGCAAACGCCTGCATCAAGCGCCAGCACAGGGGCGCTTCCCAGCGCGCCACCACCTGCGCCAAGTGTTGCGCGATCCATGCGCGCGCCGTGGCCGCGTCGTGCACCAGGCTTGACTCGAGCGCCGCTTCCAGCCCCTGCGAATAGCTGTAGGCGCCGATCGGCAAGGCCGGGCTGGCGAACTGCAGCAAATGCAGCAGGGCCGACGCCTGCATCACGCAGTGTCACCGGGGCGGTGGATTTTCTGCCGCAGCGGCACGGGCGCCAGCAAGTGCTGGCCGTGGCCGTCGTGGTGGCCATGGCCGCCGCCATATGCGCCCGCTTCCGGTTCGAACGGCGCGCTTTCTTCCGTCACGGTCGCCCGCAAGCCTTCGAGCATCTCCTTGAGCACCACGTCCTTGCGGATGCGCAAAAAGCCGTCGCCCACCTGCGCCTGCGTGTGGCGGTTCCCCAGATGGAAAGCGCAGCGCAGCAAGGTGTGCGCATCCGCGCAGCGCACCAGATAGGTCGGTTCGCGCGCGGCGACGATCTGCACCACCTGCCCGCCCGGCCCCGTCATGCGCTCGCCGTCGCGCAGCACCGTGCCGCGCACGGTGAACACGGCCACATCCTCGCCATCCGACAGCACGGCGCGCAGCCGGCATTTTTCGCGCTGGTCGTAGGGCAGCACGAGTTGGGCAACGGCGGCGCGAGGATCGTCAGCCGCCAGTTTGGTATGCAAAGTCAGCATGATGTCTCCCGCTTAAAATAGAAAATAACGCTGCGCCATGGGCAGCACGGCGGCCGCCTCGCACACGAGCAGCTGGCCGTCGGCGCGCACGGCGTAGGTTTCCGGGTCCACTTCCATATGCGGCGTGGCGCCGTTGTGGATCATGTCGTGCTTGCGCAAGCCGCGCATGTTTTTCACGGCGATGACGGATTTATTGAGTTTGAGCTGGTGCCCGATATCGAGGTCATACGCCGCCTGCGAGACAAAGGTGAACGACTTTTTCAGGCCACCGCCGAAGGCACCGAACATCATGCGGTAATGCACGGGCTGCGGCGTGGGGATCGAGGCGTTCGGGTCGCCCATCTGCGCGGCGGCGATCATGCCGCCTTTTAAAATCATCGACGGCTTGACGCCGAAAAACGCGGGCTTCCACAGGACGATGTCGGCGATCTTGCCCGCCTCGATGGAACCGACCACGTGCGAAATCCCGTGCGTGATGGCCGGGTTGATCGTGTACTTGGCGATGTAGCGCCTGGCGCGGAAATTGTCGCTGCGCGCCGTGTCGGGTGCCAGGGCGCCCCGCTGCACCTTCATCTTGTGCGCCGTCTGCCAGGTGCGCATGATCACTTCGCCGACGCGGCCCATCGCTTGCGAATCGGACGACATCATCGAGATGGCGCCGATATCGTGCAAGATATCTTCGGCGGCGATGGTTTCGCGGCGGATGCGCGACTCGGCAAAGGCCACGTCTTCGGCAATGGCCGGGTCCAGGTGGTGGCACACCATCAGCATGTCCAGGTGCTCGTCGAGCGTGTTGACGGTGAAGGGGCGCGTGGGATTGGTCGACGAGGGCAGCACGTTGGACTGGCCCACGGCGGCGATGATGTCGGGCGCATGGCCGCCGCCCGCCCCTTCCGTGTGAAACGTGTGGATGGTGCGGTCCTTGAAGGCGGCCAGGGTGTGCTCGAGAAATCCGCCCTCGTTGAGGGTGTCGCTGTGCAGCGCCACCTGGATATCCATGCGGTCCGCGACGGACAGGCAATTGTCGATGGCGGCCGGCGTGCTGCCCCAGTCTTCATGCAGTTTCAGGCCGATGGCGCCCGCGCGCACCTGTTCTTCCAGGGGCAGCGGCAGGCTGACGTTGCCTTTGCCCATGAAGCCCAGGTTCATCGGGAAGGCGTCGGCGGCCGCCAGCATGGCGTGCAAGTGCCACGGTCCCGGCGTGCAAGTGGTGGCGGCCGTGCCCACGGCCGGCCCCGTGCCGCCGCCCAGCATGGTGGTCACGCCGCTCATCAGGGCTTCCTCGATCTGCTGCGGGCAGATGAAATGGATGTGCGTGTCGACGCCGCCGGCCGTGACGATCATGCCTTCGCCGGCGATGATTTCCGTGGCGCCGCCGATGGCTAGGGTCACGCCGGGCTGGATGTCGGGATTGCCCGCCTTGCCGATGCCGAAAATCAGACCGTTTTTCAGGCCGATGTCGGCCTTCACGATGCCCCAGTGGTCGAGGATGACGGCATTCGTGATGACGGTATCCATCACCTCGGCCGCGCAGCGCTGCGACTGGCCCATGCCGTCGCGGATGACTTTACCGCCGCCGAATTTCACCTCTTCGCCGTAGATCGCATAGTCATGCTCGATCTCGATGAACAGTTCCGTGTCGGCCAGGCGGATGCGGTCGCCCTTGGTGGGGCCGAACATCTCGGCATATGCGCTGCGGGGAATGCTGGCCATCTCAATCCTTTCCCGGTGGTGTGTCTTGCAGTTCGCCCATCACTTCGCCGTTGAAGCCGTAAACCTTGCGCTCGCCCGCCAGCGCCACCAGTTCCACCGTGCGCTGCTGGCCCGGTTCGAAGCGCACGGCCGTGCCGGCCGTGATATTGAGGCGCATGCCGTAGGCACGCCAGCGCTCGAAGGCCAGCGCCGGATTGACTTCAAAAAAGTGAAAGTGCGAGCCGACCTGGATCGGCCGGTCGCCACGGTTGGCCACCACCACGGTGGCCGTGGCGCGCCCCGCATTCAAGCTGATTTCGCCTTCTTCCAATTGGTATTCGCCTGGGGTCATGAGGGGCTCCTGTCAATGTCGCTTGTAGGGTTACGGTATCGGGTGGTGCACGGTCACCAGCTTGCTGCCGTCGGGGAAGGTCGCTTCCACCTGGATGTCGGGGATCATATCGGCGATGCCGTCCATGACGTCGGCGCGCGAGAGTATCTTGGTGCCGTCCGACATCAGCTGCGCCACCGACTTGCCGTCGCGCGCGCCCTCCATGATGGCGGCGCTGATCAGGGCCACCGCTTCCGGGTAATTCAATTTCAAGCCGCGCGCAAGGCGCCGTTCGGCCAGCAGCGCAGCCGTAAAAATGAGCAGCTTGTCTTTTTCGCGGGGAGTCAGGTCCATGGTTTTCCTTGCGCTTCTTTCCTGATTAAGTGTTCCAGATGCTAAGTGTTCCAGATGCGGGGCACGACGGCGTCGCGTCCAAGCATGGCGGGGCGCAGCAACTGCCAGGCGGCCAGCATGACGCGGCGCGCCGCTTCGCTGTCGCCGCACAGCAGGCGCACCACCACCAGCGATTTCATGTGCGTGGCGCCAAACGCGGCGCCTTCCGGCACGGCGATCTCGCGCACGGCCGCCAGTACGGCGGAAGAAACGGGCCGGCCGACGGCGATCAGGGTGGCGCATACCGTGTGCCCGCCCAATCCCAGGGGGCTGGCCATCAGGGCGCCGCCGGCGGCCAGCACGCCCTGCTCCCACCACAGCAGCTTGCCGCCGCGGCGGATCTGCACCTGCTGGCTGATGCTGCCCGTGTTAAACATTTCGCCTGCGGCGCTGCGGCCCAGGCAAACGATGTCGCAGCCGATGTAGCCGGCGTCCGCCGCCAGGTCCACCTCATGGCGCAGGCGCACGCAGGCCTGGTCGAAGAAAATGCTTTCCTGCGGCAGCCACTCGATCGCCGCGCCGCTGCCCGCGCGCAGCACGATGTGCTGGCCCGAGACATGGCCGTTGGCGCGGTACCATTTGGCGGCGCCCGGTGACGTAAGCAAGGCGTGCGCGCCCTCGCCGGCCGTGGCGTCGACGGCCAGCTGGTCGCCGCCCACCACGCCGCCGGGCGGATGGATGATGATGGCGTGGCAGACGGCATCGCCTTCCGGATACAGGGGCTTTTGCACGCGCAGGGGGCCGCTGTGCGTGCGCTCGACGAGGCGGCTGACGCCATCGTGCAGCGCAAAGCCCAGGCGCAGGTGCGCCTGCCAGGCGCCGTGTGCGCTGGCTGGTGGAGGCATGACTGGGTGGCTGCTGTCTGGCATGCGGGGCAATCGCGTAAATAAGCGATTACCTAAGCAGGATATGTGCCAGCATCAGGTGAAGGAAACGTGAGAATCGTGCACCGCGTTGCAGCGAATGCACTGGCATGGTGCAGCGACCGCACCGCGGCGTTTATGCCTGGGCCATGGCCAGGGTGCGCCGTTCGCGCAGCAAGGCTGTAAACAGTGCGGCGCCCAGGGGGCGGCTGAAATAATAGCCCTGCATTTCATCGCAGCCGTGTTCCGTCAGGAAGGCGACCTGCTCGCGCGTTTCCACGCCTTCGGCGATGACGCGCATGTCGAGGTTGTGCGCCAGCGAGATGACGGAACGGGCGATGGCCGCGTCGCTGCTGCTGGTGGTGACGTCGTCGACAAAGGATTTGTCGATCTTCAGCACGTCGATGGGAAAGCGCTTCAGGTAACCGAGGCTGGAATAGCCGGTGCCGAAGTCGTCGAGCGAAATGCCTACGCCGATGTCCTTCAGGCGCGTGAGGGCCGCCACGGCCTTGTCCGGGTCGCCCATCACCGTGCTTTCCGTGATCTCGATGCCGAGGCAGGCGGGCGCGATGCCGTACTTGCGCAGGGCCGCCTCGACGAAGGGCACCGTGCGGTCCTGCGCGAACTGCTTGCCGGACAGGTTGACGGCCACCTTGATGCTGCCCAGGCCCGCATCGTGCCACACACGGATCTGCGCGCACACGCTTTCAAGCACCCATTCTCCGATAGCCGTGATCAAGCCATATTCCTCGGCCAGCGCGATGAACAGGCCGGGCGGCACCTTGCCCAGCACAGGATTATTCCAGCGCAATAACGCTTCCGCGCCCAGCATGGCGCCCGTGCGCAAGCACATCTGCGGCTGGTAATGCACTTCGAATTCATCGCGGCCGATGGCGCCGCGCAGCTGCTGCTGCATGGCCAGGCGGGCGCGGATATCGCTGCCCATGCGCTCCGTGAAGAAGGCGTAATGGTCGCGCCCCATTTCCTTGGCGCGCACGAGGGCCGTGTCGGCATGGCGCAGCACGTCGTCGAGGCTGTCGCCGTCGGCCGGGCACATGGCGATGCCGATGCTGGTGGTCAGCGCCAGGCGCTCGCCGTCAACACTCAATTCTTCGCGCAAGCCGGCCAGGATGGTTTGCGCCAGCCCCAGGGTACGTCCCAGCAGGGCATCGTCCTGCAGCAGGATCTGGAATTCGTCGCCGCCCTGGCGCACCACAGTGTCGCCCTCGCGTACGCAGCCGGACAGGAAGCGCGCCACCACCTGCAGCGCCTTGTCGCCGACGGCCTGGCCGTGCGAATCGTTGATGTTCTTGAAGCGGTCCAGGTCCAGGCACATCAGCACCACCTGCTGGCTGTCGCGCACGGCGTTCGCGCGCGCCTGTTCGAAGCGCTCGCGCAGCAGCACGCGGTTCGGCAAGCCCGTCAGCGCGTCGTGGTAGGAGAGGAAATCGATCAGATGCTGCTCGGCCTTGCGCTCGCTGATGTCGAGGAAGACGCCCACATAGTTGACGACGGCGCCATCGGGCCCGTGCACGGTGGAGACGCTGAGCAGGCAGGGATAGGTGTCGCCGCTCTTGCGCCGCGTCTGCACCTCGCCCGACCAGCAGCCGCTGCTGCGCAAGCCCTGGCGCAGGGCCAGCAGCACCGCTTCGCCCGTGTATTCGGCATGCAGGCGCATGATGTCCGTGCCCACCACTTCCTGCGCCGCGTAGCCGGTGATGCGGGTAAAAGCGGGATTGGCCGTGACGATGATGCCGGCCGGATCGGTGATCAGGATGGCGTCCTGGGTGGCTTCGAAGACCTGGCCCGACAGGCGCAGCAATTCTTCATTGGCGCGGCGGATCTGCACTTCGTGCGCCAGCGTGCTGGCCACCTGTTCCAGTTCGGCCGTGCGTTCGGCCACCCGGCGTTCCAGGTTGGCGCGCTCCTGCGCCAGCTGCAGCTGCGCCCGCGCCAGACGCACATGCGCATCGGTGCGGGCGAGGATTTCCTCGGCCTGGAAGGGCTTGGCGATGAAATCGACGGCGCCCAGCGCAAAGCCGCGCACCTTGTCGTCCGTATCGTACTGGGCCGACAGGAAGATCACCGGCACCTGCTGCAGGGACGGTATCTCCTTCAGGCGGCGGCACACTTCAAAGCCGTCGAGGCCGGGCATGCGCACGTCGAGCAGGATCAGCTCCGGCGGGCGCGCCTGGGCCGTCCACAGGGCCAGTTCGCCGTTCGGCGCCTGGCGCACCGCGTAGCCGGCGCCGCCCAGCAAATCGCTCAACAGCTTCAGCGAAGCCGGCGTATCTTCAACGATCAGTACTTCGCCCTTCGAATTCACTTCCGAAAAATCGCGGTGCATGTAGCAGTTCTCTCAGCTTTGGATGAGGCGCGGCGGTCCGTTGCCACGCTGGACAAGACATTTTCTTTGCGATGAACTACGTACTATCATCATAATCTTTATTGCAATTTAGCACCATCCATCGGCCCTACTTAGTCCGTCTTTTCAGCGAAACCGATGTTGTCAGCCCACACTTTTACGTGTGCGCCAGCGCCCCCTCATTCTCCAGCAAGCCGCACAGCTGGCGGTATTGATGCTGGTCGAGCATGGCCTGCAGCGGCGCCAGCAACGGCGCCGCCACCGCTGGCAAGGCCGCCAGCAGCAGGGCCACCCTGGCCAGGTTCAATTCGCGCAGCGCCACCAGCAAGGCGGCGCGTTCTTCCCCCGTCAGCAGCAGCAAGTCTTGTGCCCGCAGTGCCGGCAACGCCTCGGGCGCCGGCGCCACGGGCAGCGGCACAGGCGCCGGCACGGGCGCTTCGGCCGCCTGCGCGGGGATGCTGAAGCGGAAGGTGGCGCCCTGCCCCGGCGTCGACTCCACCGTCAGTTCGCCGTTCATCAGCTGCACGAATTCGCGCGAGATGGCCAGGCCCAGGCCCGTGCCATCCTTCGGCCCCGCGCTGTCGGCCTGCACGAAGGGCTCGAAGATGCGCTGCTGGTCCTCCGGGGCGATACCGATGCCCGTGTCGCTGACGGCGAACGACAGCCCCCATTGGTCGCCAGCGCGCCGCTCGCCGCGCACGCGCAGGGTGACTTCGCCGCCGCCGGCGAACTTGACGGCGTTCGACATCAGGTTCAGCAGCACCTGGCGCAAGCGTGTCGCATCGAGCAGCACGGCCGCCGGCAGGCTCGCGCAATCGAGGCGCAGGGCCAGCCCCTGCTGCTCGGCGCGCATGCCCAGCATGTCCATCACTTCCTGCAGCAGCGGCGCCAGCGCCACCACGGCCGTCTGTGCCTGCAGGCGCCCCGCCTCGCCCTTCGACAGTTCGAGAATTTCATTGATCAGGGTGAGCAAATGGTTGCCCGAGCGGTGGATGATGGCCAGGTTGCGCTTCTCATCGTCCTGCATGTTCGGCGAGGCGGCCATCAGGCGCGAAAAGCCGATCACGGAATTCAAGGGCGTGCGCAGTTCATGGCTCATGTTCGCCAGGAAGGTGCTCTTGGCGCGGTTCGCTGCCTGCGCCTGGCTGACGGCCACCGACAGGGCGCTCGTGCGCTCGGCCACCAGTTCTTCCAGGTGATGGCGGTGGCGCAGCAGTTCCAGTTCCGCCTCGCGGTGCGCCGTGATGTCGTAGTTCGAGCCCACCAGGCGCATGGGGCGGCCCTGGCCGTCACGGAAGATCACGGCATCGGCCTTGATGTAGCGGATGGCGCCGTCGGGCCACAGGATGCGGTACTCATGCGTGAACGCCTGGCCGGCACCCAGCGCGGCGCGCAGGGCCTCCTTGGCGGCGGGCACGTCGTCCGGCGCCAGCGCCCTGCGCCAGATCGCCGCCGGCGCCATGCCGCTTTCCGCGTCGGCCTTGAACTGCGCATACATCTGTTCATCCCACTGCAAGGCATCGCTGCTGACGTTCCAGTCCCAGATGCCGATGCTGGCCGCGCCGGTGGCCATCTGCACGCGCTCCTCGCTGCGCTGCAGGGCGCGGTAGCGGCTGTCGAGCAGCGCCACCATGTCGCGGATGGAACGGTACAAGGTGCGCAGCTCGCCCAGGAACCACGCTTTCGGCGGCGTGCCGGGCGCTTCGCCCTGCCCCGCCTGGATGCCGGCCGCATACTGGCCGATCGCCTTCAGGGGCTTGAGCATCAGACACCACATGAGCAGCCAGATGCTGGCCACGAGGATCACGTCGAGCGCCACGATCATGGCGCCGATGCCCAGCGCGCGCTGGCGCAGCTGCGCGTGCAGCAGGGCCGGCGTCGCATACACGGCCACGCTGCCGATGACCTGTCCGCCCATCGTCACGGGGCGCCGCTGCACCAGCCAGCCCGGTTCCGCGGACAGCGAAGAAAAGCTGCCGATGGCGCCGGACGCAGTGCGGCGCAGGACCAGCGCTTCCTTGCCGATGCCCGGCGTGAGGGAACTGGCCACCAGGTCGCGCTTGCCCAGCATGCTGCGCATGATGGCCTGCATCTGCTTTTCATCGAGATTCCACAATGGCAGTTCGATGGCCACGGCCAGCTGGTCCGCGCTTACGGACAGGCTGCCCTGCAGCTGCTGCCAGCGCTGCTCGCGTTCGGACTGGTAAAACAGCACGGCAAACACCAGCAGCAGCGCGGTGACGACAAAGGTCAGCGCCACGCTGACGGCCAGCACGATGGAGACGCCGCCCAGGCGCGCATCTTTGGGGGCGTATGGCGTCATGCGCCTTCGCCCTGCGGCTCGCTGGTTGGCTGCGCCAGCAGGGCGCACAGCGGCTGGTACTGGTGCTGCTCCAGCATGGCGGCGATGTGCGCGGTCAGCTGCGGCAGGCTGGTCGCCACGCCGGCCAGCACGATGGCGCTGCGCCGCAAATCGAGGGCTTGCACGGATTCGAGCAGCGCCTGCCGCTGGGCGGCGCTCAGCTGGCCCAGCGCCTGCTGCAGGTCGAAGGCGGCGGCCGGCACGCGCGGCGCTTGGGCGGCAGTGCGCTGGAAGCGCAGGCCCAGTTGCTGCTCCAGCATGGCGAACAGGTGTTCCTGCTCGATCGGTTTGCGCAGGAAGCCGTCGGCGCCGGCCGCCAGCGCCTCCTGCTTTTCTTCCTCGAAGGCTGAGGCAGTCATGATCACCAGGCGCGGCTGCACCAGCGCCGGCTGCGCGCGCAGCCAGCGCGTCAGCGCCAAACCATCCAGGTCCGGCATGCGCCAGTCGCTGAGCACGATGTCGTAGCGCTGCGCCGCCAGCATCGCTTGCGCCTGCACGCCGCCCGCCGCTTCCTGGAGCTGGAAGCCCAGCGGCGCCAGCAAGCCGGCCAGCAGCTTGCGGCAGTTGTCGTCATCGTCGACCAGCAGCACCATGCGCCCGCGCTGGGACGGCGGCAGGCGCGCCACGCGGCCCGGCGCCTGCGCCGCGAGGGCCGGCTGCCGCAGCACGGGCGCGTGCAGCTCGAAACTGAAGCGGGAACCGGCGCCCAAGGTCGATTCGACGCGCAGCTCGCCGCCCATCAGGCGCACGAATTCGCGCGAAATGGTCAGCCCCAGTCCCGTGCCCGCCTGCGCCACGGCGCTGTCGGCCTGCACGAACGGTTCAAAGATGCGTTCCAGGTCCTCTTCCGCGATGCCGCTGCCCGTATCGCGCACGGCAAACGCCAGCGCCATTTGCCCGTCGCCGTCCGCCTGGCAGCTCAGCGACAGGGTCACGCTGCCCTGCTCGATGAACTTGAGCGCGTTCGACAGCAAATTGAGCAGCACCTGGCGCAGCTTGGCGCCGTCGAGGCGCACCAGCGGGGGCACGCCGTCGCGCTCGAGCCGCAGCGCGATGCCCTGGTCGCCCGAGCGCATGCGCACCATCTCGAGCACCTCGTCGAGCAAGCCGTTCAAGTCCACGGACCCCGCCTGCAGCTGCATGCGGCCCGCCTCGATTTTCGACAATTCCAGGATATCGTTGATCAAGGTCAGCAAATGGTGGCCGGCGCGGTTGATGATGGCCAGGTTGTGTTTTTCTTCCTCGAACATGCTGCTCGAATCGGCCATCATCTGCGAAAAGCCGATCACGGAATTCAAGGGCGTGCGCAATTCGTGGCTCATGTTGGCGAGAAAAACGCTTTTCGCGCGGTTCGCCGATTCGGCCTCGGTGACGGCCACCGACAGGGCGGCCGTGCGCTGCTGCACCAGTTCTTCCAGGTGGTCGCGGTAGCCGAGCAGCTCCTGCTCGCTTTGCTTGCGCTCGGAAATGTCGACGATGCCGCTGCGCACCAGGCGCCGCCCTTCCATCGGCAAGCGCACCAGCCGCACTTCGCAGGGAAAGACGCTGCCGTCGGCGCGCCGCACATGGCGCTCGACCAGGATGGGTTCACCGAGCATGGCGCGGCGCAGATGCTCTTCCATCATCAGGCCCAAAGACATGCCGTCGGGCTGCTCCGTGCTATACAGGTCGAACGGCCCGCGCGCCAGCAGCGCTTCGCGCGACATGCCCAGCATGCGTTGCGCGCTGCTGTTGGCGTCGATGAAGCGGTCCTGGTCCAGGTCATACACGACGATCGCTTCAGGCGCATGCTCGACGAGGATGCGGAAGCGCTGTTCGCTTTCGCGCGCCTCGCTCTCTGCGCGGCGCAAACGCCGCCGCTGCAGCAGCAGGGCGCTCAGCAAGCCGGCCATCACGATGAAGACGCCGGCCGCCAGCAGCACGGCGGCGCGGTGTTCGTGCCACAGCTGCGGCGGGCGGTTGAAGAACAGCGTGTCCGGCGGCAGCTGGCTGATGTCGGCATCCCACCGCTGCAGCTGCTCCCAGTCGTACATGGGCACGGGGCGGACCGGCGGCAGCAAGGCGCCCGGCGCGGCTGGCGCCTTGCCGGCCAACACGGCCAGCGACATCTGCGCCACCTGCTGCGCAGCCCCTTCGATGTGCAGGAGGGAGCCGCCCAGGATGCCCTTGCCCACGTTCGTGTTGTACATGCCGAAGGCGGGCACGTTCGCCAGCCGCGCCAGTTCGCCGGCAAACTGCACGGGTGTGGCGATGGCGCCGGCCACGTCGCGGTTGACATTGCCCGCCACCAGCAACGTATCGGCGGGCAGGTGCGCCACCTTCACGCGCATCTGCGCCAGGGTCAGACCGTCGAGATACTCGATGTAAACCCTGCCCTGCCACGCCTGCGCCGCCTGCTGCATGCTGCGCTTCAAGGCCTGGTCGGCCTCGCTGACGCCAACGGCCATGACGATGGTTTTGGTCTCCGGGAACAGCGCCATCGCTTGCGCCAGGGTGCCGGGCAAATCGACGTTCGCCTTTTGCTGCCAGATGGCCAGCGGACTGCCGGCCGGCAAGGCCTTGCCCGAGGTGTTAATCGCCAGCACAGGCACGCCGCGCGCCAGCGGCGCCAGGTCGGACAACAAAAAATCGAGCGCCGGCTGCTGCATGGCGATGATCAGGTCGGCCTTGCGCCCCATCATCTGGGTGTATCTTAAAAGCAACAAATCACGCATCTCGTTGCGCAGCGCCGGGTCGCCCTGGGTATTGAGGTTCAGGTGCTCGACCATGATGTCTTCGCTGGCCAGGCCCGCGGCGGCCATGGCGGCCACGTAGGTGCGCGTGTACGATTCCACGCCGGCGCGGCCGTAATCGTAGGCGTTGAGGACCAGCACGCGCTGGCCCTGGTGCGGCGGCGCAGCGGCTGGCGCCGCCGCCGGCACGGCGGCCGGGGCTGCGGCGACACAGAATGCCAGCAGCAATGCGCGGCCGCAGCGGTACACCGCTGCCCTGCCCGTCCCGCCGCCAGGCACATCACGCATCATTCGCCATGCCCATGCTCACCCTCGCCTGTCACCATGTTTCAACTATGCGCCGGCCATTCAGCCACCGACACTTACAAAAACATGATAACGTCAACTGCCGGGGCAAGTCTATTCCTTAGGGCAATCTTTTGACAATACCCCGGCGCGTCAGGCCAAGCATCGTTACGCGGCTGTACTACTGATACCGAACAATTCCAGCTTCAGCCCTTTTATGCCAGACGGCACATAAATCGCAATCGCCTGGGCCTTGATCATGCTGTCATAGATACTGCCCTTGTTATCGATCGAAAAGTAATACGTATTGGGCCGTACTGGCACCTCGGCGGGAACCTGGGCCATATGGCGCAACTCGGCACCCGGCAGTGCCCTGCCCAGTAGCAGTTCGATATTGTCCGGAGATGAAATCTTGAACTGCAACGGCACCGTGGCGACCAGTTCCAGCGCCGGCATATCGGCGTTTACCGCAAGACAGAGTTCGGTCTGACGGTCAATCCGCTTGGCATCGAGCAAGCCGTAATAGTGGGTGTTCTGTTGCGCGTCGTTCGATAGCGCGATCGGGAAATAGCGCGACAGGAGCACAGTATCGATCAGGTCACGAATGATGCCATCGAGCTTGCCGAAGCCGGCAGCCGCGTCATCGTGACAATAAGCGGGCAAGTCGCTCAGTGTGTATTTCTTCGAAAACGTCATCAAGCCACCGGCCAACGCCATCAATTTTTCAAACAAATACACGGGATGGTGGCGCCGGTAACTGGCGCAATGACTGAGCGTGGCGCTGGCCATGCTCAAGGTATGGAGCATCCAGAACGAGGCAACATCCCCGCCATGAAATTCCACCGTATTGTTACCAGGCTGACGGTGGCGGCTGTACAGCGCCTCAATTTTCGCCCCCATGCGATCGATCAGCGAATCGAGCATTTTCTGCAGCGAGGACTCTGCACTGATGGTCAGGCCAGGTGGGATGAAGGAAGCATCGATGTCAAAGCCGCCATTGCCAGCGCGGTACAAACGGATCACCGGGATGGCAAGGTAATCATTCAGAGGGTCCAGTTGGGACAGCAGATACACGCGTTTCTTCAGGTAAGCCACGTCTATGCTGACTGCCTCGCTGTACAGATCCGGTGTTTCGATATCCGCCTGGACATAGCGCGCACCGGCAGAGCTCACATTGCCGCCATGTGCCTGCAGCGCGGGCAGCGCGGCATAAAAAGTAAAGCTATGTTCGCTGGAAGGGAGTTTGGACAGGTCAACCGCACTGGGCAACACGTCGCCCAGCGGCGCTTCAAACAGTTCTCCGTCCTGAAAGACGAGCGACATGGCGTCTGCCCGCAGGCTATTGTTGGCCAGCGCATCCGCATTCCAGCTGACGCCGTGCACGCCCCATAAATGTGGGTTAATGAGCGAGGCCAGACGTTGCAGGCGCGCTTCATGGTAGCGGTCCAGCTGCTGGAATTGCTGGGGACCGATAGCCAGGCCTTCGGACCAAAGTAATTTGGATGGCAATGTCATTGCGTTCTCCGTGTTGACCGTTGGAATCTTTCTGCTTTGCCAGTCTGATGTTGGCAGCGTGGAAGTCCTTGATGTTGCGCAGTAACCCTGTTCAATTATTTGCGCAAACGCAATTTTCCTTGGAGCAAACGCTCGGATACTGGCCATTCCGCCGCGAAGACACAGGAAAAGAAAGATGGAAGACTTGCTGCCGTATTTCGAACGCGAGCTGGTGATGCTGCGGCGACATTGCCGTGAGTTTGCCGAGCGCTATCCGAGAATCGCCGGCAAATTGCATATGTCTGGCGAATCTTGCGAAGATCCGCACGTGGAACATTTGATCGAATCGGTGGCCATGCTGGCGGCACGCATCTCAAAACGGCTCGATGACGACTATCCGCAATTTACCGAAGCCTTGTTCGAAGCCCTGTTCCCGCATTACCTGCGTCCCTTTCCATCCTGCAGCATCGTGCGCCAGTGCGCCCCGGCGGCCGGAGCGGATGCTTTGCACCTGCCTGCCGGCAGTGAAATGGATACAGCGCCGGTGCGTGGCGTACGCTGCCGCTTCAAGACGGCGTACGATATGACGACCGGCGCATCGGTACTGGACAGCGCCGCTTTCGATGCGATGATCAAGGCGCCACCGGGCGTACGCCTGCCAGCATCGGCCAGCGCCTCGCTGAACATCGGCATCAGGCATCCCGGTGCGGCGCCCGCGTCGCTGCGCGTTTTCATCGATGGCGAGGCTTCTTTTTCCGCCGCATTGCGCGATGCCTTGTTCATGCATACCGTCTGTGCTTTTGTGTCGGCCGACGCGGCGCAATGGACGGCCCTGCCCGCCGTCCCTTTGGCCCCCGTCGGCTTCGCCGACTCGGATGCCTTGATACCGTTCGGTGCCCGTTCGCAGCCGGCATACCGCATCCTGAGCGAGTATTTTGCGTATCCGGAAAAATTCAATTTCTTTGACATCGATATCGCGGCGCTGAGTGCCGCCTTGCCGCTTGCTTGCCAGCGCTTCACCCTCCATCTGTGCATGGCCGGTTTGCGACCCGATTCCGCGACGGCGCGCATGTTGTCCAGCATTTCCAGCGAAAACTTGAAGCTGGGCTGCAGTCCGGCGGTCAATCTCTTCCGCCAGGAGGGCGTGCCGATCTCCGTCACCCGGCAGAAAACCGACTATCCCGTGCTGGCCCATGCCACCCATGCGCATGGCTACGAAGTCGTCTCCATCGACTCCGTGCGTTTGCTGCGCCAACGCGGCGGCGAAAGCACGCTGAGCGAATTCCGCCCGCTGTACAGCCTGCGGCATGGCGAGGGTACGGCGCAACAAGGCCATTACTGGATCATGCGCCACGATACGGCGTTGGCCATCAAAAGCCCGGGTCATGAAAAGAAAATCACGCTGATCGACAGCGACTTCAATCCCCTGATCCATGAAAAGGCCAGCTTGTCGCTGTCGCTGACATGCAGCAACCGCGATCTTCCCCTTGCACTCAAATACGGCCAGCCGCAAGGAGACTTGCAACCGTGCGCTGGCGGACCCGCGCTGCACATGCTGCGACGCCCCAGCCAGCCGCGACGCTTTTCGCCAGGCGCAGGTCTGCACTGGCGCCTGATTTCGCATCTGGCGCTGAATCATCACGCACTGGTCCAGGAGGGACTGCCGGCGCTGCGCGAAATGCTGACGCTGTACGACCTGTCCCAATCGGCAAGTTCGCAACGCCAGATAGGCGGCATCGTCGCGCTGGCGCACTCGCCAACCACGACATGGCTGCGGCACAGGCGCGGCACCTCGCTGGCGCATGGCGTGGAAGTGCGCATCACGCTGGACGAGGAAGCCTTTATCGGCAGCGGCATGCACCTGTTTGTGCAGGTGATCGACCACTTTCTTGGCCTGTATGTGCAAATCAACAGTTTCATCGAACTGGTGGTGCTGTCACTGCAAAGCGGAGAGGAGCTGATCCGATGCAAACCAAGAAGCGGATTGCAGAATCTGGTGTAATGCAACACTTGCTCGCCGAGCCTTACCGCTACCAGTTCGTGCAGGCGGTGCGTATTCTGCTGTGCTGGCTACGTCAGCAGAACGTGTCCCATGCACAAGCCTTCAGCCAGGTGCTGCGCTTCAAGAACAGCCTGTCCTTGAACTTTCCAGCCAGCGAAATCGAGCAGCTCTCGCTCGACGAGCATGAACAACTGATCCTGACACCGACTTTCATGCGTTTTCTGGGCGCCAGCGGCACCTTACCCTTGCATCACTCGGAACGCATCGCCGCCTGCCGCCTGTCGAGCAAGGACGCCGGCGTCTCGGCCTTCCTCGATATCTTTTCGCACCGCATGGTCTCGCTGTATTGCCAGGCATGGGAAAAATATCGCCTGGAGTCCGCACGCGAGACCCATGCAAAAGATGCGCAACTGCCCTTGCTGACGGCACTGGCCGGCGTACCGCGCGATGCGCTGCCATCGAACGGCGAAGCTGGCGCCGTGACGCAGGACGTCGCAGCCTGGTACGCTGGCCTGCTGCGCTGCCGCCCCGTTTCAGCTCAGGCGATAGGTCCCGTGCTGGCCGAATACTGCGGCGTACCCGTCACCCTGCAACAATTTGTCGGGGGCTGGGACTATCTGGAAAAAAACCGGCGCAGCCTGCTGGGCAGTGTCAACTTCGTTCTGGCGCGCGGCGCAACGCTTGGTCTGCGGCTGTGGCGCCAGGACATGCGCGTCTGCCTGCATATCGGCCCGCTGGATACTGCCGGCCTGCAACGCTTCCTGCCGCACAGCGCAGGTGCGGCGGCACTGGCAAAGATGCTGGCGCTGTTTGGCGTGCCGGATGTGCAATACGAAGTGCGGCTGATACTGAGTCCGCCGTGCATCCGGCCCCTGCTCCTGAGTTCCAACCCTTCAGAAAGAAGGCGCCTCGGCTGGACGACGTTCTTGCAGACGGCACAGGGCAAGGTACACGGCGCGCAGGTGCGTTATTTGCTGCAACTGGCTTGAGCAGTTTATCCCTGAAAGCGAGGCAAGCATGAAACATGCGGGACGCGGCGTCATCCGGCTAGGAGACGCAACCGATCACGGCGGCAAGGTCACCAGTGCATCGTCGGGCAGCACCGTGATGGGGAAGACGGCGGCGCTGGCCGACGACATGACTTTCTGTCCCAAGTGCAAGGGCAGCTTTCCCATCACGCCAGACGGCGCCGGCGCAAAGCACATGGGCAAGCCGTACGCCTATGACGGCGATGCCACCGCCTGCGGCGCCCGCCTGATCACATCGCTATAAGGGAGGCAGGCCATGCATGCAAGCATACAGGCGGCGTTATCGGCCTTTGACCTCGCCGCGCAAGAGCGGCGCCTGCTGAAGATCGATTTCCCCCATGACGATGGACCGGCCGGCGCCATCCTGCTGGTCAATTCGCTGACCGCCAGGGAAGAAGTATCGCGCGATTTCCGTTTCGAAGCCGAGCTGCTGTCGGACGACGCACACATCGCGCTCAAGGCCATGATGGGCCGCATGGTCACCATTTCCATGGTGCGCGACGATGGCACGCTGCGCCACTTTAACGGCTATGTGGGCGAATTCTGCCTGCTGCGCGCAGACGGCGGCTTCGCCTGGTACCGGATGGTGCTGCAGCCGTGGCTGGCCTTTGCCCGGCTGCGCCAGGACAACGTCTCCTTTCATGGCCAAAGCGTCATGCAGCTGACCGAAACAACGTTCGCGCACTACGGGCAGCGCGACTGGAAAACCAGCATCCATGGCGACGATCCACAGATTACCTGCGCCAACCAGCACAATGAAACCGATTACAACCACCTGCACCGGCGCTGGGAAGCCCTCGGCTGGCATTACTGGTACGAGCACCGCGCCGATGGCCACACCTTGTGGCTCGCGGACAACAGCACCCTGGCGGACATGATCGCCACGGCATCCGGCGACGGCGCCATGCGCTTTCACGCCGAGTCGGGTTCCCTGGAAGACGATGGCCTGCAACAATGGCAAGCCGTGCGCCGGATCGGCTCCGGGCAGCTGACCTTGGCCAGTTTCGACTATAAAAATCCGCAGCCACGCCTTGCCAGCGGCTACTCGCTGAATCGCCAGGGCGACGTATTTGCCCACGAGTTGTATGAAGATACGGGCGCCTATGGCTACAGCAATGTCGATGATGGAGAGTCCCTGGCACAGCGCCGCATGGAAGAAAGCGACCATCTGCGCCAGTATTTCGAGGCGGCAGGCAATCACCGTGGCGCGCAGCCCGGCCTTTGCTTCCGGCTCGATGGACATTTCAGCGCCGAGGAAAAGCGCTATCAGCCTGGCCAGGAACGCCCGGACAGTATTGCCGAACGCGAGTACCTGATCCTGTCAGCCGAGCATATCGCCAGCAACAATTATCAAGCGGGCCCCAGCGCGCCATCGGATTATGCGAACACGCTGGTGTGCGTGCGGCGGGACATTCGCTGGCGCCCGGGCCGTGGCTACAACAGCACGCCGTGCGTGGTTGCCGGCGTGCAGACGGCACTGGTGGTCGGGCCGGCCGGGGAAGAAATCCATACCGATGCCCTGGGACGCATCCGCCTGCAATTTCACTGGGACCGCCTGGGCAAATTCGATGAGCGCAGCTCGCCATGGATACGGGTCATGATGCCGATGGCGGGAGCGCAAATGGGACACATCGCCTTGCCGCGCGTGGGTCAGGAAGTGGTCGTGCAATTCCAGGACGGCAATATCGACCATCCCATCGTCATCGGCGTGGTCTACAACAGCGCCAATCCGCCGCCATGGCAATTGCCGCAGCAACGCGCCCTGTCCGGCGTGCGCAGCCGTGAACTGGGTGCCCGCAGCGCCAACCACCTGGTGCTCGACGACACCAAGGGCGCGATCCAGGCACAGCTGCGCAGCGAGCACCAGGACAGCCGGCTGTCATTGGGCAACATCACCCGCATCGACGACAACGCCGGCCGCAAGGAAGCGCGCGGCGCGGGCTTTGAATTGGCCAGCAATGCCTGGGGCGCCCTGCGCGCCGCCAAAGGCATGCTGATCAGCACAGAAACATCAGCAGGAACGGGATCGGTCAAACAGCTCGACGAAACACAGTCCCGTCTGGCGCAGGCACGCCAACTGCAGGAGGGACTGGCCGGCATGGCCGTCGATGCGGGCGCGCAGGACAGTACCGCACAGCAAGGCGCCGTGGTCGACGCCATCCAACGGCAAAACGCCGCCATCAAAGGCGCCGGCGGCGATTTCCCGGAACTGTCCGAACCACATCTGGTGCTGGCCAGCCCGGCCGGCATCGAGCTGAGCACGGGCCAGTCCATCCACCTGGCCGCCAGCGAGCATGTGGCGCTCAGCAGCAGCAAGCATATTTCACTCGCCAGCGGCGACAGCATGTTTGCCAGCATCGCCAGGAGCTTCAGCCTGTTCGTGCACAAGGCCGGCATGAAGCTGATCGCCGCCAGCGGCAAGGTGTCCATCGAAGCGCACAGCGACGAGGTCGAAGTCATTGCGAGGAAAGTGCTGTCGCTGATCAGCGAAGCGGACTGGGTCAACATCAAGGGCAAGAAAGGCATCCGCCTGCACGGCGCCAACCACATGCTGGAAATCAGCGACAAGGTGCAGTTCTTCACCTCCTCCCCCGTGCTCTTCAACGGCAACCTGGAGACCCTGGCGCCGAAGAGCGTGTCGCAGGAATTCAATGAACGGCCACACAGCAGTTTTGACCAGGAAGTGTTGCTGGTGAATGTCGACGATACACCGGCCGTTGGCATTGCTTTTGAAATCCTGCGCGATGACGGCAACATGCCCGGCAAAAGCGCGGAAGACGGTTCCACGCAGCTACAAAAATCCACGGGCATGGACAGCTACATCATTCGCTATAAGGGAGAACTGCCATGAGTAAATGTGAGGACTTGAATAACCGCGGCAATCATCCTGCAAAGTTTAGTCAGGGCGTGGGAGGGTGGGCGGAACTCGCTGTTTCGATGACGGAAACAAAAGATACTGCTCGGCATGACGTCACCGTGCCGCCTGGCAAAGTCATTCCTGTCATTTTCCTGCCAGGCGTGATGGGCAGCAATCTAAGGATGAGCAAGGTTCGCCAGGAAGAATTGCGCCGTCCAGACAATCGGGCTTGGCGGCCAGACGATATGATGGGTGCGGGAGGCAAGACGGCTGTCCTCACAGGCAACGGCTTGGGTGGCTGGTTCAAAGATGCGTCGCCACGGCAGCGTCAATTGGTGTTTGATCCCACAGAAACCGAAGTCGAGTATTACCACTATACCGAGAGCAATAGCCGCTTTGATCCAGATGGTGCGGAAACCAAAGCCGCGGATGCGCGGCATCAAAATGTGCCTGACAGCTTTACGCCCATTCCTCCTCTGATGGGAACGAACAGGATAGCGACAACATCACGCCCGAATCAAGGTAAAGCCTGCTCATATCAAAGCCCAGCACAAATAGCCCGTTGGCGAGGATGGAGTGAAGTGTTATTTGCTGGTGCGTACGGAACAATGTTGCGGGCTGCCGAATTGCATCTCAATAACATGATTTCCGACGGTAAGCCACATCCTGTCTGGCGTCAAACAAGTGGCCTTGGCGCACTGCTTTTGCAAGATCCAGAAAATTTTGGCGCGTCATCTGGGAAAGCCATTACCGTCAGCGATTTAAAGAAAATTTCTCCTTGCTGGTATCCAGTGCATGCGATGGGTTATAACTTTATCAAGAGCAATGGGGTATCCGCCGTCACTATTGCAGAGCGACTACGCGGCCTGGTCAAAGGCTACCAGGAACGCGGATTCAAATGTAACGAAGTCATCATCGTTACCCATAGCATGGGGGGCTTGCTGGCCCGTGCATTAATACACCCCAGCTATGGAAATATGTTAGACGATAAAGATGTAAAAATTCTGGGCATTTATCACAACGTGATGCCGACCATTGGCGCCGCAGGAGCGTATAAACGCATGCGTTTTGGATTTCAGGAAAGAGAAGGTTCGATAGCAAAAATAGAGGCCAGCATTCTAGGGATCGACGGTGAATACGCCACCGCCATTCTGGCAAATGCACCAGCGCCACTGGAAATGTTGCCAGGTGCGGCATATGGCCAGAATTGGCTGAAAATTGTAGATGCACAGGATAAAGTTTTATGGAGCTGGCCTCGCGATAAGGCCACTGCACTGGAAAGCATTTACCTTCAACCCGCCAATGCGTGGTGGAGGCTAATCAATCCAAAATGGGTAAACCCCGCAGACCTTCCTTATGAAAAAGGTGGGGGTATAGAAAGAACAATGGAGAGAATAACATCCGCCTCAAAATTTCTATCGTCCATAGAAAAAAAATTCCATCCAAAGACTTATGCAAGCTATTGCGCTTCCCGAAATTTTTTAAGTTACGGCGACGTCGTATTTAAATTAATTGAAGGTCTTCATAGTGGCTCAAATGATCCGTGGAATAAATTCGAGCCGTTACCTGAAAAATGGAAGTTACTTGAAGATGATGCAAAGGGACAACTCCTGGTCCAGGCCGGAGGTAAATTCTTAAAGTTAAGGCTACAAGCAGCTAATGCACGCGGTGATGGAACGGTGCCGTCAGACCGTTCTGCCCAGCATATCACAGGCACACTTTTCGTACATGGCACGGCGGAAGCGAACGGTTATGAACACCAGAACAGCTACGCCGATACAAATGTAATGGCATCCATGCTGTATTCCATCGTACAAATTGCCAAGACGGCAAAATGGGAGTAAGCCATGAACAATAAGATAGAGAAAACAATTTTCCTCACGATTACGGTTATTGCGATGGTATTCCTATCCGCCTACGCGAAAAAAAATTCAGCCAAGGAGATCATAATGCTTGAAAATTTCAAAATCAGCAAACGCCTGGAAACACTATTTTTAAAAACAAAAATAGTATGCTTCGGGCGCTATGCCCTAGAGATTCCGCAAGAAGCACAACTCATATCAGGAGGGACAACAATTCTTTCGGAAATCAAGACCATACCAGGCGGAATACCAGAAAAAAACGAACGCATAGCAGAAGAAATTGAAAAAATAAAAAAAAATGACCCAACCTCTGAAATTACATACAATGGAAAAGGTCCAATAGAAAATAGCTGGCAACTTCAATACTATGATGGAGAATTCTCCAAAAAAGGTGGGCGTTTAATCTTCAAAACCTACATCACAAAAGGAAACCATATATTCATTCTTGACGGATCAACACGAAAAGGTGAAACAATAGCAGATTCCATAGAAAATCAAATGGTTCGCGCTAATAACTTACGTCTGCGCGATGAAAATGAAGTTCCCAAGGAACCTGGCTATTGCGTCAAAAATAGTTTCATGACCGACAACAAATATGATAGTCAGGAAATGGCAGATGCAGGCCTGTATTTCCCCAGCTTTCCAGACGTGACTTTTTCCATCACATCAAATAAAAATGCCTACGGTGACTATCCTCCTGCCGAATATGATGCAAAAGTACGTGGGAAATTATCATTACTTGCTCGCATCCAGGAAGCGAAAGACCAGCAAGGCAAGAATTATCCCGCTCGCACACTGCTACGCGAAGGCAAGCGTGACGTGCAGCACTGGCACGGCGAGGAATCGTTGATACGGCGTACCGATGGCGTGCATGATTTTGAATGGACGCTGGTCGGTACGCCGCGCGATATCGCCTATCCAGCGGTATTGGAAGCATCCATGTACACCAAAGTCGCCCACAACATGGTCGGCGCCGCCGAAGCCGCGTCGCTGACGGACGAAGAGGCCATCGCCTTGTGGGACAAGCTGCTGTCCGGCCTGAAGTTCCGCGTGAAAGTGCCGGGTGCGCCGCCGGGTTCGTATTACTTCGATCCGGACAAGCCGGCGCAGTGACAATTGACAAACTCATGCTGGCGCCGTGCAAGCCATTGCGCTAGCATGCTCCTTTTACCCGGAAAAACCCCATGACCATCACCCTGCGCCCCGCCCTGCCCTCCGACATCGACGCCCTGTGGGCCCTGCGCACGGTGGCCGTGCGCGTCAGTTGCGCCACGCACTATGCGCCGGAACAGATCGACGCGTGGACGGCCTCGCCCGTGCCGGCATCGTATGGCGCCATGCTGGCTGCCGGTGGCGGCATCGTCGCCATGCAGGACGAGGCCATCGCCGGCTATGCCATGCTCGATGCGGACAAGCAGGAAGTCGATGCCGTCTTCGTCGATCCCGCGCGCGCGGGACTCGGTATCGGCAAGCGCCTGCTGGCGGCGCTGGAGCAGCTGGCGCGCCAGCGCGGCATAGTGCGCCTGCACCTGTCCGCCTCGCTCAATGCGGAACCGTTTTACCGGGCCGCCGGTTTTGTTGCCTTGCGCGCCGAAGCGTATGCGCACCCGAGCGGCATCAGCCTGGCCAGCGTGGCGATGGAAAAGGCGCTGGCGGCGGCCTGAACCTTCAATCAGGCACCGCGCCTGCCTCGGACTCGGCCAGGCATTGCTGCAGCTTCGCGATCAGGGCGCGCACTTCGTCGTCGCCCAGGTCCAGCGGGTCGCCATGCGCGCCGACGGCGATCAGGCAGATGGCCGAGCCGTCGTACCAGGCGTCCAGGCGATCCTGGCCCTCATTCATATTGCTCTGACTCATATTGCAAATCCCTCCGTAAATCGTCCGGCGCCGCGATGCTGGCGCGGCCCTGCGGCACGGGAAAGACGGACGCCAGCTGGCCGTTGCCAGCCATGCCGAGTAGCCACTTGCTCAAAAAATCGTCGAGCGCGATGGCGCGCGGCTGGAAATGTTCCCACTCGCCGCTGGCGCACGCTTGCGCGTATGCCGCTTCCGGCCAGAATGGAATCGCCACCTTGCCGTCGGCTTGCGCCGTGGCCCAGCCGTCGTGGTACAAGCCCCACACTTCTTGCGTATCAGCTACCTTGCGCACAAAATAGCCATGGCGTTCGGCGGACGGCTGGCCCATCACCTGCTTGAACTTTTCAAGATGCACGGTTCTCCCCTACCTCGTCCCATACCCGCAGCTGCGGCGCGCACCAGCCCGTCACCATGTCGAGGGCGTCCAGTATCACGTCTTCCAGCGGGCCCTCCTGCGTGGCAGGACGCAGTTCCTGCAGCAAGCCGGCCACTTGCGCGGCCGTCACGCCGCTGGCCTTGTAGCGCAGCAGGATGGCGCGCAGCGTGAGCAAACCTGACCCGGACTCCAGCGCGGCCAGCAAGTCTGTGTCGATGTCGGCGATGATGGTGTGCGGCATGTCAATCCGCCTCCCACGCGATGGCGGCGGGCCGCGCGCCGCCCGTCCTGAAAAATGCGGCAAAGGCATGCTGGCAGTGTTCCACGTCCACGCACCACGCTTCCGGATATTCATCCACCTGGCCATTCGACAGCAGATAGCTGCAAACGCCGTCGGCCTCCTCGTCGCCCAGCGAGTGAAAACTCAGGTCATCCTGGCCCGACAGATACATCAGCCAGGCGTTGCCGCCATTGCGCAGCATGCACAGGGCCGGGCCCTGCTCCGCATCGCTCGCCATGGTCAGCCACAGCTCGCACTGGGCCAGGGCGCGCGCTTCCTGCAGCGCTTGTTCCAGCGCAAGCACGCTGCCGATCGCACGCGGCTCGCCATGCAGGTTCAATTCCATTGTCATGCTGTGCTCCCGCTCAAATCGTTCGTCGCCAGCGCCGTGCTCAGGTACAGCTTGCCGCTGAGGTCTTGCAGCAGGCTGCTCTGGCGCAGGCGGTCCATCACGGGGCCCTTTACTTCGGCCAGGTTCAGGCTGATGCCGCGCTTGGCCAGCGTGCTGTTGAGCTCGATCAAGCCCAGCAAGGCGGTGCTGTCGATCTGGTTGACGGCCGACAGCACCAGCACCAGATGGCGCGCCGTCGGGTGGCCGCGCAGCTCGTCTTCCACGCGCTCCGTGACGGCTTCCACGTTGCCAAAGAACAGGCCCGCATCGATGCGCAGCAGCAAGACGTCGGGCAAGGTCTGCGCCTCGTAGCGCTCCACGTTGCGGAAGTGCTCGCTATTCGGAATACGCCCCAGCACCGCGATATGCGGGCGGCTGGCGCGCCAGATCAGGGTGCCCATCGACAGCAGCACGCCGATCACCACGCCCGCTTCCACGCCCAGCACCAGCACGCCGGCCGTCGTCGCCAGCAGGGCCAGCGCATCGCTGCGGTCGTAGCGCCACGACAATTTCAAGGTATCCCAGTCCAGCAAGCTGCTGACGGCAAAGATGATGGTGGCGGCCAGCACGGGCAGCGGCAGCAGGGCCAGCCAGCCCGTGGGCGCCACCAGCGCCAGCGCCAGCAGGCTCGCCGTGATGATGCTGGCCAGGGGCGTGTTGGCGCCCGCCTGGAAATTGACGGCCGAACGCGAAATCGAGCCCGTGACGGGAAAGCCGCCCGACAGTGCGCTGGCCACGTTGGCCGCGCCCAGGCCCAGCAGTTCGCGGTTCGTATGCAGCTTTTCACCGCGCTTTTGCGCCAGGGTCTGGGCGGCGGACATGCTCATCAGAAAGATGATGAAGGCGATCAGCAGGGCCGGCGACAGCAAGGTGCGCCAATGGGCGCCCGAGGTGGCCAGATTCAGCCCCGGCAAGCCGCTGGGCACGTGGCCCGTCGTCTGCACGCCCATCGCTTCCAGGCCGCCATAGGCGACGAGCGCGATGCCGGCCAGCACCAGCGCCATCGGCGCCAGGCGCGCGCCCACGTCGGCGGCCACCTTGTTCAGCCCGCAGCGCTGCAGCAGGCGCGATGCGTAGCGCTTGGCCAGCCACAGGAACAGCAGGCCGGACAGCCCCAGCACGAGGCTGGGCGTGTGCCAGTGTGGCCAGGTGGCCCCCAGCAGGGGCGTGATCTGGCCCCAGATGATCAGGATGGCGGCGCCATTGCTGAAACCGCTGATCACGGGACGCGACAAAAAGCTGGCCATGAAGCCCAGCCGCAGCACGCCGCACAGCAACAGGACGAGGCCGCTGATGAAGGCCAGCTGGGCGGCCAGCACGATGTACAGCGAGGAGCCGGGGTCGGCCAGCGGCGCCAGGGCCGCGGCCGTCATTAGCGAGACGATGGCCATGGGGCCCACCGATTGCGTCATGCTGCTGCCGAACAAGGCATACAGCACGGGCGGCAAGATGCTGGCGTAGATGCCGACCACGGGCGGCAAACCGGCCACCAAGGCGTAAGCCATGCCTTGCGGCACCATCATCATGGCGACAACGATACCGGCGGTGATGTCTCCGGCCAACAGAGGACGCCGGTATTGCCTGAGCCAGAGCAGCATGGATGATCCCAAAATCTGAAAACCGAAGCCTATCATGCGACGAGGCCGGCTGACAGGGGGAACGCGATCAGTCTGGCAGCAATTGCGCCTTCACGGCATCGAGGATTTCCGCCGACAGCGCTTCGTCATCGACGGAACGGGCCAGCACCATGGCGCCCACCATGGCGGCAAACGTGGCAATGGCCTGCTGGCGCCGCCGCTCCGGCGCACCATCGGGCGCGCCGTCGGGCAGCAAGCCTTCCAGCAGCGCGAACTGCTGCCGCGTGGCTTGCGTAAACGCGGGGCGCGCGCCGGGCGACATGCGCGCCACGTCGACGCCCATGGCCGCCGCCGGGCAGCCGCCGCCCGGCTGGTCGCGGTGCCGGGTGGTCAGGTAGCTGTCGATGATGGCCGGCAGCGCGCGCTGCGGGTCGCTGGCAACCTTCGCCCGCCAGCCTTCCAGCGACTTATTCAAGGCATGCTGGCACGCCTCGATCATCAAGTCTTCCTTGGACGCGAAATGGCCATAGAAGCCGCCATGCGTGAGGCCCGCGTTCTTCATCAGGTCGGCCACGCCGATGCCGTCATAGCCCTTTTCGCGGAACAATCTTGCCGCCACGTCAACGATGCGCTCGCGGTTCAGCGCCGCCTGCTCCCTGCTCACTTTCATGCTGCCCTCCTACATTTATGTCAATCATCATATAACTTTACGCCCGTTTGCGCCACTCTGTTAGCAAGCGCACCGTTTGATGCCGGCGCCGCGCCGATACTGGGTCTTCGTTTCCAGGGAGGCCAGCATGAACGAAAACAAAGACCAGTCCGCCGGCAACTTGCAGCGCGCCATCCAGCAGGAGCAGGATGGCCGTGATGCCGTAGCAAAAGGCAAACAGGACAGCAAGCAGCCCGTACAGACGGGCAGCCGCAGCCAGCCAGGCACACCCCTGCCCGCCCAGCACCTGGACAAACCGGGCATCGAGGGGCAAATGCAGTTGAAACCGCGCTTCCTGGCGCCCGATTACTGTGGCAGCGGCAAGCTGGCCGGCATGGTGGCCGTCATCACGGGCGGCGATTCGGGCATCGGGCGCGCCGTGGCCGTGCTGTACGCGCGCGAAGGGGCCGATGTCGCCATCATTTACCTGAACGAACACGCGGACGCCAACGAAACGAAGCGCTACGTGGAAGCGGAAGGCCAAAGCTGTCTTTTGATCCCCGGCGACGTGCGCGACCAGGGCTTTTGCCAGCAAGCCATCAGCCAGGTGCTGGAACGCTTCACGCACATCGATGTGCTGGTGAACAACACCGCCTTCCAGGAGCACGCCGAATCCTTGCTGGACCTGAGCGAAGAACGCTTCGACCTGACCATGAAAACGAATGTCTACGGCTACTTTCACATGGCCAAGGCCGTGCTGCCCCACTTGCAGCGGGGCGCGTCCATCATCAACACGGGTTCCGTGACGGGTTTGCAGGGTTCCAAGCACCTGCTCGACTATTCCACCACCAAGGGCGCCATCCATGCGTTCACCATGGCGCTGGCCGGCAACCTGCTCGACAAGGGCATCCGCGTGAACGCCATCGCACCCGGCCCCGTGTGGACGCCGCTCAATCCGGCCGACAAGTCGCCCGAGGAGATCGAGAAATTCGGCCAGGACACGGACATGCGCCGCCCGGCCCAGCCCGAGGAACTGTCGCCCGCCTACGTCTTCCTGGCCTCGCCCGCCTGTTCCAGCTACATCAGCGGCATCGTCCTGCCCGTCACCGGCAGCGTGGGAGACTAGCCGATGGCGCGCGCACTCTGGAAAGGCGCCATCAGCTTCGGGCTCGTGCACATTCCCGTCGAGCTGATTTCTGCCAGCCTCGACCACGAGCTGGACTTGTCCATGCTGGACCGGCGCGACTTCGCGCCCATCGGCTACAAGCGCTACAACAAGCAGACGGGCAAGGAAGTCGAGTGGGACGACATCATCAAGGGCTATGAATACAAGACGGACGAGTACGTGGTACTGTCCGACGAGGATTTAAGGCAGGCGAACGTGAAGGCCACGCAAACCATCGACATTTTGACCTTTGTCGATGCGGCGGAAGTGCCGCTGACCTTTTACGAGCACCCGTATTACCTGCTGCCCGCCAAGGGCGGCGAGAAAGTCTATGCGCTGCTGCGCGAAACCTTGCGCAAAGCTAACAAAGTGGGTATCGCCAGCGTAGTCATGCGCACCAAGCAGCATTTGTGCGCGCTCGTCTGCGTGGGCGACGCCATCGTGCTCAACACCCTGCGCTACGCTGATGAAATCCGCCCCACGGATGACCTGGACTTGCCCGCCAGCACCCTGAAGGCGGCCGGCATTTCCGACAAGGAACTCAAGATGGCCCTGTCGCTCGTGGAAGGCATGAGCGAAGCGTGGGAACCGGAGCAATACCACGACAGCTACCGCGAAGACGTGCTGGCGCTGGTCAAGAAGAAAATCAAGGCGAAACAGACCAAGACCATCACGCCGCCCGCCCCCGAACCGGAAGAGGAACACGCCAGCAATGTGATCGACCTGGTCGCCCTGCTGCAGCAAAGCCTGGGCAAGAAGACGTCCGCGGCGCCGGTCCGCAAGCGGACGGCCGCGTCCCCTGCGCGCAAAACGGCGTCCGCCAGGCGCAAGGCGGCCTGAGGCACGCCCCACGCCACCGAGAATAGTCAATACTATAAATGCATTGACTTTGATCAAGCTTCTCGCTACGTTATGCACAGGCCTGCCAGCCGGCAAGCCCTGTCTCGCGTGCGGAAAAAAATGGATGCCGAGTTAGATCAGCTTATCCTCAGCGGCGCCCCTGGCGGCGTTGTCATCACGAACGAAGAGCACGCCGTCGTGCGCTGGACGGTGGGTGCCCAGCGCATCTTCGGCTATGGCAGCGACGAAGCGCTGGGCCGCACGCTGTGGGAGCTGATCTCCTTGCCCGGACAAGCCGAGGCGGCACAGCTGATCGACGAACAGCTGACCCTGCATGGCAGCTACGACCGCGAATCGCTGCGGCGGCGCAAGGATGGCGAACTCATCCACGTCGATGTCGCATGCCAGGTCGCACAGGCCGGGGCGGATGCCCCCCGCTACCTGATTTCCACCATGAAAGACACGACCTTGCTGAAGGCGGCACGCGACGCCCAGTTCGTCGAGGTGCGCTACCGCGTGCTGTTCGAATCGACGCCGGACAGCGTCATCATGGTCAATGCCACGGGCGCCATCGTGCTGGCCAACCAGCAGGCGCAGCGCCTGTTCGGCTACGCGGAAGGCGAATTGAACGGCAGGCAAATCGATAGTCTGCTGCCGCAACGGCTGCGCCATTCGCACGTGGCGCACCGCGCGCGCTATTTCGATCAGCCCCGCACGCGCACCATGGGCGCCGACCTGGAGTTGCTGGGCCTGCGCAAGGACAACATCGAGTTTCCCGTCGAAATCAGCCTGTCGCCCATCCAGACGGAGATCGGCACCTTCGTCATCAGCGCCATCCGCGACGTCAGCGACCGCCGCCGCGCCGAGCAGAAGTTCCGCGGCCTGCTCGAATCGGCGCCGGACGCCATCGTCATCGTCAACGGCGATGGCGAGATCGTGCTCGTCAATTCGCAGACGGAACGCCTGTTCGGCTACTCGCGCGCGGAGTTGCTCGGGCGCAATGTGGAAGTGCTGATCCCGGCCCGCTATGCGATGGACCATCCGCGCCACCGCCATGCGTTTTCCACGGCGCCGCGCGCCCGCTCCATGGGCGCCGGGCTGGAACTGTACGGCTTGCGCCGCGACGGTACCGAATTCCCCGTCGAAATCAGCCTGTCGCCGCTGGAAACGGACGAAGGCGTGCTCGTGTCGTCGGCCATCCGCGACATCTCCGAGCGCAAGCGCATCGAACGCACGCTCAACGAGCAGAAAGTCGAACTCGAGCGGGCCAGCCAGGCGAAGGACCGTTTTCTCACCAGCATGTCGCACGAGCTGCGCACACCGCTGAACGCCATCCTCGGCTTTGCCCAGCTGCTGGCCAACGAAGCCTTGCCCGCCACCGTGCTGCAAAAACGCACCTTCGTGCAAAACATCGTCACCTCGGGACGCCACCTGCTCACCCTGATCAATGAAATCCTCGACCTGGCGAAGATCGAATCAGGCAGCCTGAGCCTGTCGATGGAAGCGGTGACGCTACCCGCGCTGATCGAGGAAGTGCGCGTGATGGTGGAAGAACAGGCGCAGCAGCGCCAGATCCACCTGATCTTTCCCGCCTGCGAAGCGCTGACGCTCAGGGCCGACCATACGCGCCTCAAGCAAGTGCTGCTGAACCTGCTGTCGAACGCCATCAAGTACAACCGCCCGGCCGGCAAGGTGGAGCTGGAAATTTCGCAGCCCGATGCGCTGTGCGTGCGCATCGCCATCCGCGACACGGGCAAGGGGCTGGACGACGCGCAGATGGCCGAACTGTTCCAGCCGTTTAACCGCCTGGGGCAGGAGGCCGGCAGCGAAGAAGGCACGGGCATCGGCCTGGTCGTCACCAAGCGCCTGGTCGAACTGATGGGCGGACGCATGGGCGTGCACAGCTGCCTTGGCGAGGGCAGCGTGTTCTGGATCGAACTCGACACCATGGCCGCGCCGCCCGACAGCATGCCGCTGGACACGGAGGGGCTATCCGAGCCTGCCGGCGACGCCGGGGACGACGCCAGCGGCCAGGCGCTGCTGCTGTACGTGGAAGACAATCCGGCCAGCCTGCGCCTGGTGGAAGACATCGTCAGCTTCCTGCCGCATCTGCGCATGATCTCGGCCACCGATGCGCGCCAGGGCATCGCGCTGGCGCTGGAACGCCAGCCCGATGTCATCCTGATGGATATCAACCTGCCCGGCATGAACGGCAACCAGGCGCAACGCATTCTGCGCAACGATCCGCGCACGGCGCACATTCCCGTCATCGCCCTGACGGCCAACGCCATGAAGGGCGACATCCGGCATGGCCTTGCCGCGGGCTTTTTCCGCTACCTGACCAAACCCGTCGAGATTCCCCAGCTCAACGCCGCCATCGACGAAGCCCTGCAGCTGGCGCGCGCCACCGTGACATTCAAGCCGGAGGCGTAAAGGCCAGCTTTTTCATCGCCGCATCGAGCCCTTTCGCGCTGCGCGCATAGCCAGCCCACGGCGCGTTGCCCACGTCGAGACGGCTGTGGACATTGCCCACGTTCCATTGGTCGCCCGCCTTCAGCTGGTCGAGCTCCTCCCAGGCCAGCGGCACGGAAATGCCCAGCCCCGAACGCGTGCGGGCCGACCACGCGCACACGGTGGTGGCGCCCCGGCCATTGCGCAAATAATCGATGAAGATCTTGCCGACCCGGTTGGACGGTCCGCTTTTCAGGACGAAACGCTGGGGAATGAGCTGCGCCATGTGCGCCACGATGGCTTGCGAAAACGCCTTGACCGTATCCCAGTCGTGTTTCGGGCGGATCGGCACGACCACGTGCAAGCCCTTGCCGCCGCTGGTTTTCAGCCAGGCGGGCAAGCCCAGTTCCGTCAAAAAGGCGCGCAGCAGCACGGCCGCTTCGCGGATGGCGGGCCAGGCCACGCCCTTGCCCGGGTCCAGGTCGAACACCAGGCGGTTCGGCGTGTCGTAGGCGCTGGCCAGTGCATTTTGCGTGTGAAATTCCACCACATTCCACTGCGCCGCCGACAACAGGCCCTGTACGCTGGCCACTTCCAGCATGCTGGCATGCTCGGGATCGAGGCCGGGATCGAGCTGTTTGACGCCGGGCATGGCGGACGTGTCCGCATGCTTCTGGAAAAACAGCTCGCCGCCCACGCCGGACGGCGCGCGCACCAGCGACACGGGCCGGCCCCGCAAATGCACGAGCATCAGCTTGCCCACGAGCGCGTAGTAGCGCACCAGGTCGATCTTCCTGGCGCCGCTGTCCTGGTCGATCACCCTGTCCGCATGGCTGACCTTGAAACTGGCCGGCAAGACGCTGTCCGGCCTGGATTGGTTTGGCATCGTCTTCTCCCTGTCGATTCGCTGTGGCCGCTCGCGCACGATGGCGGCCGGCTGTTTATCCGCACGCAAGCCGTGAAACACGGCGTGGCGCACGGCGCCGCCGCTGGTCCATTGCGCAAAGCCGACCTCGGCCACCAGCGCCGGCTTGACCCAGATGGGCTGGCGCACGCCGCCCGCCTTGCCCGCGAACGGACTCGTCTCGATGGTCAGGGCGTCGAGGCGGCGCCGCAAGTCGCGCAAGGCCGCATCGTCAAAGCCGCTGCCCACATTGCCCGCATAGCGCAGCTTGCCCTGGTCATCGTGTACGCCCAGCAGCAGCGAACCGATGCCTTCGCGCGCGCCTTGCGGCGCCGTATAGCCGCCGATGACGAATTCCTGGCGCAGCCCGCATTTGAGCTTGATCCAGTCGCCGGAACGCCGCGTGACGTAGGGCGAGCCGCGCCGCTTGCCAATCACCCCTTCCAGCCCCAGGCGGCAGGCGTGGGCCAGCAATTGCCGGGGCTTGGCGTCGAGCGCTTCGCTGAAGCGCAGCAGCGGCGAAGCGGGCAAGCGCTGCAGCAGCTGTTCCAGCAAGGCCCGGCGCGCTTCGACGGGCTGGCCGCGCAGATCGTGGCCGTCGAAAAACGGCACGTCGAACAGGTAATACACAATCTCGCTGGTGGTGTCCGCCTCGAAGGCGCGCTGCAAGGCGCCAAAATCCGGGTGGCCGCTGGCGTCGTTGACGACGATTTCACCGTCATACCAGCCAGGCGGCAAGCCCAGCTTTTCCAGCGCCTGGCGCAGCTTCGGCAGTTTCGCCGTCCAGTCGTTGCCATTGCGCGTGATCAAACTGACCCGTTCGCCATCGCAACGCGCGAGGATGCGGTAACCGTCGAATTTCACCTCGAACATCCAGTCTTGCGCGTCTGGCGGCGGCGCATCGACGAGCGTGGCCAGCTGCGGCGACAGGGCGGCTGGCAGCTTCGCGGCTGGCGCAGCCGCCTGCTCCGCGCTGTGTTTGCGCCTGGGCATGGCCTTGTGCTTGACGCTGTCGGGGAATTCGTCGACGACAGAAAATTCCAGCGCCGGCCGGGCATATTCATCTTTTTCCTTGATCAGCAGCCAGGCGGGCTGCTTTTCGCCCTTGCCCTTCATGCGCACGAGCACCCACTTGCCGTGCATCTTGTGGCCATGTACGGTGAATTTCAGCTCGCCGGCCGCCAGCGCCTTGCGCGCATCGGGCGTGGCCGGCTGGGGCTGCCACGTGCCCTTGTCCCAGATGATGACCTTGCCCGCGCCATACTGTTTTTCGGGGATCGTGCCTTCAAAGCTGGCGTAGGCAATCGGGTGGTCTTCCACTTGCACGGCCATGCGCTTGTCGCGCGGGTCGTAGCTGGGGCCTTTCGGCACGGCCCAGCTTTTCATCGTGCCGTCCAGTTCCAGGCGAAAGTCATAGTGCAGGCGGCTGGCCCAATGCTTCTGGATGACGAAGCTGAGCCCGCCGCCCGCCGCCTCGCCGCCCTCCGCAGGCTCGGGCGTGACGGCGAAGTTGCGCTTGGCTTGATAGGTTTTCAAGGCGGCTTTCATGGCGGACCCATGCGGTGACGATGGCATCGAGTCTAGGCCGCCAGGGGCCAAGGCGCGGTACGCCAGCTAACAGAGCGCCTGCCCCGGCAAATGTAAGTGTTTGTAATTGAGAGAAAACGTGTCAACGCAATTGCCGCACGGCGCGTTTTTGCCTCAGTGACAGGGGATTGATCTCCTGAACTACAACCCCACTTCTCGAGGAACTGCATCATGAAAAAACGCACTGTCAACATTGTCGCTACTCTGATCGCCGGCTTGTTCGCTACCGCAGCCTTTGCTCAAACCCCAGCACCAGCAGCGCCGGCCAAGGCCGAAGCCAAGCACACCAAGGAAGTGGCTAAAGCAGAAGCAAAAGAAACGAAGGCCGTGGTGAAAGCCGATGCGAAAGAAGCCGCCGTTGCCGCCGATGCCAAAGCCGACGTCGCCAGCGCCAAGGCCGATGCCGCCGTCACCAAAGCCAAAGCCCACAAAAAAGCGAAAAAAGCCAAGGCCAAGGCTGACGAAGCCAAAACTGAAGCGACCGCAGCAGCAGCCAAGTAATCCCCACAGCGCATTTTTTGCGCCACACAAAAAGACAGCTTCGGCTGTCTTTTTTCATTTTCATGCCAGCATCATGCAGCAACATCCTATAAAACACCTGATTGTAAGAAAGTGTAAACAAGGTCAACGGTAAGCTTCCGGGGCGCGTTTTATGCTCAGTGACACGGGAATCATCCCACCACCAACAGATACACCAGACAAACCACCACTGAGGACTGCACCATGAAAAAAGTAATCGCTACCCTGATCGCCGGCCTGTTCGCAACCGCTGCCTTTGCCCAGACGCCCGCAGCCCCAGCAGCTCCGGCAGTGCCCGCCAAAGTCGAAGCGGCCCACACCAAGGCCGTCGTAAAAGCCGATGCCAAGGAAGCGCAAACGGTCGTGAAAGCGGACGCCAAAGAAGCGAAAGCCGTCGTCGCCGCGAAAACGGAAGTCGCCAGCGCCAAAGCGGAAGCGGCCACCACGAAAGCCAAGGCCCACCACAAAGCCAAGAAAACAAAGGCCAAGGCTGACGAAAAGCTGGCATCGGCCACCGCTGAAGCAGCACCGGCAGCAGCCAAGTAATCACCCAGACAATCGCTTACCACTCTCCAGGACAATACAATGAAAAAAGTTATCGCCACCCTCGTCGCCAGCCTGTTCGCTACCGCCGCCTTCGCCCAAACCCCTGCCGCCCCGGCAGCACCGGTTCCCGCCAAGGCGGAAGCGGCCCACACGAAAGCCGTAGCAAAAGCGGAAGCCAAGGAAACCAAGGCCGTCGTGAAAGCCGATGCGAAAGAAGCGGCCGTCGTCGCCGATGCGAAAGCCGACGTGGCCAGCGCCAAGGCCGACGCCAAGGTCAGCAAGGCCAAGGCCCATCACAAAGCCAGCAAAGCCAAGGTAAAAGCGGATGCAACGAAAGCGGCAGAAGCCGTACCGGCAGCACCTGCGCCAGCGCCAGCGAAGTAATCGCGGCGGTAGCCACGGGAGCGCGTCCGCCGGGTCTGCGCTTCCGTGGCGGCTTCGCCCCGAATACCAAGGACAGCTTCGGCTGTCTTTTTTTTTCGCGCCCGGCATCGGCTGCGCATGACCGATACTTACGCTCGGGAGCAGGAGCTTTCCACGTAAAACCGTGTAAAGATGTAAAAAAACAACGCTTTTCAGTCACAAAAAGTCCCCATTCCGGCCCCTCCTCAAATAGAATTGAGAATTATTCTCATTCTCATCCTTGATTCAGGAGCCGTTTCAATGCCAGGTCGCATCACCCCTTCCGCCGCACCGTCCACCCCATCCTCCCCCGCCGCGCTGTCGTTGCGCCCGCTGGCCCTGGCCATTTCACTGGCGCTCGGCGCCGGCATGGCGCATGGCGCCGACGGCGCCCCCGCCGATGACGCTGGCGAAGACACGCCCATGATGCAAACCATTACCGTCACGGGCAGCAGCGACGCGAACGCCTACACGGCGCGCAAAAGCGCCTCGGCCAGCAAGTTCGACCTGTCGCTGCGCGAGACGCCGCAGGCCGTTTCCGTGGTCACGCGCGCGCAAATGGACGATTTCAGGCTCGATAACGCCAGCAAGGTGCTGGCGCAAACGACGGGCGTGACGGTGGAAGCGGTAGAAACGGACCGCACCTATTACACGGCGCGCGGCTACGACATCACCAACTTCCAGTTCGACGGCGTCGGCATTCCTTTCGTCTTCGGCAATGTGATGGGCGACCTCGATACGGCGCTGTTCGAGCGCGTCGACATCGTGCGCGGCGCGAATGGCCTGATTTCCTCGACCGGCAATCCGTCGGCCACCGTCAACTTCGTGCGCAAGCGCCCGACCCAGGGCCTGGCCGCTGCTGCCGGCGTCACGCTGGGCTCCTGGAACACGCGCCGCGTCGATGCCGACGTCTCGACGCCGCTCGGCAGCGACGGCAAGGTGGCGGCCCGCTTCGTCGCCGCCCACGAGGAAGGCGATTCCCACCTGGACCGCTACTCGCCGCGCAAGGATGTCGCCTACGCCATCGTCGAAGCGAAACTGACGCCGGACACCCGCCTGGCCGTGGGCCACAGCTACCAGAACAACCTGGCCAGGGGCGGCATGTGGGGCGCCCTGCCCGTCGCCTACACGGACGGCACGCCGACCGACTACCCGATTTCCGCCTCGACGTCGGCCGACTGGTCGCGCTGGAGCATCCTCAACAACAGCACCTTCGCCGAACTGGCGCACCAGTTCAATGCCGACTGGCGCGTGACGGCCACGGCCACCTACAACCGCTCCACCTCCGATTCCAAACTGTTCTACGTCTACGGCACGCCGGACAAGGCCACGGGCGACGGCTTGTTCAGCTACCCTTCGCGCTATGCCTCGGCCAACAAGCAGCGCCTGCTCGATGTCGCCGCCACGGGCACATTCACGCTGGCCGGGCGCCGGCATGACCTCAGCATGGGCCTGGCCTGGTCGAAGTCCACGCTCGACGACGTGTCGTATTATGGCCGCGGCATCGGCACGGCCCTGCCGAACGGCACGGCCTTCGACGGCTCCTACCCGGAACCGCTCTTCGATGCATCGACCGATGGCAGCGCCTACAAGGACGAACGCAAGAATGCCTACCTGGCAGCCCGCTTCAACCTGGCCGACAACGCCAAGCTGCTGGCGGGCGTGAACACCGTCAAGGCCGACAGCACGGGCAGCGCGTATGGCGTCAGCCAGGCCAAGTCGCAGAGCGATACCACGCCCTATCTCGGCCTGGTGTACGACATCGGCCGCCATGTGTCGGCCTACGGCAGCTATACGGAAATCTTCAACCCGCAAAGCAGCATCGACCGCACGGGCCAGACCCTGGCGGCGGCCACCGGCAAGAGCCTGGAAGCGGGCTTGAAAAGCGACTGGTTCGACGGCCGCCTGAACCTGTCCGGCGCCCTGTTCAAGACGCGCCAGAAGAACGTGGCCGAGGCGGCCGGCACCACGCCCGACCTCAAGACGTTCTACAAGGGCGTCGATTCGGAATCGCAGGGTTTCGAGCTCGATGCCTCGGGCGAGCTGGCGAAAGGCTGGCAGGCGAACGCCGGCTATGCGCAGCTGCGCATCGAAGGCGAAGACGGCCACGATGCGCGCACCTTCATCCCGCGCAAGCGCTTTCACCTGGCCACCACCTATCACGTGCCGGCCGTGCCGGCGCTGAAGGTGGGCGCCAGCCTGACCTGGCAGGACGCCATTTACAACAAGGTCGATGACAGCACCACCCTGCACCAGGGCGCCTACGCGCAACTGGGCCTGATGGCCAGCTACGCCATCAGCCGCAACGTCAGCCTGTCGCTGAACCTGAACAATGTGACGGACAAGAAGCACCTGACCAGCCTGTACTGGACCCAGTCGCTGTACGCGGCCGGCCGCAATGGCAGCGCCACCCTGAGCTGGAAGTACTAGGGAGCCGCCATGCGACTGCGTCCTCCCATGGTTGTTCTGCACCGCTGGTTCGGCCTGGCGGTGGCGCTCTTCCTGTTCATTTCCGGCCTGACGGGCGCCGTGATCTCGTGGGATCACGAGCTCGATGCCTGGCTCAATCCGCAGCTGTTCCGCGCCGCAAGCGCCGCCGATGCCGGCCCCGAAAGATCGGGACTGGAGCTGGCGCGCCAGCTCGAGGCGCAGGACCGGCGCCTGCGCGTGAACTACGCGCTCACGGCGATCGAGCCTGGCCACACGGCGCTGATCGCGGTGGAAGGCCGGCCCGACCCGGCCACCGGCAAGCCGTTTGAACCGGGCTTCAACCAGGTGGCCGTCGACCCGGCCACGGGCGCCATCCAGGGCACGCGCCAGTGGGGCGCGGTCTCGCTGACGCGCGAAAACCTGCTGCCCTTCCTGTATAAACTGCACTACACCATGCACATTCCCGATGGCTGGGGCATCGAACTGGGCGTGTGGTTCATGGGCATCATCGGCATCGTGTGGGTCCTTGACTGCGGCATCGCCCTGTACCTGTCGTTTCCAAACTGGCGCAGCTGGCGCAAGTCGCTGGCCTTCCGCTGGCGCGAAGGGGGCCACAGGCTGAACTTCGACCTGCACCGCTCGGGCGGCGTGTGGGTCTGGTTGCTGCTGCTGGTGCTGGCCGTCACGTCCGTGTCGATGAATCTGCAAACCCAGGTGATGCGTCCCCTGGTCGCGAAGTTGTCCACGCTCAGCCCGAACGCCTTCGACAGCCGCACGCCGCAGCCCCCCGGGAACCCCATCGAGCCGCTGCTGACGCGCGAAGAGGCGGTGGCGCTGGCGAAGACGGAAGCGGCAAGACGGGGCTGGACGCTGCCGGCCGGCGGCGTGTTCTATTCTTCCGCCTACGGCCTGTATGGCGTCGGTTTCTTCGCGGCGGACAACGACCATGGCGACGGTGGCCTGGGCAATGCGTGGCTGTACTTCGACGGGCGCGACGGCAAGCCGGCCGGCGGCGTGGTGCCCGGCACGGGCAGCGCGGGCGACATCTTCCTGCAGGCGCAATTCCCCCTGCATTCGGGCCGCATCCTGGGCCTGCCCGGGCGCATCCTGATTTCCGCCATGGGCCTGGTGGTGGCCATGCTGAGCGCAACGGGCCTGATCATCTGGCTGAGAAAGCGCCGTGCCCGCGCGGCGCAGACCGGCAAGGCGCCGGCGCCGCTGCATGCGAACTTCAGCAAGCAGGCGCAGTAAAACGCCACAAAACGGCGCAACTGGGCGACACTGGCAATCCGACCATCGCCACGAAAGCTGTCCATGCGCCGCCTGTCCTTGTCCTTGCTGACTACCCTCCTCCTGTCCTGCGCCGCCCTGGCGCAGGACAGCGCCCCCGCCGCCATCGCGCAAGTCCTGCAAGCCCAGGACCGCGACAGCCATGGCGACCTGCGCGCCGTCGTCGTACTGCGCGACGGCGCCATCGTCGCCGAACGCTATTACAACGGCGAGACGGCCGATACCCTGCACGACATCCGCTCGGCCGGCAAGAGCATCACCGCCCTGCTGGCCGGTGCGGCCGTGGCGCGCGGCCAGCTGGCGACGACAAAAACCGTGGGCGACTACTGGCCCGAAGTGGCCGGCAGCCCGGCGGGCAAGGTCGTCCTCGACGACGTGCTGACCATGCGTTCGGGCCTGGCCGCCTTCGATGAAGACGAACAGTCGCCCGGCAATGAAGACAAGCTCGATGCGGCGCCCGACCCCGCCGCCTTCGTGCGCGGCGTGCCGGCCGCAACAAAGCCGGGCAGCGCCTACCGCTATAACTCATTGGGGTCATACATCGCCGGCAGGGTGGTGGAAAACGCCAGCGGCGCCGACCTGGAAGACTACGCCGCCAAGGTCTTGTTCGCGCCGCTGGGCATCACGCGCTGGAGCTGGGGCCGCGACGTGGCCAACCATCCGAAGGGACAGGGCAATCTGTCGCTGCGGGCGCGCGACACGGCAAAGATCGGCCAGATGGTGCTCGACGATGGCGTAGTTGGCGGCAAGAGGGTCATCGACGCCGCCTGGCTGCACGCGGTGCTGGCGCCACGCGTGGCCATCGGCGCCGTCGACCGCTACGCCGACAGCTATGGCTATTTCTGGTACGCGAAGACGCAGGAGATCGGAGGACAAAAAATCGCCGTGTATTTCGCCTCGGGCAATGGCGGCAACAAGATCTATGTGATTCCCACGCGCCGCATGGTGGTGAGCGTGGCATCCAGCGCCTACGGCAAGGCGCATGGGCAGCGCCGTTCGGAAGACATCCTGAAAGCCATCCTGAAAGCCGATGCCACGCAGATGTAAGCGTTTGTAATGACCGTCAACGCAAGCGTCCGGGGCCGCGTTTTATGCTCAGTGACACGGGAATCATCCCGGCACCAACAGACTTACCAGACAAACCACCACTGAGGACTGCACCATGAAAAACGTAATCGCTACCCTGATCGCCGGCCTGTTCGCAACCGCTGCCTTTGCCCAGACGCCTGCAGCTCCTGCAGCCACCCCGGCAGCCTCGGTTCCCGCCAAAGTGGAAGCGGCCCACACCAAGGCCGTCGTAAAAGCCGATGCCAAGGAAGCGCAAACGGTCGTCAAAGCGGACGCGAAAGAAGCGAAAGCCGTCGTCGCCGCCAAGACGGACGTCGCCAGCGCCAAAGCGGAAGCGGCCACCACCAAGGCCAAAGCCCACCACAAAGCCAAGAAAACCAAGGCCAAGGCTGACGAAAAGCTGGCATCGGCCACCGCTGAAGCGGCTCCAGCGAAGTAATTTCTTCCCACTGCATTCACCCGAAAAAACACCAAGGATCTCATCATGAAAAAAGTTATCGCCACCCTGATCGCCAGCCTGTTCGCCACCGCCGCTTTCGCCCAGACGCCAGCCGTCGCGCCAGTCGCTCCAGTGGCACCGATTCCTGTCGTCGCCCCTGTCGTCAAGGCTGAAGCACCGGCAGCAGCCGTCAAGCCAGCGACGCACAAGAAAGCCAAGCATCACAAGGCGAAGAAAGCGGCACCAGCAACGCCAGCAACTCCGGCCGCACCAGCAGCTTCCGCACCAGCAGCAGCGCCAGCCAAGTAATCACGGCCGCAGCAAGCAAAAAGACAGGGTTTTCCCTGTCTTTTTTTTCGTCCGCTTATTGTGGCATCAGCACCGTGTCGATGACATTGATCACGCCATTCGACTGGTACACGTCATAGGTGCTGATGTTGGCGCTGTTGCCGCCTTCATCCATCACCACGATGTTGTGCATGCCGTTCATGGCGAACATCAGCTTGCCCCCGCTGGCCGTGGGCAAGGTGGCTTTACCGTCATGCATCTTGATTTCCCTGGCCAGCGCCTTGAAGTCGTATTTGCCGGGCACCACGTGGTAGGTGAGGATTTTCGTCAGGGTCGCCTTGTTTTCCGGCTTGACCAGGGTGTCGACGGTGCCGGCCGGCAGCTTGCCGAAGGCCGCATTCGTCGGCGCGAACACGGTGAACGGTCCCTTGCCTTTCAGGGTGTCGACCAGGCCGGCCGCCTTGACGGCGGCGACCAGGGTCGTGTGGTCGGCCGAATTGACGGCGTTGTCGACGATATCCCTGGACGGATACATGCTCTGGCCACCGACCATGGTCGTCATATCGGCGGCAAAGGGGGCGCTGGCGGCCAGCATGGACGTAATGAACAGTGCTGCGGGAACGATGGTGCGCATGATGATATCTCCTGAATGACTGCGTTTGCGTGATTGCAGGAGTATTTACGCGGCCTGTCCGCAAACGGATTCAACTGATTTTGCTGGTCTTGTCTGGATTGAGGGCGCGGGTGTTGTCGGCTTACGCGCTGCGCGCTAAGCCGACCTACAGCGCTGAGCCCACCTGCGCCAACCATAAAAAAACGGCGCCGTGCAATGCACGACGCCGTTCTTGGCTGGCTTATCGCCGGGATACTAGTTGGCCGCGACCTGCGGCTCCGTCTCGCCCCAGCCGCCGCCCAGGGCGCGTATCAGCGCCACCGTGGTGACGGCGCGGTTGCCGCGCAGCTGCACGGCATTGCGCTCGATGGCCGCCAGGTTGCGCTGCGCATCGAGCAGGTCCAGGTAGCTGGAACGGCCCGCGTCGTACAGCTTTTGCGCCAGGTCGGCCGAGCGGCGCGCCGAGACGACGGCTTCGTCGATCTGCTGCGTCTGGCCCGACAGGATGCGCAGGCCGGCCAGGTTGTCTTCCACCTCGGCGAAGGCCACCAGCACGCTCTGGCGATACGTCGCCACCGATTCTTCCAGCTGCGCTTCGCTGCGGCTCACGGCCGCCTTGTTGCGGCCACCGTCGATGATCGGCATCGACATCAGGGCGCCCAGCAGCCAGGAGCGGCTGCTCCACTTGAAGATGTCCGAGAAGGTATCGGACGCGCCGCCTCCGGAAGCGTTCAGGCTCAAGGCGGGGAACATGGCCGACTTGGCCACGCCGATGCGCGCATTCGACGCTTCCATGGTGCGCTGCGCCGACGCGATGTCGGGACGGCGTTCCAGCAAGGACGATGGCATGCCGGCCGGGATCACGGGCAGGAAGCCGCTGTCCTGCAGCGGGTTGACGCCCGCCGTGAAGCTGGCGGCAGGTTTGCCCAGCAGGACGGCCAGCGCATGCTCGCTGGTGGCGCGCTGGCGCTGCAGGCCGATGGCTTCGGCGCGCACGGTCGACAGCTCCGTGCGGGCACGGGACAGGTCGAATTCGCCGATGTCACCCAGGTCGTAGCGGCGCTGGTTCACATGCACGCTCTCCTCGCGCAGGCGCACCGTCTGTTCCAGGGTCGCCAGTTCGGCGTCCGTGGCGCGCAGCTGGAAGTAGGTTTGCGCCACGTCGGCCTGCAGCGATAGCAGCACCGAGCGGTAAGTCGCTTCCACGGCCAGCGCATCGCTGCGCGAGGCGCTGACGTTCGATGCCACCCTGCCGAACAGATCGACTTCGTAGCTGGCCGTCAGGTTGGCCTGGTAGACGTTGGTCGCCGCCACCGGCGCGCCGTTCGGCAAGCCGAGCGACACGGCGGAAGCGCGGTTGCGCTGGCCGCCCACGTTCACGCCCACTTGCGGAATGCGGTCCGCTTCGGCGATGCCGGCAATCGCCCTCGCCTGCTTGACGCGGGCGGCGGCGACCGCCAGGTTGGCGTTCGCCTGCGTGGCCTCGTTGATCAGGCCAGTCAAAGCCGGATCATTGAACGCCAGCCACCACTCGCCGCGCGCCTGGCGCTCGGCCGGCACGCCCTGCTTCCAGCGCGTGCCGTCGGCTGCCGTCTGCACGGCAGGCAAGGTTTGTGCTTCCTTGAACGCCGCCGGCGTCTCGATCTGCGGCTGCTTGAACTCGGGCGCCGCGCAGGCGGCCAGCAGAACTGCGGCGGCCATGGCGCTCAAGACGGGCGCCGCGCGCCGGATGATTGCATTGGTTTTCAATATATATCTCCTTCCAGGTCCAGCGCTGGCGCGGCGACAGGCTTGGCGGCAGCGGCGGCTGGTTTTTTCTCAAAACGCTGCGCCAGGGTGCGCAGCAGTACGTAGAACACGGGCGTCAGGAACAGGCCGAAGAAGGTCACGCCCAGCATGCCGGCGAAGACCGCCACGCCCATCGCATGGCGCATTTCCGAACCGGCGCCGTGCGAGAACACCAGTGGCACCACGCCCATGATGAAGGCGATCGACGTCATCAGGATCGGACGCAGACGCAGACGGCACGCTTCCAGCGCCGCTTGCACGACGGTGCGGCCATGCTCTTCCAGTTCGCGGGCAAATTCCACGATCAGGATGGCATTTTTTGATGCCAGCCCCACCAGCACGAACAGCGCGATCTGGGTGAACACATTGTTGTCGCCGCCGGTCAATTTGACGCCCAACAGCGCGCAGAGGATCGACATCGGCACGATCAGGATCACGGCCAGCGGCAGGGTCCAGCTTTCATACTGGGCAGCGAGCACCAGGAACACCAGCAGCACGCACAGCGGGAAGACATAGATCATCGTATTGCCGGACAAGATGTCCTGGTAGGTCAGCTCCGTCCACTCATACGAAATCCCTTGCGGCAACACTTCCTTGGCGATGCGTTCCAGCGCGACTTGCGCCTGGCCGCTCGATACGCCAGGGGCTGCGCCGCCGTTGAAATCGGCTGCTGCATACGCGTTGTAGCGCTGCACGCGGTCAGGACCATAGCTGTCCTTGACGCGCATCAGCGACGACAGCGGGATCATCTCGCCCTTGTCATTGCGTACCTTCAGCTGCGCGATGTCCTGCGCATGCGAACGGAATGCCGCATCGGCCTGCACGCGCACCTGGTAGGTGCGGCCAAACTGGTTGAAGTCATTCACGTACAGCGAACCGAGGTTGATCTGCAAGGTCTGGTAGATCGTTTGCAGCTGCACGCCCATCTGCTTGGCTTTCACGCGGTCGACGTCGGCGAACAGCTGCGGCACGTTGATCTGGTAACCCGAGAACACGCCCGCCAGTTCCGGCGTCTGGTACGCTTTCGCGGCCAGTGCCTGGGTGGCGTTGTACAGCGCGTCGTAACCGAGGTTGCCGCGGTCTTCGATCATCATCTTGAAGCCGCCGATGGTACCGAGGCCGTTGACGGGCGGCGGCGGGAAGACCATGATGAAGGCGTCCTGGATACCGCCCAGGCGCTTGTTGATCTCGGCCGCGATGGCGCCACCGGACAGCTCCTTGGTCGTACGCTCGTCGAACGGCTTCAGGGTGGCGAAGACGATGCCGGCGTTCGGCGCATTGGTGAAGTCGTTGATCGACAGGCCGGGGAAGGCGATGGTCGATTCGACGCCGGGCACCGACTTGATGACGTCGGACATGCGGCGCACGACATCTTCCGTGCGGTCCAGCGAAGCGGCGTCGGGCAATTGCGCAAAGCCCACCAGGTATTGCTTGTCCTGCGCCGGCACGAAGCCGGCCGGCACGGACTTGAAGGTGAAGATGGCGGCAACGACCAGCAGCGCATACACGCCCAGCGAGGCGCTCTTGCGGCCCAATACACCCTTCACGCCCGCTTCATAGCGGTGCGAGGCGCGGCCGAAGAAGCGGTTGAACCAGGCGAAGAAGCGGCCGAAGACCATGTCCATGCCGCGCGTCAGCGCGTCTTTCGGCGCATCGTGCGGTTTCAGGAGAGCGGCCGACAGGGCTGGTGCCAGGGTCAGCGAGCTGAAAGCGGAGATCACGGTCGAAATGGCGATCGTCAGCGCGAACTGGCGGTAAAACTCGCCCGACAGGCCGGGCACGAAGGCGATCGGCACGAACACGGCGCACAGCACCAGGGCGATGGCGACGATGGGACCGCTCACCTCTTTCATGGCCTGGATGGTGGCGTCGCGCGGCGACAAGCCTTCCTCGATGTTGCGCTCGACGTTTTCCACGACGACGATGGCGTCATCGACGACGATACCGATGGCCAGCACGAGGCCGAACAGCGACAGGGTGTTGATCGAGAAGCCAAAGCCCAGCATCACGGCAAAGGTGCCGACGATCGACACGGGAACGGCCAAGAGCGGAATGATCGATGCGCGCCAGGTTTGCAGGAAGATGATCACCACCAGCACCACCAGGGCGATGGCTTCCAGCAGTGTGTGGATTACGGCTTCGATGGACGAACGCACGAACTGCGTGGGGTCGTACTCGATGCGGTATTCCACGCCTTGCGGGAAGTCTTTTTTCAGTTCGTCCATCTTGGCGCGCACGTCGGAAGACAATTGCAGCGCGTTGGCGTTCGGCGCTTCGAAAATACCCATGCCGACGGCAGGATTGTTGTTCAGCAGCGAACGCAGCGAGTAGCTGTTTGCGCCCATTTCCACGCGCGCCACGTCCTTCAGGTGCGTCACGGCGCCGTCGGCATTGGTGCGCACGATGATGGCGCCGAATTCCTCGGGCGTCTGCAGGCGACCCTGCGTGTTGACGGTCAGCTGGAAGTCCGAGTTCTTCGCTGGCGAGGCGCCGATCACGCCGGCAGCCACCTGCACGTTCTGCTCGCGGATCGCGTCGACGACGTCATTGGCCGTCATGCCGCGCGCCGCCACCTTTTGCGGGTCGAGCCAGATGCGCATCGCATAGTCGCCGGCGCCGAAGATCTGGATGTCGCCCATGCCGGGCAAACGGGCCAGTTGATCCTTGACGTTCAGCACCGCGTAGTTACGCAGGTACATATCGTCATAGCGCTTGTTGGGCGACACCAGATGCACCACCATGGTCAGGTTGGGCGAGGACTTGACGGTCGTCACGCCGATCTGGCGCACTTCCTCGGGCAGGCGCGGCAAGGCGCGCTGCACGCGGTTCTGCACCTGCGTCTCGGCCTGCTCGACGTTGGTGCCGATCTTGAAGGTCACGGTCAGCATCATCGCGCCGTCGGACGTGTTTTGTGAGGACATGTAGAGCATGTTCTCGACGCCGTTGATCTGCTCTTCGAGCGGCGCGGCCACGGTTTCGGCGATCACTTTCGGATTGGCGCCCGGGTATTGCGCGCGCACCACCACCGATGGCGGCACGACGTCGGGATATTCGGAGATGGGCAGGCCGAATATCGACAGCAGCCCGGCCACGAATATGACGATCGACAGCACCGCCGCGAAAATCGGCTTGTCGATGAAAAAGCGGGAAAAATTCATGTTTATTCCTTGGAAGTCGATGCTGCTTTCGCGGCGATCTTGGCGTCTTTTACTTCAGGTTTTGCGGGAGCGACGGGCGCGGTCGGGTCGAAATCCATCGCCACCATCTGCGGCGTCACGGGCGCGCCGGGGCGCACGCGCTGCAAGCCGTTGACGACGATTTTTTCGCCCGCTTTCAAGCCTTCGCGCACCACGCGCAAGCCGTCCGAGGTCGGGCCCAGCTTGACGGCGCGGTATTCGGCCTTGTTGTCGGCGCCCACCACGTAGACGTATTTGCGGCTTTGATCCGTGCCGACCGCGCGGTCGGAGATCAGCAGTGCCGTGCTTTGCGCGTGCGGGCCGTTGCCGCCATCGAGCTGGATGCGTGCGAACAGGCCCGGTACCAGCTGGCGCTCGGCGTTGGCGAAGGTGGCGCGCATGCGCACGCTGCCCGTGGCCGGGTCGAGCTGGTTGTCGACGAATTCCAGCTTGCCTTCGTGCGGGAAGCCCGTTTCATTGGCCAGGCCCACCTTGACGGTGACGGGCGTGCCCTTTTGCGCCGTGCCGGCCACGCGCAGGTAGGTATCTTCATCGCCGTCGAAGCTGGCGTAGATGCGGTCCGTCGACACCACCGACGTCAAAATGGCGGAAGCGTCGATCAGGTTGCCGACGGTGATTTCGGCCTTGCTGACGCGGCCGCTGATCGGCGCCTGCACCTGCGTGTACGACAGGTTCAGCCTGGCCGCTTCATACGCGGCTTGCGCCGAGCGGACATTCGCGTCCAGCTCTTTCAGGCCCGAGGCCTTTTCGTCGAATTCGCGCTGGGCGATGGCTTTTTCGGCCAGCAGCTTTTCAGCGCGCGACAGTTCCAGCTTGGCCAGTTCCGCCTTGGCGCGGGCCGAGGCGGCCGTGCCTTCGGCGCGCGATACTTCAGCCTGGAATGGACGCGGATCGATGACGAACAGCACATCGCCCTTCTTCACTTCGCTGCCCGGCTTGAAGTTGACGGCCGTGATGAAGCCGCCGACTCTCGAGCGGATTTCCACACGCTCGATCGCTTCCAGGCGGCCCGAGAATTCCTGCGTTTCCGTGATCTGTTTTTCAACGACGGCGGCGGCCGAGATGGGCGGGCCGCCGGCCGCTGGCGCGTCGGGCACCTTGCTATTGGCCGAATCGCAGCCGGCCAGGCTCACGGCCACCAGTCCCGCCAGCGCGAGCGAGGCCGCCAGGGGCTTGATGAGTGTACCTAAGGTGGAAAATTGTTGAACGTTTTTCATTTTATTTCCCTGTTTTATGAAAATTTCTAATGATATGGGCGGCAGGAAGCAACCCAGCTGAAAAAGTGAATGGTGGTGCCATGGCGCCCGACGGCGCTCGATCAAAGGTAAACAGGCCGCCAGCTGCTTGAAAGCGGACGGGGACGACGAAGCTGGCTGTGCGAACGCACAACGCAGACAGGAAGGGAACTACACTGCGTAGTGTAGCAACCGAAACTCAAAAAGTAAACTGATTAGTGTAAGTTTTTTTGCAGTGCCGCAGATGGCGGCTTTATGACTCGGGCTCCTGCCCCAGTCCGGCGACGAAACTGCTAATTTCGCTCAATACCTGCACCTTGCAGGCGCATTCATTACGGGCGGTCGCGTCTTGCAGCGGCGCGGCGGCCATGCGCCGCACGGTGGTCTTGATGCCGCAGGCGATCAATTTACTGCCGTATTGTTCAGCCTCGTCGCGCAATGGGTCATCTTCGCTGGACAAGATCAAGGCTGGCGGCAGGTTCTTCAGGCGGCTCGACTGCAATGGCGACGCGTACGGATGGGTACGGTCAGCGGCATTCGGCAGGTAGCCGCGGTAGGCGGCGGCGCACTGGTCGGCCACTTCGGCCAGGTCCGGACAGGTCGGCAAGGAGCGCATCGAGCAGGTCGACAGGCCGGGGTCGAGCATGGGCATGATCAGCACCTGGCCCGCGAGGGGCGGCCCGCCCCGGTCGCGCGACATCATGGCGCACACGGCGGCCAGGTTGGCGCCCGCCTCGATGCCCGACACCACCATCTGCTTGCCCGTCCAGCCCAGCTTGGACTTGTTCTTTTTCGCCCACAGCAGCACGGCATGCGCATCTTCGACGGCGGCGGGGAATGGCCGCACCTTCGCCAGCGTGTAGTTCGCGGCCAGCACCACGTGGTCGGGGTTGCTCAGCACGAGGCAGCGCAGGAAGTCGTCCGCGTCGTCCAGGTCGCCGGCCACAAAGCCGCCGCCATGGAAGAAGACCATCAGGTTCGGCTGCTTGGCGCCCGGCACGCCGGCCGTATAGACGCGCGCGCCGAGCGCATCCTGCGCGCCCTGCACCTGGATGTCGCGTATCTTCAGCGCCTGGCCAGGTGCCAGTTCGGCCGTGGTGTCGGCAATGCTCATTGCGCCACCACCGGCTGCACGGCCACATCGCGTACCGCGTCGTTCAGGCACAACAGGGCGATGCCGCCCACTTCATGGGTCAGGGCGCTATAAGCGCTCGCTTCGCTTTGCGCCGCCAGCGAGTAGGCATCCGTCGATACCATCGCGGCCAAAGCAAGCGAGCTCATAGCGAGAGCGAGCACTGCAAAGATTCCATTCCGATGACCCATGATGTTTCTCCTGTTGTACTTCCTGCGGCATCACATTTATGCTGCAGTACAACAACTATAGACTTGATCTACAATCTGATAAAGAGTGCAATGCCGAATTGATTGTTCAGGATTCTGAATAATCACGAAGAAAGTGATAGGAAATCAAGTGAACAAGCTGCAAGCCATGGAAGTTTTCATCCAAGTCGTCGATGCGGGCGGTTTTACGCGCGCGGCGGAAAACATGCAGTTGCCCAAAGCCACCGTGTCGACCTTGATCCAGTCGCTGGAAGCGAGCCTGTCGGTCAAGTTGCTCAACCGTACCACGCGCCACGTCAGCATCACCTCCGACGGCGCCGCGTATTACGAACGCTGCGTGCGCATCCTGTCGGACGTGCGCGAAGCCGAGGAATCGCTGTCGCGCACGCGATTGAGTCCCAGCGGACGGCTGCGCGTGGACGCGCCCACGGCCCTGGCCAGCGAACTGATCATCCCTGCCCTGCCCGACTTCTTCGCCCGCTACCCCGATATATCGCTGGAACTCGGCTGCAGCGACCGCCCCGTCGACCTGATCGAGGAAGGCGTCGACTGCGCCGTGCGCGGCGGCGAACTGGGCGATTTGAACCTGATCGCGCGCCGGGTCGGCGTGCTGCATTTCATCACCTGCGCCGCGCCCGGCTACCTGGCGCGCTATGGCACGCCGTTGCACCCGAACGACCTGGCGCAGCACCGGGGCGTGAATTTCTTCTCCGCCAAGACGGGCAAGACCTTCGAATGGGATTTCACGCGCGCCGGCGAACGCATCCAGATGTCCATGCCCAGCCATATTGCCTTGAACGACTCGAACGCCTACGCGGCGGCCGGCCTGGCGGGCCTGGGCATCGTGCAAATGACGCATTTCATGCTTGCGCCGCTGCTGGAACAGGGCAAAATGGTGGAATTGCTGGGCGATTGGGAATCCGACCCGCTGCCCATCCACGTGATCTATCCGCCCAACCGCCACCTGTCCGCCAAGGTGCGCGTGTTCGTCGAATGGGTCGCCGACATGTTTACCAACCACCCGGCCACGCAACTGAAGGGCAAGAGCACCCTGCCCGCGCGCGCCACCCTGACCGAGGCCCAGCCATGACCGCAGCAAGCACATCACCGCACCTGCACCTGCACCCGCACCGCATCGTCTTTCTCGACCGCGACAGCCTGATCGCCACCGTGCGCCCGCCCGCCTTTGCCCACAGCTGGGAAGAATATCCGCATACCAAGGGCAGCGAGCAGACGGTAGCCCGCCTGCAAGGCGCCACCATCGCCATCACGAACAAGGTGCCGCTGCGCGCGGCCGAACTGGCGCAGCTGCCCCACCTGAAAATGATCGCCGTGGCCGCCACGGGCACGGATATCCTCGACCTGGCCGCCTGCCGCGCGCGGGGCATTATCGTCGCGAATATCCGCGACTATGCGCGCGCCACCGTGCCCGAACACACGCTGGCCCTGATGCTGGCCCTGCGCCGCCAGCTCATCGCCTACCGCGCGGACGTGGAAGCGGGCCTGTGGCAGAAGTCCGACCGCTTCTGCCTGTTCGGCCACCCGATCCGCGACCTGGCCGGCAGCCGCCTGGGTTTGCTCGGCTACGGCGCGCTGGGCAAGTCCGTGGCCCAGCTGGGACGCGCCTTCGGCATGCAGGTGATCGTCCACAACCGTTCCCCGATCGAGGAAGACGGCGTGCAGGAAGTGAGTTTTGATGAACTGCTGGCCACCTCCGACGTGCTCAGTCTGCACCTGCCCTTGACGGACAAGACGCGCAACATCATCGGAGAGCAAGAGCTGGCGCGCATGCAGCCCACGTCGCTGCTGATCAACACGGCGCGGGGCGGCCTCGTCGATGAAGCGGCGCTGGCCGACGCATTGACCCGTGGCGTGATCGCCGGCGCCGGCTTCGACGTGCTGTCGAAGGAACCGCCGCTGCCCGACAACCCGCTGTTGAACTTGCGCCTACCCAACTTCATCCTCACCCCGCACACGGCCTGGGCCAGCGGCGAGGCCATGCAAAAGCTGGCCGACATATTGATCGGCAATATCGAAGCGTTCGAACGCGGTGCTCCCGTGAACGTGGTGGCATGAGCGTGTTGCAGGAGCTCGATGAACTGCTGTGCGGCGACGACGAGGAATACGACCGCCTCGACCTGTTTCAGGAGGCGGATGAGCTGATCGGACAGCTGCGGACGGCCGACGTGCCCGCGCTGCTGGCCCTGTGGCCGCAGCGCGAGCCATGCTGGCAGGAGCGTTTCACGCAAGCGAGCGCTTCCATCGACGGCGCCGTGCTGCGCGCCCTGCTGGCCGGTTTGCTGCAGATCCAGGAGAGGTCCCACGGCGTGTTCGAACTGATGTCGCGCTTGCCTGCGACAGCCGACGCCTCTGCGCTCAGCGACGCCCTGCTCGATTATGCCGAGCAAGCCTGGCATGCGGACCAGGGGCGGCACCGGCAAATCCAGATCAGCTGCTGGAGCTGCGGGCTGTCGGGCCGGCTGTTGAAGCGGCTGGGACTGTCTGCCTGGAAGGAAGCGGGGCTGTAGGCCTTACGGCGCGGCGGGGCGCTCAAAACTGAAACCCGGCGCATACAGGTGATAGCCGTCGAAATCGCCCTTGCCAATGGCCGCACCGCTGCTGCGCGCGATCGCATACGCCATGCTGAAGTGAAAGTAGAAATTCGGCAGGATGTACAAATTCAAATACTCGCCGGCCGGCAGCGCGATGTCGGCAAAGCCGGCGCGGTCGCGGCAGATGCGCTCAAGCGGTCCCTCGAAGCTCTCTGCGGGAATGTCCTGGAGATAACGCATGGTCTGCGCGATCTGTTCCTGCAGGCTGGCGGCGGCGCTGAAATCGGCCACCTCCAGCCCCGCCAGCGGGCAGCAGCCGCGCAGCGAAAAGCTTACGGCTGCGCGCACCTGCTGGGCGAACGGCAGCATGTCCGGGTGCAGCCGCGCCGCCAGGATCTGCGGCTGGGCGTCGAGCTTGTCCAGCATGGCCGACAACTGGCCCAGCGAGCGGCAAAAGATGGCGACGGGGTGGCTGTTCATCATTTCCTTGTGCAAGATTCACGATGACAAGAGTGTGCCACAGGCACCCGCGTCGCCGCAGCGTTATCGCCGGTGCTTGCTGAAAAATTCCCACATCACCTCATTTGCATCGATGGCGCGCGTGGTCTTGCCGATGGGCAGGCCAACATTGAAAGCGTCGGCGCCCGGCCACGTGTGGCCGCCATCCTTGACGGTGAGCAAGGCCACCTTGGCGCCGCCCTCACCACTGCCCTGCTCCAGCCAGTTCACTTGCGTGGCGTCGCCCGCAGGACCAGGCATCAGGCGCGGCTGCGGCGTGGCGCCGTCGATGCCGTTGTGCCTGCGCCAGTAATCATACGTGCCTTCGGCCGACAGGTAGCTGGCGGCCTTGCCCTCAAACAGCACGACCTTGTCGGCCATGCCCTGTATCAGCAGCATGCCCACCTTGTCCTTCTGCTTGTGATGCTGGAGCACGGGTTCCGGCATGGGCGCGCCCACCGAGGCAACGGCGGCGAACTGCTGGGGCAGCTCGGCCGCCAGGCGCAGGGCAAAGAAGCCGCCGCGCGACAGGCCCGTCGCATACACGCGCTTGTCATCGATGCGGTAATCCTGCTTGAGTTTGCTCAATATCGCCTGCGTAAAACCAACATCATCGGTGCCTGCCAGGTAATCCATGCCGAAGCCCACGTTCCAGTCCTGCTTGATACCTTGCGGATACACAACGATGAACCGGTGCCGCTCGGCCGCCTTGTTCATTTGCGTGTACAGCATCTGTTCCGCCATGCTCATGCCGCCGCCATGGAAATTGAAGACGACGGGAAAGGTCTGTTGGGGCTGGCTTTGATAAGCCTCCGGCGTATAAACGATGTAGCGGCGCTTTTCCTCATTGTGGACGAGGCTGCTCACTTGCGCCAGAACCGGGATGCTGGTGCACGCCAGCACCAGCAGGCTGATAAGAAGTTTCATGCGGTTTTCTCCATTCATCAAGAGCTTGCAGCTTACGCAGGAGCCGGTGAAATCGCGGTGAAATCTCCCTGCTTTTCATCGTATCTGGAGGGGAATGATGTCGACGCGATAGTGCGCCTCGCCCGGATGGAAACGGATTTCCCAGCGCATGGCCTGCGCCACGCGCCCCAGCAAACTTTGTCCGTGCGCAAAGCCCTGGATGCGCCGTGGTTGCCCCGCTGGCACAGTATTGCCGATGCTCAGGCTGCCTTGCGCATACGCGATGCGGATGCGGCAAGCGGGGCCGCCATGGAACAGGGCATTTGCCAGGCAATTATTGATGAGCAACATCGTCAACTGCGGATTGCCGACGACCTCCAGGCGCTCGGGCAAGTCCAGCGCCAGCAGGCTGGCGTCCCACGGATGTTCGTCGAGCAGGCGCAGCAGGCATTGCTCGATGCAGGCGCGCAGCTCCATCACGTCGCCGGGCAGTTGCTCGGCCCGCGCCAGCGCGAACAGCACCTCGATGGTGGCGCGCATGTCGTCGACGCCCTGGCGCAGCTGCGCCTGCCCGTCTGCCGTCAAAGGCTGCGCGCCGGCCAGCGCCAGGCTGTTGTGCATCAAGGTCAGCGGCGTGCGCAGTTCGTGGCTGACGTCGCGGGCGAATACCTGTTCGCGCCGCAACACCGTTTGCAGTTCGGCAAACGTGGTTTCCAGGCGGCGCGCCAGGAAACCGATCTCGTCGGGACGATCGCGCTCGCTGAAATGGACGGCGCCGCCGGGCGCCAGCTGGCGCGCTTCCTGCGCCAATCTCTGCAAGGGCAGCACGAGGCGCCGCGCCAGCCAGTACGCCAGCAGCAGGGCCAGGGCGATCAGCGCCAGGGCCATGCCGGCGACGACACCGCCCACCTCCCGCGCCAGGCGCTGCACCACCAGCACGGGCGCCACGTCGGCCAGCAGATACGCGCGCTGCGGTTGGCCAGCGGCAACGAGGTCCAGCGCCAGCACGTGATAATGCTGGCCCGTCGTCGTAAACACTTCCCCGCGCGGCGCAGATGCTGGCACTTGCGCGCGCACCGCTTGAGGCAAATCAAGGTAGCGGCCATAAACCGTGATGAGGTCGCTGCCAGACGGCGTAAGCTCGCCGTGCTGGCGCAAACGCTGGCTGACCACCGCCGCTTCGCGCTCGAGCAGGCGCTGCACCAGCATGTCTTCCGTCACGTAGGCGATCACCAGCGCCAGGCCCGTGTAGCACAGGCATAGCAGGACGGTGAAGCCGGCCAGGGCCGCAAACAGGCGCTGCCGGATTGACCTAACCATCGCTGGCCGCCGCCTCGAAGGCCAGGCGGTAGCCCAGTTGCGGGATGGTCACGAGCACGCCCGCCGCACCAGCCCCGCCGACCAGTTCCAGCTGCTTGCGCAGCGCATAGATATGCGATTTGAGGGCGTCGCTGTCCGGCGGCTGGCTGCCCCACAGGGCTTGCAGCAAGGCCGAGCGCGACACGGCGTGCGGATGTTCTCGGCACAGCAGCAGCAAAATTTTAAAACCCGTCTGCGTCAGCGGCAGCGTTGCGTCACGGTACAGGGCGCGTCCTGCGCGCGTCTGCAAGGTGAATGGGCCCACGCGCATTTCCTGGTGCACGTGCAGCTGCTGCCGGCGCGCCAGCGCCTCGCAGCGCAAGGCCACCTCGCGCAAGTCGAAGGGCTTGGTCAGATAGTCGTCGGCGCCGTCGCGAAAGCCGCGTGCCTTGTCTTCATAAGAGTCGCGTGCCGTCAGCATCAGAATCGGCACATTGCGGGGCGCACTGGCCTTGATGGCGCGGCACACCTGCAAGCCATCGATATCGGGCAGGTTCAGGTCCAGCAGCACCACGTCATAGGGGTTGCGCGTGGCCAGCGCGACACCGAGCGCGCCCGTGCCCGCATGATCGGTCTGCCAGCCCAGACCGTCGAGGAAATCCAATACCTGGCGCGCGATGGCCAGGTGGTCTTCCACCAGCAGGATGTTCAAGGGCGCTTTGCTCATGGAATACCGGCAAGGCGCGCATACAGCCAGAAGTTGCCCGATCTTCCGCGGATTTGCCGGTAGCTGCGCAGATAGCCTTCCCGCTCGAAAGCGCAGCGTTCGAGCACGCGCAGCGAACGCTCGTTGCTTTCCAGCACGGTGGCCTGGATACGCAGCAAGCCCAGGCGCTGAAAGCCCCAGTCCACGACGGCATTCACGATGGACGTGGCCACGCCCTGCCCCCACACGGCGGGCGCCAGGTCGTAGGCGATTTCGGCCGTGCGGTGCTGCGGAGAAATCGCATTGAAGCCGATGGTGCCCACCAGTTGGCCGCCGTCGCGCAGCACGACGGCCAGGCGCATGGGCGAAGCCGGCTGGGCCGATGCATAGTCATCGAAATTGGCTTGCAAATCGTCGATGCCGCGCACGTCCCAGCTCGTGTGTTCGACGACGACAGGGTCGGCCAGGTAGGCATACCAGGCGGGCGCGTCGCTGCGTTCCAGGTGGCGCAAGGTCACGAGGGGATGGGTGGAACGGGGCAAGTCGGCCGGCTTCATCGTTGGCTCCTGGAATAGTCAATCGACGGGGCAGTCGGCGGCCAGCCAGGCGGCGAAATCATCGGCGGCCCGCTCGAAATCGTCGCGCTGCATCGAGCCATGGTCCACCAGGTACACGGCGCGGTCAACGCCATCGAGCGCCAGCATGACGGCGCGCCCGCCGCTGTCGTCGCCGATGGTCATGTAGCCGGGGCAAAATTGCTGCGTCTCATACGTTTCATTGCGTTCCCGTAAGCTGTCCACGCCGTACAGCAATACCTGTTCGCCGCGCATGCTCTCTTGCCCATCCTGCAAAAAACGCAGGTAATGCGCCGGCAAGGGGGCACCCAGCCAGCGTTCAAGCGCGTCGATCGCTTGCCCGCTCACGCGGCATCCTTGCGCCGCGCTTCCCATTCGCGCCGCAGCAAGCCGTACAGTGCCGAATCGCTGACGTGGCCGCCAACGATCCAGCGTTCGGGCAAAAAGCCTTCCCTGTTGAAACCCTGGCGCTCGAGGGCGCTGGCCGAGCCGGCGTTGAGCGGGTCGATATCGGCTTCCAGGCGGTTCAGGTCGCGCTCGACGAAGGCGTACTCGATCAGCGCCGACAGCGCTTCATGCATATAGCCACGGCCCCAGTGCGGACGCGCCAGCGCATAGCCGATCTCGGCGCGGCGGTTCTGTCGGTGCACGGAAAACAGCGTGCAGCTGCCCACATACTCGCCCGTCTGCTGCAGTTCGATGGCGAAGCGGAAGAACTCTTCGTTCTCGAAGGCGGCGCTGTCCTCGGCGATCTGGCGCGCGGCGCGGCCGGCATCGTCCCAGGGCGGCTCGCTGAAATAGCGCATCACTTCAGGGTCGGCATGCATGGCGAACAGGGCCGCCTCATCGGATGGCTGCGGCTTGCGCAGGATCAGGCGTTCGGTGGTGATGGTCTTGCTGTAAGTCATGGCGCTCCAGTCTGGCGGCAAACGGACGAATGCTTATTATTCCATGCAACTATAACGAAGTGGCAATTTTGTGACGGTGCTTTTAATGTAATATGGCAATATTTCGACCATATCATTGATGCAACTTCATGATCCGCTCATGCACGCAGTAAAACACGCAGCCAACACCGAAGCCGACCATGTCCATCCCTAAAATCCACCTCACCATGCCGCTTGCCCTGGGCGCACTGTCCGTCTGGCTGGGCTTGAGCATGGGCGGCCGCTGGCTGGAATCGGCCGGCTACGCCTTGCCGGGCGCCGCCGTCACCGGCCGTATCGGCCTGTCGTGGGCGCTGGCCGCCGTGTTCGCACTGGCGCTGCTGCTGGCATCCAGCCGGCCCCGCGAAGCGGGCCTGTGCGCGCCGCAGCCGTGGAAAACGGTGTGGCTCGCCTCGCCGCCCCTGCTGTATGCGCTGCTGATGCTGTTGCTGGCCTGGGCCGGCGGCTGGCCGCAACCGCGCGTGCTGCTGATCGTCGCCTGCAATGCGGCGCTGGTGGCCGTCTCGGAAGAGCTGATGTTCCGCGCCATCTTGCTGCAAGGAATGCTGGACCGCTACGCCGTCTGGCCCGCCGTCCTGATGTCCTCGGCGCTGTTCGGCCTGGCCCATACGGCCAACGGCCTGGCCACGGGCGACGTCAGCGGCGCCCTGTGGCAAGCCGTCGCGGCCACCCTGCAAGGCGTCGGCTATGCGGCCATCCGCCTGCGCACCCGCTCCATCTGGCCCATGGTGCTCGTACATGGACTGTGGGACTACGCACTCGTGACGGCCACCTTGCCGCACCCGGCCGAAGACGGCGCATCGATCCTGCCGTATATCGCCCTGCTGGCCGTGCTGCCCCTGTGCCTGTACGGCGTCTACCTGCTGCGCCCCAGCCAGCGGGCCGCCATATCTCAACTGCAACGATAAGGACTGTGCATGGCGTTTTTTTCACGTGATTACGAGGTATTCCTGCTGCTGGCCGCGCCCGATGCCATACCGCTATGGGATGCGGCGCAATGGACGCCGTTTGCCGCCAGCCTCGACGGCCTGATGGCGCAGGCGCGGGGCAAGGCCGGCGTGCGCAGCCATCAGTACAATCCCAAGGGCAAGCCGATTCCCTTTGGCCGCCTGGGCTGGGACGCCAAATCGCACGCGAAGTGCACGCACACGCCGGCCACGACGCAAGCGCGCTTCATGAGCCTGGAAGCATGGGCGCCCACCTGGACCGTCTGCGAAAAGGACGACCAGGCGCCCGATGTGTTCCTGGCCCTGGCCAATGAATCGCTGCTGGGACTGGCAGGCAAGCCCTTGCAGTTCACCCAGCGCCTGGTGTGCGCCATCGCCACGGACATGGGCCCGGAAGCGGCCGCCACCTTGCGGCAAGCGCTGGCACAACTGGCCGCGCAGCAAGGTGCCGTCGTCTTCGCCCATACGCACCGTCAGTGGGGACGCGCCTCGCCGTATGGCGGTTTCACGGGTGCCATCCAGGACATGCTGATCGGCGGCCTGTTCCAGGCAGACGACCCGCATGCGCGGCTGCTCGATGACACCGCGTTCCAAGATGTATGGAGCAAACTCGACATCCACCATGCATGAACGGACTCCCATGCCACGCCTGAGCTTTGCCATCCTGCTGTGCTGGAGCGTCCATGCGGGCGCCTTCGAACTGAGCGGCACCATCCGCAGCAACGGCCCGCCGCTGCCGCAAGCCATCAGCATCGTTGCCGAGCGCATGCACGGCGAGCCGCAGATACATGGCACGGTCGAAAATGGCCGCTACCGCATTGATGTACCGGAAGGCGGCACACTGGCACTGCTTTTGCAATCGCCCGGCTGGGAAGCGGAACCCAAGCTCATCTTCAGCGTGGCCACGGCGGGCGCGCTGGACTTCCTGCTGTATCCGGCCGCGGTGCCCGAGGCGGCGCTGGCAGCCGAATTGCGGACCATGGAACAGGAAGACCAGGCCCTGCGCGCGGGATTCCCGCCAACGGGGCCGGACCTGGCCACGCGCCAGCGCATGCTGGCCACGGATGAAGCACGCGAGCAACGCTTGCGGCACATCATCGCCAGCAAGGGCTGGCCCACGCAAACGATGGTCGGCTACAAGGCGGCGGGCAGCGCCTGGCTGATCGCCCAGCATGGCTCCAGTGCCTTCCTCAAAAGCAGCCTGGTGCTGATGCGCGCAGCAGCGGCAAGGGGAGAGATCACGCCCTCGAAGCTGGCACTGGCGATCGACCGCGACTTGAGCAATGACAAGCTGCCGCAGCTGTACGGCAGCCAGTTCCGCACGGATAGCACCGGCAAGACGGTGCCCTTCCCCATCGACGATCCGCAGCGCCTGGAGCAGCGCCGCGCCAGCATGGGCATGGAACCGTATGCGCAGTACCGGCAGTTATTCGAAAAGGACAATTGACAACGCCAACCGTCGCATGGCATCGTTGCGCCATGCCATCGCCATTCCCGCCCCTGCCATCGATTATTGCCGCCATTTCACACATGGTGGCTGGACAGGAATGACATTGACCAAGCCGCCTGCAAGGCGGCTTTGATCGGCAACAAATAATCAAGACGTCTCGCAGGCTTTGTTTTCACTTTCAGCGAGCGACCATGCACACCACTTCCAGCACCCCCGTTATCCCCACCTTGCACCTCGTGTGCGGCAAGATTGCCTCGGGCAAATCCACCTTGACCAGCCAGCTTGCGCAAGCGCCGCATACCGTGCGCATCAGCGAAGACACCCTGCTGGCGCAGCTGTATCCGGGCCAGATCGCCAGCCTGGCCGACTACGTGGCCTGCGCGGCGCGGCTGCGCGCGGCCATCGCGCCTCTGGCCATGCAGATGCTGCGGGCGGGCGTGTCCGTCGTGCTCGATTTCCCCGCGAATACGCCGGCCAGCCGGGCCTGGATGCGCGAGCTGTTCCAGCAAGCGGGCGTGCCGCACGTGCTGCACTACCTCGACGTGACGGATGAAGAATGCAAGGCGCGCTTGCGCCAGCGCAATGACAGCGGCTTGCACCCGTTCTCCACCAGCGACGCGCAATTTGATGAAATCACGCGCCACTTCACGCCGCCCGACGCCTCGGAAGGCTTTGATATCGTGCGGATTGCCGCTTAAAACGTCCCCGGCAGCAGGATTTTCTTGTCCACCTGCTGCAGGTCGCGCAAGCCGCAAAACGCCATCGTCAGATCGAGTTCATTGCGGATGATGTCCAGGCATTTGGTGACGCCCGGGCCGCCCATGGCGCCCAGGCCGTATAAAAACGGGCGGCCGATGTAGACGCCTTTCGCGCCCAAGGCCACGGCCTTGATCACGTCCTGGCCCGAGCGGATGCCGCCGTCCATGTGCACTTCGATCTGGCTGCCGACGGCGTCGACGATGGCGGGCAAGGCTTCGATCGACGATTGCGCGCCATCGAGCTGGCGCCCGCCGTGGTTCGAGACGATCAGCGCGTCGGCGCCGCTGTTGACGGCCAGGCGCGCGTCTTCGGGGTCCATGATGCCCTTGATGATCAGTTTTCCGCCCCAGCGCTGCTTGATCCATTCCACGTCCGCCCACGACAGGCTCAGGTCGAACTGCTGCTGCGTCCAGGCCGACAGCGACGACATGTCGGACACGGACGTGGCGTGGCCGACGATGTTGCCGAAACCGCGGCGTTTCGTGCCCAGCATGCCCGCCACCCAGCGCGGCTTGGTGGCCATGTTGAGGATATTCGGTATGGTCAGTTTCGGCGGCGCGGACAGGCCGTTGCGCAAGTCCTTGTGGCGCTGGCCCAGCACCTGCAAGTCGAGCGTCAATACGAGCGCGCCGCATTTGGCCGCCTTGGCGCGGTCGATCAGGCGGTTGATGAATTCGCGGTCCTTCATCACGTACAGCTGGAACCAGAACGGTTTGCTCGTGTTCGCCGCCACGTCCTCGATCGAGCAGATGCTCATCGTTGACAGGGTGAACGGCACGCCAAAGCGCTCGGCCGCCTGGGCCGCGAGGATTTCGCCATCCGCATGCTGCATGCCCGTCAAGCCCGTGGGCGACAGGGCCACCGGCATCGAGACGGCCTGCCCCACCATGGTCGAGGCGAGGCTGCGGTTTTCCAGGTTGACGGCCACGCGCTGGCGGAATTTGATCTTGGCAAAATCGCTGTTGTTGGCGCGGTACGTCGATTCCGTCCAGGAGCCGGAATCGGCGTAGTCGTAAAACATGCGCGGCACCCGTTTCTGGGCCAGCACGCGCAAGTCTTCGATGCAGGTGATGATACTCATGCGTTTCCTCGGTCGATGGCTAGTCGGACCATGATCGTGCATTTGCCGGCAATTGTCTATCCGGCAGGCAAGCCTGCCGGATGGCGCCACGCTTACCAGTCGCGCGCGCCGAGGATCTTCTCACCCAGTTCGCTCAAGCGCGCCTGCGGATAGCGCAGCTTTTCCTTGTCCTCGGGGTCGCCGGGAAACGCGTAGCCCTGCGGCGCGCTGCGTTCGCGCCAGCTTTGCACCCTCCAGTCGCGCAAGGCCTGGTTGTCTTGCTGGGCGGGCGTAAAGGAAATGTATTGCGCCAGCCGCACCTGGTCCGTCGACGTGTTCGGGCGGATGCCATGCGCCAGCAGGCTGTTGAAGATCAGCAGTTCTCCCTTCTTCATGGCGATGAATTCCATCGGGTACGGCACCGTCGCCAGGTCCGGCTGCCACGGGTTGCGATCCGCCGGCACGGTCTTGCGCCATGCGAGCAAGTTGTTGAACAGCTCCGGATAGCACTGGAAACCGCCGCTCTCGGGCGAGGTGTCGGACAGGGCCAGCACGCCCTGCACGTTGACGGGCAGCGGGTCGAGCGTGGTGTCCGCATCCCAGTGGATGAAGCCGCCAAACTTGCGCTTGCCATGGTTCGGCGTGTTCAGGTTGGCGCGGTCGATCGTCACCCACAAATCCTGACGGTCCCAGATGTCGACAAAGGCGTCGTACACGCGCTGGGTCTGGCGGTTATCCCACAGGGTCTGGTTGTGATAGGCCTCGACCATGCCGGAGCCGTTGAGTTCCTTCATCGCGTGGTCGCGCAATTGCTCCCGGTTCCAGGTGGCGGGGTCATGCTGGTCGAGTCCCTGGAATTCCCACAGGAAATCTGTCGTGCGCCGCACTTGCTCGGGCGACACGGCATCCTTGACGATGACGTAGCCATAGGTTTGCCAGTGCAGGAAATCGCTGTCGGACAGCACGCGCAGGGGCAGCTGTTTTTGGATGTCGCGCAGCTGGGTCTGTTCCGTGTAGGCCACGGACGGGTTGCCGGGACGGTCTTCGCCGTATTGATATCGATCTTCTTGCATCGCTGTCTCCTGTGTTGGTGTGAGAGAGATTGTGCGATGGCATGGCAGGCTGAAATGCGCGCCAAGCGGCCAATACTGATACTATCCTGACTATTCATACGCTTCAAACATCACAATGACGCCTTTATTCGAACAAGTCACGATACCGGCGGGCCACTCCTGGGGCTTGCTGTGGCGCGAACTCGACACCATTCCCTTCATCTGGCACTACCACCCGCAGTTCGAGCTGACCCTGACGGTCAATGCGCGGGGGCAGCGCTACATCGGCGACCACCTGGGCGATTTCGAACCGGGCGACCTGGTGCTGCTGGGGCCGAACTTGCCGCACACATGGTCGGCCAGCGAGCGCATCGACAGCAGCCAGCCGATGCTGGCCGTCGTCGTGTGGTTTTCATTGGAGTGGCTGGAGCGGCTGGCGGCCTGTTTTCCCGAGTTTCTCAGCTTGCGCCAACTGGCGGCCCGCGCCGGCCCGGCCCTGCATTTTTCGCCGCGGACGAGCGCGCGCAGCGCTGATAAACTGCTGCAACTGAACGCCCTGCCCGTGCCGCAGCGCTTGCCGCTGCTGCTCGACGTGCTGCTGGACCTGGCGGGCGATACGGGCGCGCGGCCGCTGGCCTCGACGGCGCAGGCGCCGCTGCCCGATGGGCAGCAAAAACGCATGGCCGGCGTGTTCGATTTCATGCACGCGCATTTCCGGGAAGAGATCGCACTGGAGAGCCTGGCGCAGCGGGCGGCCCTGTCGCTGGGCGCGTTTCACCGCTGCTTCAAGCGCCACGCGCATTGCACGCCGGGCGCGTACCTGGCGCGGCTGCGCATCGGCCGCGCCTGCCAACAGCTGATCGAGAGCAATCTCGCCATCGCCGTCATCGCGCAAGAGGCGGGCTACCGCAACCTCGCGCATTTCAACCGCCAGTTCCGCGCCGCCAAGCACGTCACGCCGCGCGCGTTTCGCCTGCAATACCGGCGCGGCGTCAAAGACCTATCGTAAATCCGTTCGGAAACGAAAAAGGGGATCAGATTTTACAATCTGATCCCCGATATTCTGGTGCGGCTGGCAGGAATTGAACCCACGACCCCTTGGTTCGTAGCCAAGTACTCTATCCAGCTGAGCTACAGCCGCCTAAGACAAGATTATAGCAGGGCTTTGCAGAATGGCAAAGGGCGTGGCGGCGATATTTCACAATTGACGCCCTCCCCGGTTTTTCACCGGCCGCCCCGCCACTTGCATTTTTAATCACATTGATGTTCTGATTGCGGCGCAAAACCGACACGCTGATGACTGATTGGCCATTATTAATGCATTCAAGAAAAATAAATTGCAATTCATGGAAAACTTTGAGAATGTTTACTAGCAGTAATTCCAAAAAAAATACCAAGGGGATGTCATGAAAATAAACTTGCATAAATTGCCTCTGGCCGCCGCCTGCGCGGCCACCCTCCTTCTTGCCGCCTGTGGCGGCGGCAGTAGCAGCAGCCCCGCCGACCCGGTTCCGCCCGTCGTGCCGCCGCCGGCAACGACGCTCAGCGGCACTGCCGCCGTCGGCGCGCCCATCTCGGGCAGCGTGGTGGCCATCGATAGCAAGGGCAAAGTCTCCACGGCGGTCAATACCGGCGCCGGCGGGGCATTTACGGTGGACGTGGCCGGCATGACGGCGCCGTTTTTCCTCAGCATCACCGGCTCGTCCGGCGGCAAGCAGGTGACGCTCAATTCCATCGCCACCGCGGCTGGACAAACCGTCAACATCACGCCGCTGACCGACCTGATCGTCTCCACGGCGTCGGGCCAGCCCGGCGGCACGGCCCTGGCCGCCGTCTGCGCTCCCGTCGCCAATACGGTATCGGCCGCCTGCACTGCGGCCCTGGCCAATGCCGCGACGCAGCAACGGCTCGATGCGGCCGTGGCCGCCGTCGTCGCCATGATCAAACCGATTAATACCGGCAATACCAATCCGCTGACGGGCGCCTTTGTTGCCAACGGCACGGGCATGGACGCCGTGCTGGACCAGATCCTCGTCGCGCCCGCGGAAGCGCAGGGCGCCATGGCCACCGTCACCCTGATCGCCACCAACAGCGCGCTGGGCAGCGTAACCCTGCCGGCCGCCGCCGGCGGCGCGCCGACGATACCGGCAGCGACGCCGCCATCGGACGCCGACCTGGCCAGAGCGACGGCCGCGGCCAGTGTCTTGCCGGAAATCCGCGCCTGCATGGCCTCGCTCAGCGCCCTGTATCCGAAGACGGGCTTCGTCGTGCCGTCGGCGGCGGCCGTGTCGCCGTTCATCGACAGCAGCTTCAATATGGGCGCGGCGGTGGGCAAGGCCGACATTGTGTCCGCCCTGAGCAGCGCCGACCAGGCTGCCCATGCGGGCCTGACGATCGAGGCGCTGGGCCTGGCCAGCGTCAGCATGCAGCCCTTGAGCGCCGATGAAATCGCCACGCTGACGTCCGCGAGCAGCACTTCGACGACGCGCGTCGCCGACTTCATCGGCAATCGCCTCGGTACCGGGGCGACGGCCATCGCCTTTACTTCAGGCAAGCCCAGCAGCGCATGGGTACAGTTACGCATAGGAACAGATGCGGGCATGCTCAACTGGAAGCTGGTCAAGACGGGCGACACCAGCGGCTGCGCCGGCGGCTGGAAACTGGCCGGCAGCGGCCACCTGGACATGCACATGAATGCGCGCATCCAGCGCAACTTCGATGCTGCAGGCACGGCCAGCTTTGCGCGCGAATGGGCAGCCCACGTCGAGCTCGACACCGTGCTGCAGGAAAATCCGGCCGTCAACAAGATCGACGTGCGGGGACCGGGCCTGACGACGTTCGGCGACTTCCAGATACCGGGCACGGCCGGCAGCAAACTGCAGCTGATCCTGCCGGCCACCGGCTACACCCACATGCGGGTGGCCGACAGCAATGGCGCCGCCAGCATTTTCTACAATAACGCGGAAGCGATCCAGAGCTGCCAGGACCTGGCCAGCCTGCCCGCCAATACGCCGGCCCTGGGCGCGGGTACGGCTTGCATCGACGAAACGAAAGTGGCGCCTGGAAAAATCTACGTGTGGACCCTGAAAACGCCGAATGGCGCCGTCAGCGCCTTCCCGTTCCAGATCAATGCCGTGCCCCTGTCGAAAGCGTTTGCCAAGGCCAACCAGGCCAGCCTGTTCGCCACGCTCACCAGCATCACGCCGGCGAAACTGTCGTCCATCCCGTCCGCCGCCCTGCTCGATGGCGCGGTGACCTTCAATTACACGCAGTCGGCCACCTACGGATCGAAAATGGATAATTGCGGCCTGTACTTGTTCAATGGCGCCACGCCGGTGCTGAACGCGGAGCAAAATGCGGTTGGACAGGAAACCTCGTGCACGTTCACGACCTCGGGGCTCAATGCGCTGGCGTCGAACGTGGCGGACCCGGCGCAATCCGGCACCTCGCTGTTCAAGTTCACCGGTCCCGTGACAAGCGGCGGACTGTGGGTGACCACCATCGTCCTGGGCAACCAGGCGTCGTCGGGCCAGCCTTACCCGAATTGACGGGGCCCGACCACTGCAGCGCGCCGCGATGGGGGCGGCGCGCTGCAGGCTTGCCTTTCGCTGGACGAAAAAAAACCCGGAAAGCGAACTTTCCGGGTTTTTTCACTACTGCTGATACTGGTGCGGCTGGCAGGAATTGAACCCACGACCCCTTGGTTCGTAGCCAAGTACTCTATCCAGCTGAGCTACAGCCGCAAACTCTGACACACTTCGCCGAACGGCGCGAAGCTTGAAACTTTCATCAGAACGAAGCGAACTTCATTCCGGCAACGATACTAATCAATACTGGTGCGGCTGGCAGGAATTGAACCCACGACCCCTTGGTTCGTAGCCAAGTACTCTATCCAGCTGAGCTACAGCCGCAAAACCTCTACAACATTCCATCAACAACATGGAGGTGAAACTTATCACAACAAAACCAGGCAAAGCCTGATTTTCAGTATTCTGGTGCGGCTGGCAGGAATTGAACCCACGACCCCTTGGTTCGTAGCCAAGTACTCTATCCAGCTGAGCTACAGCCGCGCAGGCAAACATTATAGCGTATTCATTTCGCTTTGAAAAGTTCGATTTTTCAATCGCTTAGCTGATTTTGCAGAATACCGCCCCGCATGATCGACTACCTTTTCACTGCCAAAAAGCTGACGCCTTTTTATCGCAGGGCACTTCTGCTTCCACAGTCGCGTCCAGCGAATCGAGGAGTTGCTGCCTCGAAAGAAGCGGGATTATAGGGACTGCTTTCCAGCCTGTCCAGTGCTATCTGCAGGCGGCGCGCAAGCGTGCGGTGGCGGTGCCCCGCTTGGGGCTACAATACCAGCCAGACAGGGGCGCTTTTGCCTCCCCTGATGCATGACGGCGGACATTGAGCATCATGACCTATTTAACTGAGCTTAGCGACGGCGGCCCGGCGGGACAAGCGCCCGTGCGGCAGATTCATTGTTGCAGGATTTCCGATGGCCAAGCATGACCGCGAGCAAGATCTGCTTCCCCCATCAGCGCCGCTGAGCCTATCGGACGAGCGCCTGTCCAACTTGCTGGAAGGTATTACCGACGGCTTTTGCCTGCTCGACCGCGACTGGACCATCCGCTACCTCAATACGCGCGGCGCCGCCATGCTGGCGCCGCAACACGCGCCTGGCACCAGCCTGGCGGGGAAGAACCTGTGGCATGCCTGCCCCGCCCTGCATGGCACGGAACTCGAAACCCAGTACCGGCGCGCCATGGCGCAGCAGCTCAGCTGCAGTTTCGAACTGCCGTATCCGCCGCTGGGGCGCTGGCTGGAAGTGCGCATCTTCCCTTCCAGCGAAGGCTTGACCACGTATATCCAGGACATCAGCCAGCGCAAGGCGGCCGAGGAAAACTTGCGCCACAGCGAGGAAGACTTGCGCGCACTGGCCAATTCCATCCCGCAACTGGCCTGGATCGCCAGCTTCGACGGCACCATTGCCTGGTACAACCAGCGCTGGCACGACTACACGGGCACCACTGCCGAACAGATGGCGGGCGACGGCTGGAGCATCGCCTATGACGCGCAGCACCTGCCTTCCATGCTGCAAGCCTGGAAGGCCGCCTTGCGCGAGGGCACGCCCTTCGAAATGGAGTTCCCCATCCGCGGTGCCGACGGCCAGTACCGCTGGTTCCTGACGCGCGCCAATCCCGTGCGCGACCGGGGCGGCCAGTTGCTGCGCTGGTTTGGCACGAGCACCGACGTCGACCAGGTCAAGCGGGCGCAGGAAGCCTTGCGCGATGAAACGCGCGTACTCGAGCTGCTCAACAATACGGGCGCGGCCCTGGCCAGCACCCTCGACTTGCCGGCTCTGCTGCAGGAAACCGTCGATGCGGCCACGCGCATCAGCGGCGCGCGCTTCGGCGCCTTTTACTATGATGATGCGGGCGATATCCACGACGACCCCGACGCCCTGCCCGCGGCACGCGCCGTCAACGGCATCAGCCTGCGCCAGGCAGATGCCATCGCCACGGAACTGCGCCAGGGAGCGGCCATGCGCCAGAACGACTTGCTGGCCGCGCCCGACGCCAGCGCCGGCGGCGCGCCGCCGCTGCGCAGCTGCCTGAGCCTGCCCGTCAGTTCGCGCTCGGGCCTGTTGCTGGGGCGCTTGCTGCTCGGCCATCCGCAAGCGGGCATGTTCAGCGCGCGCAGCGAACGCATCGTCTCGGCCATCGCGGCCCAGGCCGCCGTAGCGCTCGACAATACGCGCCTGTACGCGGCCGCCACGCGCGCCGCCGAAGAGCGCAAGGTGCTGCTCGACAGCGAACGCGAGGCACGCGCCGACGCCGAGCGCACGAACCAGCTGAAAGACGATTTTCTCGCCACGCTGTCGCACGAACTGCGCACGCCGCTGTCGGCCATCCTGGGCTGGGCGCAAGTGCTGCGGCGCGGCACGCGCGACCAGGCCGACCTGCACCGCGGCCTGCAAAGCATCGAACGCAATGCGCGCGCGCAGGCGCAACTGATCGAAGACTTGCTCGACATGAGCCGCATCACTTCCGGCAAGGTGCTGCTGGACCTGCAAACCATCGTGCCCGCCAGCATCATCGCCTCGGCCATCGAAACCCTGCGCCCGGCGGCCGACGCCAAGCACATCGCCATCCACAGCAACATCGCCAGCGATGCGGGCAGGATCACGGGCGACCCCAGCCGTATCCAGCAAGTGATCTGGAACCTGTTGTCGAATGCCCTGAAGTTCACGCCGCAAGGCGGCCGGGTCGAGATCGGCGTGCGCCGAGAGGCAAGCCGCCTGGCCATCACGGTGAGCGACAACGGCGTCGGCATCAAGAAAGACTTCCTGCCCCACGTGTTCGACCGCTTCCGCCAGGCCGACGCCTCCACCACGCGCCGGCATGGCGGCCTGGGGCTGGGGCTGGCGATCGTCAAGCACCTGGTGGAGCAGCATGGCGGCACGGTCACGGTCAGCAGCGCCGGCGACATGCAGGGCGCCAGCTTTACCGTGCGCCTGCCCCTGGGGACGCGAACCGCGCCGGCGCGGCCAACGGGCGGCGACTTGCCCGCCAGCCATGACTTGCGCGGCGTCACCGTCCTGCTGGTCGATGACGAGGCCGATGCGCGCGAACTGACGGCGCGCATCCTGCGTGACAGCAACGCCGAAGTGCATGGCGCCGGCAACGTGGCGCAAGCGCTGCAACTGCTGGACCAGGTACACCCGCATGTGCTGGTCAGCGACATCGGCATGCCTGACGCCGACGGTTTCGACCTGCTGGCGCAAATCCGCGCGCACGCCTCCCCTGATGCGGCCCGGCTGCCCGCGCTGGCGCTGACGGCGTTCGCGCAACCGCAGGACCGCCAGCGGGCACTGGCCAGCGGCTTCCAGGCCTGGGTCTCGAAACCGCTCGACCCGGCCGAACTGCTGGCGGCCGTGGCGCAACTGGCCGCAACGCGCTCCCTCGCGCAGCGTCCTGAAGAGGGCAGCAATACGCCGCCCTAAAAAGATGATGCAAAGAAATACATGATGCAGTACAAAATGACTATTTTCATGGGCTGGCCTTCCTACTTTCAGACGCGGCTCTGTCCTACAAGCAACTAAGCTAAAGTTTGCTACACTGAAATGCAGAAACGCACCTGCACGGCAGGCTGGAGATGGCGGCCTGGGCCGGCGAGAACGTCAGAAGCGAGCTCAAGCGCTGTTGTGCGCCCTAACTTGTTGCAAGGCGCTACTATCTTCCCCACTGCCGTCAGCCCATCATCTGCGGTGGAAGCCAGCGTTGCATAGACCGTATAACCGAGACCTTACATGCCCAGCCAAGATGAGATTTTGAAAGCCAAAATTTTGGTCGTCGACGATTCACCCGACAATGTTGACCTGATGCTGGAAATCCTGCGCGATGCCGGCTACACCAATGTGACGGCCACCATGCGTCCGGCCCAGGTTTGCCCCCTGCACCGGGAGCATTGCTACGACCTGATCTTGCTGGATCTGCAAATGCCGGAACTCAATGGTTTCCAGGTCATGAAAGGCTTGAAGGAAATCGAGCATGGCGGCTACCTGCCCGTGCTGGCCCTGACGGCACAGCCGAGTTTCAAGATCGCCGCCCTGGAAGCGGGCGCGCGCGACTTCATCAGCAAGCCCTTCGACCTGATGGAAGTGCACAAGCGCATCCACAACATGCTGGAAGTGCGCCTGCTGTACAAGGAACTGGCCCAATACAGCAAGCAGCAGCAGGAACTGGCGCTGCACGATCCGCTGACGGGCTTGCCGAACCGGCGCCTGCTGGAAGACCGCATCGAGCATACCTTGCAGCAATCGGCCCGCAGCCGCGGCAAGTCGGCCATCCTGTACCTGGACCTGGACGGCTTCAAGGCCATCAACGACAGTTACGGCCACGGCTATGGCGATGAAATCCTGAAAATGGTGGCGGCCCGCCTGGTGAGCGCATCGCGCAAGGAAGACACGGTGGCGCGCATCGGCGGCGACGAATTCGTCATCGTGCTGGGCAACCTGGCCGGCAAGGGCGACGCGCGCGAACCGGCCGCCAAGCTGATCGAAGTCATTTCCGAGCCGTATTTCATCAACGACCTGACCCTGCGCCTGTCGACCAGCATCGGCATCGCCATCTACCCGGACGACGCCAGCACCGTCGAATCCCTGCTGGGCGCGGCCGACACGGCTCTGTACGAAGCCAAGCGTGCCGGCAAGAACCGCTTTTGCTGCATCCCGCACGAGGTGATCGCCTCGCAGGTGAATATGCAAAAAAACAACATTCCGTCGATCGCCTGAGTTTTTACGCCGCACCGCACATGAAAAAAACCGGCAAGCCACGTTGATGGCTTGCCGGTTTTTTTCATGAGCACGATGTTTTATTTCTTGCCAGCCGTCACTTCATGCTGGCCCGCATGCTGGTGGTCCGTTTGCGCATCGACGGTTTCCGGCGGTACTTCGATGCGCGTGATGCCGGCATCGACGGAGATCGGGTCGCTGGCGGGGAAGGTCATTTCCACGGCGTCGTCAAGCAACTCTTCCTTGGCCCGCTCTTCGCCGCTCATGCCTTCTTCATCGGCCAGGATGGCCAGCGCGCTGGCCCATTTCACGAAATTAAGGTTGGACAATTCGCGTACGGTGGTCACGCCAAACGCTTGCTGCAAGGCCTTCGCATCCTTCGCGCTGACGCCGCGCAAGGCGCTGATGGGGGCATTGACGATGTCGCGGAAGCTTTTGTCGAGGTATTCCTTGTCGACGATGGTTTCGATATTCATGGCATGTCCTTTCGTTTCGGTAAACGGGCCTGTACTGCACCCTGCGCCGCGGGGCGGCTATGCTGCATGGAAAAATGCACAACCCCACTATGGCAGCGTGTGGCGTCCCGGTATGTGCGCAGCCGTACGTAAAGACGGGAACAACTTCCTGCTGGTGCAAACACAAATATTGCCTATCATATAAAAATGATGGGAGGAGATTAAAATTGCCGAAAAGACAGAAATTTTCCATCCATGCGCCCCGCGATGAAATCATCATGTATGATCCACAACTTGAATTTGGTCCACCTTTCACCATTCACGGGGCGCTATGTCCGCACAAACAGATCCGAACAAGGAAGCGGCCCAGGCCGATGCGGAACGCGCCGCCGATCTCAGCGAGTTGCTCGGTCATGTCAACACCAGTTGGGACAATGAACGGCGCGCCCTGTCGCGCCAGCTGCACGACAGCCTCGGCTCGTCGCTGACGGCGCTGACCATGCACCTGTCGCTGCTGACGCAAAAAATGCCGCAGGAAGCGGCCTTGCTCGACCGCGCCGCGACCATGAAGCAATTGCTGCTGAATGTCATCGAGACCAACCGGCAAATGCAGATGAAGCTGTGGAACGACAAGCTGGAGTTTCTCGGTGTGAATGTGGCGCTGGGCGAGCTGGCTGCGCAATTTGCGGAACAGCACAAGATCACCGTGCGCTGCAGCCTGCCCGAAGATGAACTGATCTGCCCGCGCAACGTGGGCGTGGCCCTGCTGCGCACCCTGGAAGAGGCGCTCAGCAATATCGCCGCGCACGCGCAGGCAAGCGAAGTGGATATCATCATTGACGACAACGACGAGGCGCTGATGATGACCGTCAAGGACAACGGCAGCGGCTTGCCGGCCAGCGTGCCCGTCGAAATGAGCAAACACGGCCTGCGCGCCGTGCGCGAGCGCGTGCATTACCTCGGCGGCAGCCTGAGCCTGACGGCGAATCCGCAAGGCGGCATGGCCCTGACCGCCGTCTTGCCGCGCATTAGCCCGAAAGAATAATCCCTGCCAGACAGCATCGGGCCGGAACATCGCCGGGCACCCTGCCCCGCTCAACGATACGACAAGGAGACCGCATGCAACGACTGATCCCCACCCTGCTGGCAGCGCTGCTGGCCATGGGAGCCGCCCAGGCCGCCGACAAGACCGTGCCGCCGCCGGAAACCGTGGACAAGCTGGCCTGGCTGGCCGGCTGCTGGAACGTCGACGGCGCCGAACCCGGTTCCGGGGAACAATGGAGCACGGCCGCCGGCGGCACCATCCTCGGCACCAGCCGCACCGTCAAGGGCGGCAAGACGACGGCCTTCGAATTCGTGCAGATCCGCCTCACCGAACCGGGCCAGCTGGCCTACATCGTGCAGCCGTCGGGCGAGCCGCCCGTGATCTTCAACCTGCTGCGCCAGGACAAGCCGAATGAATTCATCTTCGCCAACCTGGACAATGACTTCCCGAGCCGCATCACCTACCGCCATGACAGCGAGCGCATCTTGCACGCCAGCATCACCGGCACCTTGAAGGGCAAGCTCACCACCATCGCCTTCCCCATGACGCGGGGCCGCTGCGAAGCGGCGCCCGTCGCGCGCGGCAAATAAAAAGGGGGCCGCAAGGCCCCTTGTTTTGTTACGGCGCAAACTGCTTAATGCAGCTTGACCTGCGGCGAGCTGCGCTTGATCAGGAAACGGCCCATGGCCATGACGGCCGTGCGCACGGTGCCCAGCACGGCGTTGTGGTGCATCAGGTGCAGGCTCACATACATCATGCGCGCGACAAAGCCTTCGACGAACCAGCTCAGGCCCTTCAGCGACCCCATCAGGGTGCCGACCGAGGTGGTGCGGCCAAACGACACCAGCGAACCGTAGTCCAGATATTCGTACGGCCTGGTTTGCGGCGGCTTGCCCTTCGCCTGCAGCAGGAACGTTTTCAGCAGGTAATCGGCTTGCTGGTGGGCAGCCTGGGCGCGCGGCGGCACCAGCTTGCCGTCGGGACCCGTACAGGCGGCGCAATCGCCCAGCGCGAAGATATTCGCATGGCCCTGCACATTGAGCATGCCCGTCACTTCCAGCTGGCCGGCGCGGTTGGTAGGCAAGCCCAAAGTGGACAGGAATTCCGGCGCGCGGATGCCGGCGGCCCACACGCAGATGTCGGCCGCATAGCTGGTGCCGCTGGCCACCGTCACCTTGTCGGCTTCGATCGTGGTGACGCGCGTATCGGTCACCACCGTGATGCCATGCTGGTGCAGCAGTTTCGAGGCGGCAAGGGAGACGCGCTCGGGCAGCGGCGCCAAAATGCGCGGCGCCCCTTCGAGCAGGGTGATGCGCACATCCTTGACGGCGTTGAGATTCTGGAAACCATACGCGGCATACACGCCGCTCGCTTCGCGCAATTCGGCCGCCAGTTCCACGCCCGTCGCGCCGCCGCCGATGATGACGATGTCGACGCCGGGATGGCCCGCGTCGCCCTGGCGCTGTTCGGCCATGGCCAGCAGTTTCAGCAGGGTCAGACGGAAACGTTCGGCGTCTTCCGTGGCATTGAGGGAAATCGTGTTTTCCTGGGCGCCGGGTACGCCAAAGTAATTCGAGGTGCTGCCCACGGCCAGCACCAGCTGGTCGTAGCTGACCTGGCGCTGCGGCAAGAGCTGCTCATCCTTGTCCGTGGCGATGGCGCCCACGGTGAGGCTGTTCGACGCTGCGTCGAGCCCGATCAGGGGACCATAGACATAGGTAAAACCATTGTCATGCGCCAGCATCTGGTACGACAGGCCCTCTTGATGAATGTCCAGGGTGCCGGCCGCCACTTCATGCAGTGACGGCTTCCAGATATGGTACAGGCGGCTGTCGACCAGGGTGACCTGGCCTGGGCCGAGCTTGCGGCTGAGTTTGCAAGCCAGCTCCAGGCCGCCTGCACCTCCTCCTACGATAACGATTTTACTATGCAAAGATCCTCCTGCTTGTTAATCCCTGTGCCCGTTGCCGTTACCGTTGCCACGACCATTGCCATTGCCATTGCCATGGCCTTTGCCCGGCTTGTCATCATGCTTGTCGCGCTTGTCATAGTGCTTGTCATGCTTGTCGTCATGACGGTCGCGGTCGCCGTAATCGGGACGGCCATGGTCGCCATGCTGCTGGCGGTAGCGGGGCACATATTGGTTGTTATACCAACCATCTTGGACGAAATATACCTCTTGGTTACAGGCATTATACTTGCGGCAGTGCTTGGACCAGTGTTTCGCATGGCCGGGCGGTACGCGCAGGTAGATCGGGGCGGCCGAATAGTATTGCGGGCGCTGCACGATGACGGGTTGGGCGTAGATCAATTGCGGCGCGGGATAGTCGCCTATGTCGATGCGGCCGTAAAAGCCTGGCTGGCCGACGGTGACGGAAACCTGGGCAACGGCGGCGGTACCTGCCGACAGCAGGACGGCGGCGAGAATGAGGGTTTTCATGAGGACACTCCTTTTATCAGTTATGCCGCAATTGTAGACCTTGTGTGACTAACTGTTTGTTCGCAAGGACACATAAGGAATCCCGTCGCAATCTCACCACAGTTTGCCCAGCGGCACTACCAAGCCGCTGAACAGCGACCAGTCCGGCGACGCCGCCGTCAAGCCACGCGCCATGCCGATATCGATGGCCAACCGCGGCGTGGGGCTGTAGGTGGCAGCCAGCAGCAGCTGCGCCGTGGCTGGCGCGCCGCGCAGGCGCGTGCCCGACACTTCCGCCGTGGCGCCCCAGCGGTCGCTGACGGGAGTGGAAAAGGAGGCCGCCCAGCCCGTTTGCACCTTGCCCGTGCCAGGGTCGGAAGCCCCCAGGCGCGTGGCGTTCAGGTTGGCGTCCATGTGCACGGCGCCCAGGTCGCGGCTGAAAATACCGTTCAACGAGACGTCGCTCTTGCCGCTGCCGATGCTGTCCTTGGCAGTGGGCAACTTCCAGCCCAGTTCCAGGCCCAGCGCTGTGGCGCTGTCGAGCAAAAAGGCGCGTTTGAGCACGACCGTCGTGTCGCCCACGCCCGTCTCGCGCCGCCCCGTGTCATCGCGCGCGCGCACGAAGCCCTCACCTTCGAGCAGCAAGCCCCATTCGGGCGTGAACGCCAGCTTGAACGTGTACGGCAAGCTGGCGCGGCGCGTGTCGTCCGTTTTCGACAGCAGGCCGCCCGCCTCGAATTCCAGCTGGCCCGGCACGGGCAGCTGGGCGGGACTGGCCACCGATGGACGATAAGGCAGGACGGGATCGCCCTCCTGCGCCTGCGCCAGGGGCGCCAGCGACAGCAGCAACAGGGAAAAACCGAAGGAGGACAGGAAAGAAGATGGCATGGGGAAACCGGAAGTGGCAAACGCGCAATAGCGACAGCCTACCACCGCCGCGCCGATTGCGCCCGAGCCAGCCGCTGTCAGGCCAGGCGCCGCACATCCTGCCGGGCGGGCGGCACTGGCCGGCGCAGCGGCGTGACATTGCTGGCCGCCGCCACGGCGATGCGTTCGGCCTGGGCATGCAGGCGGAACACGCCCACGAGCTCCGTCAGGGTCTGCGCCTGGTCCTGCAGCGATTCGGCGGCGGCTGCCGCCTCTTCCACCAGGGCCGCATTCTGCTGCGTCACCTGGTCCATCTGCAGCACGGCCTGGTTGACTTGCTCGATGCCGGCGCTTTGCTCGGCGCTGGCGGCCGTGATTTCCTGCATGATATCGGCCACCTGGCGCACGCTGGTCACCACCTCATCCATCGTCCTGCCCGCGTCATGCACGAGTTTGGAGCCGATTTCCACCTGTTCGACGGAGTCGCCGATCAGGGTCTTGATTTCCTTGGCGGCACTGGCAGAACGCTGGGCCAGGCTGCGCACTTCGGATGCCACGACGGCAAATCCCCGCCCTTCCTCGCCCGCCCGGGCCGCTTCCACGGCCGCGTTCAAGGCCAGGATATTCGTCTGGAAGGCGATGCCGTCGATGACGCTGATGATGTCGACGATCTTGCGCGACGACGCATTGATCGATTCCATGGTCTGCACCACCTGCCCCACCACGGCGCCGCCCTTGCCGGCCACATCGGACGCGGCGCCGGCCAGCGCATTGGCCTGGCGCGCATTGTCCGCGTTCTGCCGCACGGCCGAGGTCAGCTGTTCCATCGAGGACGCCGTTTCTTCTAGCGAACTGGCCTGCTCTTCCGTGCGCGACGACAAGTCGAGATTGCCCTGGGCGATTTCGCTCGAGGCCGTGTTGATGGTATCCGTACCCGAGCGCACCTGGCTGACGATGCCCACCAGCTTGTCGCGCATGGCTTTCATGGCGAACAGCAGGCTGGCATTGTCATGGCTGGCCGTGCGGATATCGATGGTGAGATCGCCCTCGGCGATGGCGCCGGCGATCCTGACGGCGTACGCCGGTTCGCCGCCGAGCTGGCGCGTCAGTCCGCGCGTGATCAGCGCCCCCAGCGCCAGGCCGGCCGCCATGCTGCCCAGCACCAGAGCGATCATGAAGCTGCGGCTGGCCTGGTACACGCCCGAGGCCTGCTCGGAAGCCGCCTTGGCGCGCTCTTCCTTCTGCAGCGAAAGTTTATCCAGCATACCGTCGAGTTCATCGGCATGCTGGCGCGTCTTGTTGAGCAGTTCGACCAGTTGCGCGCTGCGCTGCGCCAGCGGCTCGGCCGCCGCCAGCGCCAGGGCTTGCTGCATGGTGGCAATGTACTCCGCTTCGACAGCGGCGAAGCGGGCAAACAATTCCTTGGCGGCCGACGTGACGAACAGCGGCTGGGCCTTGGCCAGATAGCTTTTATTTAGCTCGAGGAATTTGCCGATGTCGGCCTGGCGCGTGGCGCGCTCCTCGGCGGTCGTGGCCAGCAAGAAATTGCTGCGCGCGCGGCCCACCTTGATCAGGGCGATATTGGCTTCCTTGATGTACGACAGCCCCAGCAATTCATGGTTGTACATCTGCCCCGCCATGGTATCGATCTTGCCCATGTTGAAGATGCCGATGCCGGCCACGATGGCCCCCATCAGCGCGACGCAAAAGAAGGCAGCGAGCAGGCGCGTCCCCACTTTCATTTTACTCAACATGTTTCCTCCAAGACAAGACGGTAGCCAATAATTTAAGCTATGACTTGAATATAAGGAAAAAACTGTCACTAAAATGCTCGGATTGTCACTAACCAACAATTCCTTGATACAAAGCAACATGCCCCGGGGCGTGCCATGCTAGCAATCCCCGGGAGAGCGTCAATGGCCGCTGTGCCCGCCTGGCTTGCGCACCGTCATTTCCACGCCGCTTTTTGCCGCCGGCTTGCCCGCGCCCTGGCCCCGCACCGGTTCCGGCACGGCGCCCGTCCATTCATACGCCACGCTGCCGGCCGGGTGCTTGTACCAGCCCGGGTCGCGGTAATCGCCCGGTTTCTGATCCTTGCGCACCTTGACCGTGGTGAACATGCCGCCCATGCCGATGGCACCGAAGGGACCGTCGCCGGCCATCATCGGCAAGGTATTGTCGGGGATCGGCATCTGCATCTCGCCCATGTCGGCCATGCCCCGTTCGCCCATCACCATGTAGCCGGGCACCAATTGATTGATCTTCGCCGCCACGCCCTGGTGGTCGACGCCGATCATGGTGGGCACGTCGTGTCCCATGGCATTCATCGTGTGGTGCGACTTGTGGCAGTGGAAAGCCCAGTCGCCGAGGTCCGTTGCCGTGAACTCGACGGCGCGCATCTGGCCCACGGCGATATCGGTCGTCACTTCGGGCCAGCGCGATTCGGGGCGCGTCCAGCCGCCATCCGTGCCCGTCACCTCGAATTCATGGCCGTGCATGTGGATCGGGTGGTTCGTCATGGTCAGGTTGCCCACGCGCACGCGCACCTTGTCGCCCTGGCGCACGACCATGGGGTCGATGCCGGGGAAGACGCGGCTGTTGAAGGTGAACAAATTAAAATCCGTCATGGTCATGATCTTCGGCGTATAGCTGCCGGGATCGATGTCATAGTTGCTGAGCAGGAAGACGAAATCGCGGTCCACCTTCATGAAGTTCGGATCTTTCGGGTGCGTGACCCAGAAACCCATCATGCCCATGGCCATCTGCGTCATTTCATCGGCATGCGGGTGGTACATAAAGGTGCCGGGCCGCCTGGCGACGAATTCATAGACGAAGGTTTTGCCGGGAGGAATACCCGGCTGGGTCAGGCCCGTGACACCATCCATGCCGTTCGGCAAGCGCTGGCCATGCCAGTGCACGCTCGTGTGTTCCGGCAACTTGTTGGTGACGAAGATGCGCACGCGGTCGCCCTCCACGACTTCGATGGTGGGACCGGGCGACTGGCCGTTGTAGCCCCACAGGTTCGCTTGCATGCCGGGCGCCAGTTCGCGCACGACGGGCTCGGCCACGAGATGGAATTCCTTGACGTTGTTGTTCATGCGCCAGGGCAAGGACCAGCCATTGAGGGTGACGACGGGGTTGTACGGACGCCCGTTCGGCGGCGGTGGCGGCGCTTTCGTGTCTGCGCCGGCCATGCTGACGGCTTCCGGCAGGGACGCCGCACCGACACGGCTGACCGCTGCCGCACTCAGGGCGACGGCGCCCGCATTCATGAAAAAATTTCTACGTGTAATCATCATTATTCCTTGTTGGCTGGGCCGCTGCCATTGATGGCGCCTTGCAGTTCGGTTTGCGCGATCCAGAAATCGCGCTGGGTTTCGATGGCGCTGTTCACGCTGGCGACTTGCTCGCGCGCATCGGCCAGCAGTTCGAACACGCTGGCCAGCATGCCGTTGTAGCGCAGCAATACTTCATGCGATATCGTCTTGCGCAGCGGTACCACTTCATCGCGGTAATGGCGCGCCAGGTCGTAGGCCGTGCGGTAGCTCGAATACGCTTCGCGCACTTCCGAGCGGGCCTTCACCGCCGTGCCCGCCGTGCGCTGCAGCGACTGCTCGTACAAGGCTTGCGCCTTGGTGTTGCGCGCCGTGCCCCAGTCGAACAGCGGCAGTTCCAGCGATACCTCATAGCCGTTTTCGCGCGGCGCCTCGCTCGTGCTCTTGTTGGTATAAGCCACGTCGAGCACATTGATGAAACCCGTCACCTTGGACAGGCCCAGTGCACTGGCCGTGGCATGGGCGTCAAGTTTGCTCATCTGCACGTCGAGGCGCTGCTCCATCGCCTGCGCCTCGATATTGCCCGCCTCCGCCGCCTGGGCCGGCAAGTCGGGCAGGCGCGACGGCAAAGTAAAGCTGGTCTGCTTGCCCCACAGGCCCAGCAAGCGCGTCAGGTGTTCGCGCGTCACCAATGCCTGGTGGCGGGCGCGGGCCAGGTCGCCGACGGCGTCCGCATAAAACACTTGCTGGCGCGCCTGGTCGAGGCGGCTCCAGTTGCCCGCCTGCCGCAGGCGAGTGGCCAGTTCGGCGCCCGCTTCGGCCGACAGCAGCGCCCGCTGCATGAACGCTTCCGTCTGCACGGCGGCTACGGCATTGAAGTAGGCGCGGCGCGTCTCAAGCGCCAGCTGCACGGCGCTGCCGGCGGCCTGCAGCTTGGCTTGCTCGAAGCGGCCCCGCTCGATGTTCACGCGCATCGGCATGGTCAGCAAGCCCGCCAGGTCGAAGCTGACGCCCCGGTCGATTTCATTGCCGTGGCTGCCGTGCGAACGGCCGAAGGACAGGCCCGGGTTGCGCAAGCGTCCCGCCTGCACCAGGTCCGATTCGGACGCGCCCAGTTCGGCCAGCGCCACTTTCATGCCGTGGTTGTTCATCAGGGCGATGCGCACGGCGCTGTCGGCGTCCAGGGGCTGGGCCAGCAAAGAGGCCAGCTTTTCCTCGCCGCCCTTGTCCGTCAATGCCGCGGGGGCGCCCGTGCGGGCGTCTGCCAGCGCGGACACGGCCTGTATGCCGCCATCGGGGCTGAAGCTGGCGCAGCCGCTGAGCAGCAAGACGGCCGCCAGGGCCAGTGGCGTGAGGCAAGTTGATTTTGTAAAACGTGCCATCTCAGTGTCCTTCATGCTGGTGTTGCGGGGCGGGCTGGGCGGCCGGCTTGGGGCCGGGCTTCTCCATCGGCATCTTGTGGCCTTCCATCTTGTGCCCCTCCATCTTGTGCCCCTCCATCTTGTGGCCATCCATCTTCATCATGCCCATGTGGCCGCCGGCCTTGCCGACTTTGTCGTTGACGGCGCGCCAGGTCTGATCGGGCGTGGCGTCGTCCTCGGCGGCGGGAAGGTAGCCGGCGAAGGCGGAGCGGTAGGCGGCGGCCGGCACGGGCGCTTGCGCCTCTTGCGGGGCGGATGGGGGCCGCGATTGCGCGGCGGCGTCCAGCGGCAGCGAGGCAAGCGCAATGCCGGCAGCCAGCGCGAGGCTGAATAATTGCTTCATGGTATTCCTTGAATGACGGGGTATGGCGCGGCGGGCGCGCGACGGGAACGCTGGCGCGGCCAAAGCAACGTGCAGGGACGTGCGACGGCGGCACCGCCAGGTTCAACGGGCGGTCAGGCGGAGCGCGTGCTTCTCGGGGGACGTTCGGGGCCAGGCGGGATATGCCCGGCGAACAGGGAATCGGGCGCCAGCGCCGGGGGCGGCGCGCGCAGGGTCAAGGCGTGCACGGCAGGCATGCCCGGGGGGGCAGTGGCGCCCACCGTGCAGGCGCCGTGGTTGCTGCAATCGTGGCCAGGGTGGCCGGCGCCGCCATCGTCCATGGCCATTTTTAGCGGCTGGTCCTGCATGTGGGACATGCCGGCCATGTCGCCCATGTCGTGGCACTGGGGCGTTTCCATCGCTACGGCGGTGACGGTGACCGCTGCCGCCCGCTCGTCCACGCAGCAGCTGCGCATGGCCGACGCAAAGCCCTGCAAGGGCAAGGTGACGGCAAGCAGCCAGAGCAGCGAGCGGGCGAGAAAGCGGAAAAAGGCACGGTTCATGGCACGACTATAAACCTTCCCACATGAGGAAGGTCAAGTGCCTATTTGATCTCGCCGGCCCTGCGTCAGCCAGATGATGTAGGTGCCGTAATAGCCCTGCCCTTCCAAGATGAGCTGGCCATCGGCAAAATAGATTTTCTCCACTTTATTGACGGTAAAATACGCGCGGCCATCGGCCGCCTCCACGTCGCCCAAGCAACGGGCGCGGGGCCGGCGGTAGCCGCTGGCGCGCCCGATGGCCCACATCAGGTCGCCGATCATGAAGTCGTCAATCATTTCGGCCAGCAGCGGCCGGTGACCCGCCAGCATGGCCGTGATGTCGGGGTAGCCGGCCTGCATAAGCTCGGGCAAGTCGCTTTCCTCGTACTGCAGGTCGTCTTCGCGGCAATCCTGCACGAAACTGTTGAACGGTTCGTCGAGCAGTCCCGCCAGCGCAGCTTCCGGCACGCTCAGGCGGAACGGGTGCAGGGGCAGCACGCTGTGCTGGCCGTAATTGAGTTCGCGGCAGTCGAGCAAGGCCAGCGGGTGGGGCTGATCACCCACCTCGCAGCGGATGCCAAGTTCTTGCTCAAACGTCATCAATATTCACCGTTGCCATGCACATTGTCCCCGTTGTACACCATCAGGGCCATATGGTAAGCGCTGTCGGGCAAACGGGACAGGCTCAGATGCAACAGAAAACAACGGATCAGTTCATCCCGCGCGGCACGCCTGTCAGGCGGGTTCCGTGATGCCCACGCAATTGCGCCCGTTTTCCTTGGCCACGTACAGGGCCGCGTCGGCGGCGAGCAGCACGGCGTCCGTGCTGCGCTCGCCGTGCGACGATGCCACCACGCCCAGCGAGACCGTAATGGCGCCCGCGCCGGGAATCACGGCGGCGGCCACCTTGGCGCGCAGGCGCTCGGCCACCTGCATGGCCACGTCCAGGTCGGCATCGGGCAGCAGCATGATGAATTCGTCGCCGCCATTGCGGCACAGCACGTCGGCATCGCGCGAACAGGCGCGCATCAGCTGCGCCAGGCGCAGGATGACTTCATCGCCCACGGCATGGCCCCATTTATCGTTGACTTGCTTGAAATGGTCGATATCGATGGCGATGACAGAAAACGGCCGCGCCTGCGCCTGCCAGACGTCGAGCGCCGCCGCCATGCCGCGCCGGTTCGAGAGGCCCGTCAGCGGGTCCGTCTCCACGTCGGTCTTCAACTTGCCGATCCTGTTCTGCAACAACGCCAGGCCCTTCAGCAAGGCTTTCTTGATCTGCGCCGCCTCCACATACCAGGCACGGATGGCGGCGATGTGCTCGCTTGTACCGGGCACATCCATGCGCCGCGCCCCCTCGGCCAGTTGCATCAGGGGCCGCGAAATCAGGCTGGCCAGCCACCAGATGAATGGCAAACTCAGCAAGGCGATTGGCAGGGAATGCCATACGGTATTGGCCATCAGCTGGTTCAGCGGCGCCAGGGTCATGGCCGTGGGCCGCTGCGCCACGATGCCCCAGCCCGTCGACGGCATGACGGCGTAGCCGGCCAGCATGTCCACGCCCAGGCTGTTATGCATGCGCCGGTTGCCGCCGCCCCGCTGCGCGATGATGGTGTCGATAACGTCATTGCGGCCGGCCACGTGGCCCAGGCGCTCAGGATCAGGGTGATAAAGCAGGCGCCGGTTCTGGTCGACCACGTACAGGTAGGAGCCGTCGCGGTAATAATGCTGGCCCAGCATGGTGTACAGGATGTTTTTCTGTTTCAGGTAGATGCTGCCGCCCACGTAGCCGAGGTAGCGGCCATCCTTGCCAAGGATGGGATGCGAGATGAACACCACCAGATTGCCGACCGAAGATATGTACGGCTGCGTGACCAGCGGGCGCCGTTCGCGCAGCGCCTGCGCGGCGCCGGCCGAGTCGAGCGTGCGGTTTTTCAGGGCCAGGGTTTCCGGCGACACGCCCAGCACCTTGCCCTGGGCATCGACGATAAGCACGGAATTGAAGCTGTTCGTCTGCAGGCGCAGGCGCTGTGCTTCTTCCGTCAGCCATTGCTCGTCGTCCATGCGCGACGGCAGGCTGCCGGCGCTGTAGGCCAGCTGCTGGCGCGCCGACTGCAGGAAATCCTCGGCCGTGCTGGCCAGCTTGCTCGCGTAGGCGTGGTTCGCTTCCAGGGTGGTATCGATCAGCAGCTGGCGCTGCACGCTATAGCTGGCATAAAAGGTGTTGGCCAGGGACACCAGGGCGCTGGCAAAGGCCACGAGCACGATCAAACGGCGCAAGTTCATGCGCGGAACAGGTTTAGTCCACATGGAGTCGGCAAGAAATTGGAAAGTATTGCGCTACAGAAAGGGCGCATTATACCGAGACAGCCGTGCCAATATTGAAATCCTGGCATCGTTGGTCAAAGAATGTGAACAAGCGGCAACGCTGAGCGCTGCCGCCTTGACTTGCATCAAGCGTGGAATCAAGCGTGGATGGCGTGCTTGCGGACCCAGTCCACGTAGCGCTGCATCCAGCCCTGGAAGAAACCGAGGCTGGCCGGACCGATGCCGCCGTGCTCGTCAAACAGGCCGTCCTTGGCCTGGATAAACATTTCAGGCTGCCCCAGCAGCGGCACGTCCAGGTAAGCGAGCACATTGCGCAAATGCTGCTGCGCCAGCGCCGTACCGGTGGCGCCCACGGATACGCCGAGCACGGCACCGGGCTTGCCGCCCCACACGCTCTGGCCATACGGACGCGAGCCGTGGTCGAGGGCGTTTTTCAGCACGCCGGGGATAGAGCGGTTGTATTCGGGGGTGAGGAAGAGCAAGGCTTGCGATGCGGAAATGTCGGATTTGAGGCGCAGCACCTGCTCAGCCTGCGCGCCATCGTCATCCTGGTTGTACAGCGGCAAGTCGCCGATTTCAATGTGCTTGAAGGAAAACTCGGGCGGCGCCAGCTTGATGATGGCGTCGGCCAGCTTGCGGTTGAAGGAATCCTTGCGCAGGCTGCCGACGATGATAGCAACGTTATATTGACTCATAGAAATCCCCGATGATGGTTAAAAAAAAGCCCTGAGGTGCGATGCACGTCAGGGCTATCTTGCCACACAATCATCGGTTTCGCGCTGCTTAGCGTGCGAAACCAGCGCACCTAAAAAAATGCTCAGGGCTAGGCGCCTTGCCGAAGACAGTACGAATGTACGGCAAGGCAAGGCAACAACGCCATGGGCGTTTTGGCAGGTGCGCTAACGTGCCAGGCCCCGGTACTCGCGGTAGTAGCGTCCGCCCAGGTTCGTCAGCACCTCGTAGCCGATGGTATTGGCCATGGCCGCCACAGCATCGACCGGGTGTTCGGCGCAGATCAGGTCGACCAGGCTGCCCGGCGCGACGCGTTCCTCGGCGATGGCGCTCACGTCCAGGGTGATGGAATCCATCGAGATGGCGCCGATCTGCGGCACTTTCACGCCATCGACGATGGCCAGACCCTGATTGCTCATGCTGCGCAGCCAGCCATCGGCGTAGCCGACGGAAACCGTGGCCACCTGGCGCGGCTCGCTGGCCGTGTAGCGGCGACTGTAGCCCACGTGGTCGCCGGCGGCGATCGTGCGTGTCTGCATGACCTTGCCTTGCAGCCGCACCACGGAGCGCAGCGGATTCGGTTCGCCGCCCTGCGGTCCGATGCCGTACAGGGCCGCGCCGGGGCGCACCAGGTCGAAGTGGTAATCGGGCGACAAAAAGATGCCCGAGGAATTGGCCAGGCTGGCGCGGTACTGCGGCAAACGGGCGCGAATGGCGATGAAACGGGCCAGTTGCTCGCCATTCATCGGGTTGGCGCGCTCGTCGGCGCAAGCCAGGTGGCTCATGACATAGCGCACATTGATGCCGTCGAGAAAGTGCGGGTCCAGCAGCCAGCCGTCGATTTCCTGCGGCGACAAGCCCATGCGCGACATGCCCGTGTCCATCTGCACGATGGCGTCCAGGGTGGTGCCCAGCGCTGCTGCGTGCCGGCGCCAGCCCGCCACCTGCGGCTCGCTGTTGAGCACGGGCGTCAGGCCATGGGCCGTGAATTCGCCTTCCGTGTCGACGGGCGGGCCGTGCAACACGAAGATGGCCGCGTCCGGCGCCACGTGCGGGCGCAGGCTGATGCCCTCTTCCAGGTGGGCCACGAAGAAATGGCGGCACCCTTCTTCATACAGGGCCGCGCCCACTTGCGCGGCGCCCAGGCCATACGCATCGGATTTCACGACGGCCGAGCAGGCGGCCGGGTGCGCCTTGTCGCGCAGCAAGCGGTAGTTGGCGCGCACGGCATCGAGGTCCACCGTCAGGATGGCGCCGCTACGTTCCTTTGGAGGCATGCTTCCCGCCATCTCAGGCTCCCGCGTATTGCAACTTGCCGCCGCGCTGCGCGCCGCTGTAGCGGCTGACGGACAGGTCGTCGGCCAGGATGGCCGGCTGTTTCGACGACATCAGGTCGGCCAGCAATTGCGCCGAACCGCAGGACATGGTCCAGCCCAGGGTACCGTGGCCCGTGTTCAGGAACAGGTTGCGCAGCGGCGTGCGGCCGACGATGGGCGTGCCGTCCGGCGTCATCGGGCGCAAGCCCGTCCAGAACGTCGCCTCAGCCGTGTTGCCGCCGCCGGGGAACAGGTCGTTGACGACCATTTCCAGGGTTTCGCGGCGGCGCGGGTTCAGGTTCAGGTTGTAGCCGGCGATTTCCGCCATGCCGCCCACGCGGATGCGGTCGTCGAAACGCGTCACGGCAATTTTATAGGTTTCATCAAGGATGGTCGACACGGGCGCCTTGGCCGCGTTGACGATGGGTACGGTGATCGAATAGCCCTTCAATGGATACACGGGAATGTCGAGCAGCGGCTTCATGAAGCCCGTCGAGTAGGAACCGAGCGCCACGACATAGGAATCGGCCTTGACGATTTCCGCGCCGCATTGCACGCCGGCGATTTCATCGCCCTGCGTCAGCAATGCATCGATGGAGACGCCATAGCGGAACTTCACGCCCAGCGCCTCGGCCATCTCGGACAGGCGCGTGGTAAACAGCTGGCAATCGCCCGTTTCATCGTTGGGCAGGCGCAAACCGCCAAACAGCTTGTCCTTGACAGCTTCGAGGGCCGGCTCGGCGCGCGACAACTCATTGCGCTGCAGCACTTCGTACGGCACGCCCGCGTCTTTCAACACTTCGATATCCTTGGCGGCGTCGTTGTATTGCTTTTCCGTGCGGAACAATTGCATCGTGCCTTGCTGGCGGCCTTCATACGTGATGCCGGCCTCGGCGCGCAACACCTTGAAGCAGTCGCGGCTGTACTCGGCCAGGCGCACCATGCGTTCCTTGTTCACGGCATACGCTTCCGGCGTGCAATTACGCAACATCTGCCACATCCATTTGAGCTGGGCGGCGCTGCCGTCGAGCGAGATGGCCAGCGGCGCGTGGCGCTGCATCATCCATTTCACGGCTTTCAGGGGAATACCGGGCGCCGCCCATGGCGAAGCGTAGCCGGGCGAGATTTGCCCCGCATTCGCAAAGCTGGTTTCCAGTGCGGGGCCCGGCTGGCGGTCGATGACGGTCACCTCATGTCCTGCCTTGGCCAGATAGTAAGCACTGGTGACGCCGATGACGCCGCTACCCAGAATCACGATACGCATAGTTTCCTCATTATATTTTTTTAGGCTGACGCCAGATTAACCGCTATCATATTGGGAAAGAGCCAGTATTTGTTCACGTATAAATCGAGATATTCAGCAATAAATCATGAGAATCCTTAAAGAATCGGCACGTGGCCTCGACAAGCTGGACCGCCACATCCTGCGCATCCTGCAGCAGGATGGCCGCATCTCGATGAAAGACCTCGGTGAACAGGTGGGGCTGTCGATTACGCCCTGCATCGAGCGGGTCAAGCGCATGGAGCGCGACGGCGTCATCACGGGCTACCACGCCAAGGTGAACCCGGCCGCGCTGGGCGCCAAGCTGCTCGTCTTTGTAGAGATTACTCTCAATCAAAAGTCGGCGTCCGCTTTCGAGCAATTCCGCCGCGAAGTGCTGCAGATTCCCGAAGTGCAGGAATGCCACCTGGTGTCGGGCGACTTCGATTACCTGATCAAGGCGCGCATCCATGAAATGGCCGAGTACCGCAAGCTGCTGGGCGACATGCTGCTGCAGCTGCCGGGCGCCGCGCAATCGAAAAGCTATGTGGTGATGGAAGAAATCAAGGAAACCCTGGCACTGTCGACCGACGTGCTGCAGAACCGGTAAAAGTACCGTCAGCCGGCACCACCGGCATCATTTTTTGCGCCTTTGTATAATCTTGTAGCACATTCGCGGCGACGCAAGCACACTCCCGGCATGACATCACGCCCGTCCCCTCTGAGATTGGAAGCAGTGATGCACACCGGGAGTCCCTATGAACACATTGATCAAACTGGCAGCTTCCTGCCTCGCGGGCCTGGCCGTGGCCATGTGCACCGCCAGTGAATACAAGGTCAACCGCGCGCCCGACAACGGCGCCATCTATCAAAACATCAAGGTCGGCAAAACCACCCGCCTCGACCTCGACGCGGCTCTGGGCAACGCCACCGTCGTCAGCTTCGATCCCGGCTATGAAGTCTGGGTCTACAAGAACCAGCTGCAAGCGCCCAAGGTGACGCGGCTGATCCCCCTGCTGGGCGAAAAAGGCACGCGCGAAGTGGCCGTCATGTTCGACCAGGCGGGTGTCGTGAAGAAATTCCGCATTCACGAGCCGCGCAAGTAGGCGCACAGCGAACGGGCGCCGCCTACCATGCTGGCTGGCTATACTGGCTGCTGGCTACCGCCGCCCACCGCTCACTTACCCAGCAAGGAGTTCCCATGCGCCTGCCCCTGATCGCTCCGCAAGACCTGACGCCCGAACAGCAGCCGCTGTACGACGATATGCGCAAAGGCATCACCAGCAATTTCAACGATTTCATCGCCGTGCGCGAAGACGGCGCCCTGATGGGACCATGGAATCCGTGGCTGCACGAACCGGCCATCGGCAAGGCCATCTGGGACCTGACCCTGGCCATGACGGCCAACGCCACGCTGCCCGATAACGTGCGCCAGATTGCCATCCTGGTGGTCGGCGCGCGCTACAACGCTGCCTATGAAATCTACGCCCACATCGCCGTCGCGGAGCGCGAAGGCATGTCGGCCGAGCGCCTGGCCACGCTGGTGGCCGACGTCAAGCCCGTCGACCTCGACCAGCATGAGAGCATCGCCTACGACCTGGCCTACGCGCTCAGCGGCGGCGGCACGCTGCCGGAGCCGCTGTACCGCCTGGCGCTGGCCACCTTTGGCCAGCACGGCACCAACGAGCTGATCTACCTGGTGGGCCTGTACGCGCTGGTCTCGACCACCTTGAACGGCTTCAACGTGCCGGTGCCGGAACGCGACTGAAGGGCCTGCCCCCTCACTTGCCCCCTGCGATGGGGAACGCCGGCGGATGCGCTCTTGCTCTACACTGACGTTTTATCCTCTGCAACCTCCATGCAACTACCTGCAAACCTCGCCCCCATCTCCGTCGAACAAGACTGGCAACACACGACTGCGTATCCACCGCTCGGCTTCAGCCCGTTCGCCGAGGGCGCGCTGGGCAATGGCGATACCTTCGGCCTGTACTGGCCCATCGGGCGCGAAGCGTACGAACCGATCGTCGTCGAGACCTGGCACGACGAGTGGCGCTTGCAGCCGCACTTTTCCAGCCTGGCGGCGTTTCTGTCAGCCTACGCAACGGCGGAAGACGAGTACGTCGCCACGCCATCGCTGGCCGACGACCCCGCTTCGCCGCGCGCCGCGTTCCTGGAAGCCAAGGAATTGATTGCCCAGCGCAATCCCGCAGCGGCCATCGCGCTGCTGGAAGCGGCGCTCGCCATCCTTCCCGAATATACGGACGCGCTGGTGCTGCTGCATGGACAGTATGTGCGCGCGGGAAGAATCGACGAAGCCGTCAAGCTGGCCATCCAGGCCATCATCTCTCCACCATCGTTTGGCGGCCCGCCATTGAAGGCCTTGCAATGGCTGCGCACGCAGCCGGTGCCGGACGGGGAACCAGACCCCATCTGGCGCGCCTGCGGGCAATTGTCGTTCAACTTCGGCGGCAGCAAGGAAAATGCGGATTACCCCGTGCTGCTGGCCGCCATCGACACCTATGTGGAACAAGGCAAGCATCTTTCCGCCTCGACCCTGATGCAGACGTACGCCGAACTGATGAGCGCGGAAACCGTCTCGTTCCAGGAACGCTACGCCTTCGCACCGGCCGCCTTCATCGCGCGGCAAATCGCCGTCAGCGCGCAGCTGCCCAACGGAAGCCGGGACACATCCACGCTATGGCTGCCTGATCTGGCCTGATTGCTGCCGGAACAGCTTGCGGTACGCCGACGGCGACGTCTGCAAGCTGGCCCGGAAATGCTGGCGCAGCGACAGGGCCGTGCCGAAGCCGGCTTCTTGCGCCACGACATCGATCGAGGCCGCGCTTTTTTCCAGCAAGCTTTGCGCATGCGCCAGACGCTGGTTCAATAGCCACTGCTTGAACGAGGTGCCCGTCGCCTGGCGGAAGTGGCGCGTGAAATTGCGCCGGCTCATGGCGGCCCGCTCGGCCAGCGCATCGATGCTGTGCGCCTGGCCCAGGCTGGCCGTCACGCAGGCAAGCACTTCGGCAAAGCGCCCTTCGCTGCCGGACACGGGCAGCGGGCGTTCGATGAACTGGGCCTGCCCGCCCTGGCGGTGCGGCGCCACCAGCAGCCGGCGCGCCACCCGGTTGGCCACCTCGGCGCCCGCCAGCTGGCGCAGCAGATACAGGCAGCAATCGAGGCCGGCCGCCACGCCCGCCGACGTCAGCACGGCGCCATCGTCCACGTACAGCACTTCCCGGTCTACCCTGACCCTGGGATAGCGGGTCGCCAGCCGGTCCGCCATGCCCCAGTGCGTGGCCGCGCTCTTGCCATCCAACAAGCCCGACTGCGCCAGGGGAAACGCGCCCAGGCACAGGCCCACCATGCGCGCGCCGCGCCCGCTGGCCGCCTGCAGTGCCGCGACCAGTGACGCCGGCGCGTCGCGGCAATCGTCGTGCCAGGCCGGCATGATGACGATATCGGCGCCCTCCAGGCCTTCCAGGCCGAACTCGGGCGTAATGGCGAAGCCGGCCGCCGTGCGCAAGGGCGCGGGGTCGGCGGCACAGACGCGCACGTGGAAAGGCGGCAGATCGGCCTCGTCCGTCTGAGCGCCAAACACGAGACAAGGCACGGACAAGTGGAAAGGCGTCATGCCGTCGAAGGCGATCACGGCCACGCTCAAGGGCGAAGAAGAAGAAATGGCAGGCATGGCCCGATTTTATCGCAGATAGGCCTTCGGGCCACTTTTTGTTTTCAACGCGCAGCTTGAAAATGGCTGTATCGGGGAAGTCCTTCCTCTTTCAAACATTCAGGAGTCAAGCATGTCCACCACTACCGCACCACGCCGCGCCCTGCTCGTCATCGACGTGCAAAATGAATACTTCACGGGCGACATGCCGATCGAATATCCATCCGTCGACATTTCCCTGCCCAACATCGTCACCGCCATGGCCGCCGCCCGCGCCGCCGGCGTGCCCGTCATCGTCGTCCAGCACGATGCGCCGGAAGCCTCCCCCATCTTTGCAAAAGGCAGCGACGGCTGGCAGCTGCACCCGCAAGTGGCCGCCTTTGCCGCCGACCACCGCATCAACAAGAGCATGGGCAGCGCGTTTGCGGGCACGGACTTGCGCGCCTGGCTGGAGAGCCGCGGCATCGACACCCTGACGGTGATCGGCTACATGACGCACAACTGCGACGCGGCCACCATCTACCAGGCCGCGCACGACGGCTTGCAAGTCGAGTTCCTGCAGGACGCCACCGGCACACTGCCCTACGCCAATGCGGGCGGCACGGCCAGCGCCGAGGAAATCCACCGCGTCTTCAGCAGCGTATTTCATTCGAATTTCGCCGCCGTCGTCAGCACACAGGACTGGCTCGATGCCGTACGCGCAGGCAAGCCGCTGGACAAGGACAATATTTATCTGTCGAACCAGCGCGCACGCAAGGCGCAGGCGAACTGACGCCGGCGGGAATGGACGGGTATCATGCGTCCATTCCCAACTTGATGATGAACGATGCGAAAAATAACTGTGCTGGGCTTGACGACTGCTGGTGTTTTCCTGCTGGCCACCGCTGCCCTGGTGCTGGCGGGCCTGAACGACAAGCTGGCCCCGGCCGACGTGATCGTCGTGCCCGGCAACACGATCCTGCCCGACGGCACGCCCAGCCCCCGCCTGCAGGCGCGGCTCGACGCGGCGCTGACACAGTTCCAGGAACGCAGGGCGCCGCACATCCTCGTCAGCGGGGCGACGGGCAAGGAAGGGTTCGACGAGGCCGCGGCTATGGCCCGCTATCTGCAATCGCGCGGCGTGCCGGCTGGCGTCATTATTGAAGATAATCAAGGCTGGACGACGGACGCCACGGCCCGCAACGCTGCGGCCCTGATGCGCCAACACGGCTGGCACACGGCCATGGTGGCCACGCAATACTTTCACGTGCCCCGCTTCCGGCTGGCTTTGGAGCGGGCCGGCATCGCCGTCAGCGGCCAGGTGCATGCGCCCTATTTCGAATTGCGCGACCTGTATTCCGTACCCAGGGAAACCGTGGGCTACCTTGTGTATTACGTGAAATCCTGAACATGAAGATACTTGCCTTTGCCGCCAGTTTTGGCCTGGTGGCCGCATGCACCGTGCCGTCGATGGCCGCCGCCGATGCGGAGCCAATCGGCGCCGCTGCAAGCCTGTACCTGTTTGGCGCGCTGATGCTGGGGGTGTGCATCACCGCCTTTGGCGCGCTGGCGCGGCGTGTGGACGTGGCGCATGGCCACTGGCTGTCGGCCTGCGTGGGCGCGCTGTGCAGCGCGGTGCTGTATGGCAGTTTCGCGCTGGCATTTGCAACGCAATCGATCACGGCGAGCGTTGCCTATGCCGCCAGCGCCCTGTGTGCCGCAAGCGCGGCCCTGTTGCTGCCGGGCCTGCTAAAGCGCGTGGCAAGGCTTATGGCAAGGCCAGGCCTGTGAGCAGTCACTCGCTCCAGTCGCGCGAGCGTTCCACCGCGCGCTGCCATTTATGCAAGCGCGTCAGCCGTTCGTCGGCCGCCATCTTCGGCTCGAATCGGCGTCCCACCTGCCATTGGGCGGCGATCTCGTCCTGCGAGGCCCAGAAGCCCACGGCCAGGCCCGCCAGGTAAGCGGCGCCCAGGGCCGTCGTTTCCGTCACCACGGGGCGCACCACGGGGACATTGAGTATGTCGGCCTGGAACTGCATCAGCATGTCGTTGCGGGCCGCGCCGCCATCCACGCGCAACTCGGATAGCGCAATGCCCGCGTCGTCCTGCATGGCGGACAACACATCGACGTTCTGGTAGGCCACGCCCTCCAATGCGGCGCGCGCGATGTGGGCCTTGCCCGTGCCGCGCGTGATGCCGATCAGGGTGCCCCGTGCATACGGGTCCCAGTACGGTGCGCCGAGCCCCGCGAAGGCGGGCACGAAGACGAGGCCGCCCGAATCGGGCACGCTGGTGGCCAGCGCTTCCACTTCGGACGAGTCGCGGATGATGCCGATGCCGTCGCGCATCCATTGCACGGCCGCGCCCGCGATAAAGGCGCTGCCTTCGAGCAAGTAATCAGTCTTGTCGCTGCCGGCGCCCAGGCTCCAGCCCACCGTCGTCAGCAGCCGGTTTTTCGATGGCAGCGGGCGCTTGCCCACGTTCATCAGCATGAAGCAGCCCGTGCCGTAGGTATTTTTCGCCATGCCCGGTTTCAGACAGGCCTGGCCGAACGTGGCCGCCTGCTGGTCGCCCGCGATGCCGGCGATGGGCACGGACACGCCCAGCAATGCCGCATGCGTGTGCGCGGCCACGCCGCTCGATGGCACGACGTCGGGCAGCAGGGAGGCGGGAATGTCCAGCAGCGCCAGCAAATCCGTGTCCCACTGCAAAGTATGAATGTTGAACAGCATGGTGCGCGCCGCGTTGCTCGTGTCCGTCAAGTGGGCGCCGCTCATCTTGTAGATCAACCAGCTGTCGACGGTGCCGAAGGCCAGCTCGCCCCGTTCGGCGCGCGCGCGGGCGCCGGGGACGTTGTCCAGCAGCCATTTGAGCTTGGTGGCGGAAAAATAGGCGTCCAGCACGAGGCCCGTTTTTTGCTGGATCACGTCCGCCTTGCCCTGCTCGACCAGCTGCTCGCAGAACGCGGCATTGCGGCGGTCTTGCCAAACGATGGCGTTGGCGACGGGTTCGCCCGTGGCGCGGTCCCACAGCACCGTCGTTTCGCGCTGGTTGGTCACGCCGATGGCGGCCACGTCCGAAGCGGACACGCCGCTGTCGCGCAGCACCTGTTGCAGCACGCCCTCTTGCGAGGCCCAGATGTCGCCCGCGTCATGCTCGACCCAGCCCGGCTGGGGGAAAATCTGGCGAAATTCGCGCTGCGCGCTCGCATGCGGCCGGCCAGCATGGTCGAACAGGATGGCGCGCGAACTGGTGGTTCCCTGGTCTAAAGCAAGTATGTATTTGGTCATGGTCGCTACTACGGCTATACAGTGAAAAAAGGGCACGGACATGCGCCCGTGCCCCGGGAAAGCGGCGGCAGAAGTCTACACGACTACCTTACCTTGCCCTCTTTCCAAGCCTGCAATAATTTATCGTAGGCAATCGTTTCACCCTTCGGCTTTTCATTCGCCAGCTTTTTCCACGGTGCGTGCTGGTCCGACAGATACTGGTTCGGATCGACCTTGGGATTGAGCTTGGGCGCGCACGCCTTCATGCCGGCCCGCTGCAGGCGCGCCATGACCTGGTCCATTTCCTCGGCCAGGTTATCCATGGCGGCCTGCGGCGTTTTTTCCGCCGTAATGGCCGTGGCCACGTTCTTCCACCACAGCTGGGCCAGCTTCGGATAGTCGGGCACATTGTTGCCCGTCGGCGTCCACGCCACGCGGGCGGGGCTGCGGTAGAACTCGATCAAGCCGCCGTACTCGTTCGCGTGCTTCGTAAAATAATCGTGGCGGATGTCGGAATCGCGGATGAAGGTCAGGCCGACGATGGATTTCTTCAGCGACACGGTTTTCGACGTGACGAATTGCGCGTACAGCCAGGCGGCCGCCTTGCGGTCATCGGGCGTGGACTTGAACAGGAACCAGGAACCGACGTCTTGATAGCCGTTCTGCATGCCCTCTTTCCAGTACGGGCCGTGCGGCGACGGCGCCATGCGCCATTTCGGCGTGCCGTCCTTGTTGACCACTGGCAAGCCCGGTTTCGTCATGCCGGCCGTAAATGCCGTGTACCAGAAGATTTGCTGGGCGATTTCGCCCTGCGCCGGCACGGGGCCCGATTCCGAGAAATTCATGCCGTTCGCTTGTGGCGGCGCGTATTTCTTCATCCAGTCGATATATTTCGTCAGCGCAAACACGGCAGCCGGCGAATTGGTGGCGCCTCCGCGCGACATCGACGCACCCACGGGCGTGCACTTGTCGGCCGCCACCTTGATGCCCCACTCGTCGACCGGCATGCCGTTCGGAATGCCCTTGTCGGCCGCGCCAGCCATCGACAGCCACGCATCGGTGAAGCGCCAGCCCAGGGACGGATCTTTCTTGCCGTAATCCATGTGGCCATAGACTTTCTTGCCGTCCAGTTCCTTCACGTCATTGGTGAAGAAATCGGCGATGTCTTCATAGGCGGACCAGTTCTGCGGCACGCCCAGTTCGTAGCCATACTTGGCCTTGAACTTGGCCTGCAAATCCTTGCGCGCGAACCAGTCGGCGCGGAACCAGTACAGGTTGGCGAATTGCTGGTCGGGCAGCTGGTACACCTTGCCGTCCGGCGCCGTGGTAAAGCTGATGCCGATGAAATCTTTCAGGTCCAGGCCCGGATTCGTGAATTCCTTGCCCTTGGCGGCCATGTAGTCGGACAGCGGTTCCACGGCGCCATAGCGATAATGGGTGCCGATCAGGTCGGAATCGGAAATCCAGCCGTCATAGATGCTCTTGCCCGACTGCATCGACGTCTGCAGCTTTTCCACCACGTCGCCTTCCTGGATGATGTCGTGGCGCACCTTGATACCCGTAATTTCCTCGAAGGCCTTGGCCAGGGTCTTCGACTCGTAGACGTGGGTGTCGATGGTTTCCGAGACCACGGAAATTTCCTTGATGCCCTTGGCTTTCAGCTTGGCCGCCGCATCGATGAACCATTTCATTTCAGCAAGCTGTTGCTGCTTGCTCAGGCTGGATGGCTGGAATTCCTTGTCGATCCAGGTTTGCGCCTGCTTGGCGTCGGCCAGGGCCGCGTTCGACACGAGCATGGCCGCAGCCGCGAAGACCGTGAACTTCAATTTCATCGTGAATCTCCTTTTATTTTATTGCCGGCCGCCTGCTGACGGTCCGGCCTCCATCAACACCGGCAAGCCGGTCATCCCCAACGCATTACCACTAATAAAATGACAAAACTGATGGCGGCGCCTATCGCCTGCTGCATTTCCGTGAACCCCGCCCAGGCCAGATTCACGTAGGCCGCCGTGAGCAAGCCGATGAACAGGCGGTCGCCGCGCGTCGTCGGCATGGGCAAAAAGCCCTTGCGTGCTATGCTGGGCGAGCGGATTTGCCACACCGTCATGCCGGCCAGCATCAAGCCGATGCAGATGAAGAAGATGGCCACTTCCGGCGTCCACGCCATCCAGCCGAACAGGCTGGCTGTGCTATCGGTATTTTCCATGTCACACCCTCCCCATCGCGAAACCCTTGGCAATGTAATGCCGCACGAACCAGATCACCAGCGCGCCGGGCACGATGGTCAGCACGCCGGCCGCCGCCAGTACGCCCCAGTCCATGCCGGCCGCCGACACGGTGCGCGTCATGGTGGCGGCAATGGGCTTGGCATTGACGGAGGTCAAGGTGCGCGCCAACAGCAGTTCCACCCAGCTGAACATGAAGCAGAAGAACGCCGTCACGCCCACGCCCGACTTAATCATCGGCAAGAAGATGCGGATGAAGAAGCGGGGAAAGCTGTAGCCGTCGATATACGCCGTCTCGTCGATTTCCTTCGGCACGCCGGACATGAAACCTTCCAAAATCCACACGGCCAGCGGCACGTTGAACACCATGTGCGCCAGCGCCACGGCCAGGTGCGTATCCATCAGGCCCACCGTCGAATACAGCTGGAAGAACGGTACGAGGAAAACGGCGGGCGGCGTCATGCGGTTGGTCAAGAGCCAGAAGAATAAATGCTTGTCGCCGACAAAGTTATAGCGGGAAAAAGCGTAGGCTGCCGGCAAGGCGACGGTGACGGACATGACCATGTTCAAGGCCACGTAAATCATGGAATTGATGTAGCCGCTGTACCAGGAACGGTCGGTAAAAATCGTGTGGTAGTTGGCGAACGTCCATTGCTGCGGCCACAGGCTCAGCACGCCCACGATTTCCTCGTTGGTCTTGAGCGACATATTGAGCATCCAGTAGATGGGCAACAGCGAGCCCAGCAAAAAGACGATCAGGATGGCGCTGCTCATTTTCTTGTGCATCATTTCTGGTCTCCCGTGCCGACTCTCTGCATCCAGGTGTACAACACAAAGCAGAACAGCAGGATGATGAGGAAATAGATCAGTGAGAAGGCCGAGGCCGGCCCCAGGTCGAACTGGCCCACGGCCTTTTGCGTCAGGTATTGCGACAGGAACGTGGTGGCATTGCCCGGTCCGCCGCCCGTCAGCACGAACGGTTCCGTGTAGATCATGAAACTGTCCATGAAGCGCAGCAAGACGGCGATCATCAGCACATTGCGCAGTTTCGGCAGCTGGATGTAGCGGAACACGGCCAGGCGCGAGGCGCCGTCGATGCGTGCCGCCTGGTAATACGCGTCGGGAATGGCGCGCAAACCCGCATAGCACAGCAGCACAACGAGCGGTGTCCAGTGCCAGATATCCATCACCATCACGGTCAGCCAGGCGTCGAGCGAATTGCCGTTGTAGTTGTAGTCGAATCCCAGCTGATTCAGGGTATAGCCCATCAGGCCGATGTCGCCGCGGCCGAAGATTTGCCAGATGGTGCCCACCACGTTCCAGGGAATGAGCAAGGGCAGCGCGATCAGCACCAGCGCCAGCGATGCCTTCCAGCCATCGGCCGGCATGCACAGGGCAATCAAGATGCCGAGCGGAATCTGGATGGCCAGCACGGAGCCGGAAAACAGCAGCTGGCGCAACAAGGCGCTGTGCAAGTCGCCGTCGAGCATGACCATGCGGAACCACTCGGTGCCCACGAAGACCTTTTGCGTGGGGCTCAGAATATCCTGCACGGAATAATTGACCACCGTCATCAATGGCAGGATGGCGGAAAAGGCCACGCACAGCAGCACGGGCAAGATCAGCAGCCAGGCGCGGCGGTTATTATCGGTTTTACCGTTATGTATCATCAGGCCACCCGCTTATCGTTGACATAGAAAAGGGTGCGTTGCGGCGGAAAATGCAGCCGCACAGCATCCCCGGCGACGGCATCGATGGCGCGCAGCTTGGCCGCCACCGTCACGCCGCCCAGCTGGAATTCCGCCAGGTAATGCGTACCCATATTGCGCACGGCAGTCACCGTGGCGTCCAGGCAATGATCGCTACCCGCACCGCTCTCGCCCGCCTTCAGGCATGCGACGAATTCCGGCCGCACGCCCAGCGTGATTTTCCCTTGCGCGCCAGCCAGGGCCTCGCGGGCGGAGGCGGACACGGCCAGCGCCTGCCCCGCCACGCGCACGCCGCCATCGTCCAGGGTGCAATCGAGCAAATTCATGCCCGGGTTGCCGATGAAATAGCCGACGAACGTATGCTCGGGTTCCTCGAACAGCGCCTGCGCGCTGCCCGTCTGCACCACTTCGCCCTGCGTCATGACGACCACCTGGTCGGCAAAGGTCAAGGCTTCCACCTGGTCGTGCGTGACGTAGATCAGGGACAATTTCAGTTCGTGGTGGATCTCCTTCAACTTTCTGCGCAACAGCCATTTCAAATGCGGATCGATCACCGTCAGCGGTTCGTCGAACAGCACGGCCGCCACGTCGGGGCGCACGAGCCCCCGTCCCAGCGAAATCTTTTGCTTGGCGTCCACGGACAAGCCGCTGGCGCGCAGTTTCAAGTCGCCCGTCAGCTCCAGCATCTGCGCCACCTGCTGCACGCGCTTTTTCACCTCGCTCTCTTTCCAGCCGCGATTACGCAGCGGGAACGCCAGATTGTCGTGCACGGTCATGGTGTCGTAGATGACGGGAAACTGGAACACTTGCGCGATATTGCGTGCTTCCGTCGGCAGCTGCGTGACGTCCTTGCCGTCGAACAGCACCTTGCCATGCGACGGTTTCACGAGGCCGGAGATGATATTGAGCAAGGTCGTCTTGCCGCAGCCGGACGGCCCCAGCAAGGCATAGGCGCCGCCGTCATGCCACTCCATGCTCATGGGCCGCAGCGCATAGTCGGCCGGAGCCGCCGGGTTCGGTTTGTAGGCGTGGGCCAGGTCCACCAGTTCGATGCGCGCCATGTCACACCCCTCCTTGCACAGGAGCGAACAATAGCCCGCCATCGTCGGCGAAGATCAGCAAGGCATGCGGCTGGCAATACACGGTGCAGGCGCTGCCGATCTCCAGGTTGTGCACGCCGCCGAGCTGGGCCACCAGGGCCAGGTCGCCGCGGCGCGCATGCACATAGGTTTCCGAGCCGCTGATTTCCGCCAGGTCCACCGTAGCTGCGATGGCCACGTCGCCTTCGGACTGGGGAGATAAATGCAGGCTGTGCGCGCGCACGCCGAGGATCACGTCGCGCCGCTCGCCGAGGCGGGCGCGCTGTGCGCCGCTCAGGTGGATGGCCAGGCCGTCAGCCGCCTGCGCCACGCCATCGGCGCTCACGCGGGCGGGAATCAGGTTGATGGGCGGGTCGCTGAAGGTGCGCGCCACATTGATGGAATTGGGGGCGTTGAAGACGTCCAGGGTCGGCCCCTGCTGCAGCAGCCGTCCCTCGTGCAGCACGGCCACGTGGCCGCCCAGCTGCAGTGCTTCCAGCGGTTCCGTGGTGGCATACACGACCGTCGTGCTGCCGCTGGAAAACAGTTCCGTCAATTCGCGGCGCAATTCCTCGCGCAGTTTGTAGTCGAGGTTGACCAGGGGCTCGTCGAGCAGCAGCAACGATGCGTCCTTGATCAGCGCGCGTCCCAGCGCCGTGCGCTGCTGCTGCCCGCCCGACAATTCTCCGGGCGTGCGCTGCAGGTAGGGCGTGATGTGCAAGCGCTCGGCCAGCGCCAGCACTTTCGTCCGGATCTGCTCTTCGGGCACCTTGCGCAAACGCAAGGGCGAAGCGATATTGTCGTAGACGGTAAAGGCCGGATAGTTGATGAATTGCTGGTACACCATGGCCAGGTTACGTTTGCTGACGGGCACGCCCGTCACGTCGACGCCGTCGGCCGTCACGGTGCCCCCGCTGGGCTTGTCCAGCCCCGCCATCACGCGCATCAGGGTCGTCTTGCCGGCACGCGTGGTGCCCAGCAAGACGTTGATGGCGCCCGGCACCAATGCCAGCGACATCGGATATAAAAAATCGTCAGCCCCCTGCTTCCTGCTGATCTTGTCCAGTACCAGTTGCACGCGCTTCTCCTCCAGTGATGGTTTCTTATTCTTCGCCGCACCCTCTGCGGGGCGCTGTCGCTTACGTGTGCTGCCTACAACGACAACGGGTGTTGCAACAGCCAGGCGTCGAGCGTGTCCGCCGTTTCGCGCGGCAGGTGCAGGCCCAGCTTGGAGCGCCGCCACAGCATGTCGGCCGCGCTGACGGCCCATTCGTGGCGCCGCAAATAGTCCACTTCCGCCGCGTACAGGCCGGCGGCGATTTCCTCGCCCATGGCCGCCACATCCGTCCGCCCGGCGAGCAGCACGTGGATGCGCGTGCCGTAGGCGCGTGCATAGCGCGCCACCAGCGCCGCCGGCAGCCACGCATAGTCGCGCTGCAAGTCCTGCACGAACTGGCCGAACTCGCGCACCGCTCTGTTCTGCGGCGTGCTGCCGAACACGTCGCCGCCGGGCAGGCAGGCGTTGGCCGTCCAGGCCGGCCGCGCATTGCCCGGCACCGGCGCCAACAACGGTGCGAGCACATCGAGCGCTTCCTCCGCCAGCTTGCGGAACGTGGTGATCTTGCCGCCGAAAATACTGAGCAGCGGCGCCCCTTCCCGGTCCAGCTCGAAGCGGTAATCGCGCGTGACGGCCTTGGCGTCGGCCGCCGCGTCTTCCACCAGCGGGCGCACGCCCGCATACGTCCACACCACGTCGGCCGGCACAATGGGCTTGCTGAAATAGTAACTGGAAAGCTCGCACAAGTAACGAATTTCCTCGTCGTCGATTTCCACCTTGCCGCTGTCGCCGTGGTAGTCGAGATCGGTGGTGCCGATCAGGGTGAAATCGTGCTCATACGGAATGGCAAACACGATGCGCCCGTCCGGATGCTGGAAGATGTAGGCGTGATCGTGCTCGAACAATCGCTTGACGACGATGTGACTGCCCTTGATCAGGCGCAAATGCCGGCCCTGTCCGCCCGGCGCCGCCTGCTGCAGGAACTCGGCCGTCCACGGCCCGGCCGCATTGACGACGCTGCGCGCGCGCACGGACAGCTGACGTCCGTCGCCTTGCAGCAGGGTCGCCTGCCAGGAAGCGTCCGCACCCGCGCCGTCGCGCCGCAGGGCCGTGCAGCGCGTCTGCGTGAGGATGGTCGCCCCCTTGTCCGCCGCGTCGATGGCGTTCAAGACCACCAGGCGCGCATCGTCGACCCAGCCGTCGGAATACACGAAGCCCCGCTTGAACTCGGGTTTTAACGGTTTGCCGGCCGCGTGGCGCGTCAGGTCGATGCCCTGCGAGCCAGGCAGGATTTCCCGCTTGGCCAGCATGTCGTACAGAAACAGGCCGGCGCATATCAGCCAGACGGGGCGCTGGCCCTGGGCGTGCGGCATGACGAAGCGCAAGGGCCACATGATGTGCGGCGCCGAGCGCAGCAGCACCTCGCGCTCGATCAGCGCCTTGCGCACGAGGCCGAATTCATAGTATTCGAGGTAGCGCAGGCCGCCATGTATCAGCTTGGTGGAAGCGGACGAGGTGTGGGAAGCGAGGTCGTCCTTTTCGCACAGCACCACGGACAAGCCCCGCCCGGCCGCGTCGCGCGCGATGCCGGCGCCATTGATGCCGCCGCCCACCACCAGCACGTCGCATGCCATCGTTGTCTCCACACCTTGCTGTGCTGCCGCCATCGGGACTCCGTGTCTGTCGGGAAAGGCCGGCGAGGAAAGACTAGGCATCGCCGGCGACTGTCGTTAAGATCAATACAGCTGTAATTCGAATGCAATATGGATAAGATACGCCAGATTGCGAATCGATAGCAACATATTTTTATCACTATTTGTTCGTTTTTGTTCGTTTGTGTTTTTTAAAGAGACAAGCCCATGATTTTGAATCCCCGCCAGCGCCGCTTGCTCGAAGTGGTGCGCCAGAAGGTCACCATGTCCGTCGAGGAGCTGGCCCAGCAGCTGGACGTGACGCCGCAGACCGTGCGCCGCGACGTCAAGCAGATGGAAGAAGCGCGCCTGCTGGCCCGCTACCACGGCGGCGTGGGCTTGCCCTCTTCCGTGGAAAACATCGATTACAGCCAGCGGCAAGTGTTCAACAGCGACGCCAAGCGGCGCATCGCCGCCGCCGTCGCGGCGCAGGTGCCGCACGGCTGTTCGCTCTTGATCAATATCGGCACGACGACCGAGGAAGTGGCGCGCGCGCTGGGCCGGCACACGGGCTTGCACGTGGTGACGAACAACCTCAACGTGGCCGCCATCCTGGCCGACAACGCCGCCTGCGAAGTCATCGTGGCCGGCGGCGTGGTGCGCGGGCGCGACCGCGGCATCGTCGGCGAAGCCACCATCGACTTCATCCGCCAGTTCAAGGTCGACATCGGCATCATCGGCATTTCCAGCATCGACGAAGACGGCAGCCTGCGCGACTTCGACGCGCGCGAAGTGAAAGTGGCGCAAGCGATCATCGAGCAGTCGCGCGAAGTGTGGCTGGTGGCCGACCAGCATAAATTCGGCCGCAAGGCGCTGGTGCGCCTGGCCGACCTGGCGCAAGTCGACATCCTGTTTACGGACGCGCCGCCGCCGCCCCGCTTTGCCGAGGTGCTGCGCGACGCGAACGTGAAAGTGCACGTCGCCGCCTGACGGCAACAGTGTTGCGGCCGGCTCAGTGCGCGATGGCAAGCTTGCCGAAATGGCGGCCGCCGGCAGCCAGCTGCGCATACGCTTCGGCCGTGTCGCCGAGGCCGAACACGCGGTCGATGACGGGCACGATGCCATGCGCGGCGATGGCCTGTGCCGCCTGCGCCAGGTCCGCCACGGAGCCGGTGTTGTTGCCGACGATGCGCAAAGCCTTGACGATGATGGGCAGCAAGTCGATGCTGGCGGCCGTGCCGCCGACAAAACCCACCGTGAAGACCGTGCCGCCCACGGCCGCCGCGTTGAGCGAGCGCACGATGGTGGCGCCGCCCACCGTCTCGACCACCAGGTCGGCGCCCCGCCCGCCCGTCAGTTTCAGCACTTCCGCATCCCAGGCCGGCGTGGCCCGGTAGTTGATTAGGTGATCGGCGCCCAGCTGGCGCGCCCGTTCCAGCTTGTCATCGCTGGACGACGCGAGGATCACCGTGGCGCCCGACGCCTTGGCGAACTGCAAGGCAAACAGGCTGACGCCGCCCGTCCCCAACAGCAACACCACCGATCCGGGGCGCACTTGCGCCGAACGCACGGCATTCCACGCCGTCGTGGCTGCAATCGGCAGGGCCGCACCCTGGATAAAATCGAGGTGGGCCGGCAAGGCGACCAGGCTGGCGGCAGGGACGGCCACGTATTCGGCCAGCGAACCCGGCAAGGTGACGCCGCGCATCGCGCCCACGTTGTGCGGCGCGATGGCACCGCCCTGCCAGCGCGGCATGAAGTGCGGGATGACGCGGTCGCCGACGGCCAGGCCGCTGACGCCCTCGCCCAGCGCCGCCACTTCGCCCGCGCCGTCGGCGACGGGAATCAGCGGAAAGGCCGCGCCGGCAAAGTTGCCGGTCGCAATGGCCACGTCGAGAAAGTTCAGCGTGGCGGCGCGCAGGCGCAGCAGCACCTCGCCCCGGCCGGCCTGCGGCTCGGGCAGCTCGGTCTGGCGAAACGCGGTGAGGGAAGGAGCGGTCAGTTGGATGGCTTGCATGGTCTGTTCTCGGGCAATGGGTCAGGGTGGCCGCGCGCTGGCGGGACAAACAGCAGTGTCATTTAAAATCATTAATAGATAAACTATGGTTTGATTCAATGATTTGACAGCAGGGATTGCCAATGGATTTGCTCGACAGCATGAAGGTGTATGTACTGGCCGTGGAAAAAGGCAGCTTGAGCGCCGCCGCGGCCGCCTGCGGGATCTCCGCGACGATGGCCGGCAACCACCTGCGGACGCTGGAAAAGCGCCTGGGCATGCAGTTGCTCCAGCGCACCACCCGGCGCCAGCACCTGACGGCCTTCGGTGAGGATTACTATGCGCGCTGCAAGGAAATCCTCAGGCTGGTGGCCGAAACCGATGTCCAGGCGCAAAACCTGCAACTGGCGCCCGCCGGCAAGCTGCGCATCACGGCGCCCCTCACCTTCGGCGCGGAAGCGCTGATGCCCGCCATGGCCGCATACCTGGAGCGCTATCCCGACGTGAGCATCGATGTGTCGCTGAGCGACCGCGTGGCCGACCTGGTGGAGGAAGGTTTCGAGGCCGCCATCCGCATCGGCCAGTTGCCCGATTCCTTGCTGATCGCCAGACCGCTGGCGCCCTACCGGCTGATGATCTGCGCCGCTCCCGACTATCTGGCGCGCAGGGGAACGCCGCGCCACCCGGCCGAGCTGAGCCGGCACGAATGCCTGTCCTTCTCGCCCGCCGCCCTGGCGCATTGGCGCCTGACAGGCGAGGACGGCGTCTGCAGCGTGCCCGTCGCGGGCCGCCTGCAAGTCAACCACGGCCAGGCGCTGCGCGTTGCTGCACTGCATGGCATGGGCATTGTGCTGCAACCGGCCTTCCTGCTGGAAACGGACGTGCAGGCGGGCCGCCTGGTCCAGCTGTTTCCCGCGCATGCGCTGCCCAGCCGTCCCTTGAACGTGGTCTACCTGCCGGACCGCTATCGCTCGCCCAAGCTGCGCAGCTTCGTCGATTTTCTCGTGGAACGGTTCAGCTGATTGGCGCCGGCAACACACCTGTGCCATGCGGCAGTGATCGCGCTTGAAATATTTATCAATTCGGCAAAATTCATGTTACCATTGATACAACATGAGTTATTTTTTTAATCTTCCTCTCTAGCAATACGATTATTTGCTTGATATTGCTTTTTATATATTTAGAGCAAGAGAAAAAGGAAAAACTTTTTGCCGCTGAATGATTTCCTGTGAAAACAGTGTTAGAAATACCTCAAGCACGACGATTGTTCCCAAACAAACCACTCGACAGCAAGCGTGAAGGCCTTAACCATGCCGGCAACGCCGCCCAGTGAAGGAAGAGAAATGAGCCATAATTTTGAATCGGCCGCCACGCAAGCCGCCCGTCCCAACAGCGTTCCCGTCAGCGAACTGGAAGCCCATCTCGGTTACTGGCTGCGTTTCGTTTCCAACCATGTGTCCCACAGCTTCCAGAAGAAAGCCGAAGCCAATGGCGTGACGGTGTCCGAATGGGTGGTGCTGCGCGAAATGTTCCGCCTGGGCTGCACCTCGCCCACGGTGCTGGCGCAGGTGTCCGGCATGAGCAAGGGCGCCGTGTCGAAACTGATCGACCGCCTGGAAAGCAAGGGCATGGTCAGCAAATCCATCCTGCTGGCCGACCGCCGCCAGCATTCGATCGAACTGACCACGGAAGGCGAGGCGCTGGTACCGGTGCTGGCCGAAATGGCCGACCAGAACGACGAGGAATTCTTCGGCAAGCTGCCGCGCCAGCTGCGCGACGATCTGCTCGAAGCGATGAAGGAAGTGGCGCGCACGCACCACCTCAAAAGCGTCCCGCTGAACTGACAGCCAGCGCACTGCCGGCAAGGATGACACGGTGGCGCGGGCGCTTCGGCTATGATGCTGGCCTGACTGTTTACCAGGAACACGCATGGCCCTGCACATCGAAACTCCCTTGCTCAACTCGCGCGCCCTGAGCCTGCTCAGCGAACGCGCCATCTGGCTCAAGCTCGAAGCCTTGCAGCCACCCGGCTCCTTCAAGATCCGCGGCATCGGCCTCGCCTGCGAAGAATACGCGCGGCGCGGCGCCAGCCGCTTCATTTCCTCTTCCGGCGGCAATGCCGGCATCGCCGTCGCCTATGCGGGACGCCAGCTCGGTATTCCCGTCATCGTCGTCGTGCCGGAAACGACGAGCGAACGGGCCAAGGCCCTGATCGCCCAGGAAGGCGCCGAAGTCATCGTGCACGGCGCCGCCTGGCAGGAAGCGAACGCGCTGGCCCAATCGATGCTCACGCCGCAAGACGCTTTTTTGCACCCGTTCGACGACCCGCTGCTGTGGCAGGGCCATGCCGGCATGATCGATGAAGTAGCGCGCGCGGGCCTGAAACCGGACGCGGTGGTGCTGTCGGTGGGCGGCGGCGGCCTGCTGGCCGGCGTGGCCGAAGGCTTGCAGCGCAACGGCTGGGATGACGTGGCCATCGTGGCCGTCGAAACGCAAGGCGCCGCTTCGCTGGCGGCGGCCGTGTCCGCGCGCGAACACGTGGCCCTGCCGGCCGTGAGCAGCATCGCCACGTCGCTGGCCGCGCGCCAGGTGTGCGCCCAGGCATACGCCATCAGCCAGACTCGCCCGCTGCACAGCGTGGTGGTGTCGGACCGCGCCGCCGTCGACGCCTGCCAGCGCTTTGTCGCCGACCAGCGCCTGGTGGTGGAACCGGCCTGCGGAGCGGCGCTGGCGGCCGTCTACGGCAAGGCGCCGGAACTGGCTCCCTACCGCAATGTGCTCGTCATCGTGTGCGGCGGCGTGACGGCCACCACGCAGCAGCTCGATCACTGGAGCGCCATCCTGTAGTGGCTACGGCGCCGCCTCGCGCAGCGCCACGCCGTCGCGGCCCTGCCCCTTGGCGGCGTACAGGGCCTGGTCGGCCAGATCCAGCAGCTGCGCCGGCGTCAGCGTGCCCTCGCGGAAGATGGCCATGCCGACGCTGGTCGTCACCGGCAGCGGACCGCCGGCCAGCGCAAACGGCTGGCGGATGGCCTCGACGATCTTGGCGCCGACCTGGCGCACTTCGGCCGCGCCGTTCACCCCTTCGAGAATGATCACGAATTCATCGCCGGCCAGGCGCGCCACCAGGTCGCTGGCGCGCACGCTGCGCACCAGGCGCGCGGCGAACTCCTTGAGCACCTCGTCGCCCGCCTTGTGTCCCAGGCTGTCGTTGATGGCCTTGAAACGGTCGATATCAAGATAGGCCAGCGCCATCGGCGCGCGCGCGGCCCACGTGCGCTGCATGCTCAACTCCAGCTGTTCGTCGAAACGGCGCCGGTTGGCGATGCCCGTCAGGATATCCGTGGCGGCGGCGAACTGCAGCGCCGTATGCACGGCCCTGGTCTTGGTGATTTCGTGGATCAGGCCGTACACGCCCTCCACCGCGCCGCTCTCGCCCACATCGGGCACGTAACTGGTCTGGAAGGCGCGCTGGCCAGCGTCTCCGTCGCCGCCGATGGTGAACTCATATTCAACCTCCTCGCCCGAGAAGGCGCGCCGCAGGTATTGTTCGCGCAACTGGTAGGCTTCCTCGCCCAGCACCTCGCGGATCGACTGCATCATGCTTTCCTGCTGCGATCTGCCGAACCATTTTTCAAACGTCGCATTGATGAACTGGTAGCGGTGCTCGCGGTCGATATAGACGATCACCACGGGCACGTGGTCCGTCAGCAGTTTCAAACGCCGCTCGCTGTCGCGCGTCTGCGCCACGGCAATTTCGCGCTCGGCCATCAGCGAGTAGAAATCGCGGCTCAAGTCGCCGATCTCGTCGCGCCGCTCAATTTGCAGCGCCTCGATGCCCAGGCGCTGGCGGCGGATTTCATGCACATGGTGGCGCAGCCGCGCCAAAGGCAGCAGCAGGCGCAGCACCACGCGCCAGCCGGCCAGCCCCGCCAGCGCCGCCAGCAGCACGGCGGCCAGCAATATCTTGCTGCGGATGGCGTGCAGCGGCGCGAACGCGTCGCGCATGGGATACACGGACGCCAGTATCCAGCCCGTCGACGCGATGCGGTGGTAGGCAAACAGGGCATCGACGCCTTGCGTGGTGGTGCCCGTCAGCCAGCCCTCGAAACCCTGCAAGGCGCGCCGCGCGGACATGCTGATGGGACCATGCGCCTCGATATGCTGCATGATGCGCGACTTGTCGGGATGCTCGACGATGATGCCTTCGCCGGTCATGATGTACAGGTAGCCGCCCGTGCCCGGTTTGAGGGCGCCCAGGCGGCCCAGGAAATCGGGCTGGCGCAGGTTGACGCTGGCCGCCAGCACATAACGCACGGCGCCCTGCGCGTCGAACACGGGTTGCGTGACCACGACGATGGGCATGCCGGAAATGCTGCCGTTGAGGGGCGCGGAAATCACCGAGCGCCGGGTCGCCAGCGTCTGTTCAAAGTAAGGGCGGCCCTTCACGTTCAGCCCCGCCTGCGGCTTGAAGGGACTCACGCTGGCCAGCACGGCCCCGTCGATACCGACCACGCCGGCCGAATAAAATTCCTTGCGCAGCACCGTTTGCGCAGCCAGGAAACGCTGCAGGCTGGCGCCGTCGTGCGCGCCGCCGGCAGGCAGGCTGTCGGCAATGGCGCGCAGCACGTTGCGCTTCGCGTCGAGTTCCTCATCGATGAAGACGGCGGCGCTGGACAGCGATACGTACTGCTGGCGCCCCGTCACGTCGCGCATGCCGCGCTCGGCCACGGACAGGGTGGCCAGCGCCAGCGAAGCCACGGCAGCGAGCACGAGCAGGAAGACGACCACGCTCATGCGCGCCTTCAGGCTGGCCGGCAGGCGCCGGCGCAATCGTTTGCGCCAGGTCGTCACGGCCGCTGCCGCAGGTAGCGGCAAATGCGCTCGACCGACTCGTCCAGCGCCAAGGTGCCCGTGTCCAGGGTCAGCGCGGCGGCCAGCGGCGCTTCATAGGGTGCGGAAACGCCCGTGAATTGCGCCAGCTGCCCTGCCCGCGCCTTTTCATACAGGCCCTTCGGGTCGCGCGCCTCGCACACGGCCAGCGGCGTGCTGACGTGGACTTCAATGAAATGCGCCGCGCCGATGATGGCGGCGGCCATGGCCCGGTCGGCGCGGTAGGGAGAAATGAAGGCGGCGATGACGGTCAAGCCCGCCCCGTTCATCAGGCGCGCCACTTCGGCCGTGCGGCGGATGTTTTCATGCCGGTCTTGGGGCGTAAAACCCAGGTCGCGATTCAAGCCATGGCGCAGCTGGTCGCCATCGAGTACTGCCACGGCGCACCCCTGCGCCTTGAGCTGGCGCGCCAGCGCGTCGGCGATGCTGGACTTGCCGGCGCCGCTCAAGCCCGTCAGCCAGACCGTGTCGTATTGTCCTGCCGTCATCACATTGCCTCTCCCCTTGTAGAGCTGGCAATATAGCAAAGCCGCGCGGGAAAGGACAGATGATCAGGCCGCGCTGCGCGCTTCAAGCAGCAACTGTCGTATCTCCGGCACGCAGGAGCCGCAATTGCCGCCCGCCTTGACGCAGGCCGTCACCTGCGCCGTCGTCTCCAGTTTTTGCCCGGCGATGGCCGCGCAAATGGTGTTGCGCCCCACGCCAAAGCACGAGCACACGATGGGACCGGCGTCCACGCCCTTGCCGATGGGCTGGCCCAGCAGCACGCCGGCGCGATCAAGCGCATCCATTTGCGCATGCGCAAACAGGCCGGCCAGCCAGCTGCGCGACGGCAGGTCGGGACGGGGGGAGACATACACGCATTGCGCGATGCGTCCCTCGTCCAGGTGCACGGCGCGGTACACGCCGGCGCTGGCATCCGCGTAATCGAGCCAGTCGGCGTTGTCGTCCGTGACGCCGAGCAGCGCGCGCGCCCAGGCGCCGAGATCATCGATGCGCTGGCGGCCCGCCAGTTCGTAGCGCAGGAACTGCTCGCCCTGGATGCGCGTCCAGTGCGCCACACCGCCCAGGTTGAGCGGCGTGCGGCTCAGGACAAACGCATGCCAGTGCACGCTGAACTGCTCGATGCGCACGGGCGTGTGCTTGAATTCCGGCTCGCCCGAGACGGGATCGACGACCGGATTGACGACGGCGCCCACGCGCGCGTCGGACGCATTCGCGTCGCTCCAGTGGATGGGCACGAAGACCTGGCCGCGCGCGATGCCGCCGCCATGCACGACGCGCGCCACCATCGCGCCCCAGGCGCTGGAAATGCGCGCCAGTTCGCCTTCGCGCACGCCGTACAGCAGCGCATCCTGCGGGTGGAGGTCGATGAACGCTTCGGCGACGTGGCCCGACAGTTTGGCCGCCTTGCCCGTGCGCGTCATCGTATGCCACTGGTCGCGCACCCGGCCCGTGTTCAGGATCAGCGGATAGTCCTCGCCGGGCATGTTGTGCGGCGCGCGCGGCGCCGTGGGCACGAAGCGGGCGCGCCCGTCCGCATGGGCGAAGCGGCCGTCGCCGAACAGGCGCGCCCGGCCCTGCGGCCACTGCTGCGGCGCCAGGGCGTCGTACTGTGCCGCATCCAGGCTGTCCAGGCCCGCCAGATTGAACAGCCGCGCCGTTTCCGCCCCGTTGCGGAAGGTCGACAGCCGTGCGTGTTCGGCAAAAATGGCTTGCGGCGCCGCGAAATCGAAGCCGTCATAACCCATGCGGCGCGCCACGTCGCACAGCACGTCCCAGTCGGCGCGCGCCTCGCCCGGCGCCGGCAGAAACGCGCGCTGGCGCGAGATGCGGCGCTCGGAATTGGTCACCGTGCCGTCCTTCTCGCCCCAGCCCAGGGCCGGCAGCAGCACGTCGGCATGGACGTTCGTGTCCGACTGCGCGCTGATGTCCGACACCACCACCAGCTCGCACCTGGCCAGCGCGCGGCGCACCTGGTCGGCGTCCGGCATGCTGACCAGGGGATTGGTGGCGATGATCCACACGGCCTTGACCTTGCCCGCTTCGATCGCGTGGAACAGGTCCACCGCCTTCAAGCCCGGCTTGTTCGCCATGCGCGGCGAGTCCCAGAAGGTTTGCACGGTGTCGCGGTGCAGCGGATTGTCCAGTTCAAGGTGCGCCGCCAGCATGTTGGCCAGCCCGCCCACTTCGCGCCCGCCCATGGCGTTCGGCTGGCCCGTGAGCGAAAACGGTCCCATGCCGGGCTGGCCGATGCGCCCCGTCGCCAGGTGGCAGTTGATGATGCTGTTGACCTTGTCCGTACCGGAGGACGACTGGTTCACGCCCTGCGAAAAGGCCGTGACGACCTTGCGCGTGGCGGCAAACGCCTGGTAAAACGCCAGCAGGGCTTGCGGGTCGACCTTGCAGATGCGCGCCACCTGCAGCGGGTCGCCGCAGTCCGCGTGGGCGGCCGCCAGCGCTGCGTCGAGGCCGCGGCTGTGCCGCGTGACGAACTCGCCGGCGATCACGCCCTCCTTCGCCAGATAGCACAGCAAGCCGTTGAACAGCCACACGTCGGTGCCCGGTTTCACGGGCAAATGCAGGTCGGCCAGCTCGCAGGTGGCCGTGCGGCGCGGGTCGATCACCACCAGCTTCATCTCCGGCCGGGTTTCGCGGATGCGGGCGATGCGCTGGAACAAAATCGGGTGGCACCAGGCCGTGTTCGAGCCCACCAGCACGACCATGTCGGCCAGCTCCAGGTCTTCATAGCAGCCGGGCACGATGTCTTCGCCGAACGCGCGCTTGTGGCCGGCGACGGCCGAGGACATGCACAGGCGCGAATTGGTGTCGATGTTCGCGCTGCCCACATAGCCCTTCATGAATTTGTTGGCGATGTAATAGTCTTCCGTCAGCAGCTGGCCCGAGACATACAGGGCGACGGCGTCGGGGCCGTGCTCATCGATGATGGCGCGCAGGCCGCCGGCCACCTGGTCCAGCGCGGCATCCCAGGAAGCGCGCCGCAGCACGCCGTCGGTGCGTACCTGCGGGTAGAGCAGGCGCTGGTCGAGGTCCAGGGTGTCGCCCAGGGCCGAACCTTTCACGCACAGGCGGCCCAGGTTGGCCGGGTGCGTTGTATCGCCGGCGATGCGGATGGCGCCGTCGGGCAGGCGTGTCGCTTCCACGCCGCAGCCGACGCCGCAGTACGGGCAAGTGGTTTTCACGGGCGTGCAGCTGGTCATGGGCGTATCCTGTTGGTCGCTGTCAGGCGGCCTGGGCGCACAGCGCCTGGCCAAACAATAAATGGGCGCGCAGCTTGCTGATGTCGCGGCGCTGCTGGATCAGGTCGAAATACCACGGACCGTCCTGCACGTCGCCATACAGCACGGCGCCGGCCAGGCGGCTGCCCTGCACCACGAGCCGTTTGTAGACGCCACGCCTCGGATCGCGCAGCACCAGGTCTTCGCTGCCCTCGCCGCCGATGATGTCGCCGGCCGAATACAGGTCGATGCCTGTCACTTTCAATTTGGTGGCGCTGGCTTGCTGCACGTAGCGGCGGTGCCCGGCGCCGGCCAGATGCGCGCCGCACACGCGCGCCTGTTCCCATATGGGCGCGACCAGACCGAAGGTGGCGCGCCGGTGCTGCACGCATTCGCCCACGGCGTACACGCGCGGGTCGTAGCTTTGCAGGCAGTCGTCGACGACGATGGCCCGTTCGCAGTGCAGGCCGGCCGCTTGCGCCAGCGCGATGTTGGGGCGCACGCCGGCCGTCATCACCACCAGGTCGGCGGGAATGCTGCTGCCGTTCGCAAACTGCACGCCTTCCACGCGGGTGCTGCCCATGATGGCGGAGGTTTGCGCCTGCATCAAAAACCGCAGGCCGCGCGCTTCCAGCGCCGATTTCAGCAGCATCGATGCGGGCGCGTCGAGCTGCTGGTTCATCAGGGCGCCGCTCATGTGCACCACCGTCACGTCCATGCCCTGGCGCTGCAGGCCGTTGGCCGCCTCCAGTCCCAGCAAGCCGCCGCCGATGACGACCGCGTGGCGGTGCTGGCGCGCCGCCCGCAGCATGGTGTCGACATCGTCGATATCGCGAAAACCGATCACGCCGGGCAGTTCGTGGCCCGGCACGGGCACGATGAAGGGCGTGGAACCGGTGGCCAGCAGCAGGCGGTCATAGCGCACCTCGATGCCCGACAGCGCCTGCACGGTGCGCGCCTGGCGGTCGATGTGTACCACGGGGTCGCCCGCGTGCAGGGTGATGCCGTTTTGGGCATACCAGTCGCGCGTGTGCAGCATGATGTCGTCCACCGTCTTTTCGCCGGCCAGCACGGGAGACAGCAGGATGCGGTTGTAATTGCCGTGCGGTTCGGCGCCGAAGACGGTGATGTCGTACAGGTCCGGCGCGAGTTTCAGCAATTCCTCGACCGTGCGCATGCCGGCCATGCCGTTGCCGACCACGACTAAAGACGGCCGTGCGGCGGTGTTCATATGGCCACCCACACCATGCCGCCGAACACGCGCGCCGGCCAGGCGGCCACCGAGTGTTCAGGCGCTTCGATGCACTCGCCGCTGGCCAGGTCGAAGTGCTGCTTGTAGATGGGCGACGCCACCACGACGCGCTCGCCGATGCTGCCCACCAGGCCGCGCGACAGCACGGAAGCACCGGCGTTCGGGTCGACATTGTCGATGGCGTACACGCGCGGCGCGGCATCGCCGACGCGGAACACGGCCACGTGCCGGCCGCCCAGCAGCGCGCACACGCCCGTGTCAGGCACGATGTCCGTCAAGGGGCAGATGGCCACCCAGTTGTCGGCGCTGGCGCTGTTCAATTCATTCATTGCATTCATGGCTCACGCCTCCACGGCAAGGATGGGGATCACGGTGTTGCGGCGTTCAAGGGGCGTGGCGGGCCGGATCTGGCCCCGCTCTTCCACGAACACCACGTTTTCATCGTTCTTCCCGCTGTTGACGAAATGGCGGAAACGCTGGCGCACGGCAGGGTTGGAGACGGCTTCCTTCCACTCGCAGGCATAGGTGTCGACCACGTGCTGCATGTCCGCTTCCAGCTCGTGGGCGATGCCCAGGCGGTCGGCCACGACGACGGCTTTCAGGTAGTCGAGGCCTCCTTCCAGGTTGTCGCGCCACACGCTGGTGCGCTGCAGGCGGTCGGCCGTGCGCACGTAAAACATCAAAAAGCGGTCGACATAGCGCACCAGGGTCGCTTCATCGAGATCGGATGCCAGCAGTTCCGCGTGGCGCGGCTTCATGCCGCCGTTGCCGCACACGTACAAATTCCAGCCTTTTTCCGTGGCGATCAGGCCGATGTCCTTGCCCTGCGCCTCGGCGCATTCGCGCGTGCAGCCGGAGACGCCGAACTTGATCTTGTGCGGCGTGCGCAAGCCCTTGTAGCGGTTCTCCAGTTGAATCGCGAAGCCCACGCTGTCGGCCACGCCGTAGCGGCACCAGGTGGAGCCGACGCACGATTTCACCGTGCGCAGCGACTTGCCGTAGGCGTGGCCCGACTCGAAGCCGGCCGCGATCAGCTCTTCCCAGATGGCTGGCAACTGGTCCACGCGCGCGCCGAACAGGTCGACCCGCTGTCCGCCCGTGATCTTCGTATAGAGACCGTATTTTTTCGCCACCATGCCCACGGCGATCAAGCCGTCGGCCGTCACTTCGCCGCCCGGCATGCGCGGCACGACGGAATACGTGCCATCCTTCTGGATATTACCGAGAAAATAATCGTTACTGTCCTGCAGGCTGGCGTGCACGGGCGACAGCACGAAATCGTTCCAGCAAGACGCCAGGATATTCGCCGCCACGGGCTTGCACACGTCGCAACCGAGACCCTTTCCATGCGCGGACAGCAGCGCGCCGAAGCTGCGGATTTTCCCCACGCGCACCAGATGGTGCAATTCCTGGCGCGAGTACGCAAAGTGTTCGCACACGTGGTTGTTGACGGCCAGGCCCTGCTTCTGCATTTCCGCCTTCATGATCTGCGTCACCAGCGGCACGCAGCCGCCGCAGGCCGTGCCGGCTTTCGTGCAGGATTTTAATGCGCCGATGCTGGTGGCGCCATCGGCCACGGCCGCGCACAGCGCGCCTTTCGACACGTCGTTGCACGAGCAGATTTGCGCCGACTCGGGCAAGGCATCCACACCGAGTCCCGCCTTTTGCTGGCCGTCCGCCTGCGGCAGGATGAGGAATTCCGGCGATGCCGGCAGCTCGATCTTGTTGAGCATCATCTGCAAGAGCGTGCCGTATTCGCTGGCGTCGCCCACCATCACGCCGCCCAGCAGGTACTTGCCGCAGTCGGAAACGACGATCTTCTTGTAGATCTGCTTGCGCTCGTCCATGAACTGGTAGGAGCGGCTGCCCGGCGCATTGCCGTGCGGGTCGCCCAGGCTGGCCACGTCCACGCCCATCAGTTTGAGCTTGGTGCTCATGTCGGCGCCCTTGAACGACGCTTCGCCCGCTTCTCCTTCTTCCTCCTGCAGCAGGTGGCGGGCAGCGATGCGGGCCATTTCGTAGCCGGGCGCCACCAGGCCGAACACCAGGCCGCCCCACAGCGCGCATTCGCCGATCGCATAGATGTCCGGGTCGGACGTGACGCAGCTGTCGTCGATGGCGATGCCGCCGCGCGGTCCCACCTCCAGGCCGCAGGCGCGCGCCAGCTCATCGCGCGGGCGGATGCCGGCCGAGAAGACGATCATGTCCGCTTCCAGGTGGCTGCCGTCGGCGAACTGCATGCGGTGCGTGGCAGCTTCGCCGTCAACGATGGCCAGCGTATTCTTTTGCGTGTGCACGGTCACGCCCAGCTCCTCGATCTTGCGGCGCAAGACGCGCGCGCCGCCCTCGTCCACCTGCACGGCCATCAGGCGCGGCGCGAATTCCACCACGTGGGTGTCGAGTTTCAGGTCGCGCAAGGCTTTCGCGCATTCGAGGCCCAGCAAGCCGCCGCCGATGACCACGCCCGTTTTCGACTTGGCACCCCAGGCCAGCATGGCTTCCAGGTCTTCGATGGTGCGGTAGACGAAGCAGCCATCGCGCTCCTTGCCCGGCAGCGGCGGCACGAACGGCGTCGAGCCGGTGGCAAACACGAGTTTGTCGTAGGCCAGCACTTCACCCGTGCTGGCAGTGACGGTTTTCGCCGCGCGGTCGATGGACACGGCGCGTGCATTGAGCTTTAACACGACGTTGCCCTTGTCGAAGAAGCCGGGCGCCACCAGCGACAGGTCCTCGGCCGATTTGCCGCTGAAAAATTCGGACAGGTGCACCCGGTCGTAAGCGGGGCGCGGCTCTTCGCACAAGACCGTCACGGACAGGTGCGGCGCGTTGTCCAGGGCCAGGCGTTCGAGGAATTTATGCCCGACCATGCCATGGCCAAGGACGACGATGTTCAAGGGGTGGTTCATTGCGCTCTCCTCAGGCCGCGGCCATGTTCGGTTCGGCCGCCAGGCCCGTGAAACGGGCGGCGATGGCGCACAGGGCCGAAATCACCACCAGCGCGCTGAGGATGATCAAGGTCTGGCGGATGTCGCCCGTGCCTTTCATCAGGAAACCGGCCGCCACGGCGCCCACGTTGCCGCCCGCGCCGATGATGCCGGCCACGCCGCCGAGAGCCTTGCTGTCGATGAAGGGCACCAGCGCGTAGGTGGCGCCGCACGCCATGTGGGTGAACAGGCCGAAGACCAGCATGGCGATGACGGCCCAGGTGACGCTGTCGACCTTGGCAAACCACAGCAAGCCCACGCCTTCGCCTATCATCAGCATGAACAGCAGGGTCACGCGGCTGTTCAGGTTGCCGCGCAGGGCCAGCTTGTCGGACAGCCAGCCGCCCAGGGCGCGGGCAAACAGGGCCAGCAAGCCGAAGCTGCCGGCGGCCAGGCCGGCCGATTTCAAGGACAGGCCGAAATGGTCGACGTAATAGACGGCGGCGATGTTGTGGATGAAGATTTCGATGCCGAAGCAGGCGCCGTAGGTGACAAACAGCAGCCAGACGCGATAATTGCTGCTGGCGGCCTTGAAGCTGGCCCAGCCACCGCTTTTACCACCACCTTTACCGCCTTCGATGGCGGTGCCGGCGGCGCGCAAGTCCGAGTAATTACCTTCAGGGCAATCCTGCGTATAACGCCAGTACAGCACGGCCATCACCAGCATCAGCACGCCCGGCACCAGCAGGGCCACGCGCCAGCCCAGCGATTCGGACACGCCCAACATCAGCACGGCGCCGAGCAGCAGCGGCATCAGCGCCTGCGCCGCGCCGCCGCCCGCATTGCCCCAGCCGGCGGCGGCCGCGTTTGCCGTGCCGACAACACGCGGAGCGAACATCACGGAGGTGTGATATTGCGTGATGACAAAGCTGGCGCCGACGGCGCCGATGCCCAGGCGGAAGAACAGAAAGCTTTCATAGCTTTGCGACGCGGCCACGCCCAGCACGGGAATGGCGCCGAGCAGCAGCAAGCCCGTGTACGTCTTGCGGGGGCCGTAGCGGTCGCACAAGGGCCCGACGATCAGGCGCACGAGGATGGTGATGGCGACGGCCGCGATATTGATGTTTGCCACTTGCGCCAAGGAAAGGCCGAACTCGCCCTTGATGACCGGCATCAGGGGTGCGCAGGCGAACCAGGCGAAGAAACACACGAAAAATGCCATCCACGTCAGGTGGAATGCCCGCATGGGCGGCGTGGCGAGGGAGAAGAGCGCGATGCGCGTTGCTTTTTGGCTGGCCATGATGGTTTCCCGAAGTATCCCGAAAATAACAAAGATGCAAACAAAAACGGCGCCCGCCCCCGCCGATGAAAAAATCAGCCAGAGCGGACGCCGTTGTCCAGGTGGTCCGTCGTTGGACCGTTGTGCGTTTATTCAGGGGATCGCCGTTGATCCGTCCCTTCTGTTTAGCAAGCCCCGTGCCAGGCCCGTCCAAGGGGCAGGGTGCCTATTTGTACGGACTTTGCGCCAGGTCATGGCACCTGGCGGTGCAGGCACGCCTCTTCTTGGTGCGTCGGGGAACTCGAAAGTGCAATGTTTGTCTAATTGATATTGAGTTCATGAAGCGGAGGCCGGCATGTTCGGGCAACTGCGGCAATGGCAGCCACGGCGCGGCTTGGCGCGCGCACTGGCATGCGTCTGCGTGGGTACGCTCTTGATCGCCTGGAGTAACACTGCCGCAGCGCAAGATGGCTCTCCCGAACCCAGGGAGCACAGCGAACTGGACGCGACAGTGTTCGCACCGTTCCACGCGGCGCGCGGCGAGCGGATCACGCAGGCGCGCACATTCGTCGTGCGCCTCACGTATCCGGACGAAGGCCGCCCGCATGCCGTGCGCTGGACCTTGACCTTGTCCGGTCCAGGTCCGCAAGGCGCCGTGCTGCGGCGCTGGTCGGGCATGGAACAGGTGGGCGCCGGCGGCAAGCGCGTCAACTTGCCCTGGGATGGCCGCGCCGATGCCGATGCGCGCGAACGGCGCATGCTGGCGCCGGACGGCTTGTACGCGCTGCGCCTGCTGGCCGTGGCCGATGCCGGCACGCCGCGCGAAGCGCAGGTGGAACAGCAATGGCAAATCGCGGTGCAGCGGGGCGCCAGCACGGCGCCCCGGGTGCCCGCCTTCCAGGCCGGCCTGCAACAACTGTCCCGCCTGGATGAGGAGCCCGGCTACCGCATCGTCTACGCCAACCTGCACAGCCAGACGCGCCACAGCGACGGCGGCGCGGCGCTTGATGCCTGCCATGGCGCGCAGGAGCCGCAAACGGCGCCGTTCGGCCCCATCGACGCCTATAAATATGCGCAGGATCACGGCCTGGACGCCCTACTGACATCCGAGCACAACCATATGTATGACGGTTCGGACGGAACCAATCCCGCAGCCACGCCTGCCGAAGCGAAGGCCTTGTACCAGACGGGGCTGGCCGAAGCGGCCGCCTATACAAACGCCCACCCCGGTTTCCTGGCCCTGTACGGCATGGAATGGGGCGTCATCAACAAGGGCGGCCACCTGAACATCTTCAATAGCGACCAATTGCTGGGCTGGGAAAGGAATGCCCGGGGCGAATTGCTGGCCGACCTGGAAACGCCGAAAAACGACTACGCCGCCCTGTATGCGCTGATGCGCGAACGGGGCTGGATAGGCCAGTTCAACCACCCTGCCTATGCGGGCCAGTTTCTCGTCGATGGCCAGCCGCTCGGCTACACGCCGGACGGCGATGCGGCCATGGTGCTGTGCGAAGTGATGAATACATCCGCGTTTTCCACCAACGACCAGGAAACGGAAACGCGGCGCAGCAATTACGAGGCGGCCTGCAACCGTGCCCTGGCGGCCGGCTACCACGTGGCCTTCAGCAGCAACCAGGACAACCACTGCGCCAACTGGGGCGCGTCGTACGGCAACCGCACGGCCGTGCTGGTGGCCAGCCCGGCCGCCGGCATGCCCGTGTCACGCGACAGCTTCCTCGACGCGCTGCGCGCGCGCCGCGTCTTTGCCACCATGGACAAGCACGCGCAGCTGCTGTTCACGGCCAATGGCAAGCTGATGGGCGAGCGTTTCGACAACCACGGGCCCTTGCAACTGTCTACCAGTTTCAGCAACAGCGCGGGCCGGCAAGCGGCGGCCGTCGCAATTTTCCACGGCGTACCGGGCGGCAACGGCTCCGTCACGCAACTGTCGGACCAGGCCGAGCTCACCGTCACGCCCGCGCCCGGCCCCCATGTCTATTACGCGCGCCTGACGCAGGACGACGGCAACATCGTCTGGTCGGCGCCCGTGTGGGTCAATCAGCTGCCGTGAACGCCGCGCATCAGGGCACGGCAACGGCACGGACTGGTACACCAAGTGCCGCAGATTCTACGGCCCTGCTCTTTTCCAGCAAACAATATTGGAAAAGTAACTATTTTTTCAGGTAGCCGTCCATAGACACTGGTTCCTCACAGCAATCCATGGCACCATGGCTGCGCCGTTTTGCCTGCAACGCGGCCTCCACCGGACCAACCAGGAACCTTACATGTCGTCATATCGCACTCTCGCCGGCAGCATGCTGCTCGGCCTGGCCGCAGCGGGCATCGCCCACGCGCAAGCCCCCGCCCCTGCCGCCGCCAACACCGATCCCCACCTGTGGCTGGAAGAAGTCCTCGGCGACAAGCCGCTGGCCTGGGTCAAGCAGCACAATGCCGTCACCACCAAAGAGCTGGAAGCCCAACCCGGCTTCGCGGCCCTGCAGGCGCGCCTGAAAACCATCCTCAACTCAAAGGAACGCATTCCCTACGTCAGCAAGGAAGGCGCGTTTTACTACAATTTCTGGCGCGACGCCCAGCACGTGCGCGGCATCTGGCGCCGCACCACCCTGGCGCAGTACCAGCTGGCCGAACCCGCGTGGGAAACCGTGATCGACCTCGACCAGCTGGCCGCCGGCGAGAACGAAAACTGGGTCTGGGGCGGCGCCTCCTGCCTGTATCCGAAGGGCGAACGCTGCCTCATTTCCCTGTCGCGCGGCGGCGGCGACGCCAAGGTGGTGCGCGAATATGACGTGGCCAAGCGCGCCTTTGTCGACGGCGGCTTCACCCTGCCCGAAGCGAAAGGCAGCGCCAGCTGGATCGACCAGGACACCTTGTTCGTGTCCACCGATTTCGGCCCCGGCTCGATGACCAGCTCGGGCTACCCGCGCATCATCAAACAGTGGCAGCGCGGCACGCCGCTGGCGCAGGCGCACACCTTGTATGAAGCCAAACCGGACGACATGAGCGCGGGCGCCTACAAGGACTTCACGCCCGGCCACGAACACCAGTTCATCGAGCGGCAAATCGATTTCTACAGCGGCGAAATGTTCCTGCGCGAAGGCGCCGATCTGAAAAAAGTGCCGAAGCCGGACGACGCGACGGCCTTCACCGTACGCGATCAATTGATCATCACCCTGCGCTCGGACTGGAAAGTGAACGGCAAGACCTACGTGCAAGGCTCGCTGCTGGCGTCCGACTTCAAGGCCTTCATGCAGGGCAAGCAGGAGCTGGAATTGCTGTACGCGCCCACGGCCACCTCGTCGCTGGACAATGTCACGGCGACGAAATCGACCATCCTCGTCACCACCCTGGACAAGGTCAAGAACCGCCTGACGGAACTGCGCCACGTGAACGGCAAGTGGCAGCGCCGCGCCGTCGACGCGCCGAAGCTGGGCACTCTGGCCGTCAGCGCGCTCGACCCGGTCGATTCGGACCAGTACTTCCTGACGGTGACCGACTTCCTCAATCCGACCACCCTGTATCTGGCCACGGCGCAAAGCGACCAGCGCACGAAAATCAAGTCGCTGCCCGCCTACTACGATGCGGCGCCGTACAAGGTGGAGCAGTTCGAATCGACGTCGAAGGACGGCACAAAGGTGCCCTACTTCGCCATCATGAACAAGAAGACGAAGTTCGACGGCAGCAACCCCACCGTGCTGTATGGCTATGGCGGCTTTGAAGTGTCGCTCAAACCGAGCTACAGCGGCACCACGGGCGTGGCGTGGCTGGAAAAGGGCGGCGTGTATGTGCTGGCGAATATCCGCGGCGGCGGCGAATTCGGCCCCCGCTGGCACCAGGCGGCGCTGAAGGAAAACCGCCAGCGCGCGTATGACGATTTCATCTCGGTGGCGCAGGATCTGATCAAGCGCAAGGTCACCAGTCCGCGCCACCTGGGCATCATGGGCGGCAGCAATGGCGGCCTGCTGACGGGCGCCGTGCTGGTGCAGCGTCCCGATTTGTTCAACGCCGTCGTCAGCCAGGTGCCGCTGCTCGACATGCGCCGCTATAACAAGATGCTGGCGGGCGCTTCGTGGATGGGAGAGTACGGCGATCCGGACGTGCCGGAACAATGGGCCTACATCAGCAAGTACTCGCCGTATCAGAACGTCTTCAAGGACAAGAAATATCCGCGCGTGCTGTTTACCACCTCGACACGCGACGACCGCGTCCACCCAGGCCATGCGCGCAAGATGGTGGCGAAGATGGAAGAGCAAGGCCACGACGTGCTGTACTGGGAAAACACGGAAGGCGGCCACGCGGGCGCCGCCAACAACGACCAGCAGGCGCTGATGTGGGCGCTGACCTACACCTTCCTGCACGAGCAGCTGAAGTAAGTGGTGATGTCGGATTACGCGCTCACGCGCTAATCCGACCTACCCGGCTACCGGGCTGTCGGCCGGCGTAGGTCGGCGTAGGTCGGCGTAGGTCGGCTTAGCCCAACGGGCGTAAGCCGACAACATTGTTGAAGCGGCCCGCACGCATGGCCTACTTCGCCTGCGCGCTGGGCCGCTCGGCGATGCGGTCGCGGTAAGCCTGCAGGTTGGACAACCCTTCCGCGCCCGGCCGGTACTTCATCAGCCCGCGTACAAATTCCAGTGCGCAGAAGGCCGTGATGTCGGCAATCGTAAAGCGTTCGCCGGCGATGTAGGGCTGGTGGGCCAGCACCTGGTCCAGCCATTGCGCCGTCTCGCGCAGCTTGCCCGCCTGCGCCGTGGCGAAATCGGGAAACTGCGGGTTTTCCAGCGCCACCAGGGCCGGATGCCCGTGACGCACCCAGTTGGCGGCGGCGCTGAACAAATGCAGTTCCACGCGGCGGTCGGCCATTTCAATGAAGGCGCGCTCCTCGAATCCCTCGCCCATCAGGTTCGGCTGCGGCTGCAAGCCTTCCAGGTAGGTGCAGATGGCGCGCGTCTCGGTCAGCACGCGCCCGTCGTCCAGTTCCAGCACGGGCACGCGGCCCAGCGGGTTTTTCGCCAGGAAGGCGGGATCGCGGTGATGGCCGGCCATCAGGTCGAGCGCCACTTCCTCGATGCCGGTGATGCCCTTCTCGGCGATGAACATGGTGACGCGGCGCGGATTGGGCGTGCGGGGGCTGATAGTGAGTTTCATGTGCAGGTCTCGTCTCGTTATGGTGGTGGCCAATCAGGCGCGGCGGCAGCCTGTGGCAATGCAGTCAGACGCCCATCATACCAGCGCACCGGCATGGTGCGGCGCCCCTGGCGCGTTGACTTTGCTCCCGTTTCGCCTTAGATTGCTGTACGGGAACGCTGGCCGCCAGTTCCAGCGATGTCCCCCACACGTCATCAACGCCCGCAGCCTATCCGGCTGGCGGGCGTTTTATCCATGAACCAAGGGCATACCATGCATCGCACACCGACTCCGCGCTTCCGGCGCAGCCAACTGGCCGCCGCCGTCCTGGCACTGGCTTCCATCACCGCAGCCCATGCGGACAACGCCGCTCCCGCCGCCAGGTACGTCTCGGCCAGCCATGCGCCCGGCACCACCACGCAGCTGCCGCGCGGCGTCACGCCTTTGCACTATATCGTGTCGATCACGCCGGACGCCGCCGCCTCTACCTTCAAGGGCGAGGTGGCCATCAAGGTGGCGGTCGACGCGCCGACCGCCAGCATCACCTTCAATGCCTTGAACCTGACGTTTGCGGCCGCCGCCATCGAAGGCGCGGGCGGCAGCAAGCAGGTGACGCGCAAGATCGAGTTCGACGCGGACAAGCAGACGGCCACCGTGCATTTCGCCGAACCCGTGGCGAAGGGCGAGTACCTGCTGCGCATCGATTACAGCGGCAAGATCGGCACGCAGGCCACGGGCCTGTTTTCGCTCGACTACGACACGCCGCAAGGCCGCCAGCGCGCGCTGTACACGCAGTTCGAAAATTCGGACGCGCGCAGCATGCTGCCATCGTGGGATGAACCGGACTACAAGGCCACCTTCGATCTCAACGTGGTCGTGCCGAGCAACCAGATGGCCGTCGGCAACATGCCGATCGCCAGCAGCGAGGAACTGGGCAATGGCATGAAGCACGTGTACTTCGCCACCACGCCGCGCATGTCGACGTATCTGCTGTTCTTCGGCCTGGGCGACTTCGAGCGGGCGACAACGATGGCCGACGGTACGGAGATCGGCGTCATCACGAAGAAAGGCGCGCTGGCGCAAAGCCGCTTCGCGCTCGACGAGTCAAGCGCCCTGCTGCGCGAATACAACGATTATTTCGGCGTGCGCTATCCGCTGCCCAAGCTCGACAACATCGCCGCGCCGGGCCGCAGCCAGTTCTTCGGCGCCATGGAAAACTGGGGCGCCGTCTTCACTTTCGAATATGGCCTGCTGCTTGACCCGGCCATCTCGACCCAGGCCGACAAGGAAAACATCTACACCACCCTGTCGCATGAAATGGCGCACCAGTGGTTCGGCGACCTGGTCACCATGCGCTGGTGGGACGACCTGTGGCTCAACGAAGGTTTTGCGTCGTGGATGGAAAGCCGCACCACGGAGCGTCTGCACCCCGAGTGGAACACTGCCCTGTCCAGCGTGGGCGGGCGCGAGTCGGCCATGAGCCAGGACGCGCTGCGCACCACGCATCCGGTGGTGCAGCGCATCGCCACCGTGGAGCAGGCCAGCCAGGCCTTCGACGGCATCACGTATCAAAAGGGAGAAGCGGTGATCCGCATGCTCGAAGCGTATGTCGGCGCCGACACGTGGCGCACGGCCGTGCGCAGCTACATGCGCAAGCATGCGTATGGCAATACGGTGTCCGACGACCTGTGGCGCGAAGTCGATGCGGCCGCCGGCAAGCCGGTCAGCGCCATCGCCCATGATTTCACGTTGCAGCCGGGCGTGCCGATGATCACGGTGGACAACGCCGTGTGCCGGAACGGCAATACGCGCGTGCGCCTGACGCAGACGGAATTTTCCAAGGACCAGCCGAACAAGAAACCGCTGTCGTGGAAAGTGCCCGTCATCGCCTCGACCGTCGGCAACGGCAAGCTGGCCACGGTGCTGGTCAGGAATGGCAAGGCGACCTTGAACGTGCCCGGCTGCGGCGCCCTGCTGGTGAACGCGGGCCAGAGCGGCTACTACCGCACCGTGTACGCGCCTGCCAACACGCGCGCGCTGGCGCGCAGCTTCGCGCGCCTGGCGCCGATCGACCAACTGGGCTTGCTGGCGGACAGCCAGTCGCTGGGCCTGGCCGGCGCGCAAAACCTGGCCGACTTCCTGGAACTGGTGAAAGCGACGCCGCTGTCGGCCGATCCGCAGGTGCTGGGCAAGGTGGCCGCCTCCCTGGGCAGCCTGTACGAACAATATGCGGGCGATAGCGCGGAAAGCAAAGCGCGCCAGCAGGCCTTCGGCCGCTTTGCCATGGCGCGCCTGGCGCCGATGATGGCGCAGACGGGCTGGGAAGCGCGCGCGGGCGAAGCGTCGAGCGTGGCGACCCTGCGCGGACAGCTGATCGCCATCCTCGGCGACATGGGCGAACCGGGCGTGATCGCCGAGGCGCGCCGCCGCCATGCGGCCAGCGAGCAAGATCCCGCCGCCATGCCCGCACCGCTGCGCCGCACCATCCTGGGCGTGGTGGCCCAGCATGCGGACGCCGCCACCTGGGAGCAGCTGCACGCCAGGGCGCAGCAGGAAAAGACGCCGCTGGTGAAGAACCAGCTGTACGACCTGCTGGCCTCGAGCGACGATCCCGCGCTGGCGCAGCGCGCGCTGGCACTGGCGCTGACGGATGAACCGGGCGTGACCAACAGCCCGGCCATGATCTCGCGCGTGTCGCGCACGCATCCGGAACTGGCCTTCGACTTTGCGCTGGCGCACCTGGAGCAAGTCAATGCGCGCATTGACGCCAGCTCGCGCAGCCGCTACTTCCCGCGCCTGGCCGCCGGTTCGGCGCAGCCGGACATGATCGCCAAGCTGGAAGCATACGCGCAGGCGCACCTGCCGGCCGGCGCGCGCGGCGACGCCGACAGTTCCGTGGCCGGCATCAAGTACCGCATCAAGCTGCGCGCCGAACGGCTGCCGGCCGTCGATGCATGGCTGGCGAAACAGGCGGGCTGATTGGCTTTCCCGGCGCCGCGGCGCCGGGAACGGATGAAAACGCAGGCAAAAAAAAACCGGCTTCGCAAAGTGCGGTAGCCGGTTGAAACGCTGTTTCGAGCGCAGGGATAAAACGGGAAACACATGAAAACGTGGAAATCGTGCCGGTCATTGAGGTGTCCGGCAACCTTGCGCCCGGGGTCTCCGTGCGCCATGTATCCACTATGCCAGTCCTTCCCTCGGGCAGGCTTAGGACTTCATTAAAGCCCCGCCCGATTCCTGCATTTCCCCTGCCCCACCCTGCAAATACTGCCATAAAACAATTTTTACATGTCTGGTGCCGATGGTTGAGCTCACCGGCTAAGCTGTTGAGTCATGCCTGCATCCTATCGCTCCCGGAGCGTAGTGATCTGCGCAATGCATGCTGTGTGCCAACGAAAGCATCATAACAGCGGCATATGACCGCCTTATGACGCAGGCTAAACTTTCACGCTTTCATCGGCATTTCAGCGCCGCCGGCATCACGCGTGAAACTGGTGCCGCTGTCCCGCGCCGCGCACGGCGTCCACCAGCGCCAGCACGGCCGGCGTATTGTTGCGTGGAAAGGCATAAAAACGGGCATCGGGTAATGGCGGCAAGCCCTCTTCCGCTCCCAGGATGCGCAAGCCGTCGCGCAACTGGCTGCGCGCCACGGGCGTCACGGCAAAGCCGGCCAGCGCCGCCGCCACGCAGCCGGCCATGCTGCCGCTGTCAAACGCCAGCCGCCAGGCACGGCCCGCCTGCGCCAAAGCGGCCAGCGCCGCTTCGCGGTACACGCACGGCGAGGGAAACAGCGCCAGCGGCACGGGCAGTTGCGCATCGGGCAGGCGGCCGGCCGCATACGCCCATACCAGCGGCTCGGCCCACAGCAATTCGCCGGCCCCTTCCGTGCGGCTGCATTGCTTGCCGAAAATGACATCGATCTGCTCGTGCGCCTGGCGCCGCAGCAGGTCGGCCGTGATGCCCACCTTCAATTCGATCGACGCTTGCGGATGCCAGCGCTGGAACGTCTGCAGCACTTGCGGCAGCCACGTGCCCGCGAAATCTTCCGACGCCCCCAGGACCAGCCGCCCCTGCACCGATACACCGCTGAGCCTGGCCCGCGCCTCGCGTTCCAGGTCGACGATATTGCGCGCATACATGTACAGCAGTTCGCCGGCCGCCGTCAGCTCCAGGCTGCGCGTCGTGCGCGCCAGCAACTGTTTGCCGGCGCTGTGTTCCAGGCGCTTGATATGCCCGCTGACAGCCGACGGCGTCAGCGCCAGGTTTTGCGCGGCCAGCGCGAAGCCGCCCGTATCGACCACTTCCAGCAGGCTGCGCAGGAGGACGATGTCCAGGGTCATTGCCGGCAAGGCGTGCATGGTACGCTCCAATTCATCAAGATATGCTCATAATATCGATGAATTGCTCACGAATCAAATGCATTGCCGGCGCTACCATGCAGTTCTCCCCTCACCTTCGTCAGGAATGCCATGCAAGACTATCACTACATCGCCACCCCGCTGCTGGACGTGGCCTACCTGGAATGGAACGCCGCCGGCAGCCGCTGCGCCGTGCTGGTACACGGCTGGCCCGACAGCCCGGAAAGCTGGGCCAAAACGGCGGCGGCGCTGGCCGCCGCTGGCTACCGCGTGCTGGCGCCCGCCCTGCGCGGCTTCGCGCCCACGCGCTTTCACCATGCGGACACGCCGCGCAGCGGCCAGCTGGCCGCGCTGGGACGCGACTTGCTCGACTTTATCGATGCGATGCAACTGGATCGGCCCTTGCTGGTGGGCCATGACTGGGGCGCGCGCGCCGTCGCCAATGCCTGCGGCTTGCGCCACGATGCGGCATCCGGCCTCGTCATGCTGTCGGTAGGCTATGGCACGAATGACCCACGGCAAGAACTGTCTTACCAGCAGGCGCGCAACTACTGGTACCACTGGTTCATGGCCACGCCGCGGGGCCAGCATGCCGTCGAGCATGACCGCCACGCGTTTGCCCGCATGATGTGGGACAGCTGGTCGCCCGCCGGCTGGTATGGCGAAGCCGATTTCGCGCAGGCCAGCCGCGCTTTCGACGGTCCCGACTGGGCCGAGGTGGTGCTGCATTCCTACCGTCACCGCTGGGCGTTTGTCGAGGGCGACCCCGCGTACGCAGCCGACGAAGCGCGGCTGCACCCGGCGCCCGTCTTGCCGGTGCCCACCCTGGTGCTGCATGGCGCGGCCGACACCTGCAACCATCCGGACAGCTCGGCCGGACGCGAACGCCATTTCAGCGGCGCCTACCAGCGCGTGCTGCTCGAAGGCATCGGCCACTTCCCGCAGCGCGAAGCGCCGCAGGTGGTCGCCAGCGCCATCCTCATGTTTGTCGACGGACAGGCGCGGTAAACGCTATCCCTGTACTCCGTCCTTGCGCGGCCGCCTGCGAAGGGGCTAGCGCCGGGCAGGCTGGATCGCGTACTATCGCCCCATCGCCCCATCGCGCCTTGCGCCTCTGCACGCGCTGTCCATGTCCAGCCAGGAGTTTTCATCGATGCACACTGTTCACCGCCGCATGCTGCTGGCCGGCGCCTGCGCCGTGCTGCTATCCTGCACGCCCTTGCCGCCCGCGCCGGCCCCCGCTTCCGCGCCGGCCGCCCCTGCCGCCGTGCCGGCGCCCGCGTGGCAGCGGCAAGACATGCAGCTGCTGCACATCGCGCCCGCAGAATCGCTGCTGACCATCACCGTGCGCCGTGGCGGCGCGCTGGCGCGGCTCGGGCATGATCACGTGGTGGCCAGCCGCAGCCTGCAGGGCATCGTGGCGCCCGCGCCGGGGCGCGCGCAGTTGCGCTTCCGGCTCGACGAGATGACTGTGGATGAAGAAAGCTTGCGCCAGGCGGCGGGCCTGGCGACGACGCCGTCGGCCGATGCCATCGCCGGCACGCGCCACAACATGCTGGTGCGCGTGCTCGAGGCGGAACGCTATCCGTGGGTCAGCATCGAGGCGCGCCGCACGGGCGACCAGCAGGTGTTTGATGCGGACATCACCCTGCATGGCGTGACGCGCACGGTGCAGTTGCCCGTGCGGATCGAGCAAGCGGCCGACGGGCGCAGCCTGCAGGCCAGCGGCAGCCTGCTGCTGAAGCAGAGCGACTTCGGCATCGTGCCGTTCGCCATCCTGGGCGGCGCCATGGCCGTGCAGGACCAGATGGAACTGGCGTTCCGCATCACCGCCCGGCAAGAGGTCAGCGCGCCAGGATCAGGCGCAAGCCCAGGCCGATGAAGATGGTGCCGGCCACGCGGTCGAGCCACAGGCCGGCGCGCGGGCGGCGGTTCAGCCACAGGCCGACGGCGCCGGAAAAATAGCCGAGCAGGCCGAACAGCACGCACGCCTGCGCCGTGAAGACCAGGCCCAGCTGCGCCGTCTGCCAGCTGGCATTGCCCTGGCCCGCGACGATGAACTGCGGCAGGAACGAGAGGAAAAACAATACGACTTTCGGATTGATACTGTTGGCAAACAGTCCCTTGCCGAACAAACGCAGCAAGGATTCGTCGGGCAAGGCGGCCGCACCATCGACTCTGGCGCCGCCACGGCTGCGCAAGGCGCCGATGCCCAGCCACACCAGATAGAGCCCGCCGGCCACTTTCAGCGCCGTAAAGGCCGTGGGCGAGGCGGCCAGCAGGGCCGACACGCCGATGGTCGCCAGCACGGTATGCGTGAGGCAGCCAAGGGCGCAGCCCAGGCCGAACGCCATGCCCTGACGGCGCCCGCGCGACATGCCCACGCCCAGCACCATCAGGTTGTCGGGGCCGGGACTGGCGGTGATCAAGACGGCGGCGGCCAGGAAGGCCAGGAACTGGTCGGGACTGAGCATGAATATCTCGCGGACAAAAGCGCCATGATACCGGAGCGGGCGCCAGGCGGACAGGACATGAATTTGCCCGTGTGTCACCGAGAGTCGATTAAAATGGACACTCCACAGCAAACGGCGTTGCCGCCAATTCCCGCGCGACCATCACCCACTCCATCGATGCCAGCCCACTCGCCCCCTCCCTGCCACCGCGCTTCCAGCTCCCGCGTCAGCGCCTGGCTATGCGGCTGGCCGCTCGTGCTCAGCCTGCTGTTCGGCCTGCTGGGTCTGGCGGGCGCGGCGCAGGCGACGCCCTTGCCTCTGAGCAAACAAGGCCTCGCTCACCTGGGCAAGGGCGGCCAACTATTTCTTGCCGAAAATGAAGCCGCGCCTGCCGATGTCGCCGCCCTGCCCGCCTGGCTGGCGCGCCAGCGCCCGGCCGACCAGGTCGACCTGTTCGGCGGCGCCTACTGGCTGCATGCGCAGGTGCGCAACGACAGCAGCGAAGCGGCCTGGGTCATCGACCCGAACGACACCCTGATCGACCTGGTCGACGTCTACGTGTATGGCCCGGGGCCGCACGCGGCGCCGCGTACCTTGCTGACGGGCTACCAGCGGCCGCACGACTATTTGCTGCACTACGGCATGAACGTGCAGCTGGCGCCGGGTGCCACGTACGACATCCTGATCCGCTTTTCCAGCCCCTACTACGCGCGCGCGCCCCTGTTCGGCGTGAAGACGCAGCACGACTACCGCAAGCTGGTGGGCAAGGAAAACTTCCTGATGGTGGCCTCCATCGGCGCCCTGCTGGCGCTGGGCCTGTTCAATTTCTTCATCTTTTCCATCACCCTGGAAAAGGCGTCGGCGTATTACGCGCTGTACGTGCTGACGTACGGCCTGGCCTGGGCCATGACCTTCCACGTGTTTGCCGACCTATTCGACTGGCACCAGCTGCAGCTGCATTACGTGCCGTTTTTCCTGCTGCCCGTCTTCAGCACCCTGTTCTACATGCATTTCCTGCGCCTGCGCGACTACTCCCTGCTGCTGTACCGTCTCAGCAATGTCAACCTGGCATTGCCCTTGCTGCTCCTGCCCAGCTGCTTTTTCGCCCTGTCGTATGCGCACACGCTGGCCACCATCGCCATCAGCATCTGGATGCTGCTGGCGCTCATCTGCGGCATCGTCGTCTGGCGCCGCGGCTACCAGCCGGCGCGCTTCTTCGTGCTGGCCTTCGTCGCGCTGATGCTGCCCGGCTTTCTGATCCTGCCGGCCAACCTGGGGCTGATGCCGGCCATGGTGGCCAACGCCCAGCTGGTGACCCTGCTCGGCGGCACCTTCGACGGCTTGCTGCTGGCCTTTGCCCTGGCCGACCAGATCCGCCTGCTGCGCAACAACCTGGAACAGCGGGTGCAGGAACGCACCCTGGCTCTCACCCTCAGCAACGACGCCCTGCTGAAGGCCAAGGAGCACGCGGAAGTGGTCAGCCGCCACCGCATCGATTTTCTGTCCGCCATGAGCCACGACATCCGCACGCCGCTGGCCGGCGTGATCGGCATGCTGAAATTCGCCCTGCGCGACCAGTCCGTGCGTGGCCGTACGCAGGAATACCTGCGCATCGGCCTGCACAATGGCGTGTCGCTCCTGACCATCCTCAATGACATCCTCGATTTTTCCAAGATCGATGCGGGCAAGCTGACCCTGGAAACGGTGGACTTCGACTTGCTGGCGCTGATCGGCGACGCGGCCGGCATCGTGCAAGGCCAGGCCGACGCCAAGAGCCTGCTGCTGCGCCGCGAACTGGCGCTGGACCTGCCGCGCTACGTGCGCGCCGACCCCACGCGCCTGCGGCAGATCCTGATCAACCTGCTGGGCAACGCGCTGAAATTCACGGCCAATGGCGAAGTGCTGCTGGAAGTGCGGCGCGCCCGCACGCCGCCGCGCCGCGATGGCCGCAGCGAGATCGAATTCCTCATCAGCGATACGGGTCCCGGCATCGACGCGGACACCTTGCCGCGCCTGTTCCAGAAATTCGAGCAGGCCGACCATTCCACCACGCGCCGCTACGGCGGCACGGGCCTGGGCCTGGCCATCTGCAAGGAACTGGTCGAACTGATGGGTGGCACGATCGGCGTGGAAAGCCGGGTCGGCATCGGTTCGCGCTTCCACTTCACCTTGCCGCTGGAAGACGGCAGCGCGCCGGCGGCCGATGCGCGCCGGCCGGTGCGCCAGGCGCGCCACGCCTGCCGCCTGCGCATCCTGTGCGCCGAAGACGTGCGCACCAACCAGATCATCATCGGCACCCTGCTCGAAAGCATGGGCCATGAGGTCACCATCGTGGAAAACGGCGAACAGGCGCTGCGCGCGCTGGGATCCAGCCCCTACGACTGCGTGCTGATGGATGGCCGCATGCCGGAAATGGATGGCGAACAGGCCGCGCGCCTGATCCGCGACGGCGGCAATGCCCAGTTCCCCATTCCCGACGCGCAGATTCCCATCCTCGCGCTGACGGCCAACGCCAGCGAACATGACCGGCAACGCTACCTGGCCGCCGGCATGGACGACTTCCTCAGCAAGCCCGTCGACGAAGCGCTGCTGTTCGAGAAAATCGACGCCATCATCGACCTGCTGCTGGCGCGCGGCCACGCGCTGCCGCAGGCCGCACCCATCGACGACGACACCCTGGCGCGCCAGTTCGGCCTGGACGATGCCGACGACGCGCAGGCGCAAACGCCGGCGCCGGCCGATCCCATGACGGCGCCCGTGCACATCCTGCCGCTGGCAGGCCTGTCGCCGCAGCACTTGCAGCGCATCGCGCAAGCGTTCCTGACGGAAGCGCCGCGGCGCCTGGACCTGGCTTGCCATGCCGTGCGCGACGGCAATGCCAGCGCGGCGGCGGCCGCTTTCCACGCCTTGAAAGGCAGCGCAGGCTACCTGAGCCGCCCCACCCTGCACGGCCTGTGCCACCAGATGGAAACCCTGGCCTCGAATGGCCAGCTCGATAATGTGGAACAGTTCCTGCCGCAGCTGCGGGCGGCGCTGGACGTGGCGCGGCGCGACCTGGAAACTCAGCCCGAAGGCTGAGGCATCCAGCCCCGCGATTGCAGCCACGCCAGCAGCAGTTGCGGCCACGCGGCCGGTTCGCTGCCCGGCTTGCCCAGGCCCCAGCCATGGCCGCCGTGCCGGAACTGGTGCAGTTCCACAGGCACGCCGGCGCGGCGCAGGGCCGCCGCCATCAATGTACTGTTCTCGGGTGGAGAAATCGGGTCGTCCAGCGCCTGCGCGATGAACATCGGCGGCGTGCGCGCATCGACGTGGCGTTCCACCGACAGCGCATCGCGCGCCGCCAGCGTGGGGTGGCTTCCCAGCAGCTCTTTCTTCGCATGCGTCGTGTCGAACGGCGGCTGCATGGTGAGCACGGGGTATAGCAGCACGACGAAATCGGGCCGCGCGGAGACGCCATCGATCGCATCGACGGGCGCATACAGGGCGGCGTCCGGCTGGACGGCCGTCATGCCGGCCAGGTGCGCGCCGGCGGAAAAACCGAGCATGCCGATGTGCGCCGGGTCGATGCCCCACTCGGCCGCACGGGCCCGGATCACGCGCATGGCCCGCTGGCCGTCCTGGAACGGCGCGGCCCCGCCGCCTTCCTGCGGCAGACGGTACACGAGTTCAAACGCCGTGACGCCCTGTGCTTGCAGCCAGGCGGCGGCGGGGCCGCTTTCCTTGCCCGCCTCGATATGCGCATAGCCGCCGCCGCTGACCAGCAGGACCGCCGTGCCGTCCGGCCGCGCCGGGCGGTGTGCGATCAGGTAAGGCTGCGCCACCTGCGTGATGGAGCCCTTGGCGCTGTCGCGCTGCGGACCCGGCGCCGCGCCGCCGGGCGGAGCGCCGGGCCACAGCACAATGGCGCCCGGCGGCGCGGCGCCCGCGTGCAGGTGGATCAGGACAAGGCACAGCAGCATCAGGCCTCGCATGCCTAGAAATCCGTCTCGCCCTGGATCACGGCCGGATAGCCGGTCATGGCGCGCGAGGTCTGCATGCCGGCCATCACGGCCGCCTCGACGCAGCCCGCGTTCAAGCCCGTCCTGATCCAGTCGCCCGTGAGGAACAGGTTACTGAAGCCCGACTGGTCGGTCGCCAGCCGGTACTGCGTGCTGCCCACCACCGACATCACGTAGCGCTCGGACGGGTCGACGTTGGCGCGCCAGTACTGGCTGTCGAAGCGCGCCGGCCCCGTGCCGGCCTTCGCATCGACCAGCCATTGCCACGGAAACGCGCCGGGCGCGCCCGCCTCGGGCCACAGCGCGCCGATCTCGCGTTCCAGCTGATGCAGCGCGCCCTGTTTCGCCTTGGCCGCGCAGCGGGCGGGAAAGCCCGTGTCGGTGACGGGCGGGTAGCTGTCGACGGGGAAGGCGCTGCAAAAGTACGAAACGTTTTTCGGTTCCAGCCCCACCGGCCAATCCTCGTGCGCCAATAATTGATCCATCGGCGCCCACGTGTCGTACGGCTCCGTGAAGGCCGACAGCACCGGTTGCTGGCCCTTCGGCTGCGTGGTCCAGCCCATCTGAGACAAATCCTTGTTGAGCCAAACCTGGTAAGCCTGCGTGGCCACCGTTTTCACCTTGTCGGCCGCCAGTTGCAGAGCCGGACTTTGCGCCAGCAGTTGCGGGCACAGGGCTTGCAGCGAGCCGATGGAAATGCCGAACACCACCTTGTCGAAATCGACGCCCTTCTTCAATACCGTGGCGGGCAGCGCGCGGCCGAACGCCTGCGCATACTGCTGCGGCCAGTCGCTCCAGTACGATTCCAGGTTGACTTCCTGCGCCTGCAGCAGCGCCGCCTGGGCCGGTTCGATCTGCGCGTAATCGGGCGCGCTGGGCCAGCACGGCAAGCCTTTCACGTCCACCAGCGGCGCGTAACCGGCGGCCGGGTCCTTCAATTGCACCTGCTGCGTGATGCGGATGCTGTCGATGTCGCCCGCGCCCGGCACCAGTTCTTCCACGCGCTGGAAGAACTTGAATTCCACGCCGCGCTTGCGCAGCACCTCGTACAGCGGTGTGAAAATCGTGTCGCCCATGCCGGCCTGCATCTTGAACATGATGCCGCCCTTGTAGGCCAGGCCGATGCGCGCCATCGAACGCAGCAAGGTGCCCGCCTCGATGTTCGGCTTGGAAAAATCGCCGTCCTCGTAGGCAAACACCAGGTCGTAAAAGCCGCGCACGGGCGCCGAATTGACGCTGAACTGCTCGTCGCCGCCATGCTTGCGCAGCCAGGCGCGGAAATCGATGTCGTTGATGACGTCAAAGCCGTTCTTGAACACGCCATCCTCGAACATGCCCTTCATGACCGTGATGCCCAGGTCCAGGCAGGTGAACAGGCGGCGCAATTCATCGTCGCCATCGATCAGCGCGCGGTAGCGCAGGCGCAGCCAGGCGCGGATGCCGTTCAGGGTGCTGGCCAGCAGCTGGTGGCGGGCCTGGTCGTGGCGCGTGGAGTCCGGCGCCAGGTCGGCCACCAGCGCCGCCAGCGCGCCCACGGACAGGCCCACGTCCAGCCCCAGTTCATCGGCCTGCCCCACCACTTCGTCGGCCAGGCGGCGCAGCCAGCCCGGCCACACGCCTTCGCCTTCGCCGTCACCTGGCTGCGCGCTGGCACGCACGATGCGCGCGTCGGCGTCCGCCACCTGGCGGATCTGGCGTATCCACTGCTCGATCCAGCCCACCATGGCGATGGCCATCTGCCACAGGGTGACGTCTTCGCCGCCCTCGCCCGGTTCGCCCGGCAAGGTGGGAAAGACGATGGACCAGTTGCGCCATTGTCCCTTGACGTCTTCCGACAGGGCCACGTAATCGTGTTGTTTAAAAGCGTCGCGCCAGGTGGCCAGCGGCGCGCCGGGCGGGCGTTCCAGGCTGGCGTAGGCTTCCTTGATCATCCTGAAGGCGTTCGCGTAGAAGCCGAACCAGATGTGCAGGCCGTGCTCCTCGATGCGCTGGCCCGCATGCGCATTGCGCCCGCTGGCGCCCTTGCCGCCCAGGCGCCAGCCCAGCTGGTAGACGGTGATGGCGTGCCGGTTTTGCCAGCCCGGCTGGTTCGTCAGATAATACGCGGTGGTCATGGCCGCCACGCCGCCGCCGAGAATGGCGATCTTTTCCGGCGCGATGCGGGAATTGTCGACCAGTTCCTCGCCCGGCATGGCCGTGAAGTCGAAATTTACATTGAAGGGCAAAATCGCCGCCTGCGGTCCCAGCTGCAAACCCAGGGTCTGGTCCAGCGGGAAGCTGTCGAAGGCGTGCACCGTGCATTCGTATTCATAGCCGAGCAGGCGCGCGCTGTGCAGGCGGTTGATTTCGGCCGGTGCGGCCACCAGGGCCTGGTACACGGCTTTCACGCCCGCGCTGTCGGGGAATTGCTTGAGGAAAATCTGGTCGATGCGCGGGTTGCGCAGCAAGGACAAAATATCGGCCCAGCCAGCCTGGTCCATGTCGAAGAAATCGGGAATGGAGAGAAAAATCTCGAATGCCTGCTCGATGAGTTCAAGGAAACTGTTGACGGGTTTGTGCGGCCCCGTCTGCACGGTGGCATTGACTTCCAGCAGCGGGTGCAGGGCCAGCTTCGTTTCCGGCGAAAAATGCTGGAAGCCTTTGGCGGCGACGGAACAGCGCAGCGGCTCGCTGCCGGCGGCGGGAATCTCGTAGTCGCACAGGTATTTCGGATAGCCGAACAGTTCGCGCCCGTTGATCAGGGCCATGGCGTCATCCACAAAAATGTGGCACGGATACCAGTAGATATGCGCGAGCTTGCCGCGTTCATCCATCTGGCCGACCATGATCCAGGTGACGATGTCGACTTCCGTGATCCAGCCCTTGGCCTGGTCGACGGGGTTGGCCGAGTCCGCATGGTTGACGCGTGTAAACGTCAGCATCACATACGGCGACAGGGCTTTCAGAGTCATCTTGCTGCCGGCCACCTGGTTCAGGGTGGTATTCACGGTGGCCTGCAGCTTGGCCAGGTCGCCCCTGACGAAATAGCCGTACATTTCCGACTGTTTCAATTGCAGCGGCGAGTGCATCATCACCGAACCGTCCTGATAGATATACGAAGGTCTTGCCGAAGGTATCGCCGTCATTGCCCTGCCCCTAAATGAAGTTTCAGACAAACAAGATTGCTATAGTGTATTTGAGAAAGAACAATGAATGATATGAAATAAATTAAAGGCTTTGCCAAGATGCATAGGCTCAGCGGGAAAGCCGCCTGTGCACCGCAGCCGGGGCAAGCGCATGCCATCGGGTGTACGATGAAGCATCTTGAGCGTTCCGAGCACCATGCCATGGCAATGATTACCACCGACTACGTTTCCACTTATTCAGGCAACCGTTTTTATCCCTTGCGCCCGCATATCGACAAGGTAGCCATCGAGGACATTGCCCACGGCCTCGCCTACCAGTGCCGCTTCAATGGACAGACGCAAGTGTTTTACTCGGTCGCACAGCACAGCCTGATCGTCGCCGAACTGGTGCCGCCCCATTTGCGCCTGGCCGCCCTGCTGCACGACGCGGCCGAAGCCTACCTGGGCGACATGGTGAAACCCTTGAAAGTATTGCTGCCCGAGTTTGCCGTGCTGGAAGACAAGGTCAGCGCCATCATCGCCGCCACGTATGGGCTGGATTTTTCCGATTACGCACCGATCAAGCGGGCCGACCTGATCGCGCTGGCCACGGAAAAGCGCGACCTGATGCCGCACTCGGCCGAACGCTGGGCTTACCTTGACGGCATCGCCCCCTTGCCCGGTATAATCGACGCCATGGGTCCCGCCGAAGCCAAGCAGCGCTTCCTGCACGCCTTTGCCCGGCTGGGCGGGCTTGGACTGGCCGCATGAAATGCTGCGACCTTGCCGCATGAACGGGCGCTAAGCCCCGGTTTTTGCACGGCTTTTTTAGATATCCACAGCAACTGTGGATAAAGTTGTTGATAAGCCCCTCTTGACAAGCCGCAACACCAGTATTGATGCGGGTTTCAACAATTTGCTGATTTCACAGGCAATTTTTTACCCCAATGAAATCAATGACTTGCAATCACGAATTTGCGCTCGAACAAAGTTACTTTGCCACAATGAAAATATATTTTGCTGTGCATAAGCAACCCTGGCCCAGGCCGTCTTGCTTGAACAGCATTGTTTTGACAAACCCCGTAGACTGGCATAGTGTGGAGTAGCAAGCACGATCAACGGTGGATAAACGCATGAACATGGATAGCGACAACGCCGCCAAGGGAGCGGACGAACCGGACTGGCTGGTCGACGAACCGCTGGAACGGGCAGACGCGGCGGCAGAGCCTGCCACCGCGGCGCCATGGCGCGTGCTGATCGTCGATGACGATGTCGACGTGCACGTGGTGACCAAGTTCGCCCTCAGCCAGGCCAGCTTCCAGGGCCGCAGGCTGAGCTTTTTGCACGCGTACTCGGGCGCCGAGGCGCTCACCTTGCTGCGCGGCACTTCCGATATCGCCGTGGTGCTGCTCGATGTGATCATGGAAACCCAGGATGCCGGACTGCAAGTGGCACGCCAGATCCGCGAAGAGCTGCACAACAGCGCCGTGCGCATCATCCTGCGCACGGGCCAGCCCGGCCAGGCGCTGGAACACCGCATCATCATCGATTACGACATCAACGATTTCTGGTGCAAGACGGACCTGACCACGCGCAAGTTGTTTACCACTGTGATCGCCTCGCTGCGCACCTATGCCACCTTGCGCGAAGCGGAGCAGCAAGTCGCCGAACTGGCTGCCGCCCTGGCCCAGTGCGGCGACACGCCAGCGGCGCCAGCCGGCGGCACGCCCTGAACGGGGCCGCTACTTTCAGTCATAAAAACAAGAGCACTGGATAGGCATACAGGCTTGTGGCATGCCCCATTTTGGCCCATCTCGCGCGCCGAAAGCAGGCGCTGGCCCGCCCCTTTTTCCTAAGTGGCGGATTGTTAAGCGCTTTTTCAGATATCCACACGGACTGTGGATATCTTTGTGGATAAGGGCCTATTGACAGCCTTCAAAGCCACAGCCCGTGCGGCTTTCAATAAACTGCTCAATCAAACAGCAAAAATAAAATCCATTAAAATCAAACACTTAGAAAGTCACACATAATCACAAGAAAATTATTTCGCCAATTTCGTTAGCCCATCATTTGTGCATAACTGAGCCGTAATGATCAATCCGACAACACCGGGCCAACGCTGCCGGCAATACAGTTGCCGCGAGGATACTCAGTGCACGGTCTGGCGGCGCTGCTCCGGATGCAGCAGCACGCGCTCGATCAGGTCGGGGGCGACATTGTATGACTTCAGGTATTCCAGCGCGCACAAGGTGCTGAAGGCTGCCTGCACGGCGATGCCCAGATTGACGATATCGGACATCTTCTGGTCGATGCGGGCATGCAGCACCACGGTTTTGGCGGGCATATGCAGCGTTTCTGTGGAATGAGGCATGATCGATGACTCCTGAAGAAAGCGACGGTGGCGGGATGCAGCAGCGGGGACCGGCACCAGCATGGCCAGCGCGGAAGGCGACAGCGAAAGTATTGCTGAAAAACGCGCGATGTCAATGCCAGCCAGCTATTGCAATGCAGTTTTTTTCGGGGATGCAAGGCCGCGCACCTTAAGGCAGGTCAAACGCCTCATGCGGCGCCGGCCTACCATGGGATTTGGCCGCCATCGCGCAGCTCCCGCCCTGCATGCAAAGGAGACACGACATGAATACAACACCGGATTCTGAGCAACATCCTGGCGACATCGCCCCGCCCGGCACGCCCGGCACGGGAGAAAACGTCTGCACGCATTGCATGGGCAGGGGCAACACGGACAATGGCCAGCCTTGCGTCATGTGCGGCGGCACGGGCGTGGTCATCGCCGGCGTGGGCGGCGGCTAGACGGCATGGAGATAGGCATGGACAAGGCGGAGCAGGCACGGCCATAATCGTGCATGCCCGCCGCCTCATCCACTCCCCAACCCGACCAGCCCCGTCCGGAACCGGCCTCGCTTGCCGACCTGTTCTTTTCGTTCACCTGGCTGGCCCTGCAAGGCTTTGGCGGCGTGCTGGCCGTGATCCAGCGCGAGATGGTCGAGCGCAAGCGCTGGCTGACGCAGGAGGAATTCCTCGAGGACTGGGCCGTGGCGCAGATCATGCCCGGGCCGAATGTCGTCAACCTGTCGCTGATGGTGGGCGGGCGCTATTTCGGTTTGAAAGGCGCGCTGACGGCGCTGGCCGGCATGCTGACCGCCCCGCTCGTCATCGTGCTTGTGCTGGGCGTGCTGTACACGCGCTTTGGCGACAATCCGCAGATGGTGGGCGCACTGCGCGGCATGGCCGCCGTCTCGGCCGGCATGATCGCCGCCACGGGCGTGAAGCTGGCGACTGCGCTGGCCAGGCATCCGCTGCCCCTGTGGCTGACCTTGTCCATCACCGTGCTGGGCGTGCTGATGGTGGCCGTGCTGCGCTGGCCCCTGCTGTACATCCTGCTGGGTCTGGGCGGCATCGGCTGCCTGCTCACCTATCGAAAGCTGTCCAGATGAATCCGCCCCTGCAACTGGTGTTAAGCGCGGGCGACTGGCTGAACCTGTTCGGCCACTACCTGATGCTGTCGCTGATGTCGATCGGCGGCGCCATTTCCACCACTTCCGAAATGCACCGCTTCCTCGTCGAACAGCATGGCTGGCTGACGCAGGCGCAATTCAACGAGTCGATCGCCATCGCCCAGGCCGCTCCCGGCCCCAATGTGCTGTTCGTCGCCCTGATGGGCTGGAACGTGGGCATGAATGCGGGCAGCTACACGGCCGCCTATCTCGGCGTGTTCATCACGATGGTGGGCATCATGCTGCCCAGCACCACCCTCACCTACGTGGCGGCCCAGTGGGGCTACCGCAACCGCGACCTGCGCCCCGTGCGCGCCTTCAAGCAAGGCATGGCGCCCATCGTCGTCGCCCTCCTGATTTCCACGGGCATGATCCTGGGCGGCGCCAACCATGACATCCGCACCGACTGGCCCCTGTGGAGCCTGTCCATCGTGGCCGGCCTGATCATCTGGCGCACGAAGATCCATTTATTGTGGCTGCTGGCGGCCGGCGCCGTGCTGGGCTGGTTCCAGCTCGTCTGACCTTACACGGCCAGGTGCCGCTTCACCTCATCGCCATCCATCTGCGCCGCCACTCCGCTGGCCACCACGCTGCCGCGCGACAGCACGATGAACTCGTCGGCCAGTTCGCGGGCGAAATCGAAATACTGTTCGCACAGCACGATGGCCATGTCGCCCCGCTGTTTCAACAAGGAAATGACCCTGCCGATATCCTTGATGACGGAGGGCTGGATACCCTCCGTCGGCTCGTCAAAGATGATCAATTGCGGCTCGGCCAACAGGGCGCGGGCGATGGCCAGTTGCTGCTGTTGCCCGCCGGACAAATCGCCGCCGCGTCGCTCCAGCATCTCCTTGAGCACGGGAAACAGCTCATACACGTGGGGATCAATGCGCGAGGCCAGCCTGCCCCGCTTCACCGCCATGCCCATCAGCAAGTTTTCCTCGACCGTCAGGCGCGCAAAGATGTCGCGCCCCTGCGGCACGTAGGCCATGCCCAGCCTGGCGCGCGCATGCGGCGCCAGCTTCGTGATATCGCGCCCCTGGAACACCACCTTGCCCTGCGCCACGGGCAGCACGCCCATCAGGCATTTGAGCAAGGTCGTCTTGCCCACGCCATTACGCCCTAGCAAGGCCAGGCATTCGCCCTTGCGCGCCGACAGGTCGATGCCGCGCAATGTGTGCGAGGAGCCATAGTATTGATTTAATTGTTGCACTTCGAGCATGGCCTGCGATCTCCCCTTATTATCTTCCCAGATAGACTTCGATGACTCTCTCGTCGGCTTGCACTTCGTCCATGCGCCCCTGCGCCAGCACGGCACCTTCATGCAGCACGGTAACGATGCCTTGCTGAGCGATCTCCGTGACGAAACCCATGTCGTGCTCGACGACCATGATCGAATGCTTGCCGCGCAATTCATTGAGGAGTTCCGCCGTGCGCGCCGTTTCCGCATCCGACATGCCGGCCACGGGTTCATCCAATAAAATCAGCTGCGGCTCCTGCATCAGGAGCATGCCGATTTCCAGCCATTGCTTTTGCCCGTGCGACAGCAAACCGGCCGGCCGCGCTTCGTGGCCGTTCAAGCGGATCAGGCGCAAGACCGATTCGATCCTGCCTTCCTGCTCGGAAGACAAGCGCGCAAACAGGGTGGGCGCCACGCGCTTGTCCATCTTCATCGCCAGTTCCAGGTTGTCGAACACCGTGTGCTGCTCGAATACGGTGGGGCGCTGGAACTTGCGGCCGATGCCCGCATGGGCGATTTGCGCTTCCGTCATGGTGGCCAGATTCATGGTCTGGCCAAACCAGGCCGTGCCGGACGTAGGCCGCGTCTTGCCGGTGATCACATCCATCATCGTCGTCTTGCCCGCGCCATTCGGGCCGATAATGCAGCGCAACTCGCCCACGGAAATATCGAGACTCAGCTTGTTGATGGCCTTGAAACCGTCGAACGACACGCTGATGTCTTCCAGATACAGAATCGCGCCATGCGTCGTATCGACGCCCTCGCCTTTTACGCGCGCATACGTGGGGCCAGCCTCGGTGCCGGCCATGCCGGGCAACATGCGGATGCTCATGCGGCCTCCTCTGCCACGATGGCGACTTTTTTAAGTTTGAGCTTGTTCAACACACCGAGCATGCCCTGCTGCATGAACAGGGTGACGCCGATGAACAGCAAACCCAGCGCGAACAGCCACAATTCCGGCAGGACGGCCGTGAACCAGCTTTTCAAGCCGTTCACGGTAAACGCACCCAGAATCGGACCGAGCAAGGTACCGCGCCCGCCCACCGCCACCCACACGACCATCTCGATGGAGTTGGCGGGCGACATTTCGGACGGGTTGATGATGCCCACCTGGGGCACGTACAGGGCGCCGGCGATGCCGCACAGCACGGCCGACAAGGTCCAGACGAACAGCTTGAACCACAGCGGGTTGTAGCCAAGGAACATCAGCCGCGCCTCGCTGTCGCGCACGCCCTGCAGCACCCTGCCCAGCTTCGAGCGGACGATGGCGCGCGCACCGATCAAGGCCGCCAGCAGGAAGGCCAGGGTCAGCAGGAACAGCACGGCCCGGGTGGCGGGCGCCGTGATGCTGTGGCCCAATATCGTCTTGAAATCCGTGAAACCGTTGTTGCCGCCAAAGCCGGTGTCATTACGGAAGAACAAGAGCATGAAGGCATACGTCATCGCTTGCGTGATGATGGAAAAATACACGCCCTTGATGCGCGAACGAAACGCGAAATAACCGAAGACGAAGGCCAGCACGCCCGGCACCAGCACGACGAGGGCCATGCAATACCAGAAGTGTTCCGTGAAGGCCCAGTACCACGGGTAGGTCTTCCAGTCGAGAAAGACCATGAAGTCGGGCAAGCTGCTGCGGTACTGGCCCTGGTCGCCGATGGCGCGCATCAGATACATGCCGTGCGCATACGCGCCCAGGGCAAAGAACACGCCGTGTCCTAGTGACAAGATACCCGTATAGCCCCAGACGAGGTCCAGCGCCAGCGCGGCCAGCGCGTAGCACATGAACTTGCCCACCAGCGCAACCGTGTAGGCGGACACATGCAAGGCATGGCCTTCGGCAAACGCCAGATTAAAAATCGGCAACAGCGCCGCCAGCACGCTGCAGGCGGCAATCGCCATCCACACGGGCCGCGTGAACAGGCCCTGTTTGATCGGGTAGGAGGTAATCATTCGACGCTGCGTCCCTTCATGGCAAACAGGCCCTGCGGCCGGCGCTGGATGAAAATGATGATGAACACGAGAATGGCGATCTTCGCCAGCACGGCGCCGGCCACCGGTTCGAGGAATTTGTTGACTTCGCCCAGGCCCAGCGCGGCGATCACGGTGCCGGCCAGCTGGCCCACGCCGCCCAGCACCACCACCATGAAGGAATCGACGATATAGCTTTGGCCCAGGTCCGGCCCCACATTACCCAGCTGCGACAGGGCCACGCCGCCGAGCCCGGCGATTCCGGAACCGAGGCCGAACGTGAGCATGTCGACCTTGCCCGTGGCCACGCCCACGCAATCGGCCATGCGGCGGTTTTGCGTGACGGCCCGCACGAACAGGCCCAGGCGTGTCTTGTTGAGGATCAGCCACACGGCCACGACGACGACGACGGCGAAGACGATGATGGCCAGCCGGTTGTACGGCAGCACGAGGCCGCCCAGTACCGTCACGCCGCCCGACATCCAGGCCGGATTGGCCACTTCCACGTTTTGCGCGCCGAATATCGTGCGGACCAGCTGCATGAGGATCAGGCTGATGCCCCAGGTGGCCAGCAGGGTTTCCAGCGGCCGCCCGTACAACCAGCGGATCACCGTGCGTTCCAGTGCCACGCCCACCAGTCCCGCGACGACAAAGGCGGCCGGCAAGGCGGCCAGCAGATACGCATCCTGCAGGCCAGGCAGATAGGTGCGGAAAAACAGCTGGCACAGATAGGTCGTGTAAGCGCCTATCATCAGCAATTCGCCATGCGCCATATTGATGATGCCCATCAGGCCGAAGGTGATGGCCAGGCCCAGCGCGGCCAACAGCAGCACGCTGCCCAGCGAGATGCCGTAAAACACATTGCCGGCCAATTCCATGCGCGACACTCGTCCCTTGATCTGGCGCATGGTGTCGATGGCGGCCAGCTGCACGGCTTCGTCGGGTTCGCCGCCCTGCTCCAGCATGGCTTGCAGCACCGGCAGCAGGCGCGCATCGCTGCTGCCCGCCAGCGCCTGCACGGCGGCCTTGCGCGTGGCGGCGTCGGGTGCATGCAGGTTGGCGCTGGCGATCAGCACTTGCAATAGTTGTTGAATTTCAGCGTCGCTTTCCCGCGCCAGCGCGGTGCGGATCAACGGAAGCTGCGCGGGGTCGACCGCCTTTTGCAAGGCTTGCGCGGCGGCCAGGCGGGCGCTGCGCTCCGGCGCCAGCAGCTGCAAACCCGACAAGGCGCCTGCCACAGCCGCGCGCAAGCGGTTGTTGACCATCACGCCGTCGATGCCGTCGGGCATCGGCACGTTCCGGCCAATTGCCGGGTCAACCGCCTGCTCGCCGTCAACGATGTACACCTTGCCGTCGGGCGCGGCGTACAAGGCGTCGTCCTGCAGCGCTTGCAGCACCTTGGCAGCCTCGGGCGTGGCCAGGGCGGCGATCTGCGCCACGGCGGCGACCCTGGCGTCGGGATCGTCGCCGGCCAGCGGCTTGAGCAGGTCGGGAGAGATGGCGGCCTGCGCCAGCGAGGATAGCAACAGGCAGGCGAGGACCAGCAGTTTGGGGAGAAGCTGCATGTGCATGGATTCCATGTAGTAAAGCCGATGTCTTGATAGGTATCCTTCCCCCAAAGACAAGGACAGGGGTCAGACCCGCCGGGTCTGACCCCAGCTCTTTGCCTGGGGTTGCGGCGACGAATCGACGCGCAAGCTTTTTACAGCTTCTGCTTGCCCTCATTGCCCTTGATAAACGGGCTCCACGGCTGGGCGCGTATCGGTTCCTTGGTTTTCCACACGACATTGAATTGCCCATCGGCCTTGATCTCGCCGATCATCACGGGCTTGTGCAAGTGGTGGTTCGTTGCATCCATGGTCAGGGTGAAGCCCGATGGCGCCTTGACGCTCTGGCCCGCCATGGCGGCGATCACCTTGTCCGTGTCCGTCGATTTCGCCTTTTCCACGGCTTGCGCCCACATGTGGATGCCCACATAGGTCGCTTCCATCGGGTCGTTCGTCACCACCGAATCCGCGTTCGGCAGTTTTTGCGCCACGGCGTACGCCTTCCACTGCTTGATGAAAGCGGTATTCACGGGGTTCTTGACGGATTCAAAGTAATTCCACGCCGCCAGGTGACCGAGCAAGGGTTTGGTATCGATGCCGCGCAGCTCTTCCTCGCCCACGGAAAACGCGACGACGGGCACGTCCGTCGCTTTCAAGCCCGCATTGCCCAGTTCCTTGTAGAACGGCACGTTGGAATCGCCATTGATGGTGGAAATGACGGCCGTCTTGCCGCCCGTGGAAAACTTCTTGATATTGGCGACGATGGTTTGATAGTCGGCATGGCCGAACGGCGTATAGACCTCGCTGATATCGCTATCCTTGACTCCCTTGCTTTTCAGGAAGGCGCGCAGGATCTTGTTGGTGGTGCGCGGATACACGTAATCCGTGCCCAGCAGCACGAAGCGCTTGGCCCCGCCGCCATCTGTGCTCATCAGGTATTCGACGGCGGGGATCGCCTGCTGGTTGGGCGCGGCGCCCGTATAAAACACATTCTTTTCCAGCTCCTCGCCCTCGTATTGCACGGGGTAAAACAGCAGACTGTTGAGTTCCTTGAACACGGGCAAAACCGACTTGCGCGACACGGACGTCCAGCAGCCGAACACCACGGCCACCTTATCCTGCGCCACCAGTTGTCTCGCTTTTTCCGCGAACAAAGGCCAGTTCGACGCCGGGTCGACGACGACGGCTTCCAGCTTCTTGCCCAGCACGCCGCCTTTGGCATTGATCTCGGCAATCGTCATCAGCGCCACATCCTTGAGCGATGTTTCGGAGATGGCCATGGTGCCCGACAGGGAGTGCAAGATGCCGACCTTGATCGTATCGGCGGCCAGGGCTGCCTGCATATAAGTGGACGTGGCCAGGGCGAATGCGCCGGCGGCGGCCGCTTTCAGGATGATGCGTCGTGACATGGGGACTCCTGTGATGGGTTCGTGGGGTCGAGCTGGGCCTGCCATGTTGTTAAAGCAGAATGCGTGCCAGCGCCTACATCTGTCCGCCATGGTGCACGCGGCGCTCGCCGCACGAAAAAAAACCTGGCTGCACAAGGACTGTGCAGCCAGGTTTCAAATTGCCGTAAAACGGTGCGCCGGAGGCTTTAATCCTTGCGCGGCAAGCCTCTCAAGCGGCGCCAGCCCTTGCGGCCCAGCGGGAACAGCAGCACGAAAGCGATCAGCCACGGCAGGATGTAAGCCATGGCCGTGATGGCGTTGGCCACGCCTTCCGACAGGTTGTCCGTGAAATTGCCCAGCGCACGCTTGACGGGGCGCCAGAACGATTGCTTGCCTTCAGCGCTGATCATTACGTTCAGCAAGTCCGTGTCGATGCGCTGCATCAACAGCGCATTGGCCGCCGTCGCCTGCTCCAGCTCCACTTGCACGGTGGCCAGTTCCTTGGTCACCTTGATCAGCGCATCGACATTCGCGCCAGAGCGCTTTTCCAGGTCTTGCAACTGCGCCTGGTACTGTTTCAGCATCTCCAGGCGCTTCTTGCTGTCGAGCACGGGACGGCCCAGGTCTTCCACCTTGGTGCCCTGGCTGGTGACGTCGCCTTCGGCCGCGACCAGCGCGACGAGCTTTTTGATGCCGGCCGGCTTGGCACGCATGCTGATGCGCGCATGAACGTAGCGGCCGCTGTCGAGGCTCGAATCGAGCAGCAAACAGCCGGTTTCCGTATCGGCCTTGCAGGCGGCGACCACTTTTTCATACAAGGGCCGCACTTGCGCCTCGCTCGTATCGACGCTGACATTGTGTTCATAGGCAAGAAACTCGCTGCCTTTTTCCTTGCCGTCGAGACGCGCGGCGCTCGATTGCCCGCCGCTCTCGCCCTTGCCGCCGCAACCGGCCAGTAACATCAGGCCGAACAGACCAACATACACTTTTTTCATGATTTCTTTCTTGAGATTATTTTTGCAGCGGCAACAATTCGATATCGGGCAAGTGCGCGGCCACATCCTGCACGGTCGCATGGCCGGTCAGCGATGCGATCACCTGCGGCAACGGTGCCGGCCAGATTTCCGGCAAGTCGCGCTCTTCCGGCGCCAGCACGGGAAAGGCCAGTTGCTCCTGCGGCGGCGCGAAGGCGGCCGAGACGCCAGGCTTGTTGCCACGCGCATCGATGCGGTACCAGCCAAAGTCCTGCAGATACACGGCGTTCAAGCCATGCAGGCAAAACGGCGGGCCCGCTTCCCCCACGGCCAGGCGCTGGTAGCACAGGCCAGCGGGGATGCCGTTGGCGCGCAGCAGCGCGGCCAGCAGATGGCTCTTCGCATAGCAATAGCCCGTGCCGTGTTGCAAGACGTCGGACGCGCGGCAGGTGACGGGATTGCGCTGGTAGTCCCAGCTGTGGGCGACTTCGTCGCGCACGAAGGCAAAGCAGCGGGCCGCGATGGCGGCGTCGCCTACGGCGCCTGCCGCCAGTTCGGCCGCCTTGGCACGCACGGCCGGATGATCGCTATCGATATACAGGCTGCTGGCTAGATATATGGAAAAGTCGGGGGAAAAGTCGGTAGACATGGCATAAAGGCAATGCGAAAAGATAATGCGCGATTTTAGTCGAAGCGGCGCAACATTCAGCGTTTCTTTGCGCAGGAACAAAGAAAATCCACGCCTCAGGCTCGCTGCGCGGGGGCCGGTGACTTTGGCGCCGGCCCGGTAGCTGGTATCATGCGGGCAAACGCAGCCGGCCATATTGGCGCGGCACATGCACTACCCTGCGAAGCGGCCCCGCCACCGGGCGCGCCGCCGACGCCTCCCTACAGATCAGAGAAACGAGTTCCCTATGAGCACCTCATCGTCCCACCCATCGTTCTGGCGCCGTGTCCCGCTGGCCTTCGGCGCCTTCTTCAGCACCCTGTCGGACGCCGCCTATGCGGCCCGCGTGGAAAAGCTGTCGCTGCCCGAGGTCGCCCCTGTGGCGCCAGTGGCCCCGGCCCCGGCGCCAGCCCCCGTGCCGGCCGCCGCCCCCGTCATCTTGAAGGAAGCGACGCCGGACGCGGCCCTGCAATTGCTGGCCCTGCTGCAACGCGAAGCGCGCTTGATCGACTTTACCCAGGAAAACCTGGGCAGCCATGCAGATGCCGACATCGGCGCGGCCGCCCGCGTCGTGCATGAAGGCTGCGCCAAGGTCATGCGCGAATACTTCACCATCGACGCCGTGCGCCAGGAAGCCGAGGGCAGCCGCATCGTGCTGCAGGAAGGCTTTGACTCGGCCAGCGTGCGCCTGACGGGCAACGTGGTCGGCTCGGCGCCGTTCACGGGCACCCTGAGCCACCGCGGCTGGCGCGCCTCGAGCGTGCGCCTGCCGAAACTGAGCGAGCAACACGACGCCGCCATCCTGGCGCCAGCCGAGGTGGAACTGTGAGCGATCAAGCCAACAACACCCCGCGCTACGCCATCGGCATCGACCTGGGCACCACCCACAGCGCCCTGTCATATGTGAACCTGGTCGAGAGCGACGGCGAAAAGTCCAGCCACGGCGTGCTGAAAGTGCCGCAGCTGTCGGCACCGGGCACCGTCGAGGAATTGCCGCTGTTGCCCTCCTTCGTCTACCTGCCGCACGCCGACGAAGTGGCGGCGGGCGACCTGGCCCTGCCCTGGGTCACCGAGGCAGCCGAAGCGCCGTTTGTCGTGGGCGAAATGGCCCGCAGCCGCGGCGCCACCACGCCGATCCGTCTGGTGTCGAGCGCGAAAAGCTGGCTGTGCCACCCGGGCGTGGACCGCCGCGCAGCTATCCTGCCGAACGACGCGCCAGCCGAAGTGGCGCGCATTTCGCCGATCACGGCCGCCACGCGCTACCTGACGCATTTGCGCCAGGCCTGGGACAACGCCCACCCGCAAGCGCCGTTCGCCGAGCAGGAAATCACGGTGACGATACCCGCCTCGTTCGACCCTGCCGCGCGCGAGCTGACGATGGAAGCGGCGCAGGCGGCCGGCTACACCTCGCTGACCCTGCTGGAAGAGCCGCAGGCGGCACTGTACAGCTGGATACAGACCAGCGAAGGCCGCTGGCGCAAGGAAGTCAAGCCGGGCGACATCATTTTAGTGGTCGACGTGGGCGGCGGCACCAGCGACTTTTCGCTGATCGCCGTGCTCGAGCGCGACGGCGTGCTGGAACCGCACCGCGTGGCCGTCGGCGAGCACATCCTGCTTGGCGGCGACAATATGGACCTGGCCCTGGCCCATCTGGTGGCGCGCAAGCTGGCCGCCAACGGCACCCAACTCGATGCCTGGCAAATGCGCGCGCTGACCTACGGCTGCCGCAGCGCCAAGGAAAGCCTGCTGGCCGACAGCGGCCTCGATGTGGCACCGATCGTCGTGCCGAGCCGCGGTTCGAAGCTGATCGGCGGCTCCATCCGCACGGAACTGACGCGCGCGGAAGTGTCCACCTTCATTCTCGACGGCTTCTTCCCGCAGGTGGAAGCATCGAGCCGCCCCGCCGTGCGCACGCGCGCCGGCCTGACGCAACTGGGCTTGCCGTATGCGCAGGACGCGGCCATCACGCGCCACCTGGCCGCCTTCCTGGGCCGGCAAGTGGCAGCAACGGCCGAACTGGAAGGCTTTGCCGGCCGCCAGGCGCAAGGCGCCAGCTTCTTGCATCCGACGGCCGTGCTGTTCAACGGCGGCGTCTTCAAGTCCGACTTGCTGGTGCAGCGCATCATGGCCACCGTCAACGACTGGCTGTACATGGAAGGCGCGGAACCGGCGCGCATGCTGGCCGGGGCCGACCTGGACCTGGCCGTCGCCCGTGGCGCGGCCTACTACAGCTACGTACGGCGCGGCCACGGCGTGCGCATCCGCGGCGGCACGGCCAGCGCCTTTTATGTGGCCATCGAATCGGCCATGCCCGCCATCCCCGGCATGGAACCGCCGATCCAGGCCCTGTGCGTGGCGCCGTTCGGCATGGAAGAAGGCAGCGAACTGGAACTGCCGGGCCAGCAATTCGGCCTCGTCGTGGGCGAACCCGTGCATTTCCGCTTCTTCGCCTCGTCCACGCGCCGCAACGACCAGATCGGCGATTTGCTCGACTTCTGGGGTCCCGATGAATTGCAGGAGCTGAACGAAATCCAGGCGACGCTGTCCGCCGAAGGCCGTCAGGCCGGCGACGTCGTGCAGGTCAAGCTGCACGCCAGAGTCACGGAAGCGGGCACCCTGGAGCTGCTGGCCGTTTCCCCTGACGGCGCCGAGCGCTGGAAGGTGGAATTCGACGTGCGCGGCACGCCGCAATAAGCGCCATGGGCAAGGCTGCGGGCAAGCCGGCCTTCCTGGTCGGCATCGACCTGGGCACCACCAACACGGTGGTGGCGTACGCCAATGCGGCCAAAGCGGCAGATGGGCAGGCGGACATCGAGCTGTTCGCCATCGAGCAGCTGGTCGCGCCCGGCGAAGTGGGCGCACGCCCCCTGCTGCCCTCCTTGCGCTACCACCCCGCCGCCGGCGAACTGGCGGCGGGCGATTTGCAGCTGCCGTGGCCCCAGCAGGAGGTGGAACATGCCGTGCTGGGCGTACTGGCGCGTCAGCTCGGCGCCCAGGTGCCGGGCCGGCTGGTCACCAGCGCAAAGAGCTGGCTGTCGCATGCAAACGTGGACCGCCAGGCGCCGATTTTGCCGTGGGGCGCCGATGCCGACGTGGCCAAGGTCTCGCCCGTGGCGGCCAGCGCCAGCTACCTCGCCTACGTGCGCGCCGCGTGGAATCACCGCTTCCCGCAGGCGCCCCTCGAAGAGCAGGAACTGGTGCTGACCATCCCCGCCTCGTTCGACGAGGGTGCGCGCGCACTCACCCTGGAAGCGGCGCGCATGGCGGGCTTGCCCACCTTGCGCCTGGTGGAAGAGCCGCAGGCCGCCTTTTATGACTACCTGCACCGCCGGCGCGCCACCCTGCGCGCAGACTTGTCCAATACGCGCCGCATTCTGGTGTGCGACGTGGGCGGCGGCACCACCGATTTCAGCCTGATCGACGTGGATTTTGCCGACGGCGCACCGCAGCTCACGCGTAGCAGCGTGGGTAACCACCTGATCCTCGGCGGCGACAATATGGACCTGGCGCTGGCCCACCTGGTGGAAACGCGCATGGCCGCAGGCAGCGAAGGCGGCATGAAGCTGTCCGCCGCGCGCTTGTCGCAACTGATGGAGCGCTGCCGCGCCGCCAAGGAATTGCTGCTGTCGAGCGACGCGCCCGAGAGCGTCACCGTGACCCTGCTGGGCGCGGGATCGCGTTTGATCGGCGGCAGCCGTTCCGCCGACGTCACGCGCGAGGAAGTTGCGGCCATGGTGGTCGACGGCTTCTTTCCGAAGGTGGAACTGGGCGACACGGCAAAAAAAGGCCGTGCCGGCATCGTCGCATTCGGCCTGCCGTATGCGCAGGACGCGGCCATCACGCGCCACCTGGCCAGCTTTTTGCAACAGCATCAAGGGGCACTGCCCGACACCCTGCTGCTCAATGGCGGCGTGTTCCGCGCCGACGCGCTGGCGCGCCGCCTGGCCGAGACGCTGGCGCACTGGCGGGGTCAGCCCCTCACCATCCTGCACAACGATAACCCCGACGTGGCCGTGGCCCGTGGCGCCGTCGCCTACGCGCTGGCCCGGCGCGGCCAGGCGCCGCGCATCGGCGGCGGCTCGCCGCGCAGCTATTTCCTCGTGCTGGGCGAGGCGGGCAAGGACCATCGCGCCGTGTGCATCCTGCCGCGCGGCAGCGCCAGCGGCGAGGAAATCCGCCTGACGGAGCGCCTGTTCGCGCTGCGCCTGGGCCGGCCCGTGCGCTTCCACCTGGCCACTTCCCTCTTTGAGTCGGGCACGCCGCCCAAGTTGGGCGAGATCGTCGACCTGAACGCCGGAGAATACTTGCGCCTGCCGCCGCTGGCCAGCGTGCTGCACGCCAGCGACGGCAATGACAAGCGCGAGATCACCGTGCAGCTGGCCACCGTGATGACGGAAGTGGGCACCTTGGAAGTGCACTGCGTGGCCGAAGCCGATGCCGACCAGCGGTGGCTGCTGGAATTCCAGTTGCGTGGCGAGGAGGAAACGCAGGCCGACACGTCCAGCGTGCCGCCGCGCGTGAAGGAAGCGGCCGAGAAGATCGAGCGCATCTTCGGCGGCAAGGCGCAAAAGGTCGAGACCAAGGAAGTGCGCCAGCTGCGCCAGCACCTGGAACGGGGACTGGGCGGGCGCGAAAGCTGGGATACGCCCTTGCTGCGCCAGCTGTTCGACGCCCTGATGCTGCGCGCCCGTGGCCGGCGCCGCTCCGCCGAGCATGAGCGGGTGTGGCTGAATCTGGCCGGCTACTGTTTGCGGCCCGGTTATGGCGATGCGCTCGACCCGTGGCGCATCGAGCAGTTGTGGGCCCTGTTCGACGCGGGCGTCCAGCATCACAAGGACAACCAGGTGTGCGCCGAATGGTGGACCCTGTGGCGCAGGGTCGCCGGCGGCTTGAGTTCGGAGCAGCAGCTGCGCCTGCTCGACGACTTCGCTTTCAACCTGCAAGCCGATGCGGCCCAGCGCGGCAGCCGCCCCGTCACCCTCGTGAACGGCAGCGACGACGACATGCTGCGCCTGGGCGCATCGCTCGAGCGCATCCCCGGCGCCTACAAGGCCGAAGTGGGCGCCTGGCTGATCAAGCGCCTGCAAAAGGCCGATAAAAGGGGCGAAGCGGCGGACACAAATACCCTGTGGGCGCTGGCCAGGGTCGGCGCGCGCCAGCCCTTCCACGGCAGCGCGCACGAAGTGGTCGACAGCGCCATCGTGGCCGAATGGCTCACGATGCTGCTGGCGCTGGACTGGAAAAAAGTGGAACCGGCGGCGTTTGCCGCCGCCCACCTGGCGCGCATGACGGGCGACCGCTCGCGCGACATCGGCGACGACCTGCGGGCCACCATCCTCGTCCGCCTGAAAGCCGTGGGCGCCCCGCCCCTGTGGCAAACGATGGTCAGCGAAGTGACACAGCTGGATGAAACAGCTACCCGGCGCATGCTGGGCGAGGCGCTGCCGCCGGGCTTGAAGCTGATCGGCTGAAACCATGGCTCACGTAGATACTGTTATCCCCGTCAAGCGGCGTGCAAGGCCGGATCAAATATTTTTCCCGACCTGAGCACGCCGAATGCC
>NZ_JACYMK010000043.1:0-866 GCF_020858135.1 Janthinobacterium sp. FW305-128 | reverse complement strand
AGGCCCGTGCCGTCGCCCAGCTGGCCGCCGCTCACGGTCACGGTTTTGCCGTTGCCGGCATTCTTGTCGGCAAACGCCCCTGTCAATGCGCCCAAGGCGAGCGTCTCGTTGCCGACGAGGCCAGACAGCGTGCCGCCAGTCAGCGTGGCCGCCGTGCCGCCGTCATAGATTTTATTCGCAGCCGACACGCCCGTGATGCTGAGCGCCTTCGGCGTAATGGCCGCCGTCACGCTGGCCGGCGCGCTCACGCTGTAGTTCGCCGCCAGGCCCGTGCCGTCGCCCAGCTGGCCGCCGCTGACGGTCACGGTTTTGCCGCTGCCGGAATTCTTGTCGGCAAACGTGCCCGTCAATGCGCCCAGCGTCACGGTTTCGTTGCCGACGAGGCCCGACAGCGTGCCGCCGCTCAGCGTAGCCGCCGTGCCGCCGTCATAGATTTTATTCGCGGCCGACACGCCCGTGATACTGAGCGCCTTCGGCGTAATGGCCGCCGTCACGCTGGCCGGTGCAGTGACACTGTAGTTGGCCGCCAGGCCCGTGCCGTCACCCAGCTGGCCGCCGCTCACGGTCACGGTTTTGCCGTTGCCGGCATTCTTGTCGGCAAATGCGCCTGTCAGTGCGCCCAGTGCCAGGGTTTCGTTGCCGACCAGGCCCGACAGCGTGCCGCCAGTCAGCGTGGCTGCCGTGCCGCCGTCATAGATTTTATTCGCGGCCGACACGCCCGTGATACTGAGCGCCTTCGTCGTAATGGCCGCCGTCACGCTGGCCGGCGCATTCACGCTGTAGTTGGCCGCCAGGCCCGTGCCGTCGCCCAGCTGGCCGCCGCTCACGGTCACGGTTTTGCCGTTGCCGGCATTCTTGTCGGCAAA
>NZ_JACYMK010000042.1:0-914 GCF_020858135.1 Janthinobacterium sp. FW305-128 | reverse complement strand
AGTAACGGTTTAAAAACTTTATAGCAACTTTCAGGTCAAAGCATCTTTGATGTTTTGGAGTGATTGACGATGTGGACGCAAGAGAATCGAAGCCGGCATCAGCAGGTGAGGACGGCACTTAAACGTGGCTATCCCACAGATCTGAAAGATGAAGAGTGGCGTCTGATCGCACCGCTGCTGCCAAGGCAAGCGAAGACGGGAAGACCTCGCAAAACGGATTTGCGCACGGTGATCAATGCGCTGCGTTACATGGTACGGTCCGGATGCGAGTGGCGCATGCTGCCAAATGATTTCCCGCCGTATCAGACGGTTTATTACTGGTTTCGGCGGCTGATGCGGCGCATGCTGTTTCGTACCATTCATGACTTGGCGCTGATGCTCGATCGTATGTGCAATGAACGGGAGGTGCTGCCGAGTGCCGGTGTTGTCGATAGCCAGAGCGTGAAAGCGCCAGGGGCACGAACGAGAGGCTATGACGCCCACAAGAAACTCAGCGGGCGCAAACGCCATATCGCGGTCGACACGGACGGTCGCTTACTGGCGATGAACCTGACCCCAGCCGATATTGCCGACTCCACTGGTGCTCAGATGGTGCTCGACGGCCTGATTAAACGCTGGCCATGGGTGAAGCATCTGTTTGGGGATGCGGCATATGACCGCAAACAGTTGATGGACAAGGCTGCGTTTCTTGACTTCACGGTGGAAGTCGTGCGGCGCCTGCAAGGGCAGCAAGGTTTCGCTGTTCAACCCAGGCGCTGGGTGGTCGAGCGAACGTTTGCATGGCTGATGCGTTACCGGCGCTTGGTGCGCGACTACGAGCAGCGCATTGATGTTTCGGAAAATATGATTTACCTGGCCATGGGTTCGTTGCTGCTGCGTCGACTAAATTTCCGCTAAGTTATTAAACCGTTTCT
>NZ_JACYMK010000041.1:0-287 GCF_020858135.1 Janthinobacterium sp. FW305-128 | reverse complement strand
CGTAAAGAACGTGTCTGTCAAAGACGTTAGACGTGGCAATGTTGCTGGGGACAGCAAAAATGACCCACCAATGGAAGCAGCTGGCTTCACTGCTCAGGTGATTATCCTGAACCATCCAGGCCAGATCAGTGCTGGCTATGCCCCTGTTCTGGACTGCCACACGGCCCACATAGCATGCAAGTTTGCCGAGCTTAAAGAGAAGATCGATCGTCGTTCTGGTAAGAAGCTGGAAGATGGCCCCAAGTTCCTGAAGTCTGGCGATGCTGCCATTGTTGATATGGTCCCTG
>NZ_JACYMK010000040.1:0-1055 GCF_020858135.1 Janthinobacterium sp. FW305-128 | reverse complement strand
TGTTTGTAAGGTGTGCACTTTTATTAAAACGGTCTCACGTCAGTGTACAGGCCAGCCCTGGCTGCCTCAACACCTCAAACCACTCCCAGGGAGACCAAAGCCTTCATACATCAAGTTGGGGGGACAAAAAAAAGGGGCAGGCCACAATGGCTGACCATTCAGAAATTAAAAACAAAAATGAAGTATTAAGGCGGAAGATTTAAAAAAATTTTTGCAGTACATAATTTACACAGAAGCAATGCTGTCACCTTCCCCGGGGTGGACTCAGGGCATGGACGCGACCATCCTCCTCTTAGGAGTGGGGGTGGCTTTTGGGAGGGTGAGGGACTTCCTGTAACCACTTATTTCATGGATACTTGGAATGACTATTAAAAAAAGACAAAACCAAAAAAAAAAAAAAACACAACAATGTACAAAGTCCTCAGCCACATTTGTAGAACTTTGGGGGATGTTTGCTCCAACCAACTGCTGTCGCCTTCACCGTTCCAGTTTTTAAATCCTGAGTCAAAAGCGCCAAAACAAAACAAAAAAAAAAAAACCTTTTTAAAAAAAAAATTTAAAAAAAACAAAAACAAAAAACAAAAAAACAATAAAGCCATGCCAAATGTCTCATTTTTTTTTTTCTGCGCAAGTTAGGTTTTGTCAAAGAAAGGGTGTAAAACGCAGCTCAGTAACAGTCCGCCTAGAAGCATTTGCGGTGGACGATGGAGGGGCCGGACTCGTCATACTCCTGCTTGCTGATCCACATCTGCTGGAAGGTGGACAGCGAGGCCAGGATGGAGCCACCGATCCACACAGAGTACTTGCGCTCAGGAGGAGCAATGATCTTGATCTTCATGGTGCTAGGAGCCAGGGCAGTAATCTCCTTCTGCATCCTGTCAGCAATGCCTGGGTACATGGTGGTGCCACCAGACAGCACTGTGTTGGCATAGAGGTCTTTACGGATGTCAACGTCACACTTCATGATGGAATTGAATGTGGTCTCATGGATGCCACAGGATTCCATACCCAGGAAGGAAGGCTGGAAGAGTGCCTCCGGACACCGGAACCGCTCA